>JBBPIM010000001.1:0-130649 GCA_038040325.1 Candidatus Mayfieldus profundus
TCAACGTCGGCGGCAACATGGACTTCTACAACATGCTCGAGCGCGAGCGGCTGGACTCCAAGAAGGAGTCGAAGACCAACGCCGTCACTTCGATCATGGGCCACGAACTGCCCGAGGACGACGTCCACGTCGGCCCCTCCGACTACGTCCCCTGGCTGACCGACCGCAAGTGGGCCCACATCCGGATCGAGGGCCGTTCCTTCGGCGACGTCCCGCTGAACCTCGAGCTCAAGCTCGAGGTCTGGGACTCGCCCAACTCGGCGGGAATCGTGATCGACGCCGTGCGGATCATCAAGCTGGCGCTGAACCATGGCGTCGCCGGCCAGCTCGACGGGCCTTCGAGCTACCTGATGAAGTCGCCGCACGTGCAGCGGCCCGACGCGATCGCGCGCGAGATGACCGAGGAATTCATCGCCAAGCACGCTCGCGACGCTGCACCCGGGCCGAGCGAGGTCAGCGAAGAGACCGCGGCCGAGCGGGCAGCGAAGTCCGGGACCTAGCCCCTTAGGGCTCGATACGGACCAGCTCGCCGCGGTCGGGGCCGGCGCGGATCACCCACACGGAGCCCTCGCCGATCGCGAGCGCCTGCGGGACCGGGCCGACCATAAGCCGCTGCTCGATCCTCGAAGTCTCGGGATCGACGCGAAGCACGCGTCCACGGCGCCGGTCGGCCACCCAGACCGCTTCCTCCCCGGCGGCGATGTCGGTGGGCTCGCCGCCGATCCGGATCGAGTGCGCCCTTGGCCTGCCATCGCGCGGGTCGATGCGCGTGACCGTGCCGTCGCCGGCGTTGGCGACCCAGACCGCGCCGAACCCGACCGCAACGGCAAGCGGCCGATCGCCGACCGGGATCGAATCGCTCGGGAAGGTCGCGCGCCCCTTGAGGCGGTAGACGCGGTCGAGCGCGCCGTCGGTGACCCACACGGTGGTGCCGTCGGCGGTGAGGTCGGAAAGCACTGCGCCCTTCGGGAACTGCGAGGACAGCGCGACAAGGCTGGACCCCGCGTAGGCAGATGCGGCCAGCGGCCGGATCCCTCCGGCGATTCCGTTGTCACCCGCCGATGCCCACACGAGGCGCGAGCCCACCGAGACTCCGGTCACCGTGTCGCCAACCGGCACCGGAAACCCGAGGCGCCGCCCGTCCTCGGTGCTCAGCCGGGTGACCCGTCCCGTCCGGTGGCTCCCGACCCAGAGCGAGTTGAACCCGGCTGCCATGCCGGAGGGGACGGGGACGGAGGCGGCGCGGCGAGCGCTGCCGGCAAGTGGACTGACCACGCCGTCGGTGACCCGGTAGAGGCGGCCGTCGGCGGCGACCGTGAAGGCATCGCCGTCGGCGACCGCAAGGGCCTGCGGCGCGAAACCCAACTCGGTCCGGTCGGCGATGCGCGGCCCGCTCTGGTCGGAACGGAGCAGGAGGATCGCCGCCACCGCCGCGACGGCGATCACCGCGGTCACCGCGGCCACCGGCTTCACCCCTCGTCGCATTGCGCGACAACGTAGCGGCAGCCCGATCCGAACGCCTGCGCCCGGCTCTTAGACTGCCAGGCGTGGGCTCGACAGACGCCGTGCTCTCCATCGTCCAGGTGACCCCCCAGCCGTGGGAGGCACGGCACGAGGTCAACGACTTCGTCCGCCGCACCTCCGAGGAGCTGGCGAGCCGGGGCCATCGGGTGCTGATCGCGGCCCCCTCGGGGTCGCGGCGAGCGGCTCGCGAGACGCGCTCCGCCATCGAGGCGGCGCGGCACCGTCCGGCGTCGCTGTTCGGGCGCGGCGGCAAGCCCCGGGTACTCGATGTCGGCGGCGGCGTTGCGCTGCCGAGCGGCCCTCGGCCCCGGCCGGCTCCGGTGCCCGTCGACGCGAGCCGGACCCTGGAGGCGCTGCTCGGCGGCGTCCCGCTGGACATAGTCCACGTACACGAGCCGTTCGCACCGAGCGTGTCCTCGACCGCGCTGCGGCATTCCCACTCGCTCAACGTGGGCAGCTTTCACGAGCCTTCGGAGCGGCTGCTCTCGACGCAGGTGGCGCGGCCGCTGGTCGAGATCTTCTTCGGGCGGCTCGACGTCCGCACCGTCAACAGCGCCCAGACGGCGGAGCTGCTGGAGCGTTTTTTCCCCGGCTCCTACGCGCTGCTGCGCCCGGGCGCCGACGCGGTTCGCCGCCGCGACGGCTCGGGCCCCGGTCCGCTGCGGATCCTCTTCTGCCTGGAGGAGGAGCGCGGTGCGCTGCGCCTCTTCCTCCGCGCCCTGCGCCGCCTTCCCGATCAACTGGAATGGCAGGCGACGATCTGGACCCAGTCGCCCTCCGAGACCCCGCTGCGGATCGCCAAGCGATTGCGCGAGCGCATCGACCTGGTCGGGCCCGCGGGCTCCAGCCAGGAGGAGCTGGTCGCGGAGGCCGATGTGGTCTGCGCCGCCTCGGGCGGGCCGAGGCCGGCCCCGCAACTGATCCGCATCGCGCTCGCCGGCGGGGCGGTGCCGGTCGTCTCGCAGCTCCCGCTCTATGTGGAGCTGGTGGGGGAGGGGGAGCTCGGCCTGATGTTCGCCCCCGGCGATGCCGAAACCCTGGCCGGCCAGATCGCCAGGCTCGGATCCGACCGCAGGCTGCTGGAGTCGCTGCGCCGCCGTGCCGCCGGCGCCGTGCCCGGCTGGTCCGAGGTGGCCGACGAGCTGGAGGAGCTTTACCGACGGCTCGCCGCACGCCGGCAGGACCCATCCGGAAACGGCGCGGTGCGGCGCCGCATCGCGCGCCGCAAGCTGATCGATGTCGACCTGCACATGCACACCGACCACTCTCCCGACTGCGCGACTCCGGTCGAGGTGCTGCTGGAGACTGCTCGCGACCGCGGCCTGGGGGCGATCGCGATCACCGATCACAACGAGATCTCGGGCGCGCTCGAGGCCCGCGAGGTCGCCGAGAGGATGGACGGACTGAAGGTGATCGTCGCCGAGGAGGTCAAGACCGCCGAGCAGGGCGAGGTGATCGGGCTGTTCATCGAGGACCGGATCGAGCGCGGGATGACGATGTCCGAGACGATCGCCGAGATCCGCCGCCAGGGCGGCCTGGTCTATGTCCCGCACCCATTCGACCGCCTGCACTCGGTCCCGGATTACGAGCATCTGCTGGAGATGGTCGAAGAGATCGACATCCTCGAGGTCTTCAACCCGCGCGTGGCGCTGACCGCGTTCAACGAGGAGGCGGAGCGCTTCGCCCGCAAGTACCGGATCGTCCCCGGGGCCGGCTCCGACAGCCACGTCGCCCAGGGCCTGGGAAGCGTTCGACTCCGCGTCCATGACTTCGACGGGCCGGACGAGTTCCTGGAGGCGATGCGGGACGCCGACATCACCCGAAAGCACAAGAACCTGGTCTACGTGCAGGCGCTGAAGTTCCTGCAGACGACGGGGCGGCCGAAGGCGGCCAAGCGCAAGGTCCCCAACGCGCGCCCCGCACGGGGCGGAAAGCCGCGCCGCGCGGTCCGGTCCCGGCGGACCGCCCGCGGCGGGCGCAGGCGTGGCAAGAGCTGATGCAGGCGAGGCGCCGTAAAGGAGCCGCGCCGAATCCGTCAAAGGAATCGGCGTCTGTGCCAGTTACCGACGACGAGATCAAGGAGAAGTACCTCGAGCGCGCGATTCGCGAGCTGAACCAGCTGAGCCGCGAGCTCCAGGAGTGCGACCACTGCCCACGCGGAAAGCTGATGCCGGTGCTCGGCTCCGGGCACCCTCAGGCCGACGTCTTCATGCTCAAGCATGCGCCCACCGCCTCGGAGATCGAGGAGGGGGTTGCCTTCTACGGGCGCGCCGGCAACGCGCTGATGAAGAGCTTCAAGCGGCTCGGGATCGATCCGCTGGTGGTCTACGGCACGCTCTGCGTCAAGTGCCCGATCGCCGACCCGAGCCTCGCCGCGGAGGAGTGTGTCTCACGGTTGCTGGAGGAGCTGGCGATCGTCTCGCCCCGCATCGTCGTCGTGATGGGCACCGAAGCGCTCGACACGCTCAATGCGCTGGAGGTCCCGCTCGCGCGTCCGGTCGAGCAGCGCGAGGGCGAGGTGCAGGCGTTCACGCCGACGATCGATGCGCTGTACGTGCCGGACATCGACATCTCGCTGGACGAGGAGGGTGCCAAGCAACGTTTCTGGCGGGCCTTCCGCATGCTCGGCCGCTGGTACGACGAGCTGCCGCCTTACTGAGGCGAAGCTAGCCCTTGGGCCCGCCGCGCAGGCGGCGGACGCGGGCGCCAGCCCGGTTCAACGGGTGGATGGCCCCGTGCACGTCGGCCTTCAGCTCGTCCATCTCGCCGCGGATCGACTCGACGGCGTGGTGCATCTCGGTTACCTCACGGTCGAGCGTCTCGGTGCGGGACTCGATCAAGGAGAGGGAGCGCGCGACTGCGGGAAGCACGCGGGTCGCCTCGGCGATTGCGGGCAGCGCCCGGGTCGCGTCGGCGATCGACCGCAGGTCTCCAAGCGCGCCGAGCACGAGCCGGGGGACATACGCGACGGTGCCGAGTCCCGGGCCCCTGCGCGGCTCGAGCTCTGCTGCGGAGCCTGCTTCGCCCCCGGTGGGCCTGGCGGTCATCTCGAACAGCATATTTACACTCGTCTGATGTCAGGGTCTGGCCGGCGAAACGGGTGTTCGCAGGCCGCAGACCGGAAGCCGGCGTCTAGGCGCGGTGCGCCGCGGCTCAGCGCGGCGTGATCGTCACCGTCACCTTCTGCGCTGCCGGCATCCCGCGCAGGATCAGGTGCTGGCGGTTCCGCTTCGAAAGGACCTTGGCGCCGCTCACCTCGGCCCGGTAGCCCTGCGGGTAGTGCAGCTTCGGGACGAAGACGTCGCTGAGCCCGCGCCGGAAGCGGCCGCTTCCCGAGGCGCGCTTCTTGCTGAAGACGAGCTCGAAGCGGCGGCTCTCGCGCTTGAAGAAGTAGCGCTCGGGCGTTCCCGCCACGGCCTGCGGGTAGGGCCGCTCGAGTAGCTTGATCTTGTCGAGGAACAGGTTGTCGCCGGTGGGCGGAGCCTTCGGGTCCTTGATCAGCGCCTGCGTGTCCCCCGGCCCTGTTGTGGTCGGGTCATTGCAGCCGCAGTAGTGCCACCACTGCCAGGAGACCATGTTGCGGTCCGCGCGGTCGACCATGCGCTCGATCACCGGTTCGCGATCGGTGGCGCCGAACTCCGAAAGCAAAAGGGTGTCGCCGTTGAGTTTCGCCCTCTCCTGCGCGTTGTTGAGCGATAGTTCCTCGAGCGTTTCACATTCGGAGTCGGATGCAGCCCCGGCTCCGCCGGTCAGGCAATAGATGTGAAAGCTCATTCCCGCCTTCGGGTCGCCGGTGTCGGGGTGGTGGTACTTGGTCCCGAACTGGGTTGTGACCACCGGTTCGTACCAGACCAAATGGCGCCCGTCTGCGGTGCGGATCGCGTTGATCGCCTTCTGCTGCATCGGGGCGAGCATCTGCTGTTCGAACGCCGGGCAGCCCTCGGTGCTCGCGCAGGTGAGGAAGGTCGGGTTGCCGGGCCAGGGCTCGTTGATGATGTCGTAGCCGAGGTTGTATTGCCGGCGCCTGAATGCGAGCGCCACCCGCTGCCAGGCGGCGGCATAACGGTCCTGCAAGCCAACGCCGCCCGGCCCGGTTCGGTTCGCCCAGAGGTTCGCAAAGGCCCGGTTGAGGCCCGGACTGGTGATGTAGGTCTGCGAGAACCCGGTGAGCGGCTCTGCCGGGAAGCCATCGTCGATCGTCGCCCAGGCGGGGAAGCCCTCGCCGGTGAACTTCTCGTTGTAGAGGTCCTGGTGGAAGTCGATCATGCTGAAGATGCGGCGCTTTGCCAGCACCTTCTCCGTCCTGCGGACGGTGCGGATGTAGGCGGCGTCGTACTGGCCGGGCTGCGGCTCGACTCCCGCATAGATCAGCCCCAGCCGAACGGTGTTGAAGCCGTGGCGCTTCAGGAAGTCGGCGTCGGGGCCGTTGAAGCCGATCGCGGCCGGGTGATACGGCGGCCGCTTGTAGACCATGTTGACGCCGTGCAGGACGACGACCCGGCCCTTGCGGTCGGTGACCCAGCGCCCCGCGTGTCCGAGGGGCGCCTTGGGCCCAGCGGCGTGGGCCAGCCGCGCCTGCTTGGTATGAGCATGGCCCGCGTGGGCTGCGGCGGTCTCCGCCCCGCCCAGCATCAGCAGCGACGCAACCATCAGCAGCGACCCAACCAGCGCCAGCCAGGTCAGCAGCGCCGGTGGCGCAACAGGTCCCCGGCAGGTTCGTCGCCCCTCCATCGCCGCCGGATTCTCGCAGCGCGTGCGGGGTCTCGCGCGGGTTCGGCTCAGGCGCGGGTCCGCGATCAGGGCGCGGTGGCCTCGGCCAGCGCCGTCATCGCCGCGACGTTGGCGCTGGCCAGGCCGCGGACGACGACCACGTCGAGGGCCGAGTAGCGCTCGAGCTCCCGCTGGGCCTGCTCGCCGTCCGGCGCCGCCACCCCGACCGTTCCCTGCGGTTCGCCGATGCGGGCGAAGTGGTTGCGGTAGCCGTCGTGAAGGTCACGGTAGAAGGATTCCTCCTTGGCGAGTCGCTCGGCGGCGTCGGGGCCCACCGCGGCGCGGACGTAGCCGAGCATCGGCGGGGGCTCGCGACCGGCATCCCGGGCACCCGCGTGCACGCGCTCGCGCGCCGTGGCGGCGGATTCCGGGGTCATCCAGTTGGTGAACACAGCGTCGAATTCGGCGCCGCCGAAGGCCGACATCTTCGGGCCCATCGCGGCCAGCGCCAGCCTCACCCCGTCCAGCGCATCGCGAAGCTCGGGAAGCGCCTCGCGCATCTTGCTAAGCGGCTTTTCGGAGAAGCCCGCCCCGACGCCGATCCAGAGCCTCCCGCGGTCGAGCCCCAGCTCGTCGATCTTGGCCGCGATCGCCGCGGGCTCGTGACGGTCGAGCGCCATCACGGCGACGCCGAGATCGATACCGGGCGCCGCCTCGGCGAACGCGGCGAGCGTCTCCAGCCCGTTGGCGGCGGGATGGTCGTTGGACCAGACCGACTCGTAGGCAAGCTCGGCGCAGCGGGCGGCAAGGGGCCCGGCGACCTCCGGGTCGAGCCCGGCGGCTACTCCGAAACCTCTGCGCGCCGCGTGCTCCGCTCCGCGTCCGCTCGCGGCGCGGTCGCCGGTCTCCGTGCTCACTCCCCGCCCTTCTCGAGCAGCGCCACGCACTCGATGTGCGGAGTCTGGGGGAACATGTCCACCGGCTTCACACGGCGCAGGCTATAGCCGGCCTCGACCAGCTGGGCGGCGTTCGGGGCCAGCGTCGTCGGGTTGCAGGAGACATAGACGATTCGCGGCGCGCCGCATTCGATCACCCGGCGCACGATCTTCTGGGAGAGACCCGAGCGCGGAGGGTCGAGCACGACGAGGTCGGGGCGCCCCGCTTCCTCGAGCAGCGGCCGGGTGCCGGTGCGAGCGTTGGCGCAGACGAAGCGGGCGTTTTCGATGCCGTTGCGCTCGGCGTTTCGCGCCGCGTCCTCGATCGCCTCGGCCACGATCTCCAGGCCCCAGACCTCGCCGGCGGACCGCGCCATTGCCAGCCCCAGGGTGCCGATCCCGCAGTAGAGGTCGAAGACGCGCTCGCTGCCCGACAGGCCGGCGTACTCGCGGGCCGCGGCATAGAGGCGCTCGGCCATCTCGGTGTTGGTCTGGAAGAACGACGAGTGAGAGATCTCGAGATGAAGCCCGTCCAGCTCCTCGACGATGTGCTCGCGCCCGAGCACCCCGGTCGGGCCGTCGGTGCCCCCGGCCGGCCCCTCGATCACGGTGTGCAGGTCCACCGGCGGCTTCGGGAATCCCGCCGGGGATGTGACGAGGCGGGTCTGCAGCTCGCCGCTGCGGCGACCCTCGCGGACGACCAGGTTGCGCAGCAGCCCCTGCCGCGCCCGCCGGTCATACGCCGGCAGGCGCTCGCGGCGCGCCCAGTCGCGAACCGCGTCGCGGGCCGCGTTGCCGGCCTCCGACGCGAGCAGGCAGTCCTCGACGCCGACCACGACGTCCCAGCGCCCGCGGGCGTGAAAGCCGCAGACCAGCCTCCCGTCGCTGTCGCCGAACGAGTACTCGAGCTTGTTGCGGTAGCGCCATCGCTCGACCGCGGGCTCGATCGGCTCCAGCTCGTATCCGTCGAGGTTGCCGATGCGCCGCAATGCGTCGTCGACCTGCTCGGCCTTGTGAGCGAGCTGGCGGTCGTAGGCAAGTTGCTGCCAGGGCGCCCCGGGGCACGGCTCGCCCTCGTGCTCGCAGCTCGCCGGCACGCGGTCCGGGCCGGGCGCCAGCAGCTCGACCGCCCTGGCCTCGGCGAAGCCACGCTTGGCCTTGGTCACCTCGGCCCGCACCCGGTCGCCGGGCAGGGCCCCGGCGACGAAGACCACGTAGCCGTCGAGGCGCGCCACGCCCCGCCCGCCGTATGCAAGCGTCTCGACGTCGAGGGTGAGCTGCTCTCCACGCCTTGCGCCGGGGGGTCTGGTCGCCGTGTCACTCATCGCTCCTATCGTTGCAGCGCCGTGGCCTTCGACCTGGACACCTACTCGCAGCGGGCGGAGCGGTTCGTCTCCGAGCTCGACCGCGAGTACCACCTGCACTACTCGGGGCAGAAGCCCGACTACCGGGTGGAGCGGGTCTACGAACGCCACGCCGAGCTGTTCGCTCGCGACGCCGTCGATCGGCTCAGAGAAGCGTCGGGCGGCCGCGCGGGCGCCGGCGGTGAGCGGGCCCGGCGTGCGCGCCTGCTGCTGGAGCTGGCGTTCGGGGGCCACCTCGGCATGGCCAGCGCGGCCGAGGAGGCTGCGATCGCCGAGCGCGAGGCGGAGCTCGAGATCGAGCTGGACGGAGAGCGGATCGGCTACCGGATGGCCGCGGTGATCCAGGCGAACGAGCCCGACCCGGAGCGTCGGCAGCGGCTCGAGGCCGCGCGGCTGGGCCTGCTCGAGGAGTACCTCAACCCGCTCCATCTCACCGCGTTGCGACGCTCGCACGAGCTGGTTCGCGAGCTCGGCTGGCCCAGCTACGCGGCAGCCTGTACGGAGGTGCGCGGCATCGACCTCGAGGCCCTGGCGGGGCAGACCGCCCGCTTCGTCGAGGACACCGACCCGGTCTACGAGCGGATCATGGAGCCCGAGCTGGAGCGTGTGCTGGGGATCCGGCTGGCCGCGATGCGCCGCTCGGACCTGAGCCGCTTCTTCCGCGCGCCGGGCCTCGATGCGGCATTCCCCGCCGAGCGGCTGATCGAGTCCTTCGCCCGGACGGTGGCGGGGATGGGGCTCGATCTCGAGTCGCAGACCAACATCGTGCTGGACACCGAGCAACGCCCGACCAAGACCGCGCGCGCATACTGCGCCCCGGTGCGGGTCCCGCAAGAGGTCTACCTGGTGGTTCCGCGCGTGGGGGGCCGCGAGGACTTCGCGGCGCTGTTTCACGAGGGCGGCCACGCCGAGCACTACGCCAACGTCGCGTCGGAGCTGCCTCCCGAGTACCGGTACCTCGGCGACAACTCGGTGACGGAGTCGTACGCGTTCCTGCTCGAGCACCTCACCGAGGACCCGGCCTGGCTGCGGGAGCTGCTGGGGGCAGAGGAAGGCGAAGTCGTCTCCCACGCCCGCGCGGTGAAGCTGTACTTCCTGCGCCGCTACGCGGCCAAGATCGCCTACGAGCTGGAGCTGCATGGAGAGCAGCCGGACCTCGACTCGATGCCGGGCCGCTACGCGGAGCTGCTGGGCGAGGCGACCCGGGTCGAGTGGACCCCGCAGACCTGGCTCGACGACGTCGACAGTGGCTTCTACGTGGCGGGCTACCTGCGCGCCTGGGCGCTGGAGACCCGCTGGCGGGCGCACCTGCGCCGCCGCTTTGGCGAGAGCTGGTTCGCGCAGCCGGCCGCGGGGGACTGGCTGGTCGGGCTCTGGCGCCAGGGGCAGCGGCTTCGCGCCGACGAGCTGGTCGCCGAAACGCTGGGCGAGGAGCTGGACTTCGGGGTGCTTGCGGCGGAGTTCGCCTAGCCGCTAGCCGAGCTTCTTGCCGATCGCCGTGACGACGCCCTTGCGGTTCTGGTTGCGCTTCTCGTAGTCGCGCACCTTGCGCAGCTCCGCGGGGGTCAGGTCGCTGATGCGCGACTTCACCTGCGCCGCGGTGAGCTGGTCGTACGCGGTGATCGGAAAGCCGGCCCCGACCCCGGCACGGCGTCGCAGCCTGTCGGCCTCGGAGCGCGGGCCCTCGGCGGCGTCGCGGGCTGCGCGGCCCGCGCGCCCGGCGGCGCCCTCGACCTGGCGGCGGGCGCGGCGCGCGGCCCGAGTTGCCTCGCGGCGCGCCGGTGTGGTGCGGCCGCGTACCTCCTTGCGTGCCTGGTTCGCCACGCGCTCCAACTCCTTCAGCAGGCTGTCGGTCTGCTTGCGACCGCGGTTGACCAGGTCGGAGACCATCTTCTCCGCGTCGCGGCGCTGCAGTCGGCCGCGCTTGACGGCGTCGTCCATCACTTCCTGCAGCCGGTCGCGGCTGATGGTGAGGCTGCGTTCGAGGCTGCTGCGGAAGTTCTCGACGCTCTTGTCGAGGCCGGCCGTGGCGCCGCTACGGGGGCTCGAACGGCGCGCGGTGGACTTGCGGGCGCTCGACTTGGCGCTCGACTTGCGCGTGCTCGCCTTCTTTGCTGTGGATTTGCGTGCGGTCTTGCGCTTCGTGCTGGTCTTGCGGGCGCTACTTCCTTTGCTGCTCGCGGCCATCTGGGTCTTCCTCCTCGGCTGACTGGCTTGACTCTCTAGCTGCACCCACTATTTCATTCCCGAAGGGATGAGGCAAACGGGCATGCCGTTGCGGCTGCTCAGGGTGCGCCGCCGAGCTCCAGCGCGGCGGCCACGGGCGTGTGGTCGGAGAGGCGGATGCGGCGGCCGGCCTCCCGCCCCCAGAGCCCGAGCGGGCCGGCCGTGGCGGGCTCTCGGACGACCTCGGGAGGGGGGAGGTGGTGGGGCTCTTCGGTGACCTCCACCCCACGGACGAGCAGGTGGTCGATCGAGTCCGGCGCGGTCGGCCGGGCAAGGCCGAAGCGGCCGCCCAGCTCCTCGAATACCTCGGGATGCTCGGCGGGGCGAAGGTTGAGGTCGCCGCCGAACAGCAGCGGCGCCCCGGCCGCCCACTCGACCGCCGACGTCGCGGCCTTGAGAACCTCCTCGCTCGCCAGCTCGGGCCGGTCGTTGGTCGAGTGCAGGTTGGCGACGCAGAGCCCCGCGCGGGTGCGGGTGAAGGCCATCGTGCGCCGTTCCGGGTGCCGTTCGCGGATCACCAGCTCGCGCCGCTCGGCCACGGCTGTCTCGTTGGGTCGCAGCAGCGATCCGCGCAGCAGGGTGAGGTTGGAGCCGCCCTCGCCGGATGCGATCAGGTCGGGGTTGAGCGTTGCGATCACGGCGCTGAGGCGGGGCAGCCAGTTGCGCGAG
Organism: Candidatus Mayfieldus profundus; assembly: GCA_038040325.1. GTDB lineage: Bacteria > Actinomycetota > Thermoleophilia > Solirubrobacterales > 70-9 > Mayfieldus > Mayfieldus profundus. The sequence goes on from JBBPIM010000001.1 coordinate 11,429, forward strand.
GTCAGCACGCGGTGGGTCTCGGCTCCGAGCGCCTCCGCCAGAGGCCCGGCCCAGTGCGGCGGGCACTCCTGTAGCAGTGCCACATCCCATTCCATGCGCGACAGCTCGGTCGAGAACTCGGTGAAGAGGTTGCGGTTGACCTGGACGTAGCGGTCCCCGCGCTCGGTGATCTTCAGCAGCCGCGAGCGCCAGGTGTAGAGCGATGGATCGGGTGGCGCGTCACGTCCGTGGAAGAGATTCCAGCTGAGCGCGTGGATGATCACGCCCGTAGTATCTGCGTCTTGAAGGGGCATTTCCTCACAGGCGAGGAACTCAGCGGCGAGGATCTGGCCGGATTGCTCGAGCGCGCGGCCCAGCTGAAGGAGGGCCGCACCAAGGGCGAGGGGGCCGATTCGCTGGCCGGGAGCAGCGTCGCGCTCGTGTTCGAGAAGCCCTCGACGCGGACTCGGATCTCGTTCGAGGTCGGGGTGGCGGAGCTCGGTGCTACGCCGCTGGTGCTGCGCGGCGACGAGCTGCAGCTCGCCCGCGGCGAGTCCGTGGAGGACACCGCAAGGGTGCTGTCGCGCTACGTGCACGCGATCGTGATCCGGGCCGGCTCGCACAACGTGGTGGCGTCGCTGGCCAATGCGTCGGAGGTGCCGGTCGTGAACGGCTTGACGCCGGCCCACCATCCGTGTCAGGCGCTCGCCGACCTGCTGACCCTGCGCGAGCACTTCGGGGAGCTGGCGGGCCTGAAGCTGGCCTACGTCGGCGACGGCAACAACTGCGCCCGCTCGCTGGCGATCCTGGGCAGGATCGCCGGGGTCGAGGTACGAATCGCGGCGCCGGACGGCTACCAGCTCGAGGACGGCCACGGGGCGATGCTGACCGGCGATCCGCGCCTCGCGGTCGAGGGTGCCGACGCCGTCTACACGGATGTATGGGTGAGCATGGGCGACGAAGCCGATGCGGACCGGCGGCGCGCCGACCTCGAGCCCTACCGGGTCGACGCCGATCTGCTCGCCGGCGCCTCCGAGCGGGCGATCGTCCTGCATTGCCTTCCCGCCCATCCGGGTGAGGAGATCAGCGAGGAGGTCCTGTACGGCGAGAGCTCGGCCGTCTGGGACCAGGCCGAGAACCGCCTGCACGCGCAGAAGGCGCTGCTGGAGCGGTTGATCGGCTAGACCCTGTCGGGGGCCCGCTTCTTCGGGCGGCGCTTCTGCGGCGGGCCGTCGAGCCAGCGGGGTTCCTCGAAGCCGGCGTATTCCTGGATCGCCCCGTAGATGTGCTGGATGACGCGGCTGTCGTTGAGACATAGGCGGCCGACTCCGTAGGGAAGCCTGTGCCTCTTCGTGCCGCTGCTGGACGTGGGGAAGTGGTTGATCACGTGCTTGCGTAGACAGGATCTGGGCAGCTCGAGCGCTTCGAGCCAATGCCCTTCGACTTCTCCTATCGAGAGGCCGTTGCCGGTGTAGACGTTGAGCGAGAAGGTGAATCGCTCCGGGGGTGTTTCGAAGTACTCCTTGATGAACCGGCAGAAGAACCGCACCATCTGGACATCCGAATTGGCGAACCCAACGGAGTTTCGAGCCTTCGCTCCTTCGGCCCAGTAGAGCATGCATCCGGCTTGGTGGAGTGCATCTCCTCCCCGGGCACGCTCTCTGCCCTCTTGTTGGTACCTGAGTCGCCTCTGGCGGTTCTTCTCCGCCCAAACCGCCCCCCTTAGGAGTCCTGCCTCAAGCTTGTTTCGGGCCGCTTGCTCGGCGGTGATCTCGATGTCCGAGGTCCAAAGGTGGACACTTCCGGGTGACACCCCGAGACGCGAGGCGATCTTCTTCATCGGCATCCCGTACCTCTCACGAAGAAAGCGAGCGTGCCGTCTCTCGTTCGGCTTCGTCACCGCGCGATCCGTTTCTCAGCTACGAACATACGTTCGTATTGTGAAAGATCCGGCGGACAGAATCGGTCCGGTCCAGCTCGCCCTAGACTTGCTTGGAGGCCCCGTGGTCTAACTGGCTAGGACGCCGGCCCTTCAAGCCGGATATTGCGGGTTCGAGTCCCGTCGGGGCCATTTACGCATGTACCCGGAGATCAACATAGGCCCACTAACCCTGCAGACCTTCGGGCTGATGTTCGCCCTCGCCTTTCTTGCGGCGGGGGCGCTGATCGCGCGCCGCTTCGCCGAGATCGGCAAGCCGGTCGACTGGGCCTACGAGATGGGCTTCTCGGCGCTGGCCGGCGGGGTGGTCGGATCGCGCCTGTACTACATCATCGACAACTACGACAAGGTCTCCGACGACCTGCTCGGAAACATCTTCTCCGGCTCCGGGCTGGTCTGGTACGGCGGCGCGATCGGTGGCGCGATAGCGGTTCTGGTCTGGGCCTGGTACCGCGGCTTCCTGAGCTTGGTGCTGCTGGACGTCGCCGCGCCGGCCCTCGCTCTCGGCTACGCGATCGGGCGCATCGGCTGCCAGCTCTCCGGCGACGGCGACTACGGCAAGGCCTGGGACGGCCCCTGGGCGATGGCCTATCCCGACGGGACCGTCCCCACCGACGAGACAGTGCACCCGACTCCGGTCTACGAGACGCTGGCGATGGGGATCGGCGCGCTGATCCTCTGGCACCTGCGCGACCGCTTCCGCGCCGGGGTCCTCTTCGCGATCTACCTCCTCTATGCCGGTGCGGAGCGCTTCCTGGTCGAGTTTGTGCGCCGAAACTCCGATGCCGCTCTCGGCCTCACCCAGGCCCAGCTCGAGAGCCTGGTGATGATGCTCGCCGGGGCCGCGTGGATCGCAGTCGCCTCGCGCCGCGGCAGCCTGCGCTCCGCGGCCGCCCCAGCCTAGACTCTCGCCGCTGTGGAGAAGCCAAAGATCCCGATCGACGAGGTGAAGCCGATCGCGGAGCGGGTTCCCCGCGAGGTGGATGGGGTGCTGGTCTTTGACCTCGGCACCCGGGAGGCCCGCGCCGAGGGCGATCCGGCGATTGTCCGCGCCGTGCTGGAGCGCTGCAACGGACGCGCCACGGTGGCCGGAATCGCCGCGGAGATCGCGTCGGAGACGGCATCCGAGGCAGACATCCGCGGCCTGATCGAGGCGCTGCTGGAAGCCGAGGTGGTCACCGACTGCGCGGAGCATTGGCGGCACTTCCACCGGATCTCCTCGATCGACGCCGGCATCGTGAGGCGGCCGAGCGACGAAGCGATGGTCTCGTTGCTGACCGAAAGGTTCGTCCCCACGCGGCTCGCCGGCCGCGGCGAGGCGCTTCGGCCTAGGCGCACACCGGTCTGGGAGCTGGCCGGCCGGCGGGCCTCGTCCGAGCCGCAGGGCGGCCAGCGCACGGTCAGCTTCGAGGAGCTTTCGACGGTCCTCAGCGCGATCTATGGCCGCAGCGAGGCCGGCAATCACCCGATCCCATCAGGGGGCGGGATCTACTCGCTCGCCATCCATGTCCTGCTTCGCCGGGAGCTGGCGGTCGGTCGGGGCCCCGAGCTCCTCGAACCCGGCCTCTGGTGGTATGACCCGGACCAGTTCGAGCTTCGCCTCGTCCGGCAGCATCCCTTGGAGCTCGATGGCCTCTTCCTCTCCCAGCCCGGTCCCGATCAGATCGTTTCCTTCGCCCACCCTGTGATCTTCATCTCAGCCGACCTCGAGCGGCCGAGCCGCAAGTACTCCGGGCGGGGCTACCGGTTCGCGATGATGGAGGTCGGGGCTGCGCTGCAGAGCGCCTATCTCGTCTGCACCGAGCTGGAGCTGCCGATCCGGCCGATCGGCGGCGTGATCGACGGGCCGGTGCGCCGGTTTCTCGAACTGCCCGCCGACTGTCACCCCCTGGTGGCTGTGCTGCTTGGCAGCTAGCCGCGAGGGACCCCGCATGCCCTTCGCAGACCCACGCTGGCTGCTCGGCATTACGCGCGACGGGCTCGTTGCGGTGGGCCCGGCCGCAACCGTCGAGATTGAAGTCGAGGCCACTCACGAGCAGCGACTCGCGATGCTCGGGGCTCTCGTCGAAGGCGACGTGGAGCCGGAGGCTTTGGCCCGCGCTGCGCAATCCGACCAGGAGGAGGCGGCCGAGCTGATCGACCGCCTTGCCGGCGCCGGCTTCTTTCGCCCCTCTCCGGCCCGGTATGCGAGACCGGACGGCAGCGGTCTCGCCGAGGCGGTGCTGGTCGCAGAGCCCGACGCGGAGACCGGGGGCCCCCATATCTGGACCGGGGATGAGCTGTTGGTTCTGCCGGCCGATGCTTCCCGAGACGTGAACAGGCGCGCCCTGCGGGCCTTCATCGCCGGCATGACCGACGACTTTCGCCTGCGCGCCTATGCGTACCTGGCGACGTGGCAGCAGCCAACCGTTTGGGGTGACGCCCCGGACCCGGAGCACGCAGCGGCAGCGCTCGACGTCGCCGCGCGGCTCGACCCCGAGGCTGTCCACGTGGTCAAGCTGGCATCAGGCGCGGTCGCGACCCTCGACGCGGCCCGGCTGGGAGAGGCCGGCGCCGCCGAGCCCCACCGGCTCGCCACGATCCCGATCGAATGGCTGAAGCAGATCGAGAACGGGATCTTCGTCGCCGTCGCGCGTCACGCCGTGCCCAACCTCCGCTGGCCAGGCAGGCACGCGGGTCGCATCGGCAGAGGTCTCGCCGCCCATGCGAAGGAGGCGCGCTTAATCGCCCGGGCCGAGGCCGCCGAGCGCTACGCGGCGGGGGATGCAGGGGCGCACCGGCTGATCCGGGCCCGCGAGAGCGAGCTGGAGGGGGCGATCCCACCGACCCGGATCTTCCGTCCAAACGCGAGGCAGGCCCGCTCGCAGTCCTGGCCTCAGGACGGGGAGATCGAGCCGCTCTGGGTGGAGGGCAGTACGGCGGCCGGGGAGCGCCGCTGGCTCCCCGCGCAGAGCGTGTTCAACCCCTTCGCCGACCCCGATCCCGAGCACAGCATCCCGATCCCGTGCTCCAGCTCGGGTGTTGCCGCCCACACCGACCGGGCCGAGGCGGTCGAGCGGGCCGCAGCGGAGCTGGCCGAGCGGGAGGCCTTCATGTGGACGTGGGTGCAGCGCGTGTCCCGCGAGCGCATAGACCCGGACACGCTCCCGGCCGACTCGCGCGAACGGTACGAGCAGATGGTCCGGGACGGTGGCGAGGTGCATGTCGTCAACCTGACGCTCGACACGCTGCCGGTGATCATGGTCGTGCTGGCAAGGGACGACTGGATCGTTGTCGGCACCGCCGCACACCCCGATCCCTTCATGGCGGCGCGCAAGTCGGTCGAGGACGTTGCCTCGCTCGACATCGACGCCGCGCGGTCCCTGCCCGGGGAGCGCAGGCCGGTCGTGGCCGCGCAGGTGCGGACGCCGCGGGACCACCTCCGCTTTCACCACGAGGCGAGGATGCTCGCCCACGACCGGTTCCTCTTCGACTCGCCGGAGCGGATCGGGCTGACGGAGGTCGAGCCGGCCGGGGGATCGGCGCTTGACGCTGTTTCGAAGATCGCCGAGCCTGTGATCGTGGATCTCTCCTCGCCCGCCACGAAGCCGTTCACCGTGGTGCGGGCGATCGTGCCCGGGATGATCCCGATCGGGTTCGGGTACGACCGCGAGCCGCTCGGCATGGAAAGGCTCGCGCAACCGATCAGTACCCTGGACGAGCGGGTGCTCGGCAGACGCCTCGACCTGGCCGACGCCGGGCCGCTAACGCCGCATCCGTTCCCCTGAGGCCCGTGTTGCACGGCGCTTGCCTGGTGGATAGTCTCCGAATCGCAAGCTGACGAGCGGAGGAATTGGGAATGGGAAAGTTCGAGATTCGGGTCACAGAGCGGCGGACACCAGGCAACGGCTTCCCCGAGGCGGAGGCGCTTGGATCGACGACGGACACCGGCACTGTCGAAGCGTCGGGCAGCGCCAGCGTCGAAGCAACGACCTGCGCCAGCGTCGAGGCGACGGGCAGCTCCAGCGTCGAAGCAACGACCTGCGCCAGCGTCGAGGCGACAAGCAGCTCCAGCGTCGAAGCAACGACCTGCGCTAGCGTCGAGGCGACGAGCAGCTCCAGCGTCGAGGCCGAAGGGGATTCGGACTTCCCCGTCGCGGAGGCGCTCGGGACGCAGAGTGACGGGTCTCCTGTTGTGGAGGCACTCGGAACGACGACCGACAACCCCAGCCTGGCCGAGCAGCCGCAAGCCGAGGCCCCGGTAGGCCGCGCGCGCCTATCGCCGCTGAGCTAGCGCCTCGACCGAGCGAAAGCCTGCGGGCCCGGCCGGGGCGGCCTGAGCCGCCCTCGGGCCCGTATCTGATCGCGGGCCTCGCCCGGGCCGGGTCGGCCGCTGCTCGCGCCCTGGTCGAGCTGGCTGGGCCGGAGCAGGTCATGGCCTGGGACGGGTTGGCAAGGCCCTGGGCTCGCCAGGCTGCGGCGGAACTGCGGGAGCTTGGCGTACGGGTCGCGCTGGGTGGCGAGGGCACCGAGTTGCTCAGGGGGGGCACGGCTCCGAACTGCCTGGTCAAGAGCCCCGGCCTGCCCCCCACGGTCCCCCTGCTGGAGGAGGCAGCCCGGGCCGGGATCGAGATCGTCGACGAGGCGGAGCTGGGCTGGCGCCTCGACACTCGCCCGCTGGTTGCCGTTACCGGCACGAACGGCAAGTCGACAGTCGCCGCCCTCGTCCGGGCCGTTCTCACCGAATCCGGGGCAAGGCCCTGCATCGCCGCCAACACCTACTTTGGCCCACCCCTCTCGGCGTTGCCGGAAGAGCCCGACGTGGTCGTGGGGGAGATCTCCAGCTACCAGCTCGATTTCTGCCCGGCGCTGCTGCCCGAGGCCGCGCTGCTCACGAACCTAACGGCACACCATCTGAAGCGCCACGACAGCGTCGAACGCTACGCCGAGTGCAAGCGGCGCCTCTTCGTTCGCGGCGAGGCCGCGACCGGGCTCGCGGTGCTCAACCTGGACGACCAGTTCGGTCGCCGGCTCGCCGCCGAGGTCGATGAGCGTGGGGGGCGGGTGGTGGGGTACGGCCGCGGCGAGGATGCCGAGTACCGGTTACAGGGCATCCAATGGAGCCTCACGGAAGGCAGAGTGCGCGCCGCCACACCTTCCGGTGAGCTGGAGCTGCGAACTCGCCTCCCGGGTCCCTACAACGCGCAAAACGTCCTTGCCGCGCTGGCGCTCGCCGGTGGGCTTGGCATCGACCTGGACGAAGCGGCCCTTGCCATCGGCCAGACGGAGCCGGTCCCCGGCCGCTTGGAGGTGATCCGGCAGGCACCGCCGATCGATGTGATCGTCGACTACGCGCACGACCCCGTCGGCACAGCGGCGGTCCTGGGCATCGGTCGCGAATTTGTGCGCAGGCGGGGGCAGGGGCGCCTTGTCGCCGTCCTCAGCTCCGTCGACGTGATCAGCGATCAGACCGAGCAGCGCCAGATCGGTATGGCCGCCGGCCGGCTCTGCGATTTGCTGGTGCTTACCAGCTCTCGGTGGGACCTCGCCGAGCCCGCGTCGCCACCTTCGCCGCTGGTCGAAGGAGCGCAGGCGGCGGGCTCAGCGGCGGTCGAGACCGTTGACGATCGCGGCGAGGCGATTCGCGGGGCGATCGCTACGGCAGGCGACGGCGACTGCGTCCTGATCCTCGGCCGGGGGCCGTTCGGCGGCCGCCTTTACGACTCGCGGGGCAAAGCTCTCCCCTTCGACGATCGAGAGGTCGCCCACGAGGCGGTCCTGGAGCGGGAATGATCCGCCCCGGCTAGATCGAGCGCAGCATCCCGCCGTCGAGCGGGATCACGGTGCCGGTCAGAAAGCCCGCCCGCTCCGAAGCCAGGAAGGCGACCAGGTCGCCGAACTCGTCCGGGTCGCCCAGCCTGCCCACCGGCACGTTCTCTCGCGCGGCCTGCTCCGCGGCCTCCAGCGACCCGCGCATGTCCGCCAGCCGTTCGGTCGCGAACATCCCGGTCGCCACGGTGTTGACGGTGATCCCATGGCGGCCCAGCTCCGTGGCCAGCGTCTTGAAGTACCCGACCGCGGCGGCGCGGTGTGCGTTGGAGAGGTTGAGGCCGGGGATCGGTTCCCGTGTCGAGCTGGAGCCGACGTTGACGATCCGCCCCCATTCGCGCTCGCGCATCCCGGGGACCACCGCCTCGACCAGCGTCTTGGGGGCCAGCACCAGCGAGCGGTAGGCCGTCTCCCATTCCTCGTGGCCGTGGTCGAGCGCGCCGCCTCCCGGTGGCCCGCCGGTGTTGGTGACGAGAATCTCGACCGGGCCCAGCGCGTCTGCCACCTCGACCGGCAGCGCCGTGAGCCGCTCGAGGTCGCCGGTGTCCGCCTCGAACCCCATCGCCTCTCCCTCGATATCGGCGGCGGTGGCATCCAGATCCGCCTTCGAGCGGCTCGCGATCGCCACCCGTGCGCCTTCGCGCGCCAGGGATGCGGCGATCCCGCGGCCGATGCCGCGGCTCGCGCCCATCACCAGGGCGGTGCGCCCTTCTATGCCCAGGTCCATGCGGGCACACTAGCTTTGGCGGGCTAGAGGCGATAATTCGCTGCCCGGGTGGTTAGCTCAGTTGGGAGAGCGCCTGCCTTACAAGCAGGAGGTCGCCGGTTCGAGCCCGGCACCGCCCACTAGACAAGCGACGATCGAACCGGGGCCACGAAGTGCCCGAGGGTCGAACGCCATCGCTTCCTCGGGTCCTACGTAGAGCTTGGTGAAGAAGACCTGATTCGAGCGTCGCCGAGTCGTCGGATCGACCTTCCGATAGCTAATGCATGACGCGCCGCGACGGATCTAGCGGTCCGGACTCAGCCCCGGTCGTGTGCTTGGTGCCTTCTCGCTCGGCTTCTCCCGCATCAGGCGACCTAAGCCAGCGATGCGCTCCTTGAGCGCTCGGCGGCGGCGGTCGCGCCATTGCTGGAGCAGGAGACCGACCCCAAGGATCACCGCTGCGAGCCCAAGGAGGAGCAGGACGTCCGGGGGCGGATCGTTGAGCTGGGTGGCCCTGGCGGGCACCCCGAAAAGACGATCGTTGCTCGCCAAGAGGTCCACAGGCTGGGCTGCGAACGGTTTCCACGGCAGCACGGGGGAGGTGCTGGACAGGAGCGGCGACGATCCGGTGGAGGAGCCGAAACCGACGCTCTGGCTACCCTGCGCCTCACAGAGGCCGAAGGCGGCCGCCGCCCGGAGATTCTGGAGCCCGCGCCGCGCGAGCTGCTGGACTCGAACGATCCGGACACCCAGCGACCCCGCCACCTCTTCCTCCGTCCTCGTGCCACCGCCGTTGAGCCCGGTCCGCAGGACGAGGACCCTCGTTTCCATGCTCGAGAGTACGCCGAAGCAGCCCTGCAGCCGCAGAACGGCGCGACGGAGCTGCCGGGTCGCTCTGGCGCCTCGCCGCTGTGATCGTGCGGCCTTCCCGAGGCGGGGTCGGTCGGCCGATGTGGATCCGCCGGCGCCCTGCTGTGCCGAAGCGGAACCAGGCACCGACGACACTGAGGATGGCGGCTGGACCGAGGGCGGTGCGGGAAGCGTCACCTGAGGAACGGATGGCGGTGCGGGAGGCGTCACCTGAGGAACGGATGGCGGTGCGGGAAGCGTCACCGGAGGAACGGATGGCGCCGCCGGAAGCTGTATATCCGGGGTCGATGGCTGGTCCAGCAGGGGCAGGGAGAGCGTCGCCGCTTTCGATTCGGCTCCCCCGTTCAGCGACGTGATCGCCGCGAGCAGCAACAGCGCGGTCGAGAGCGCGACTGCGGTGGATGCCCAAGGACGACTCCAAGGGAGCCGACGCTTGCATTTGTGTGGCCTACCTGTGGTCATGGGAACCTCCTGTTCCCTGGGGCCCGGCTCCACGAACGCCCTTCAGGGTTTACGGGTCGGCGTCTCTGTCGCTGAGAGAGTCCCCGTGGAAGTCGTCGAGGCTTGCGAGGCGCAGGACGGTCGGCGCGAGGAGTTCGGGCAGCGGCGGATAGACCTTGTGCGATTACTCACACTACTCCCTTATCTGTTCAGGGACCCCGCTACAAGCGCGGCGCACTTAACCGGCCAATCCGCCTGTTTCAGCAGGTGAGCGCTTGGCGACCTACGCCGCGGGCTTAAGCTCGATCGCTGCCGAATCGGTTACGCCAGAGAAGTCCATCAGCCGCGCTCGGCTGCTGGAGTCGATCACATCAGCGATCTCGCGCAATGACATTCCGGTTCGTTCGGCTCTCTGAGCCGCCGAGACCAGTTGGATGAGCGCCGTTGCCTCACTCTCAGCCCGACGGGCATCGATGTGAGCACCCGCTGCGCGCCTGAGCTCAGCCCGCGCAGCGTTCCGCTCATCTGTGAAGCCGGGTCTTGCCACAGGTTCCGCCACCTCGGAAGACATTCTGAGGGTCGCGCTCGCCGCTGACCATCCGCATTTCTTGAAATTTCTTGAAGCCACGGTTGGCCTGACCGCTCGGTCACGGACGCAGTGCTGCCTGCCGAGATCATGGTTCGAGAGTCGTCCGGCTAACTCCATCGCTCAACCGAGAGCGAGCCGTTCCGTCTAGCCCGAATTCGGACGCTCGAGCAGCCTGAGTAAGAAGATCTTCCAGCGCCCGTCCACGTAATAGACGGTCCCTTGTGTCGGAACGCCGTCGTACTTGCCGCCGACGTCCTCGAACACGATGATCGCGGCGACGTCGTCCACCCCGCTGGCGCTGATGAATTTCACGTCCGTCGCGAAGAAGTCCTCCGCCCTTTCGCGGGTGAACTGCACGCACCCCTCATAGCTGCCGAAGCCGACCTCGACCTGTTGCGGCAAAACGAGGTCGCGGCAGACACGCGGGGGATCGCGGGAGGTCTCGTACTCCTTCACGACCGCCCTGGCGGCCGTCGCGTCATCGGCGGGCAGCCGCAGCGCGCAGGCATCGAGCCCCAGTTCGCCGGCCACCTTCTGAGAGGTGCCGTAGGCGGCGCTCGCCTGTTCCGAGGTACGCTGGGCGGTCTCCTGGTCCCCCTTCTCGGCCGCCTCCGCCTGCCGGCGCGACGCCTCGATCTGCTCGTCGCGCAGGGCGACGAAGCGAGCGAACCGCTGGCGCTGCGCCACAGGGGGCTGAAGGCGGCGCAGCTTGGCCTGCCCCCGCTCGCGAGCAGGTCGCTGAGCCCCGACCAGTTCGGCGGTCTGCCTTTCGTTCGTATCCGGCCCTATCTTCAGGGCGGCTTCGACGATCCCACGAGTCGTCTCGGTGCAGATCTGATTGGCGCGGTCGGCGAATTCGTCCTTCGAGCCGCCGCCGTCTCCGCCCCCGCCGTCTCCCTCGCATGCGACGAGGCCGCCTGCAAGTGCTGCGGCGGCCACGATCGTCAGCGCGAGGCTCTTCATGCAGCCGACAACCTACGCGAGCAGGTTTCAGTCGGAGTCCTGGTCGGCGCGGAAGCGGTAGACCGGCTCTGCGGACGGCGGATCCGCCACCGGGTCGGCCCCCCCGGCGCCCTCCGGCGGGGACCCGGCTTCGGGCCCGCTCTCGGTTTCACGCGCCTCGTGCGCAGCGAAGATCTCGTCGAGATCCTCGCGGGTCAGGGTCTCGCGCTCGAGCGCGTTGACTGCGAGGTCGTCCAGGCAGCGCCGGTGCAGCTCGACCAGCCGGCGGGCGCGGCTGTATGCGATCTCGGCCAGGGTCTGGGCGCTTCGGTCGACGTCGCGGCGGGTCTGGTCGGAGAGCGCGTAGTCCCCGGTCGGCCGCGCCAGCGGTGAGCCCTCCAGCGGCTCCCCGCTCACCGACATCCCGAACTCGGTGACCATCTGCACGCAGATCGTGTGCACGTGGGTGAGGTCGTCGGCGGCGCCCGAGTAGGCCTCGCCGAACACCTCCTCCTCCGCGGCCCGCCCGCCCAGCAGGGTCACCATCTCGTCGAGAAGCTGGTTGCGCGAGCGCAGGTAGCGATCCTCCTCGGAGGCGTGCGCGACGAAGCCCAGCGCCGGGCCGCGAGGGACGATGCTGAGGATCTCCGGCGGGTCGAGCCCTACAAGCTTGCGCGTCAGGGCATGGCCGGCCTCGTGGTAGGCGACGATCCGCCGCTCCTTCTCATTCAGGCGGCGCGACTGCTGCGAGCCGACCGACTGGCGCAGCAGCGCCTCGTGCAGGTCGTCGCGGGCGATCGCGCTGCGGCCCTGGCGGCCGGCGATGATCGCCGCCTCGTTGAGCGCGTTGGCGAGCTGCGCGCCGGTCAGGCCCGTGGTCTTGCGGGCGATGTCGCGAAGGTTGAGGTCGTCGCCGAGCGGCTTGTTGCGGCTGTGGGCGCGCAAAATCGCCTCCCGCCCCTCCCGGTCGGGTGGCGCGACGAGGATCTGGCGGTCGAAGCGTCCCGGCCGCAGCAGCGCGTGGTCGAGCTTCTCCACGTTGTTGGAGGCGGCGATCACGATCACCGTGCCCGGGTCGCGCTCGAAGCCGTCCAGCTCGACCAGCAGCTGGTTCAGCGCCTGCTCGCGCTCGCTGCTGCCGCCGTCACCGGCGCCGGTGCGGCGCCCGCCAACCGCGTCGAGCTCGTCGATGAAGATCACCGCCCGCCCCGACTTGCGCGCCTCCTTGAACAGGCGGCGGATCCGGGCTGCGCCGCGGCCGACGAACATCTCGACGAAGCTCGATCCCGACGCGGCGAAGAAATCGACTCCCGCCTGGGCGGCGACTGCCCGGGCGAGCATTGTCTTCCCCGTCCCGGGGGGTCCGAACAGCAGCACCCCTCGCGGCGCCCGAGCCCCCAGCGCCTCGAAGCGGTCGGGATCGCGCAGCCACTCCACGACGTCCACCAGCTCATCCTTGGCCGGATCCACGCCCTGCACATCGTCCCAGAGGATCGGCGCGGTCTGGCTTGCCCTGACCGTCTCCGGCCGCGTCGTCCGCATCGTCCCCCGGAGGAGGAGGACGAACACGACCAGCAGCGCGGCCATGAAGAAGACGCCGAACACCGGGTACCACTCGAGGAAGAAGTCGTTCACGAGGCGTGGATCAGGCGGTCGGCATGGGAGTGGAGGTCGGGAGCAGGGCAAATTATCCCGTATCCCTCATCTCGCCTATCGGCAGATCGCCCGCCCGCCTGTACTCGTAATGTCCCCGGCATGAGATCTGCATGGACGCTTGTGGCAGTCCTGGCCGCCGCAACCGCACTCGCCCACGGCTTCTTCCTTGCCCGCGAGAGCTTCAGGACGTTCTGAGGGCCGCGCCCGGCGCGCGGCCATGGCGGCGGTCGCCCTGGCCGGGCTGTGGCTGGCGGCCGCCGCGCCGGCCCGCGGCGCCGGAGGGGTACTGGTCGTCGGCGACAGCCTCGAGGTTGGCACCTCGCCCTACCTGCGCCAGCAGCTTCCCGGCATCCCGCTCACCGTAGACGCCCGCACCAGCCGCCCCAGCGGCGACGGGGTCGAGGTGCTCGGCGCCAGACTGAGGCCGACCGACGAGGTAGTGGTCTTCGATCTCGGGGTCAACGACGACCCCGCCCAGCCCGAGATCCTCGCCGGCGACCTGCGGGCCGCCCGCTCGATCGCCGGCGACCGCTGCATGGTCGTCGCCACCCTCAGCCGCCCACCCCTGGCCGGCGTCTCGGTCGACGGGCTGAACAGCGCGGTGCGCAACTTCGCCGCGCAGTCGCCGCCGGTGGCGCTGGCCGACTGGCGCGCCGCAACGCTCGCCAGCCCCGGGCTGCTCGCCGCTGACGGCGTGCACGCGACGCCGCAGGGCTATGCGGTGCGCGCGCAGATCGTCGCCCAGGCGATCGGGGAGTGCCTGGCCTCCGGCGCCCCCACCCGAGGCGCGCCACCGTCCGCAGCGCCGGCCCCATCCGCGCCGCCCGGCCGCGCCCCCCCGCGCCCGGCGCCCAGGAGACCGCCGCCGCTGCTGGTGATCGTGCTGCGCGAGATCGGGAGCACGCTCGCCGCCGTCGGCGGCGAGGTGCGCGACGGGATCGCTGCCTGGGTGCCGCCGCCGGTGTTCCGGGCGTTGGCCGGACCGGCACCGCCGGCCTACTGAGTGAGGGACCTCAGCGGCTGCGAAGGCCCTTCACGCAGCGCCTCACCTCGCGCGCGATCGCCGCCGCCCGGGATCGGTAGCCGTCCGCGTTGGGGTGAACGCCGTCGGACCCGATCCAGTAGGGGTGGCGGCGGACCATCCGCGTCCACTTGACGACGCGGAGGTTGCGATGCCTGCGGTTCTCCTCGGCCAGCACGGCGTTGTAGCCCGAGTAGGTGCGGCCCGCGACGGCCGGACGCACGATGTTGGGCCAGACGACGCAGTGCCGGCGCCCCGCCATGTGAACCGTGGACCGCACCGCGGCTCGGAACGCATCCACCTGGCGTGGGTCGTCGTTGGTGCCGAGGCTCATCACCACCACTCGCGGGAATTTGCGAAGGCCGCGCAGGATTGCCACTCCCTGCGGCGCGTGGCGGGAGATCGACGTCGACTGCCTGACCCGAAACCTGTGCAGCCGGCCCGGGATGTAGGGGCGGGTGCCGACCGCCAGCGAATCCCCGTTGACGAACACGCGCGGCCTGCGGTGGTGCTTGCGGCTGCCGGCGGGGACGGCGACCATCGCGCCCAGCAGCAGTGCCAGCGCGACAACGGCGGCAGCCTTCATCAGCGCGGGCCGATCCCCGGGACGAATTGGCGCGGTGTCCCTCACCGGGCCCGGCATTGTCCCTTATGCTGCCGCCCCTCCAACCGGCCGCGGGCCTTCGAAAGGGAGTCAGGGACGATCATCTTCGGCGGCAACAGCATCAAGGGCATCCTGGTCTGGACACGAGTTGAGCCACAATTCACGGCGTGGCCGAGTTGAGCGACTACAGCTTCGGGTGCCTCGTCGTCGACGGCACCGAGCACCGCCGCGACCTGATCGTGCTGCCGGACCGGGTCGTGGCCGACTGGTGGCGCAAGGACGGCCACTCGCTTGCGATGGAGGACCTCGACGAGGTGCTCGATGAGCTGCCCGAGCGGCTGGTGCTCGGATGCGGTCACGATGGACGGTTGAGGCCGGACCCGGTGGTGATCGAGGCGCTGCGCAAGCGCGGCGTCGAGGTCGAGGCCCTGCCCACCGCCGAGGCGGTCGCGCGCTACGGGCGGCTCGACCCCCGGCACACGGCCGGCGCCTTTCACCTCACCTGCTGACGGTACCGCTTGCGGATCGGCCGCCGCCCGTCGTCAGCGCGGCCTGGCGCACTCGCCGCTCCGCAGCCGGAAGGTCGTCCCGGCGGTACGCCGGCTTGGCGAGCAGCAGCTGCACGTCGCCCAGCCGCCGCTCCCGGAACCCTGCTTCGCTGATCTGGAAATAGAGGCGCCAGAGGCGGCGGAAGCGCTCGTCGTAGCCACGCTCCCCGATCCGGTCCTCGTTGGCGCGGAAGCGCTGCTCCCACGCGGCCAGCGTCTCGGCGTAATGCGCAGTGATGTCTTCCATCCACAGCTGGCGCATGTCCGTCACGCGGCCGATGCATTCGGCGATCTTCGCCCGCGACGGCAGGCATCCGCCGGGGAAGATCAGGGTGTTGGCGAAGCTCTTCGCCACCTTCTCCAGCTCGTAGGCGCGGTCGTCGATCACGATCGCCTGCAGCAGCATCAGACCGTCGGGAGCGAGCAGGCGCGAGCAGCACGCAAAGAAAGTGTCGAAGTACTGCCAGCCGACGGCCTCGATCATCTCCACCGAGACGAGCTTGTCGTAGCTGCCGCGCAGGTCGCGGTAGTCGCTGAGCAGGACCTCGACGCGGTCCTCGAGACCAGCCTCGGCAATTCGCCCCAACGCGTAGTCGCGCTGCTGCGCCGAGAGCGTCGTGGTGGTGACCCGGCAGCCGTGCTCGGCCGCGGCATGGATCGCCAGTCCGCCCCAGCCGGTGCCGATCTCCAGCAGGTGGTCGTCGGGCCGCAGCTGCAGCCCCTCGCAGAGCCGCTCCAGCTTCGCCAGCTGGGCCTGTTCCAGCGTCGCACCCGGATAGGGGAAGTACGCGCACGAGTACTGCATGCGCGGGTCGAGATAGAGCTCGAAGAGATCGTTGCCGAGGTCGTAGTGGGCGGCGACGTTGCTGCGGGCCCCGGCGCGCGTGTTGCGCGGGATGCGCCCGGCCAGCCGCTGGGCGCGCCCGGTGACGGGGTGGATGCGGCGGCGCCAGACATCCAGCCGCGGCATGTTGCGGGCGCCGATCCGAAACAGCGACACGAGGTCGTCGCAGTCCCACCAGCCGTCGCTGTAGGAGCGGCCGACTCCGACGCTGCCGTGCAGCAGCGCCAGCCAGGCCCGCGCGTTGTTGACGCGGACCGTGGCCTGCAGCTCCGCCTCGGGCTCGCCGAACACGCGCGCCCGGCCCGCCTCCACCACCTCGAGGCGGCCGCCGCCGATGCGGTCGAAGACATGGTTGAGCCCTGCGCGTGCGGCTCGTTCGATCATCTCTGCGGCGCAGATTCTCACACCCTCAGTGCAATCCGGGTACGCTCGCGCCATAGACGTCGGTGGCGACCTGTACGAGCAGCTCGTCGACGCCGCCAACGACGTCTACGGCGCGCATAAGGGACGCCGCGCGCTGCATACCAAGGGCTTCTACTGCGAGGGCACCTTTCGAGCCTCGCCCGAAGCCGCCGAGCTGACCCGGGCTCCCCATCTGCAGGGCGACGAGGTGCCGGTGCTGATCCGCCTTTCGGTGGCCGGTGGCGACCCCGACGTTCACGATGGCGAGCGCGAACCGCGTGGGATGGCGATCCGCTTCAACCTCCCCGACGGGGCCGAGACCGACCTGCTCTGCGTCAGCTCGCCGGTCTTCCCGAGCCGCACTCCGGAGGATTTCCTCGAGCTGCTGCGGCTGCGCAAGCCGGATCCGGAGACGGGCCAGCCCGACATGGAGGGGCTCGGCGAGTTCCTGCAGAGCCACCCCGAGAGCATGGCCGCAGTCCAGGCGACGCTGGGGACGCCGCCACCGGTCAGCTACGCGCAACTGGTCTACAACTCGATCCACTCCTTCAAGCTCGTCGACGGCGAGGGCGAGGGGCGCTGGATCCGCTACCGCTGGGACGCCGAGGCCGGGGAGGAGAGGATCGAGGACGACGAGGAGGCCAAGTCCCGCGACTCCGACCACATGCGCACCGAGCTGGAAGAGCGGCTCGGGGCGGGGCCGGCGGCGTTCGAGCTCCAGTTCGTGCTGGCGGAGGAGGACGACGCGATCGACGATCCGACAGTCGCCTGGCCCGACGATCGCCGCCGCATCGCAGCCGGCCGGCTCGAGATCGAGCGCATGGTCGAGGACCCCGAGCAGGGGGGGTCGGTGGTGGTATTCGACCCGATCAAGGTGATCGACGGGATCGAGCTGTCGGACGACCCGATCCTCCACGCACGGCCGCGCGCCTACTCGGTCTCGGTCGAGCGGCGCGCCTGAGCTCGCGAGTACGCCATGCGGTGGCAGCGCGATTCGCGTCGAGGTTCGGCGCCGGGGGCTCGAGCCCGTTCACTCTCGCGCTCAGCCGACCCTAGGCGCCGCTGAAACGGATCTTGCAGGCAGGCAGGCCATACTGGTGCGGCCGGCCGCGCCGACGGCGAGGGGACGACCGCAGCGCAGCCTCGAGTGACGTGTTGGAGCAAACGTGAGCAGAGCCAGCCGCAGCAGAGGGCCCCTTCGCTGGGTCCTGGGGGTGGCGCTCGCCTGCTGCGCCGCGTTGCCGGTCCTCGTGCCGGCCGTGACCGGTGCCCAGACCCCTCCGGATACGGGCGGAGCCCCCGAGCCGGGTGCCGAAGCCAGCGCGTTCGACGCCCAGGGGATGTGGATCTGGTACGTGAGCCGCTCCAGTGGCGGCAGCACGGCGCGAATCATCTCCCGTGCGCGACGCTCGGGCGTGCGCACGGTCTACATCAAGGCGGGCGACGCCGCCAGCTCCTGGAGCCAGCTCACCAGTTCGCTGGTCGCCGGGCTTCACGCCGGCGGGCTGCGGGTCTGCGCATGGCAGTTCGTCTATGGCGACTCGCCCGCCACCGAGGCCAAGGTCGGCGCAGGGGCGGTCGACAAGGGGGCCGATTGCCTGATCATCGACGCCGAGGGTCACTACGAAGGCAAGTACGCGGCCGCGGACCGCTACATCCAGGCGCTGCGGGCGCGAATCGGCCCCGACTTTCCGGTCTCGCTGGCGGGGTTTCCCTACGTCGACTACCACCCCGGTTTTCCCTACTCGGTGTTCCTGGGGCCGGACGGTGCGCAGTACAGCCAGCCGCAGATGTACTGGAAGGCGATTGGGACCAGCGTCCGCACCGTGTACTCCCACACCTACCTCTACAACCGCGTCTTCAAGCGCCCGATCTATCCGATCGGGCAGACCTATGAGAACCCCGGCCGGCGCAAGATCAAGAAGTTCCGCCGCTTCGCGGTCAACTACGGAGCCGCCGGGGTCAGCTGGTGGTCCTGGCAGGAGACTGCGGCCGGCGAGTGGCGGGCGCTGGGCCGCCGCGTGAGGCGGGTCAGGGGGCTGCGCCCGAGCTATTCGCATCCGATGCTGAAGAGGGGCAGCCGCGGCGACCTCGTGGTGTGGGCGCAGGAGCACCTGATCGCCGCCGGCCAGACGCAGCTGCCCGTGACCGGGGTCTTCGGCAACGGCACCCACAACGCCGTGGTCGCCTTCCAGCAGCAGAACGGGCTGTTCGCCGACGGCGTGGTCGGCACAACTACCTGGCGCAAGCTGCTCTCCTACACGCCGGAGCGGGTGCCCTGGGGATCGCGCAAGACGGCTCGCCCATCGGCCGCGTATCGCGCCCGGCCCGGCGGCGCCCCCGCACCGCTCTCCGCCTCGATGCCGGCCCGCGCATACGAGATCGACCCCGGGCCCAGGCCGTGATCGCGCGGGCCGCCGCGCTCGCGCCGCTCGTGGCCCTGCTTCTCATCGCCCCCGCCGCCGGGTCCACGCGCGAGCAGCGCGAGGAGGTTGCCGCCTTCGACGTCCCGCCGCCGACCGTGCCGTTCCGCGACGTGGTGCTGGCCAGCCCGAACCGCGCGGCGGCCAGGGCCACCGCGTCGGACACCAGCGGCCAGTACCCGGTCAACGACGCGGAGGGGCGCACGGTGACGATCACCGTCTCCACTGCCTGCACCCTCTCCTGCACCCACGCGAACCCGCAAAGCATCGCAAGCTTCCTCGGCACCCTCCCGCACCGCGGGGAGATCGGCCTGCTGACCGTCTCCGTGGTGACGCCGTCGGAGATCGACATCACCTGCGGCCCCACCGCGCTGGCCTGTTACTTCTTTCTGCAGGACCGGATGGTGATCAACGGCAACGACTCTGGTCCGATGCCTCCGGATGGTGCATTTCGCGACTTCGTGATCGCCCACGAGTACGGGCATCACCTGGCAAATCACCGCAGCAACCCCCCCTTGGAGCCCACGATCGACTACGGGCCGAAGTACTGGGCGACCTACGAGCGGGTCTGCGAGGGGGTCCGTGACGGGGCCTACTTCCCCGGCGACGAGGGCGACCACTACTACGACAATCCCGGCGAAGCGTTCGCAGAGGCATTCGGCAACCTCCGCTTTCCCAACCAGGTGATCTGGAATTGGAACCATTCGCTGAAGCCGGATTCCATGGCCTTTGCGGCAATCGATCGCGACGCCACCGACCCGTGGGAGAGCCGCACCCGAGTGACCAAGCGGGGCGAGGTGCCGCGCCGCAGGGCGCGCCGCAGGTTCGCGATCCCTCTCGACGGGACCTTCACGTTGAAGCTGAGCGGCCCCTTCCAGGCGGATCTCGAGCTGATCCTGCGCGATCTCTCCGGCCACACCCTGGGCCGCTCCGACGGGCTCGGGTCCAAGGAGCGCGTCGGCTTCACGGTCTGCGGCGAGGCCGCAGTGCGCGCGATCGTCAAGCGGACCGGATTCGACGACGACGGCCGCTTCAAGCTGACCGCCATACGGCCCTAGCTCCTGGCGATCGTAGTCTCCAGCCGCCCCAGGGTCGGCGAGCTGACCACGATCTCGTCGCCGTCGCGCAGCCAGACCGGAGGCTCGCGAGCGGCGCCCACGCCGGGGGGCGTGCCGGTCGCGATCACATCTCCGGGCTGCAGGGTCATCAGCGAGGAGAGGTGGGAGACCAGCTCCGCGATCCCAAATACGAGGTCCGCGGTCGAGGCCGATTGCATCGTCTCCCCGTTCAACTCCAGCGCGACCTCGATCTCGTCCGGCGCGCCGGCCTCGTCCGGGGTGACCAGGGCCGGCCCGCATGGCGCGGAGCCGTCGAAGACCTTGCCCGGCATCCACTGCGGTGTGGCGAATTGCAGGTCGCGCGCGGAGAGATCGTTGAACAGCATGTATCCGGCCACGTGGTCGAGCGCGTCGGCCTCCGCGACCTCGCGGGCCCGGCGGCCGATCACGACCGCGACCTCGGCCTCGTAGTCGACCTCCCGGCTTGCGCGCGGCAGGGCCACCGCCGCGCCCGGCGCGGCAAGCGCGTTGCGGTACTTGGCGAAGAAGGTCGGGCTGTTAGGAGGCTCGAGACCCGCCTCCTCCGCGTGCGACCGGTAGTTGAGGCCGATGCAGATGATCTTCTCCGGATCCGGGACGGGTGGAAGCAGCGAGGCGTCCGCGACCGGCGTGCCTTCCGCCTCCTCGAGGTCGGCCACGCGGCCGCCGGCGATCAGCTCGCGAACGCTGACCGGCCCCGATTCGCCGAGCGCCTGGGCGGCGTCCAGCACGCCGCCGTCGGCGATCAGACCCGCCCGTGGACCGCTCTCCGAGGTGTAGGTGACGAGCCTCACCGGCGCTGAGGCTATCTCCCTTACGGTGCGCTACCTTTCGCGGCGAGAGGCACGGCGATGGCCGTGCCGGTTTTGTTTTCAGGGTTTATGCGAGACGGGTCCGGCGCTTTCGGAGCCCCTCCTCGCGCATCACAGAACGAAGCCGAGGAGGCATCGGAATGGCAGAAGGTGTTGTGAAGTGGTTCAGGAACGAGAAGGGCTTCGGGTTCATCACCCCCGATGACGGCGGCCCCGACCACTTCGTCCACTACTCCGAGATCCAGGGCGAGGGACACCGCTCGCTGGACGACGGCACGCGCGTGACCTACGAGCCTGGCGAGGGCCCGAAGGGCCCGGTCGCCACGCAGGTCCAGGAGCAGGCGGGCTGACGAGCGCCGCCGCGAAGGCGCGGCGGCCTAGAATGACTTTCGCGGGCGCACTGCGCTCGTGCGCCGTCGGGGGCGTAGCTCAGTTGGTTAGAGCGCCGGCCTGTCACGCCGGAGGCCGCGGGTTCGAGTCCCGTCGCTCCCGTTCAGGACGCCGTATGGCGTCGCATTTCGGAGTCCTCGGTCGATCGGCTTGCTCACTTGCGATATGGAGTTGCATACCGGACGAACGGGCCGGGCGTCAAGGCAGGGCGAAAACTGGCCACCTTGGCCGGTTGAATACCGAACCACCTGCCGAGAGCCACAGGGCTTTGTCCTCGGTCCCTAGGGCCGATTCTCGACCTGGTCGCGCTCGAGGCCGCGGCGGTGGAAGAAGGCCCCGAAAGAGCCGGCGAGGATCGCCACGGCGGATATCGCGTACGCCTGGAGGAGGACGTCGAGCACGCGCGCAGGTGTCGAGATCGGGTTCGGCAGCTGCGACGAGACGGTCAGCAGCTGCGTGCTCGTCCAGAACAGGGAGTCTCCGAGCGTGGTGATCTCGGTGCCGTCGGCGTGGCGCTCGAAGAGGAAGATGAGCACGCTCGCGATTGCGTCAAGGATGACCGTCGCGACGAACAGGAACACCAACCGTGAGCGCAGGTGGTCGTGCGTCGGCGTTACCCCGCGCGCGACGTGGAGCACCTCGCGGCTGCCCGCTCGGACGGGTTGCTGCACGCGGGCGAGTATTCCGGACCAGGCGGTCGGCCAGCTGCGGCTTGTGCTCAGTCGCCGTTTCGGTAGTGCTCGATCGCGCCGGTCTTTTCCAGATCCCCCTCGTGGATCGCCTCGATGTCGAGCACCAAGTCGATCTCGTCGCTGACCACAACACCGTCTCCCGGGATGTGGTCCTGCCAGGAGACGCCGAAGTCGTGCCGATTTACCCTGGTCCGGCCCTCGAAGCCGATGCGGCGCATCGTGCCGCGGTTCTCATCGCCGACCCAAAATGGCGTCTCCCACTTACCGAGATACGAGACATCGAACAGGACCGCCCGGGTGTTGTCGCGGATCGTGACATCGGCTGTGGCCTTGAAATCGTGATCGCCCGTGCGCTCGACCAGCCGGCCCTCGAAGGTGATCTTGGGGTGGTTCTCGACATCGAAGAAGTCCGCACTTCGCAGGTGGGCGTCCCGCTCGGGCTCCCCTGTCCACAGCTTGGTCGCGTCGACCTCGCCTTCGAATGTTGCGTTCAGACAGGTGTCCCAATCGAAGTCGAGCCGGCCATGGATGTCCTTGAACAGCCCCCGCACCCAGGTAACCATCATGTGCCGAGCCCTGAATTCGATCTCTGTGTGGCCGGGCTCGAAGATCCAGATCGCCATCAGGCGGCCGGCGGTTCGTCCGCCTCCAGGACGAAGGCCACCTCGTCGACGTAGCACCACGACCAGTCCTCGCCCGGCTCCAGCGAGCTGACGATCGGATGGCCGCTGGCGGCGGCGTGTTTGCTCGCGTGCTGGTTCGGAGAGGAGTCGCAGCAGCCGATGTGGCCGCAGCTGCGGCAGGCCCGCAGGTGCACCCACTGGCTGCCGATCTTCAGGCAGTCTTCGCACCCCGGAACGTTCTCCGGGGATTCGACCCGGATCGCGTCGAGGTGCGTGCAGGCGGCAGCCATCGTCGTCATAGATCCTCGCAAACGAAACGAGCCGGCCCGAGGGCCGGCTCGTTCGATTGCTCAACTATTTGCCGCTAGTGCTGGTGCTTTGCAACTTTGAACGGCTTGGCGTGCAGCGACCAGCACACCAGCGTTGCCGTCTCGGTGTCGCTGTAGTTGAAGATGTACAGCGTCCAGTTGCCCCTCACACCGAAATTGTTAAACACCCTGAAGGTGCCATCCGGCGGGACCTTCCCGATGTAGGGCGGGCGGGCGATGAACTCCTCTTGGTTGGCGTCGTCCGTCGCCGGGTCGAACGCAGTGTCGAACATGCCGAACTTGTTCGACTGGTCGTCGAACACCGTCGCTCCGCCGTCGCAACTCGTGCCGAAGCCGGTCGCATCGACTTCGCCGTTGAAGGCGGACAGCGCGGTCCCTGCACCGTTCGGGCCGACCAGGAAGATCCTCAGGGCATCCGTGTCGGAGCCCGGAGGCACCGTGAGGTGCAGGTCGACGTTGAGATCGCGGATCAACCACTTGAACTTCTTCTTGTTCGGAACCGTGATCGTCGAGGTTGCCCTGCTGCTCAGTGGCGGTGGTCCCACCGCGGCCGGCGCAATTGGCGCGTTTACCTGCTTGATCTGATTGAACGCCTTGGGCTTCGGCGGCCCTTGAATCACAGCGCTGGAGACCGACACCGACGCGAACGCCGCCGCCAGTGCGAGCACGAGCGTGGCAAGGCAGAGTCGCCTCTTCCTGCTCCTTCTCATGAAACCTCCCGTACGTTGAATTCGGATCCCTGCACGCGAATCGCAGGGTTTTCCCCCGTCAGGCCGACTTTATTCGTAAGGCAGGACAGCGGTCAACCTCATTAGTGAGGAGTTCCGCGGATCCGCCGGAGTTACGCGGCGCCGGCAGCGGGCGGGGCGGTGGGGTCGGCTTCCTCGCCGGGCTGCTCGCGGGCCAGGTAGTCCTCGGCGAGCAGCAGGTTGTCCGCTGAGCGCTCGACGACGCTGAGGATGTCGGACATCAGCGCCACCTCCTCGACCTGCTCCTTCACGAACCACTGCATGAACTGCTCGGCTCGGTAGTCGCCGGCCTCGCGTGCGAGCTTGAACAGCGCATTGATCTCGTCGCCCACCCGGCGCTCCTGCTCGAGCGCCATCTTTACCGGCGCTACGGCGTCGTCGAAGCGGGTCTGCTGGCGCTTGATGTCGGGCACCCGTACCTCCTCGCCGGTGTCGATCAGGTACTGGATCATCATCATCGCGTGGTCGCGCTCCTCCGCCGCCTGGCGGTAGAAGAAGGCGGCGAGGCGGGGCAGCGTCTCGGATTCGTAGTGGACGGCCGCGCCGACGTACTGCATCGAGGCCGCGAACTCGTTGGCGATCTGCTCGTTGAGCGCGTCGGCGAAGCTCTTGTCGTTCATGCCCGCACCCTATCCGCCCCAGCGGAAGCCGGTGGCCGTGGGCTGCGGCTCAAGCGGGCTCGCCGGGAGCCCGTCGGGGACCGCGGGGTCGTTGTAGCCGGACGGGGCGACGTCGTTGGAGGTGTCGGGATGGAAGAGCGAGGCCAGGTACTGGATCTGGCCGCGACCCGGCCCGATCTCGCCCTGGCCGCCGCCGTAGATCGCGATCCCCTCCCGCTCGCAGTGCTCGTAGACCGAGAGCAGCTCCGCCAACGAGCCGAACCGCGAGGGCTTGGAGTTGATCGCCCGCGGCTTTCGCTCCAGCGAGGTGATGTCGGCGAGCGAGTGAAGCGGTGCGTCCCAGGTGATCCGCTCTGCGTGCGGCTCGAGCACCGCACGCGTCTCGTCGTTGAGATCGGGATCCTCCAGCCAGGCGTCGGGAAAGGCTTCGGCAACGGCGCGGTAGAGCTCCGGGTCGGTCTCGACGTCGACGGGTGTGCCCTTGTAAAGGCCCTTGAGGTCGAGCACGTCCACCGGCGCCAACTCCCTTATCTCGGCGATCAGCTCGGCGTCCCAGTCGTTCTCGGGGTCGAGCTTGAAGCGGAGGGTCGGGTACTTGGCGAGCCGCCGGCGCAATGGCTCGGTGCTCGAGCGGCCATCCTCCTCGCCGAACGACCCGAGACGGGTCGAGCACACGAACGTCACCGGCCGTGGAGCGCGGCCGAGCGCTCCGTGCAGCGAGAGACCGCTCTGGCGCAGCGCGAGGTCGAGGGCCGCCGACTCGTAGGCCCAGCGGCGATAGTGGCGGGAGAAGTCGCGCACCGGCGGCGCCCCCTCGAACAGATCGAGCTCCGCAACCAGGTCGCACAGCTCGCCCAGCGTGCGTGGCGCAGAGAGGTCGTGCACCGGACCCTTGTCTCGATGGGCGACGTGGTCGAGCACGTCGTAGACGACGTCCTCACCGACGCCTTCATGCCCGTCACCGCGGAGGTGGATGATCGTCGAGGGGCGCGTGAAGTCACCGTAGGTGCGATCGCAATCCTCGAGCTCGTATGCCTCGATCTCGATCGGCAGCTCGGCGAGCAGGTCGAAGGTGGCCATGGCCGCCAGCCTAGCGAGCGGCGTTCGCCGGCTCGGGAGCCTGCGGATCAGCTGGCCAGAGCGCGCAGTGCCAGCATCTCGTAGGCGACGTTGGCCGCCAGCAGCGCGGTGACCTGGCCCGGGCCGTCGTAGGGCGGTGAGACCTCGACCACGTCGAAGCCGGCGAAGCGCGTCCCGGCCAGCGCGCGCACGAAGTCGAACACCTCGGCCGAGGTCGGCCCGCCCACCTCCGGGGTACCGGTTGCCGGCGCGAACGCCGGGTCGACGAAGTCGACGTCGAAGCTGAAGAAGGCGGGCCCACCGGCCGTGATGTCCCGGGCCAGCCGCCCGTAGGCGTCGGGGTGCATCGCACGCAGCTCCTGCCAGAGAACGAGCTCGAAGCCCATCTCGCGGGCCTCGGCGAGGTCGCGGGACGAGTACAGCGAGCCCCGCATCCCGGCCAGCAGCGACCGCGCCGGGTCGAGAAGCCCCTCCTCCACCGCGCGGCGGAAGGGGGTGCCGTGGAAGTAGCGCTCGCCCCGGTAGGAGTCCCAGGTGTCGGCGTGTGAGTCGAGCAGCACAAGACCCAGCGGGCCGTGGCGTGCGGCGAGGGCCCGCAGCTCCCCGAGGGCGATGGTGTGATCGCCTCCCAGCGTCAGCGGCACGGCGCCGCTCTCCACCACCGGCGCCAGCTGCTCGGCAATCTGGCCGACCGCCCGCTCGGCGTTGCCGGGCGAGAGCTCGACGTCTCCCCAGTCGACCACCCGCAGCCGCTCGAATACCTCCACGTCGTGCACCGGATGCCAGTTGCGCACCAGCACCGAAGCCGAGCGGATCGCCTCCGGGCCGAAGCGCGGTCCAGGCCGAAAGCTGGTGCCCTCGTCGAAAGGCACCCCCACCACCGCGACGTCGGCGCCGTCGAGCTCGCGCGTGTGCTGCTGGCGGGCGAAGGTGCGGATGCCGCTGAAGCGCGGCGGCGCCTCCCCTGGTGAGTCCTGGCGCGGCGGCTCGCTCATCGTCCCGGCGCCCTCACCTCTCCACCACGACCCGCAGGGTGTTGAGCTCGCGGTCGCTGGCGCCGCGCACGAAGCCGCCGTGGGCGACGCTCTCGGCGACGAACTGCAGGGTTTCCGCGGTGAGCCGCTCGCCCGGCAGCACGTTGGGGATCCCCGGCGGGTATGCGGCCAGGCTCTCGGCGGCGATCCGATCCCGTGCCCCGGCGAAGGGCACGACCTCCTGCGGGCCGAGGAACGCCTCGCGCGGGGTCAGCTCCAGCGGCCCCCAGGGCGGCGGGAGAGCGAACTCGGGATGCTCCTCAGGCTCTGCGCCTCCCATCTCCTCGACCGCGTGGCGCAGCGCCCGCACCAGCCGCTCTCCCTGCGGGGCGGCGGGGGCGCCCATCCCGAACACGGCCACCGCGACATTCTCGGAGAACAGCTCGAAGTTGATGTCGTCCAGCTCGCGCGCCACAGTGGCCAGACGGTAGCCCGTGGCGCCGGTGCCGCGCACGTCGATCGACAGCCGCAGCGGGTCCCAGCCCGCCACCCCGGCGCGCCCGGCCAGCCGCTCGTCGAGCACGTCCAGCCCGGGGATGCCGCGGATCTGCTCGCGGGTCCGCTCCAGCGCGGCGAGCGTCTCGCCGAGCAGCTCGCGCCCGTGCCGGGCGGCCTGGCGGCGCGCCGCGTCGAGTGAGCCGGAGAGGAGCCCGCTCGGGCTGGTCGTCTCGACCAGGCTCACGCAGCGGTCCACGACGTGCTCGTCGAGGCGCTCGCCGGCTCCGAGATGCAGCATCGCCGCCTGCGTGAGGCTGCCCACGATCTTGTGGGTGGAGGAGACCACCAGGTCGGCCCCGGCCGAGATCGCGTCGGCCGGCAGATCCGGGTGGAAGCGCAGATGCGCGCCCCAGGCCTCGTCGACGATCAGCGGCACGTCATGGGAGTGGGCGGCCTCGGCGAGGCCGGCCAGGTCAGCGCAGGCACCGAAATAGGTGGGCGAGACGGCCAGCGCTCCGACGGCCCGCGGGTTTTCCGCCAGCGCCCGGTCCAGCTCCTCGGGGGTGAGGCAGTGGGCGACGCCGAGCTCGGGGTCCAGCTCGGGCGAGACGAAGCGAGGGCGCATCCCGCTAAGAACGAGGGCGTCGATCACCGACGAGTGGATGTTGCGCTGCACCACCAGCTCCGAGCCCGAGTGGGCGAGGGCGAGCACCGCGGCGTGGTTGCCCTGCGAGGCCCCGCTGATCAGAAACCAGCTGCGACGGGCCCCCCAGGCCTCGGCGGCGAGCCTCTGGGCCTGCTCCAACGGGGTGGGCTCGGCGCCCTGCTCGCCCGGCCCGGCGGTGATCACGTCGATCCCCTCGATCAGCGCCGGGACGTCATGCCGCAGGCCCTCCTCGCCGACCAGGGCGCGAAGTGCCGGGTCGGCGCCCGGCCCGCCCTTGTGGCCGGGGATGTGGAAGCGGCCGGGATCGCGGGCTGCGTAGGCGAGCACCGCGTCCAGATACGGGGTCGAGTCCTGGTTTGACACCGAGGCCGAGTGTATGACCGGCGCCTGGCCGTGGCGGCGCGATCCGGGCGGGGCGGTCGTAGACTCGTCCGCCGATGGCCGTCGCCACCGCAGCGCTGCCGATCACCGAGAGCTCCGCGCGCCAACTCGCGGAGGCGATTGCCGCGCGCGAGGTCGCCGCGCGCGAGGTGGTCGAGACCCACATCGAGCTGCTGGAGCGCAGCGGAACCAACGCAATCGCCGCCGACCGCTACGAGCAGGCTCGCGAAGAAGCCGACGCCGCCGACGCCCGGATCGAGGCCGGCGAGAGCGACCTGCCGCCGCTGCTGGGGGTGCCCTGCACGATCAAGGAGTCGATACGCGTCCGCGGAATGCCCAACTGCGCGGGCCTCGTCTGCCGGCGCGACTTCCGCAGCGAGGAGACCGCCCCCGCCGCGCAGCGGCTGATCGACGCCGGTGCGATTCCGCTCGGGGTCAGCAACGTCTCCGAGCTGACCATGTGGCTCGAGTCGGACAACCGCGTCTACGGCCGAACCAACAACGCCTACGACCGGAAGCGGATCGCCGGCGGTTCGTCGGGAGGCGAGGGCGCGGCGATCGGCTCCGGCGGCTCGCCGATCGGGCTGGGCTCCGACATCGCCGGCTCGATCCGCATGCCCGCCTTCTTCAACGGCGTCTTCGGCCACAAGCCCTCGCCCGACATCGTCCCCGACACCGGGATGTTCCCGAGCACCGGCGGCGAGGCGGCGCGGCTGCTGACGATGGGGCCGCTGTCCCGGCGCGCCGAGGACCTGATGCCGTTGATTCGGATCATCGCCGGGCCTGACGGCCAGGACCAGCGCACGCGCGACGTCGAGCTGGGCGACCCGGACGAGGTTTCGCTGGACGGGCTCGACGTGATCCTCAGCGAGCACGCGTCGTTCCTTCCCACCAAGCGCGAGCTGCGCGAGGCGCGCGAGCGAGCTGCGGGGGCGCTGGCCGCCGCCGGGGCGCGGGTGCGGCGCGAGGACATGAAGGAGCTGCGGCGCGCCCTGGAGCTGTTCCTTGTGGCGCTGCAGGACGGCGCCGACGTCAGCGTGCGCGACATCATCGTCAACGAGGGGGGCACGCCGCCCACCTTGCGGACCGCGTTCCGGCGCGGCGGCCCGTACACGATCCCGACCCTGCTGCTGCTGGCGGCCGAACGGATCGGAGAGCGGATGCCGGAGATCCAGACCCGCCGCGCGCTGGCGGCAGCCCGCAGCGTCTCCGAGCAGGTCACCGGCGTGATCGGCGGCGGCGTGCTGCTGCATCCGTCGCACGCGCGGGTCGCCCCGCGCCACTCGACGACGATCGGACAGACCTGGCTGATCACGCCGACTGCGGCCTTCAACCTGCTCGGCCTACCGGTGACGCAGGTGCCGCTGGGCCTCAACGCCAAGGGGTTGCCGCTAGGCGTGCAGGTGGCGGCCGGCCCTGACCGCGACCACGTCACCATCGCGGTGGCGCTGGAGCTGGAGCGGGTGTTCGGCGGCTGGGTTCCGCCCTGGCGAGCCTAGGCGCCGTGCGGCGGCGAGCCGCTTATCAGCAAGCCGGGTCTCGGGTTCGGCCACCTCAGGCTCCCGCGACCCCGGGCGCCATCACAGGCTCGCCCTCGGGCTCGGGGCGCACCGCGGCCAGCCGCTCGGCACGGCGCTGCTGCCAGATCACCAGCAGTATGGCGATCGCCGTGACGATGAACAGCATCGTGGCAATCGCGTTCACCTGAACCGGGATGCCGCGCAGCGCGACCCCGAACACGTAGAGCGGGAACGTGACGGTGGTGCCGGAGTTGAAGTTGGAGATCACGAAGTCGTCGATCGAGAGGGCGAAGGCGAGCAGGGCGGCGGCGATCACGCCGGGCAGGATCAAGGGCAGCGTCACGAAGCGGAAGGTCTGAAGCGGCGTCGCTCCCAGGTCGCGCGCGGCTTCCTCGAGGCTGCGGTCAAAGCCGATCAGGCGCGACCGCACCACGACGACCACGAAACTGATCGAGAACATGACGTGCGCAATCAGCAGGGTGGTGAATCCGAGCGCGATCGTGTAGATGATGAACATCGACAGCAGCGCCGCCCCCATCACAATCTCGGGCGTCGCCATCGGCAACACGATGAGCAGATTCGTCGTGCGGCGGCCGAAGAACTGGTAGCGGACGAGGGCCACCGCCATCAGCGTCCCGATCGCGGTCGCGATCAGGGTCGACAGGGCCGCCAGCTCCAGCGAGGTGCGCAGCGCATCGTTCAGCTCCTCGATCGCGAAAGCGTTCTCCCAGTACTCGAGTGTGAAGCCGTTGCTGATGGCGAAGTTGATCTTGTCCTTCGGTGTCTCCGCGAATGAGAAGACCGCGATCACCCCGATCGGGATCAGCATGTACAGCACCGCGAGCCCGGCGTATATCCGCAACGCGTTTCGCCGCAGCCATGCCATCAGGTGCGCTCCTCCTCCTCGCCCATGAAGGCGTCGGTGCCGGCGAGGCGGATGTAGACCAGGACCACTACGAGGATCAGGGCCATCATCAGGAATGAGAGGGCAGCCGCCTCCGGGTAGTCCCGCTCGAACAAGTACAGGGACTGGATCTTGTTGCCGATCATCGCCTGGCTCGTCCCGCCGAGGATCGTCGCGTTGACATAGTCGCCAAACGCGGGGATGAACGTGAGCAGGACTCCGGCGACGATGCCGGGGGCGGTGAGTGGCAGCGTCACCCGGAGGAATGCCTGCGTCGAGGACGAGTAGAGGTCCTTGGCCGCCTCGACCAGGCGCAGGTCGAGGCGCTCGATGCTGGCGTAGATCGGCAGGATCATGAAAGGCAGGAAGTTGTAGGTGAGGCCCGCGATCACGGCGCCTGAGGTGGCGAGCACCCGTCCGTCGTCGGGCACCAGCTGCATGTACTGGAGCACGTCGACGATTGGGCTCTGGTCGGCGAGGATCGTCTTCCAGGCGATGGTGCGGATCAGGTAGGTGGTGAAGAAGGGGGCGATGACCGCGAAAAGGAGCAGGATCCGCCAGCGGGGCGATGCCTGGGCGATCGCGTAGGCGAGCGGATAGGAGATCAGCAGCGCCAGGATGGTGGCCAGGCCCGCGTACCAGCAGGAACGAACGATCTGCTCCTCGTTGCCTTGCAGCGAGTCGGGGAAGTTCGAGAACTGCCAGTCGAAGACGAAGCCCGTCTCGAAGGTCCCCGATCGGAGCGCCAGCTCGCCCATGAAGTACATGGGCACGATGAAGAAGAGCAGCAGCCAGACCGCCCCCGGCGCCAGCAGCCAGTAGGGGATGAACCGGCGGCCGATGGTCAAAGCCGAGGCCTCTTCCCTCGGGGCTTATCCGCCTTGGCCGCCGGCACTCCCTAGCTCCTCTAGCCGGTTACCACGTCCTGGAAGGCCTCGGTGACGTCCTGCTGGTCCTGCGCGCTTCCCGGCGGATTCGGGTCCGCCGAACAGCCCCGCGTCAGGGACGGGGGCGGGAAGATCAGCTCGTTGTTCCCGAGCTCGGGATCCCGCTTCACGAGGATCTCCTGGACGCCGGCCACCGGGGTGACGTAGTTGACGTACGCCGCGATGTCGGCTTGCACCTCGGGCCGGTAGACGAAATTCATGAACGCAAGCGCCGCGGCGGTATTCGGCGCACCGACGGGGATCACCATCTGGTCGAAGAAGGTGTCGCATGCGTCGGTGGGCTTGCGCCACTCCACGCTCTCGCGGCCGATCAGCGATGCGTCGCCGGACCAGCCGATCGCCGCGACGACGTTTCCGGAGGTCAGGTCCTCCGTGTACGAGTTGTCGGCGAAGCGGCGGATCTGGCCCGAGTCGGCCGCGTCCTTGAGGAAAGCGATCGTATCCAGCCACTCCTGCTTGGACGCGTTCGAAGGATCGATCCCTCGATACTGCATGACCAGGGGAACGGTGTCGCGCATCTCGTCGAGGAACGTGATCCTGCCCTTGTACTTGGGATCGAAGAGATCCTCGATCGACCGGATCTCCGGAGCTTGTGCCGTATCGACCCAGATCCCGGTGAGACCGCCCTGCCAGGGGATCGAGAACTTGCGCCCGGGGTCCGATTCGGACTTCTCGAACGCCGGCAAGATGTTTTCGAACACGGTTTGGAGGTCGTCGTGTGAGAACTCCTCCAGGTAGCCCAGGTCGTACATCTGCTTGGCCAGCCAGTCGGTGACGACGAACAGGCTGCGCTCGCCGGACTGCCCCTGATCCAGCTGCGGCTGGAGCTTGCCGAAGAACTGGACGTTGGAGGTGATGTCCTCGATGTAGCTGACGTCGACTCCGTAGCGCTCCTCGAACTCGGCCACAGTCCCGTTCTTGCCAGGGTCGATGTAGCCGGGCCAGCTGGAGATCGTGACCTCGCCCGTCGGCTTGCCCCCCTTGGCGGTCGTGACCTTTTCGTCGCTGCCGCCTCCGACCGTATCCCCGCCGCCGCAGGCGGCAATCAACACCGCGGCCGCAAGCATCAGGGCCGCCACGATCAGCGTCCGAATCGTCCTTGTTTCGCTCACTGTTCCTCTCCTGTCTGTTCTGTCATGTCTGTGTCAAAGCCTGTTCTGCGGGTGCCGCCTCGGTGGTCGGCGACTCGCGCACCAGGTGCATGTGTTCGGGTTGCCAGCTCAGCCTCACCCGCGCGCCGCCGCCGGGCAAGCCCTGCCGCGCGGCCTCGTCGGCATTGGGATAGAGCACGGTCATCCGCACGTCGCTGCCGAGGTCGACGACTATCTGGGTCGAGGTGCCGAGGTAGAGCGAGCTCTCCACCGTGCCCTCGACGCTGGGAAGTTCTCTGTCTCCGCCTTCCGCCGCGAGCTGCAGCTTCTCCGGCCGCACCACCGCGAAGCAGCGCTCGCCGGGGCGGAACCCGTTCAACTCCGAGCTGCGAACGGTCGGCCCGTTGTCAAGGCGTATCGCCCCGTTGGTCTCGACCGTCGCGGGCATCAAGTTCGAGACCCCGATGAACCCGGCGACGAAAGTGCTCGCGGGCCTTTCGTAGACTTCCTCGGGGTCGGCCACCTGCTCGACGTGGCCGCGGTTCATGACCGCGATCCGGTCCGACATCGTCAGCGCCTCCTCCTGGTCGTGGGTGACGTAGAGGAAGGTGATTCCGACATCGCGCTGGATCCGCTTCAGCTCCACCTGCAACCCTTTGCGCAGCTTCAGGTCCAGTGCGCCGAGCGGCTCGTCGAGCAGCAGCACCTTGGGAAGGTTGACCAGAGCGCGCGCCAGCGCGACGCGCTGCTGCTGCCCGCCGGACAGCTGGGCGGGCCTGCGCTTCGCTTCGGCAGCGAGCCCGACGCGATCGAGCTCCTCCGCGACGCGGCGGTCGATCTCGGCGCCGCTGACCTTCTTGCGCCGCAGGCCGAAGGCCACATTCTCCTCGACGCTGAGGTGCGGGAACAGCGCGTAGCTCTGGAAGACGGTGTTGGTGGGCCGCTTGTGGGCGGGGAGCCCGGCGACATCGGCGCCCTCGATCAGCACCTCGCCGGCAGTGGGCTGCTCGAACCCGGCCACGACCCGCAGCGTCGTCGTCTTGCCACATCCGCTTGGCCCGAGCAGGGTGAAGAACTCGCCGCGGCCGATGTCGAGGTCCAGCTCGTCGACGGCCACCACCTCGTCGAAGCGCTTGGTGACGCTTCTCAGCTCGACGCTCGGTGTTTGCTCGATTTGTTCAATCACCCCCCAGACCTCCACACCAGTTATAGCGCTGGAGCTTCATTTGACCCCCTCACACACCGGCCGAGAGCGCCGGTCTTCAGCCCCTTGTCGCCCTTCTTGGCTCCCGCGCCGCCGCCGGCCGCACCGGGTGCTGCGATCGAAGCACTCTCCATGCCACTCCTCCTGATCGGCGCCGCGCCCAACGCGCCACGCTCCAGCGAGGCTAAGCGGCGCACCCGGCGGAAGCAAGTGGCGAATGCCCCAAAAACCCTGGCCGGGGTTGTACATTCTGTACAAGTAGCAGGCCGAGACTTGACCGTGCGACCACTTGCGTTCCTGCCGTTGCGGCTCTAGCGTTATCCACAACGTCGTAGGCGAGGCTCAAGGCTGAGAGGGAAGGAGGTCGCCGATGGCGACAGCCCCGCAGACAACCGCGAAGGCAACCGATGCGAGCCTCCAGGAGCTCGCCAAGCGACATCTCTGGATGCACTTCACGCGCCACGGCGCCTACCGGGACGCCGAGGTGCCGATCATCGCTCGCGGCGAGGGCTGCTACGTCTACGACGAGCACGGAAGGCGTTACCTCGACGGACTTTCGGCGCTGTTCTGCGTCAATGCCGGGCACGGACGCTCGGAGATCGGGGAGGCGATGGCCCGTCAGGTGGGTGAGCTCGACTTCTTCACGGTGTGGAGCTACGCCCATCCACGGGCGATCGAGCTGGCCGCTCGCATCGCCTCCCTGGCTCCGGCCGGCCTGGAGCGCGTCTTCTTCACCTCCGGCGGATCCGAGGCCGTCGAGTCGGCGTTGAAGCTGGCGCGCAACTACCACCGGGTCAAGGGCAGCGGGCACAAGACGAAGGTGATCGCCCGCGAGATCGCCTATCACGGCACCTCGCTGGGGGCGCTCTCGGCCACCGGCATCCCCGGGTTGCGCTCGCAGTTCGAACCGCTGACTCCTGGAGGCTGCCATGTCCCCAACACCGACAGCTACCGCTGGCCGGCCGACCGCGACCCGCTCTGGGCCGCCGACCAGATCGAGGAGCGGATCGTCTTCGAGGGACCGGAAACGGTTGGCGCGGTGATCCTCGAGCCGGTGCAGAACGCGGGTGGCTGTATCCCGCCGCAGGAGGGCTACTTCCAGCGGGTGCGCGAGATCTGCGACCGCCACGACGTGCTGCTGATCTCCGACGAGGTGATCTGCACCTGGGGCCGTATCGGCCACTGGTTCGGCAGCGAGCGCTACGGCTACCTGCCGGACATGATCACCACCGCCAAGGCGCTGACCTCGGCCTACGCGCCGATGGGGGCCCTGATCGTCTCCGACGAGGTCGCCGAGCCGTTCATGAGCGAGAAGGGGATGTTCGCCCATGGCTTCACCTTCGCGGGCCATCCGGTGGCCGCCGCTGCGGCGCTGGCCGCCATCGACATCTACGAACAGGAGGACCTCAGCGGGCACGTGCTGCGCAAGGAGGCAGAGTTCCGCGAGATGCTGGAGAGCCTGCGTGAGATCCCGATCGTCGGTGACGTGCGGGGCGCGGGCTTCTTCCAGGCGGTCGAGCTGGTCAAGGACCAGGACACCAAGGAGGGCTTCACCGACGAGGAGTCCGAGAATCTGCTGCGCGGCTTCCTTTCGGGTGAGCTGTTCCGGCGCGGGCTGATCTGCCGCGCCGACGACCGCGGCGACCCGGTGGTGCAGCTGGCACCGCCGCTGATCGCCGACACCGAGCAGTTCTCGGAGATTCACGAGGTCCTCCACGACGTGCTCAGCGCCGCCGCGGAGCGCTCGTTGTAGGGGCTGCCCGTGCTCACCGTCCAAAGCCTTCTCGACGAGCTCGACCTCGAACCGGCCGCCGGTGCCAAGTCGCTGTCCAATCCGGTGCGCTGGGTGCATATCTCCGAGCTCGAGGACCCGACCCAGTGGCTGTCGGGCGGTGAGCTGATGCTGACCACCGGAATCCAGCTCACCGGCGCCGCCAAGCAGCGTGCCTTCGTGCGGAGGCTCGCCGATCACAACCTGGCGGGGCTCGGCTTCGGCACCGGCTTCGACCACAAGAAGCTGCCCAAGGCGCTGGTCGACGAAGCCGAAAAGCATGACTTCCCGCTGTTCGAGGTGCCCTATTCGATGCCGTTCATCGCGCTCACCGAGAAGGCCTTCGCGCGGCTGGTCAACGAGCAGTACGAGGTGCTGCAGCGCGGCATCGCCGTGCAGCGCCGGCTCGAGCGCCTGGTGCTGGAGGAACGCGGGCTCGAGGAGCTGACGGCGACGATCTCCTCGGCGGTCGGCGGCACCGTGCTGGTGCTCGACGGGCGCGGGGAGGTGCTCGCCTCGCGCAGCTTCCGGCGCAATCTGTCAGAGGCCGCACAGGCCGCGGTCCGTTCCGAGGCAGCGGCGCACGCGGCCGATGGGCATCCGTTCGTTCCCGAGCATGCGTCGATCGCCGGCCGCGCCCTCGCGCATCCGGTGGTCTCCCCCGGCGGCGGCCCCCCGCAGGCCTGGGTCGCGATCATCCGCGACTCCGGCGGGCTGGGCGACTTCGAGCGTCTGATCCTTCAGCAGGCGGTGGTCGTCGTCGCGCTGGAGCTGATGCGCCGCCGGGTCGAGCGCGAGACCGAGCGGCGCCTGGCGGGCGACGTGCTTACCGGCGCGCTCAGCGGCCGCCTCGACGCCGGTGAGCTGCACCGGCGATTGGCCCCCTTCGGTATCGGCGAGGACGCGTCGGTGCTGGTCTTTGCGGTGGATGACGCCACCGCCGCCGAACCGGCGCTGGAGGCGGCACTGGCCGAGGCCGGCTGTGCGGCCGTGGTGGCACCCCACGCGAGCGGCGGGCGTGAGCTTCTCTGTGCGGTGATCGACGCCTCCACACACGACCCGCTCGAAGTTGCCTCCGAGGCACGCCGGGCGCTTGCCGGAAGGGGTGGCGGGGTGCGCGCTGCGGCCAGCCGCCCAGCGCCGCCGGAATCGCTGCGGCGCTCCTTTCACGAGGCACGCTGTGCGCTGGAGGCGACGGCGCTCACCAACGGCAAGGCCCCCGACGTCGCCTCCTGGCAGGACCTCGGCGCCTTCACCCTGCTGCTGTCGGTCCAGGACGACGAGGCGCTGCGCATCTACTGCGAGAGCGTGCTCAGCCCCATCGAGGACGGGGACGCCGAATACGGCGGCGAGCTGGTGCGGTCGCTGGAGGCCTTCATCGAGCACAACGGCCAGTGGGAGCGGGCCGCGCGCGAGGTCTTCTGTCACCGCCACACGCTGCGCTACCGCATGCGCAAGGTGGAGGAGCTGACCGGGCGCGACCTCAGCCGCGCCCACGACCGGATCGAGTTCTGGCTGGCGCTGCGGGGCCGGGAGATACTGCGATGAAGGTCGCCGTGCTGGGAGCTGCGGGGACGATCGCGCCGGCGATCGTCCGCGACCTGGCGGCCTCCGAGGAGGTCTCTTCGATTCTGCTGCTCGACCTCGACGCCGAACGGGCCGCGGCGGTGGCGGCCGAGCACGGCGCCGGGAGGGCCGAGGCAAGACGGGCCGACGCGCGTGCGGGGCTCGCCGCCGAGATCGATGCCTGCGACGTGCTGGTCAACTCGGCCAGCTACCGGATCAACCTGGACGCGATGCGCGCCGCCCTTCAGGCGGGCTGCCATTACCTCGACCTGGGTGGGCTCTATCACGTGACGGGCGAGCAGCTCGCCCTCGGCCCCGAGTTCGAGCAGGCCGATCTGGTCGCGGTGCTCGGCATCGGGTCGAGCCCCGGAAAGACCAACCTGATGGCAGCCCGTGTGGGGCGTGAGCTGGAGGAAGTTGATGCGATCCACGTCAGTGCCGCCGGCCGCGACCTCGATCCCCCGCCAGGCTTCAGCGTCCCCTACGCGCTGGACACGCTGATCGACGAGCTGACCCTGCGACCCGTCGTGCTGCGGGATTGCGAGCGGGTGGAGATCGAGCCGCTCAGCCCGGGCGGCAAGGTTGACTTCGGCGATCCGATCGGGGTCGTCCCGACCATCCACACGCTCCATTCGGAGCTTCGAACCTTCGGCGACAGCTTCGGCTGCTGCGAGTCGAGCTTTCGCCTGTCGCTGGCAGAGGCCCTCCTGGAGCGCCTGCGCGAACTGGCAGGCGCCACGGAGGAGCAGGTGAGGGAAGCCGGCAGGGAAGCCGGCCGGCCCTCGCCCAAGACCGTTTCGGTCCACCAGGTCGAGGCATCGGGCGATGGCCGCCGCGCCCGGATGCGCGCCGTCACCATCCCGCACGAGGAGTGGGAGCTGGGCGGCGGGATCGTCTCCACCGCCGCTCCGGCCGCGGCGACGGTGCGCCTGCTCGCACGCGGGCGGATCGCGGCCCGCGGCGCGCTCCCTCCCGAGCGCTGCATCGACCCCGATGAGATGTTCGCCGAGCTCCAGACCCGCGGCAGCGAGTTCGAGCTGGAGGTCTCCGAGGAGGCCCGCGCATGAAGGTGGGAGTCCCGACCGAGATCAAGGACGACGAGTACCGGGTCGCCATCACGCCGGCGGGGGTGCGCGAGCTGGTCGAGCACGAGCACGAGGTGGTGATCCAGAGCGGCGCCGGAGAGGGCAGCGCGATCAGCGACCCCGACTACGAGGCTCAGGGGGCGAGCATCCTGCCCGACGCGGAAGCCGTGTTCGGGGAGGCGGAGATGGTGCTGAAGGTCAAGGAGCCCCAACTGCCAGAGGCGGAGCTTCTCAGGCCCGGGCAGGTGCTGTTCACCTACCTTCACCTGGCGCCGGCGCCGGAGCTGACCACCGGCCTCTGCCGGTCCGGAGCGATCTGCATCGCCTACGAGACGGTCGAGGACGAGCGCGGGCAGCTGCCGCTGCTGGCGCCGATGAGCGAGATCGCCGGCAAGATCGCGACCCAGGCCGGCGCCTTCATGCTGGAGAAGCCGTTCGGCGGCCGGGGCATCCTGCTCGGCGGCGTCCCCGGCGTAGCCGCGGCCAATGTGCTGATCATCGGCGGCGGCGTGGTGGGCATGAACGCCGCCTTCATCGCGATCGGGATGGAGGCCGACGTCTTCATCTTCGACAAGTCGATCGAACGCCTGCGCCAGCTCGACCTGGCGATAGGAGGGCGCTGCTCGACCGTCTTCTCCACCACCCTCGCCGTCGAGGAGATGCTGCCGCGCGCCGACCTCGTGATCGGCGCGGTGCTGGTGCACGGAGCAAGGGCGCCCTACGTCGTGCGCGCCGAGCAGCTCGAGCTGATGAAGCCCGGAACCGTGCTGGTCGACGTCGCGATCGACCAGGGCGGCTGCTTCGAGACCTCGCGGCCGACCACCCACCACGACCCAACCTTCGAGGTGGACGGGATCATCCACTACTGCGTCGCGAACATGCCCGGCGCGGTGCCGATCACCTCGACCAATGCGCTGACCAACGCGACCCTGCCCTACGCCGCCGCGCTCGCCGACCACGGCGTCGCCGAGGCGATCCGCCGCGACCCCGGGCTGCGCCCGGGCGTCAACGTGGCCAACGGCAAGGTCACCCACCCCGCCGTCGCCGAGGGCGTCGGCGCCGATTACGTCCCCGTTGAGGAGGCGCTTGGAGTCACTCAGGGGCTAGCGACCAGCGACCAGCGACCAGCGACCGATTGAAAGGAACGAGATGGCAACAGCCACGAAGACAAGGCTCCAGAACTTCATCGACGGCGAGCTCGTCGACCCCGCCGAGGGTGCGACCGAGGAAGTCGTCAACCCGGCCACCGGCGAGGTGATCGCCGAGGCGCCGCTGTCGACCGCGGAGGACGTTGACCGGGCGGTCAAGGCTGCCCGCAAGGCATTTGCCGAGTGGTCGGTCAAGACCCCGGGTGAGCGCTCCCAGGCCTTGCTGAAGATCGCCGACCTGATCGAGGAGCGCGCGGAGGAGATCGCCGACCTGGAGTCGGCCGACGCCGGCAAGCCACGCCACTCGTTCCTCGAGGACGAGATCCCGTTCATGGTCGACAACCTGCGCTTCTTCGCCGGCGCCGCGCGCTGCCTCGAAGGCCGCGCGGCGGGCGAGTACACCGAGGGCTACACGTCGATGATCCGCCGCGAGGCGATTGGGGTCGTCGGCCAGATCACCCCCTGGAACTACCCGCTGATGATGGCCGTGTGGAAGATCGGCCCGGCGCTGGGAGCCGGCAACACGGTGGTCCTGAAGCCGGCCGAGACGACGCCGGTGACGACGCTGAAGCTGGCCGAGTGGTCGGCGGACATCCTGCCGCCCGGGGTGCTGAACGTGATCGGGGGCCACGGCGAGCCCGCCGGCGCCTCGCTGGTCACACACGACGACGTGGACATGGTCTCGCTGACGGGCTCCCCGCCGACCGGCAAGTGGATCGCCAAGGCGGCCTCCGACTCCCTGAAGCGGGTCCACCTGGAACTGGGCGGAAAGGCGCCGGTGGTGGTCTTCGACGACGTCGAGCTGGAGACGGCGCTGGAGACGATTGCCGGGACCGGCTACTACAACGCCGGCCAGGACTGCACCGCCGCGACCCGCGTGCTGGCCGGGGCGAAGGTCTACGACGACTTCGTCGGCGGCCTGGCGGAGCAGGCGAAGGGCTACGTGATGGGCGACACGACGTCACCGGACACCACACTGGGCCCGCTCAACTCCGAGCGCCAGCGCGAGCGCGTCGAGGGCTTCCTCGAGCGCAAGCCCGGGCATGCCGAGCTGGTCACAGGCGGCAGCGAGCCGGACCTGCCCGGCTATTTCCTCGAGCCGACGGTGGTCTCCAACCTCGAGCAGGACGACGAGATGGTCCAGGACGAGATATTCGGCCCGGTGATCACCGTGCAGCGCTTCGACGACGAGGCGAAGGCGATCGAGTGGGCCAACGGGACCCGCTACGGGCTCGC
This sequence comes from Candidatus Mayfieldus profundus, assembly GCA_038040325.1. GTDB lineage: Bacteria > Actinomycetota > Thermoleophilia > Solirubrobacterales > 70-9 > Mayfieldus > Mayfieldus profundus. Next base: position 51,585 of record JBBPIM010000001.1, read on the forward strand.
CTCATCGGTGTGGACCCGCGACGTCGGCCGTGCGATGCGAGTCGCCAACGCGCTGCGGTTCGGGTGCGTGTGGGTCAACGATCACATCCCGCTCGCCTCCGAGATGCCGCACGGCGGCTACAAGGAGTCCGGCTATGGCAAGGACCTCTCGATCTACGCGCTGGAGGACTACACCGAGATCAAGCACGTGATGGTGAGTTTGGGCTGAGCAGATAGGCCCAGCTCAGGGGACCGCGGTCGCCTCGGCCGTTGCCTGCGCGGCCGCTCCCTTGCCCGCGGCCCCGCCCTCCTCGCGGGTCAGCCGGTGCGCCAGGTAGACGGGGATGATCGAGATCACCACCACCAGCACCGCCACAACGTTGACGATCGGGACGGTCTCGGCCCGGAACAGGTTCGAGAAGATCCAGATCGGCAGGGTCTGCTGTCCGGCGCCGATCGTGAAGTTGGTGACGATGATCTCGTCGAAGGAGAGGGCGAAGGCGAGCAGCGCCCCGGCCACCAGGGCGGTGCGTATGGTGGGCAGGGTGACGTAGCGGAACGTCTGCCAGGGATCCCCGCCCAGGTCGGCTGAGGCCTCTTCGATCGACCCCGACATCCGCCGCAGCCGGGCGATCACGTTGTTGTAGACCACCACGATGCAAAAGGTGGCGTGGCCGACGATCACGGTGAAGAGGCTGAGGTCGATCCCGAAGATTTGGGTGAAGGTGTCGTTGAGAGCCAGCCCTGTGATGATTCCCGGCAGCGCGATCGGCAGCACGACGACGAAGGAGATTGTCTCGCGCCCGAAGAACTCGTGTCGGCCGACGGCCAGCGAGGCGAGCGTGCCGAGCACCAGCGCGATCGCGGTGGCGGCGGCGCCCGCCTTCAGGGAGTTGATGAACGCTTCCCGTGCCCCGTCGTTGTTGAACGCCTTCTCGAACCAGTCGAAGGTCAGTCCGTCGGGCGGCCACCCCAGGGTCCCGACGGTGTTGAACGCGTAGATCGCGATCACGATCAGCGGGATGTAGATGAAGGCGAGGGTGACCCCCACGCCGGCCCGAAGCAGCAACTGTGAGCGTCTCGACAGCCGCATTTCCCTAGAGATGCTCGAACGCGCCCAGCCGGCGGGCGATCAGCAGGTAGACGATCATGATCAGGATCGGGACCGTCGCCATCGCCGAGGCGAAGGGCAGGTTGTTGGTGTGGCTCGCAAACACGACGTTGCCGATGAACTGGGTGCTGGTGACGAGCTGGGGAGTGATGTAGTCGCCCAGCGTCAACGAAAACGTGAAGATCGAGCCGGCGATCACCGCCGGGAAGGCCATCGGCAGGATCACCCGCCGGAAGGTCGTGCCCGGGCCGGCGCCGAGGTCCTCGGAGGCACTGAGCAGCGAGTCGGGGATCCGCTCCAGCCCCGCATAGATCGGAATGATCATGAACGGCAGCCAGAGGTAGGTGAAGGTCAGATAGGCGGGGAAGTTGCCCTGAAGGCCCGGGCCGGAGATTCCGAAGGGGTCGAGCGCCCAGTTGAGGATCCCTCCATCGGAAAGGATGATCCGCCACGCGTAGGCCTTGACCAGGTAGAACGACCACAGGGGCATCAGGATCGCCACTACCAGCACCGCCTTCATCCGCTGGCTCGCCACCTTGGCCATGTAGAAGGCGATCGGGAAGGCCAGCAGGGCGTCGGTGATCGTGACCAGGGCCGCTATGAGGATGGTCCGGCCCGCCACGGTGCGGTAGACCGGCTCGCTTGTCAGCTCCTGGAAGTTGTCGAGGCTGAAGCCGCGGATCGTCTCGCCGCTGAGCGCATTGACGCTCCAGAAGGCGGCGACCAGCATGATCGCCAGCGACCCGATGTAGCCGATCACCAGCCAGCCGACCGGGCCGGCCAGCAGCGACCCGACCTGGAGCCGGGGACGGCCGTGGAAGAGGCCGGCGAGCCTGCGGCCCACCGACCTCTTCGGCGCCGACGCTAGAGCGTCAGCGGCTTCCACGGCGAATCTGCATCAAGTGGGCCGTTGCATCACCCCTTGACCTCGGTCCACGCCTTGATCCAGGCGTTGTAGTCCTTGCAGTCGCCGCCGCTGCCGCCCTCGTGGGCGCGCTGATCGGTGACGGTGCAATCGGTGACCGGCGTGTTCCAGTAGTAGACACCCTCCCAGAACCCGGGATCGTCGGCGTGGTAGTTGGCGCAGAACTTCGGGTCCGACGTCTCGGCGCACGCCTTGCTCTGCGCCGGGGCCTCTCCGAACCACTCCGCCACTTCGGCATTGACCTTGGGGCTGATGATGTGGTTCATCCACCTGTACATGCAATTCGGATGCTTCGCGGATGAGCTGAGCATCCAGGTGTCGGACCACCCGGTCGCGCCCTCCTTGGGCACAAAGGTTGATGCCGGGTTCGATGCCACAGGCTGGTCGTCGGCCAGCAACGTGAAGTACTGGTACTGCCACGTCGTGCCGACCTCAACGTCCCCGTTGGTGAACGACGAGATCTGCGTTGCGGCGTCGTGCCAGTACTCGCCCACATTGGGGTTCTGCTCCTTGAGCAGATCGATGGCGGCGTTGAACTGCTCCTCGTTCAGCTCGTAGGGGTTCTCGATCCCCAGATCGGGCTGGTGCTCCTTGAGGTACAGAGCCGCATCGGCGATGTAGATCGGGTCGTCGTAGACGCTGATCTTGCCCTTGTAGTCGGCTGCCTTCTTCGGGTCCAGGATCACGTCCCAGGAGTCCGGCGCCGGCTTGACGTCGTTCTCGTTCCACATCAGCAGGTTCGCCCCGCGGCCGTGCGGGATCCCGTAATGGGTGCCGTCGAACGTGTTGTAGGGCTGGTCCTTGATATCCGCGAACACCGTCCCGTAGTTCGGGACGAGGTCGACGTTGACCGGGTCAACGTCGTTGCCCTCGACGAGGCGAGGGGACGCGTTGCCCGAGGCGGATACGCCGTCGTACTGCCCGGTCCGCATCAGGTCGACCATCTCGTCCGAGGTGCCGGCGGTCTTGACGCTGACCTGACAGCCGGTCTGGTTCTCGAACGGCGTCACCCAGTCGACCGCGGGGTCGGTCGAGCCGTCCTCCGCGTAGCCGACCCAGGCGATCAGGTTCAGCTTGCCTTCTCCCTTACCGACCTTCGTAAGGCCTTCATCACCACCGCCGCCGGTCGTGTCGCCGCCGTCGTCGCCGCATCCGGCCGCAAACAGCGCAATGAACGCGACCAGCGAGGCGACGATCAGCCAGGCGACCCTCGCCGGGTTGCCGGGTTTTCTGTTGCTCATCGAGACATCACCTTCCCTCGTCTTGTTTTCCAGTCTTGACGGCGACGGCGTGCTCCGGCCGCCAGCCGACAGTTACCTCTCGCCCGCGCTGCTCGAGGGCCTCCTCCGAGGAGGTCTCGAGGTTCTGGCGGACCACCTGAAGCTCTCCCCCTGCCTCCAGCTCGACCAGGTAGCGGGTGATGCTGCCCGCATAGGAGACGTCGCGTATGCGGCCGGTCTCGGTGTGCAACCCCGGTGCGTCCCCGCCGGCTTCCAGCAGGTGGATCTTCTCGGGCCTGATCGTGAAGCGCCTGCCGTCGCGCTCGAGCATGTTGGAGACACCGACGAACCCGGCGACGAACGGGTTGGCGGGTTGCTCGTATACGTGCGCCGGGGTGCCCACCTGCTCGACCCTTCCCTCGTCGAAGACGGCGATCCGGTCGCTCATCGTCAGCGCTTCGTCCTGGTCGTGGGTGACGTAGATGAAGGTGATCCCGACGTCGCTCTGGATCCCCTTCAGCTCGACCTGCATCTGCTCGCGCAGTTTCAGGTCGAGAGCGCCAAGCGGCTCGTCCAGCAGCAGCACCCGCGGCTCGTTGACGATCGCCCGCGCAAGGGCCACCCGCTGGCGCTGCCCGCCCGACAGCTCGCTCGGCTTGCGCGAGTCGAGCCCGGGGAGCCGGACCATCTCCAGCGCCTCGACCCGCTTGCGGCCCCGCTCGTCCTTGGCGACCTTCTTGACGCGCAGCCCGTATTCCACGTTCTCCGCCACGGTCATGTGCGGGAACAGCGCGTAATCTTGGAAGACGGTGTTGACCTCGCGGTCGTAGGGGGGAACGTCGACGACGTCGCGGCCGGCCAGCTCGACGGTGCCGGCGTCGGGGATCTCGAACCCGGCGATCATCCTCAGCGTCGTCGTCTTCCCCGAGCCGGAGGGGCCGAGCAGGGTGAAGAACTCCCCGCGGCCGATCTCCAGGTCGATCCCGTCCACGGCGACCACCTCGCCGTAGCGCTTGGTGAGGCCGCTGAGCCGAACGTCCGCTGCGCTGTCCCCCTCGCCCACAGGCTCAACGGCGGCCGCGCCGGGTGCCGGCTCACGTGCGGTGATCGAAGCCGTCTTCTCCTCCACTTTCTGGGCGCGATGGTGTCGCGCCCAGCCACAAGCTATCCGAGGTGGCTAGCGGCTTGCGAACAAACTTCGGCTCCGCCGTTGGCCGGAACGGCGCACGGCGGCCTCACCCTTTGTGTATTAGCGCGACTAGAGGCCCGGGTAGTGGCGGCTCTTGTAGCCCGCCGAGGAGCGCATGTTCCTGCTCCAGCCGGGCCCGTTGCCCGGCACCATCGAGGTGTCGAGGCGAAGCCCGGCTATGACCGCGTACATATGGCCGCCGTTGTAGTAGGCGGTGATCCAGCGGCCGACGCCCGGGTCGGCCCAGCTCCGGAACGAGCCCGAGGGAAGCGGTGAGCTGAGCATCCGACCGCCGTGCAGGGCCCAGCTGACGGTGCCCGAGCAGTCGTAGGCGGTGTCCAGCTTCCAGGGCAGCCTGTGGCCGCCGCCGAGCCGGTAGGGCTTGTCGACAATCCTGTTCGCGAAGCGGATCGCTCGCTTGACGCGCCCCGGCGCGTCAGCCGGCGGCACGGCGATGCCGGTGCTGGTCAGCTTGGCCTTCCCGGTGGGGCAGCTCGCGGAAGTGCCCACACCACCACCCCCGACCGTGCAGCCGGAAGGCGGGGGAGTGGTCTCCTCCGGTGGGGGCGCCGGCTCCTGCGAGGCGCCTGCCCCGCCGGTGCCGCCGGTCGATTGCGCCAGCGCCGTCGAGGGAACGAGCAGCGCCAAGCCGACCCCTACGGCCGTAGCCCCTGCTTTCAGTTGGTTGGAACTGCGAAGCAAACCGATCTCCTTCATCGGCCTACGGGGTTAGCTGTCGGGCTGGCGCTAAAGGCCTGCGCCCCCACAAGTCGTGGGTTAGCCCCTTGAGTGGTTCCCCCGCTCCGCCGCCGCGTGGCGGCAGCGGACTCGGCGTTTACCGGTTATTGGAGTCGCTGCAATATAGCGAGTTCCATTGACGTTCGCTTACATAACCTTCATACAGGCGTTACAAAGTGCTGTTTCGCACCAGCCGCCCCCAATCCTGCGTGAGAACAACCGGTTGCGTCATCGGCGATCCACCCGCAGGCTCGAATTCAGGCAGCGATCGTGCGGCAGGCTCGGCCGCGGTCAGGCGGCGGGCGGCGCGCCCGGGGCGTGAGCCTCGGCCCACTCGACGATCCGCTTCGACTCATGGATCGCCTCGCCCTCGTCGGTGACCAGCACGGGAACCGCGGGCTGTCCGGTCAGCTCCTGGACCTCCTTGCGCCCCAATGTCATCAACTTGATCGGGCCGATGCCGAGACCCTGGACCTTGACCACCTCGGGGTCGTGACCGGCGTCCCGCAACGCCTTGTAGGCGTTGTGGCAGGGATGGCCCCTCGGCGGCCTTGGTGTCTGGAAAGTGCCCCAGCAGACATAGAGCTTCATGGGGCGAGCTTATCCCCCGCGCGAGCCGGGCGCCCCACGGTCATTGGGCCATGCCCCCGTGCCGGTGGTAGGTTCCGCCGCGTGGAGCTCTCCGGTCGTACCGCCCTTCTCACCGGCGCCACGGGCGGACTCGGGCGGGCGATCGCGCAGGCGTTGGCCGAGCGCGGGGCTTCCCTCGTGCTCAGCTCCCGCAAGGCCGGCGAGCTGGAGCGGATGGCGGCCGACCTTCCAGAACCGGACGGTGGCATGGCCCACCGTGCGGTCTCCGCCGACCTCGCCGTCGAGGGCGCCGCCCTGAAGCTGGTCGACGAGGCCGGCGACGTCGACGTGCTCGTGGCAAACGCGGGGCTGCCGGCCTCGGGCCGGTTCGACTCCTTCTCGCAGGAGGAGATCTCCGAGGCGCTGCGGGTCAACCTGGAGTCGCCGATCCGCATGGCCCGCGAGCTGGCGCCGAAGATGGCCGAGCGCGGCGAGGGCCACCTCGTCTTCGTCTCCTCCCTGGCAGGGAAGGCTGCCAGCCCGCGTGCCTCGATCTACTCGGCGACGAAGTTCGGTCTGCGGGGCTTTGCGATTTGCCTGCGGGCCGACCTCGGCGGCAGCGGCGTCGGCGCCTCGCTGATCTCGCCGGGCTTCATCCGCGAGGCGGGGATGTTCGCCGACGGAGGTGGCGACCCTCGCTTTCTGGGCACGTCCTCTCCGCAGGAGGTGGGTGCGGCGGTGGTGCGGGCGATCGAGCGCGACAAGCTCGAGATCGCCGTGGCTCCGCTTCGCCAGCGCGCCCTCGCGCACTTCGCGCTCGCTGCACCGGGCCCGGCGCTGAGGGCGTTGTCCTAGCACGGGCCGGGCAGGCGCCGGTGGTAGGTTCCGTGCGATGGACCTATTCGCCCGCAAAGCGCTTCTGACCGGCGCCACCGGCGGGCTCGGGCGGGCGATTGCGAAGGGGCTCGCGGGTCGGGGAGCGGCACTGTTGCTGAGCGCGCGCAGCCCCGAGGCGCTCGAGAAGCTCGCCGCCGAGCTGCCCGGGGGTGGGCACATCGCGATCCCCGCCGACCTGGCCCAGCCCGGCGCCGCGACCAAGCTGGTCGCCGACGCGGGTGAGTTCGACGTGCTGGTCGCCAACGCGGGCCTGCCCGGGGCGGGAATGCTCAACGACTTCTCCGATGAGGAGGTCGAGCGTGGGCTACGGGTCAACCTCGAGGCGCCCGTCCGCATGGCGCGGGCCGCGATCGAGCAGATGGTGAACCGCGGTAGCGGCCACATGGTCTTCATCGGCTCGCTGGCCGGCAAGGCGCCCAGTCCCCGCTCCTCGCTCTACAACGCGACCAAGTTCGGCCTTCGCGGCTTTGCACTCGGCCTGCGTACCGACCTCGCCCCGGAGGGGGTGGGCGTCTCGCTCGTCGCGCCGGGATTCGTCCGCGAGGCCGGGATGTTCGCTGACTCCGGAGCCAAGCCACCGCCCGGGATGGGCACGACGACGCCGCAGCGGGTCGGCGAGGCCGTCGTGCGTGCGATCGAACAGGACAAGATGGAGATTGTGGTCGCGCCGATTTCGATGCGCATAGCCACCCACCTTGCGCTCGCCTCTCCCACGATCGCGGTGCGCGCTCAGGGCGGGGCGAGGGGAAAGCGGGCGGCCGAGGAGATCGCGGCCGGGCACCCTCGCGAGAAGCGATGAGAGGCTCGGCGTGAGCGACTCATTCGACGCGCGCACCAGCCTCTCGGTCGGCGACCGCGAGTACGAGATCTACCGGCTCGACGCGCTGCAGTCGAAGTTCGACGTGGCGCGGCTGCCCTACTCGCTGAAGGTGCTGCTGGAGAACGCCCTTCGGCTCGAGGACGGGGAGCTGGTCACGGCCGGCGACGTCGAGGCGATCGCCACCTGGGACGCGGCGGCCGAGCCCAGCGTCGAGATTCCCTACCAGCCGGCGCGCGTTCTGATGCAGGATTTCACCGGCGTGCCGGCCGTCGTCGACCTGGCGGCGATGCGCGACGCTATGGAGGAGATCGGGGGCGACCCCGCGGCGATCAACCCGCTGGTCGACGTCGACCTGATCATCGACCACTCCGTGCAGGTGGACGCCTTCGGCAACGCCCGCGCCTTCGCGATCAACGCAGAGCGCGAGTTCGAGCGCAACCAGGAGCGCTACTCGTTCCTGCGCTGGGGCCAGGAGGCGTTCGACAACTTCCGCGTGGTGCCCCCCGCCACCGGCATCTGCCACCAGGTCAATCTCGAGTACATCGCCCAGGTGGTCTGGAGCCGCGAACGGGACGGCGTGCTTCAGGCCTATCCCGACACCCTGGTCGGCACCGACTCGCACACCTCGATGGTCAACGGCCTCGGGGTGCTCGGCTGGGGGGTGGGGGGAATCGAGGCGGAGGCGGCGATGCTCGGCCAGCCGATCTCGATGCTGCTGCCACAGGTGATCGGCTTCAAGCTCACCGGCAAGCTGCCCGAGGGATCCACCGCCACGGACCTGGTGCTGACGGTGACCGAGATGCTGCGCGAGCACGGCGTGGTCGCCAAGTTCGTCGAGTTCTTCGGCGAGGGCCTCTCGACCCTGGGGCTGGCGGACCGGGCGACGATCGGCAACATGTCGCCGGAGTTCGGCTCGACCTGCGCGATCTTCCCCGTCGACAGCGAGACGCTGCGCTACCTCGAGTTCACCGGCCGTCCCACCGAGCTGATCGAGCTGGTCGACTCCTACGCCCGTGAGCAGGGGATGTTCCACGATGCGGACTCCGAGGACCCGACCTTCTCCGACACCCTCGAGCTTGACCTCGGCGACGTGGAGCCGAGCCTCGCCGGCCCCAAACGCCCCCAGGACCGGGTGCCGCTGGCCGGCGCCAAGGAGGCCTTTCTCGGCGCGTTGGAGGACGAGGACGCCGAGGCGGCCGAGCAGCTCGGAAACGGCTACGACGAGGCGGTCGCCGGGTCATTCCCCGCCTCAGACCCGCCGGCCGAGGTCCACGATGACGAGCGCGGCAAGCCGCGACGGGCCGCCAGCGGCGGCGCCGCGGCGGTCGCCGAGCGCTCCAGCCAGGACACGATCGAGGTCACGCTCGAGGACGGCACCAGCTTCGAGCTCGATCACGGCCGCGTGGTGATCGCCGCGATCACCAGCTGCACCAACACCTCGAATCCCTCGGTGATGGTCGGCGCCGGGCTGCTGGCCCGCAACGCGATTGAGCGGGGTTTGGAGCGAAAGCCCTGGGTGAAGACCTCGCTGGCGCCGGGCTCGACCGTGGTCACCGACTACCTCGAGAAGGCCGGGCTCAACGAGTACCTGGACAAGCTTCAGTTCAACCTGGTCGGCTACGGCTGCACCACCTGCATCGGCAACTCCGGGCCGTTGCCGCCGGAGATTTCCGCCGCCGTGGAGGAGAAGGACCTGATGGTGTGTGCGGTGCTGTCGGGCAACCGCAACTTCGAGGGCCGCATCAACCAGGACGTCAAGGCCAACTACCTTGCCTCCCCGCCGCTCTGCGTCGCGTATGCGCTGGCCGGGCGCATGGACATGGACCTGACTTCCGAACCGCTGGGCGAGGGCTCGAACGGCGAGCCGGTCTACCTGCGCGACATCTGGCCCGATCCCGAAGAGATCAAGACGGTCGTCGGCGAGTCGATCCGCTCCGACATGTTCACCAGGAACTACGGCGAGGTCTTCAAGGGCGACGAGCAATGGAAAGCGATCGAGGTCCCCGAGGGTGACCGCTACACCTGGCCGGACTCGACCTACGTTCGCCTGCCCACCTTCTTCGAGGAGATGCCGCCGGAGCCCGAGCCGGTCGAGCCGATCGCGGGCGCCAGGGTGCTGGCGGTGCTGGGCGACTCGATCACCACGGACCACATCTCACCGGCCGGGGCGATCAAGAAGGACAGCCCCGCCGGGCAGTGGCTGATCGAACAGGGGGTCGAGCCCGGCGACTTCAACTCCTACGGCTCACGCCGTGGCAACCACGAGGTGATGATCCGCGGAACCTTCGCCAACATCAGGTTGCGCAACCAGCTCGTCGACAAGGCCGGCGGCTTCACCCGCCACTTTCCGGATGGCGAGGAAGCGACGGTCTTCGAGGCGGCGATGAGCTATGCCGACGAGGGCGTGCCGCTGGTCGTGCTTGCAGGCAAGGAGTACGGCGCCGGGTCGTCGCGCGACTGGGCGGCGAAGGGGACCAAGCTGCTCGGAGTCCGCGCCGTGATCGCGCAGAGCTTCGAGCGCATCCACCGTTCCAACCTGATCGGGATGGGCGTGCTGCCCTTGCAGTTCGCCGACGGCGAGAGCGTCGAGTCGCTCGGCCTCACCGGCGAGGAGCAGATCGACGTCTCCGACTTCCAGAACGGCGCGGCCAAGAGCGTCACCGTGACCGCCAGCCGCGACGGCGCCGACCCGGTCGAGTTCGAGAGCAAGGTCCGTATCGACACCCCCAACGAGGTCCGCTACTTCCAGAACGGCGGCATCCTCCAGCTCGTCCTGCGCCAGCTCCGCGACAAGCGGGGCTAGCCGTAGCGTCAACCGAAACCGGAGGGCTCGAAAACCGACGGGACGGTTTGCAGAGCCCGGAGAAAAGTAGAGGCGCGGCGGGGCCGCGGGAGGCAGGGGGTCCGCACGACCCTCACCGCGCCAGCGCGTCGGTAGCCAGGGAGGGATGCCGACGCGTCCGTCCCCGGCGGCGGGACCGTCCGGGGACGAGCCTGGACTAAGTTATTTTCAGATTCCCCATCTGGGGCCGATCCCTCTTTGCCCCTCTCCTTTGCCCCTCTCGCCTTTCTCCCATATCCAGGGGCTGGACAGTCAACTCCCTGGCCTTCGGAGTGTATAGCGCGAAAGAGGGCCGTCAACCCCCAACCGCTGGCTGCCGAGCCAGTCTTCGCTCGATCACCTCGATCGCGATCACGCTGCCCAGCGGGCCCACCGGAGTGAGGGTCGCGGCCAGCAGCCACCAGGGCGCCTCGTAGCGCAGGACCGCCGCGAGGATCAGCAGGCAGAGGCCGATGTAGCCGATTCCGTGGGTGAGCCCGAAGACAAAGGTCTCGGTCTCGAACCCGGGCAGCAGCCAGAACACCAGCAGCGCCGCGAAGATCGCCAGCTCGATCCAGGACGCCCGCTTGACCCACTCGAAGAGCGGGCCGGGGACGGGCTTGCGCAGGCCGTCGGAAGCGGTCGCCATCAGGCCCACCTTAGCCACGGGTCTCGCCCACCTGTCGAAGCGCGCCGGCCCTCATCCTGTACAGCTGGCCATAGGCCACGCACGCCGGTCGCGCGAACATCTCCGGCATGAATCCACCGATCGCAAGCACAGACGGACCGCCGCGCCCCAAGCGCCGCCTGGTCGCGGTGATCGTGCCGCGGCCCGCCGGCTCCAAGCCGCCGGCCGGCACGGTCGCAGCCACCGCGCGCCGCTAGTCGGTCTCCGCCGGCTCCGGGGTAAGCGCCGAGAGCACGATGCGCTCCTGCTCTCTCGCGTGGGCGACCGAGTACCCCTCGCCCGGACTGGCGCGCTCCGGGCGCCCGATGTAGCCGAGCTCGATTCCGTCCGGCAGCAGCTCCGGCATGCGCCGCCAGAACACCTTCCAGGCGCCCATGTTCTTAGGCTCCTCCTGGACCCAGACGACCTCCTTCAGGTTCGGGTAGGAGGAGATCAGCTCGCTGAGCTGGTCGCGGGCGAACGGGTAGAGCAGCTCCACCCTCGCGACGGCGACGCTGGTGGCGCCCTCGCGACGCTCGATGGCGTCCATGTCGTAGTAGATCTTGCCGCTGCAGAGCACCAGCCTCTCCACGGCGTCGTGGCGCTCGGTCGCGCGCGGGTCGTCGAGCACGAAGTGGAACTCGCCGCCGGTCAGCTCCTCGAGGCCGGAGGCCGCTCCGGGCAGCCGCAGCAACCCCTTGGGCGTGAACACGACCAGCGGCCGCGCCTTGCGGATCAGGGCCTGGCGCCGCAGAAGGTGGAAGTACTGCGCCGCGGTGCTCGGGTTGGCGATCCGGATGTTGCCCTCCGCGGCGAGCGCCAGGAAGCGCTCGATGCGGGCGCTCGAGTGCTCCGGGCCTGAGCCCTCATAGCCGTGGGGAAGCAGCAGGGTGAGGCGCTTCGTCTGCCCCCACTTCGCCTCTCCGGAGACGATGAAGCTGTCGATGATCACCTGACCCGCGTTCGCGAAGTCTCCGAACTGCGCCTCCCAGAGGATCAGCGAATCCGGCTCGGCGGCCGAGTAGCCGTACTCGAAGCCGAGGCAGGCTGCCTCGGAGAGCGGGCTGTTGTGCAGCTCGAAGGGGGCGCCGGCGTCGGCGAGGTTCTGCATCGGGCAGTACTTCAGGCCGGTCTTCTCGTCGTGGAGGACGAGGTGGCGGTGCGAGAAAGTGCCGCGCTCGGTGTCCTGGCCGGTGAGGCGGACATGGACACCCTCGGTAAGCAGCGAGGCGAAGGCGAGCGACTCGGCATGCCCGAACTCGATACCGCCCTGGTCGAGCGAGTCGGTGCGCTTCATCAAGGGCTTTCGAAGCTTGCGATGGATGGTGAAGCTGTCCGGGACCGTGAGCAGCTCCTCGTTCAGAGCCCGTAGCTTCTTCTCGTCTACGGTGGTATCGACCCGGGGGCTGGCGCTGCGGTCGAGCTCGCCGGTGCCGGTCGTCGCAGTGGGGTCCTCGTATTCCCCCGCCTCCATCTTCTCCCGCAGGCGCTTCAGCGCCGTCGCCATCTCCTCGTGGCGGCGCTTGGCCTCGGCATCGACCTCATCGGCCGAGACGACGCCGTCGCCGATCAGCTTCTCCGCGTAGATCTCGGAAACAGGCCGGTGCTGCTTGATCATCGCGGCCATCAGCGGCTGCGTGTAGGCGGGCTCGTCTGTCTCGTTGTGGCCGTAGCGGCGATACCCGATCACGTCGATCACGACGTCGCGTCCCCAGCGCTCCCGGTAGGCCATGGCCAGCCGCACGGCCGCCACGCAGGCCTCGGCGTCGTCGGCGTTCACGTGCACGATCGGGACGTTGAAGCCCTTCGCCATGTCCGCGGCGTACGGAGTGGAGCGTCCCTCCTGCGGATCGGTGGTGAATCCGATCTGGTTGTCCTGGATGATGTGGATCGTGCCGCCGGTCGTGTAGCCCTCCAGCGCCTGCAGGTTCAACGTCTCGGCGACCACGCCCTGGCCAGGGAATGCCGCGTCGCCGTGCAACAGCACCGCCACGGCGGCCTGGGGGTTGTGCTCGAGATTGGCCCCGTCGCGCTCGCTCTGGGCGGCGCGCGCTGCGCCGGTGACGACCGGATCGACGAACTCGAGATGGCTCGGGTTGGGGTACAGGCCCACGTCGATCTCCTCGCCACCCGGCGCCTTGAAGGTCCCGCTGTGCCCGTAGTGGTACTTGACGTCGCCGGTGCCGCCGTGCGGGATTGCGGCAACCGCCTTCACGGCCTCGATCGCCTTCGAGCCCTCGAACTCGGCGAAGATCGACTCCACCGGGCGACCCAGCGTGTGGGCGAGGACGCTGAGCCGGCCGCGGTGCGCCATCCCGAACACCACCTCGTCGGCGCCGGCGCGCGCGGCGATGGTCGCGATCTCGTCCAGCATCGGCACGATCGCGTCCAACCCCTCGATCGAGAACATCTTCTGGCCCAGGTAGGCCTTCTCGATGAAGCGCTCGAACTGGAAGACGTCGATCAGCCGCCCGAGCAGGGACTTGCGCTCCTCGGCAGTGAGCCCCTGGCGGTGGGCGCCGGTCTCGATCATTTCGCGCAGCCACACGCGCTGCTGGTGCGAGGAGAGGTGCTCGAACTGGTAGCCCATCGTGCCGCCGTAGACCTCGCGCATCCGCGGAAACGCCTCCAGCAGGGTCTCGCCGGGCACGCCGATGCGAAGGATCGAGGCCGGGATCTGCGACATCAGCTCCGGGGTCAGGTTGAGGTTCTCCGGCTGCAACGCCGGGTCCCCCTTGGGCTCGGCGCCGAGCGGGTCCAGCCGCGCGGCCAGGTGTCCGTGCGTGCGGTAGGCCTTCAGCAGCGAGGTCGCCGCTTGCACGGCCTGCAGCACCTCCTCGCTGGGACTCGCCTCCACCGCCGCCTGCTGCGGGGCGCCGGCGCCGAGGGGCGGCGCCGAGGCAGAGGCCGGGTGTGCGGTCGAGACGACGCTCGGCTCGACGCCGAGGTCGTGCGCGACCGCCTCGTAGAAGTCGTCCTCCCCCTGCAGCAGCTGCTCGAGGCGGCGCAGGAACGACCCGGACTCGGCGCCCTGGATGATGCGGTGGTCGTAGGTCGACGTCATCGTCATCACCTTCGAGATCCCGAGCTGCTTGATGCGGTCGGGCGAGGCATGCGCCCATTCCGGCGGATAGGCGATCGAGCCGGTGGCGATGATGGTTCCCTGGCCCGTGAGCAGGCGCGGGACCGAGGCGATCGTCCCCAGGCCCCCCGGGTTGGTCAGGGAGATGTTCGTGTCCTGGAAGTCGTCGGCGGTGAGCTTGTTCTCCCGCGTCTTGGTGATCAGCTCCTCGTAGTAGGTGTGAAAGCCCTTGAAGTCGAGGTTGTCGGCGCCCTTGATGCAGGGGACCATCAGGCTGCGCGAGCCGTCCTTCCGCTCCACGTCGACGGCAATGCCGAGGTTGACGGGGTTGTGCTCGACCACGTGGGGCTTGCCGTCGCGCTCCTCGTAGACACGCACCATCACCGGCCACTCGGTCGCCGCCCGCACGATCGCCCAGGCGGCCAGATGCGTGAATGAGACCTTCATCCCGCGGTCCTTCAACACGCCGTTGAGCGCCTTGCGCTTGGCATCGAGGGTGTCGACCGGCAGCGTGCGGAACGAGGTCGCGGTCGGCACCGAGCGGCTCTCGTTCATCGCTTTGGCGAGCATCGCCGCGGGGCCCCGCAGCGGCTTCGCCTCGCCGGTGGCGGGCGCTGCCGCGGCCGGCGCGGCGCCGTCCCCTTCCGCGGCGGCAAGCACGTCCTCCTTGGTGATCTTGCCCCCGGCACCCGAGCCGTTCACCTTGCCGAGGTCGATGCCGCGGTCGGCGGCGATCCGCCGGGCGACCGGGGTGGCCTTGGCGCCGTCGCCGTCACTTTCCGCCCGCGTACTCGCTTCGCTCGGCGTCTCCTCGTCCGTCGCGGGAGCCGCGGCCCTGGCGCCGTCGCCTGACGAAGCGGTGCCGGACGGGTCCATTTCCGCCAGGACCGCGCCGACCGCGACCGTGTCATCGGGATCGCCGACGATCTTCGTGATCACGCCGCCGGCCGGAGCCGGCACCTCGGCGTCGACCTTGTCGGTGGAGACCTCGACAACGGTCTGTCCCTCCTCGACAGCGTCCCCTCCCGAGACATGCCACTCGAGGATCGTGCCCTCGGTGACCGACTCGCCCATCTCGGGCATCACGATCTGAAGCGCGCCCTCGGCGGTGGTGGCTCCGGCGCTTACGCTGGCGTCGTCGGTGGTCGCCGCCTGCGGACCGTCGTCTTCTTCTTCGCCCGCCGGTTCCTCCTCCGCCGAGGAGGGAGCGGCCGACTCCTGAGCGGCCTCCTGCGGTGAGGTGTCGGCCTCAGGGCCGGCACCATTGCCCGCGGAATCGCCACCACCCTCGCCGGGCTCCATCTCGGCCAAAGCGGCGCCGACCGGCACCGTCTCGTCGACCTGTACGAGGAGCTTCGTGATCACCCCGCCGGCCGGAGCCGGCACCTCGGCGTCGACCTTGTCGGTGGAGACCTCGACAACGGTCTGTCCCTCCTCGACCGCGTCCCCTTCGGAGACATGCCACTCCAGAACGGTGCCCTCACTCACCGACTCGCCCATCTCGGGCATCTGGATCTCGACGGTGGCCGTCTTCGCCATCCGCCTACGAGTCTATGCGACGCGATCCCCCGGCGCGAAGGGGCGCAAACCCGCTTGCCAAGCGGATTGCGCGGTTTCCCCGGGCTGCGGGCCGCTAGGCCAGCCGCGCGACGAGGTACGCCTCGTTGGCGACGGTGTCGAAGATGTCGCGGACGAGGAACTCGCGCGCCCTGGCGGTGTGGCCGCAGAACCCGCAGTCGACCCTCGAGCCGGCGGGAAGCGGATAGGCGATCACGACCGGGGCATCGCACTCGGGGCAGACCAGCGCGCCGTGTGCGATCACCTGGATTCCGTCGCGGGAGACCTGCCACTCGTGGCGGATGTCGGCGGCGCGGACCTTTCGCTCTCCCGGGAGCGGCTCGCGCTCGAATGGATCGAGGTGAAGCGCCATCCCCCAGAGTGTAGGGTGCGGCCGAGGGAAGAAAGACGGACTTTGCGGGGCAACCAATGAACTACTTCGTCACCGGCGCGACGGGCTTCATCGGCCGCAATCTCGTCGAGCAGCTGCTGAAGCGCGACGGGACCGTGTACGTGCTGGTGCGCGAGGGCTCCAAGGGACGGCTCGAGGAGCTGAGAGGCCGCTGGGGCGTGGACGAGGACCGCGTCGTCGCGGTGGTTGGAGACCTCTCCCAGCCCAAGCTCGGAGTCTCCGAGGAGGACGCCGCGAAGCTGAGGGGGAAAATCGACCACTTCTTCCACCTCGCGGCGATCTACGACATGACCGCCGACGCGGAGAGCCAGAAGCTGTCCAACATCGAGGGGACGCGCCACGCGGTAGAGCTGGCCGAGGAGATCGAGGCCGGCTGCTTTCACATGGTGAGCTCGATCGCCGCAGCCGGCCTCTATCACGGCACCTGGCGCGAGGACATGTTCGAGGAGGCGGAGAACCTCGACGTGAATCCCTACTTCCGCACCAAGCACGACTCGGAGGGCGTGGTGCGCTCCGAGTGCGAGCGGCCCTGGCGCGTCTACCGCCCCGGGATCGTCGTCGGCAATTCAGATACGGGCGAGATGGACAAGGTCGATGGGCCCTACTACTTCTTCAAGCTGATCCGGCGGATCCGGAATGCGGTGCCGCAGTGGATGCCGATGGTCGGTATCGAGGGGCGGGAGATCAACCTCGTGCCGGTCGACTTCGTGGTCCGGGCGATGGATCACATCGCGCATCAGGACGGCCTCGACGGCAGGGCCTTTCATCTCACCGATCCGCAGCCACCGAGCGCCGGACAGGTGATCGATGTCTTCGCTCGCGCCGCCAACGCACCCCAGTCCTCGGTCCGCCTTCCGGCAGCGGTCCTCGAGGCAGCGGATCCGTTCGTACGCGTCGGCCTCTCCACCGTGCCGCTCGCCGGCGCGATAGTCGATCGCACCCTCGCCGACTTCGGCATCCCTCGCGCGGTGCTGACCTATGTCAACTATCCGACCCACTTCGATTCTCGCCAGGCGCAGGCGGCCCTCTCGGACACCGACATCCGGGTGCCGCCGCTCGAGGCCTACGCAGACAAGCTCTGGGACTACTGGGAGCGGCATCTGGACCCGGACCTATTCGGCGATCGGACGCTGATGGGAGCGGTCCGCGGCCGCCGGGGATTGATCAGCGGCGCCGCGCAGGTGATCGAGCAGCAAATCCCCGACGAGCTGCTGCGGTTTGGGAGGCGCATGCAGGGCTCGGTCTCGCTGGAGAAGGCGGTGCGGGGCCGCGTGGTGATGGTGACCGGCGCGTCGTCGGGCATCGGGCGATCGGCAGCCCTGAAGATCGCCGACGCCGGCGGCACCGTCCTGCTCGTCGCCCGCACTCCCGAGAAGCTCGAGGCGACCCGTGAGCAGATCGAGGCCGGCGGCGGCACCGCGTACGTGCATCCCTGTGACCTCTCGGACATCGACGACCTCGACCGGATGGCCGACGAGGTTCTCGTCCAGCACGGCCACGTCGACGTCCTGGTCAACAACGCGGGGCGCTCGATCCGGCGCTCGATCGCCCTCTCCTACGACCGCTTCCACGACTTCGAGCGCACCATGCAGCTCAACTACTTCGGCGCGGTGAAGCTGATCCTCAAGCTGCTGCCGGTGATGCGGGAGCGGAAATCCGGCCAGATCATCAACATCAGCTCGATCGGCGTGCAGACCAATACCCCGCGCTTCTCGGCCTACGTAGCCTCGAAGGCGGCGCTGGATGCCTTCTCACGCTGCGTTGCCTCGGAGATCGTCGACGACGGAGTGAACATCACCACCATCAACATGCCGCTGGTCCGCACGCCGATGATCTCGCCTACGAAGATGTACAACCGCTTCCCCACGATCACACCGGAGAAGGCTGCCGACATGATCTGCGAGGCGATCATCCACAAGCCGAAGCGGATCGCCACCCCGCTCGGGACGCTCGGCCAGCTGCTCTACGCCATCAACCCGAAGTCGATCGACTACATCCTCAACAGCGCCTACAAGCTCTTCCCCGACTCGAGCGCCGCGCGCGGTAAGGAGCGAAAGGCTCCTACCGAGGCGAAAGAAGAGGAAGCCTCGACCGAGCAGGTGGCCTTCGCCTACCTGATGCGGGGCGTGCACTGGTAGGCACGGCGACCCGGCGCCGCAAGCACTGGGGCTGGGGCTTCGAGGACCAGCAGCCACCTCGCTCAGAGCTGGAGGAGGCGGCGAGGGGGATAAGCGAGCGGCTCGGCTTCGGCGGCGAGGTCGCCGATCCGGTTCCGCTCCAGGACGCCGAGCTTCGCGAGCCGCGGCTGCAGGTCCCGGGCTCGCTCGCGGGGTTCGTCAGGGACGACCCTCACGAGCGTGCCACTCACGCGCTCGGCAAGGCCTACACCGACGTCGTGCGTGGCTTTCGCGGCGAATTCACCAACCCGCCTGACCTCGTTGCCCGCCCGTCCGACGAGTCCGAGGTCGAAGCGGTGCTCACCTTCTGCGACGAGGTGGACGCCGCCGCGATCCCCTACGGCGGCGGGACCAGCGTGGTCGGGGGGGTCGAGCCGCGCGTCGGCGAGACCTACGCGGGGGCGGTCTCGATCGACCTCGGGCGCCTCGACCGCGTGCTCGAAGTAGACCCGGTCTCGCGCGCAGCTCGTATCCAGGGCGGGGCACCCGGTCCCGTGCTGGAGGACCAGCTGCGCGAGCATGGGCTCACCCTGCGGCACTTCCCGCAGTCGTTCGAGTTCTCGACGCTGGGCGGCTGGATCGCGACCCGGGCCGGGGGGCACTTCGCGACGCTCTACACGCACATCGACGACCTGGTCGAGTCGGTCCGGGCCATCACCCCGCGCGGCACGTGGGAGAGTCGCCGCCTGCCCGGCTCCGGCGCCGGGCCGTCACCGGACCGGGCGCTGATCGGCTCCGAGGGGATACTCGGGGTGATCACCGAGGCCTGGGTGCGGCTGCAGCAGCGGCCCACCTTCAAGGTCTCATGCGGGGTGGGCTTCGATGAGTTCGCGGCCGGGGCGCGCGCCGTGCGCGAGATCTCGCAGGCCGGGCTTTATCCGGCCAACTGCCGGCTGCTCGACGCGCTGGAGGCCGAGACGACCGGGGCTTCGCCCGGCCCCGGGAAGGCGCTGCTGGTGCTGGGATTCGAGTCGGCGCACCATCCGGTTGACCATTGGATGGACCTGGCGCTGGAGGCCGCGCGTGAGCATGGCGGCGAGCCGGGCGAGGTAGCGGGCAAGCAACGAGGAGCGAGGAACGAGGAACGAGGTTCCAGCTCAGGCGATGCTGTGGGCTCCTGGCGGTCGGCATTCCTGGCCGCTCCGTACCTCCGCGACACCTTCGTCGCCTGCGGCGTCCTCTCGGACACCTTCGAGACGGCGATCACCTGGGACCGCTTCGAGGAGTTCCACGCCCGGGCGATCGAGGCCGCAAGCTCCAAGGCCGCCGAGGTGTGCGGCGTCGCGCCGGGCGGGCCCGGGTCTCCGCGCGTCTCCTGCCGGTTCACCCACGTCTACCCCGACGGCCCCGCGCCGTACTTCACGGTGCTGGCCCCCGCGGTTCGCGGCGGCGAGGTGGAGCAGTGGAACGAGATCAAGGCGGCGGCGTCGGATGCCGTGATCGAGGGCGGCGGGACGATCACCCACCATCACGCGGTCGGCCGCGACCACCGTCCCTGGTATGACCGCCAGCGGCCCGATCCCTTTGCCGAAGCGCTGCGCGGCGCCAAGGCCGCAGTCGACCCGGCGGGGATCCTCAACCCCGGCGTTCTGATCGACCCCGCCTAGCCCCGCGCGCTGGGACGCGTCGCCCGCCGTCCCCCCGGGCGGCGGCGCTACCCTTTCGCGACCGTCTCGACCCGTCCCGGGCCCGCTCCCGCCCGGCCGGGCGCCTCTCATGGAAACGATCACCGAGGAACACCCCACCGTCCCCGCCGAGGCCGCCGAAAAGCCGGACGGCTCCGAGACCCCCACCGAGCGCATCGAGCCGCCCGTGCCGTCGCGCCCGACCTGGCACGCGGCGCTGGTCGCGATGCGGCCCAAGGAGTGGATCAAGAACGTGCTGGTCTTCGCCGGGCTTCTGTTCTCCGGCAAGGTCGACCAGATGGGTGCGGTTGGCACCGCGACGCTGGCCTTCGCGGCGTTCTGCGCAGTGTCCAGCGCCGGCTACCTGGTCAACGATCTCAACGACGTCGAGTTCGACCGCAAGCACCCCAAGAAGCGGAATCGGCCGATCGCGGCCGGCGAGCTGTCTGAGGGAACCGCGGTGGCGCTGGCGATCGGTCTCGGAATCGGCGCGCTCGCGCTCGCCTTCGCGACGATCGGCTGGGAGGTCGGGCTGATGGTGGCGGGCTACGGCGCCGCCCAGGTGGCCTACAGCTTCGGGCTCAAGCAGGTCGTGATTATCGACGTGATGACGATCGCCGGCCTGTTCATCCTCCGCGTGGTCGCCGGTGCCGAGGCGGTCGACGTGCACGCCTCGGAGTGGCTGATCCTCTGTACCGGGATGCTCGCCTGCTTCCTCGGCTTCACCAAGCGGCGCCAGGAGGCGGTCTCAGAGCTTCACCAGGGCACCGACACCCGGCCTGTGCTGGAGCACTACTCGCTGCCCTTCCTCGACCAGATGGTTGCGATGGTCACCGCGGGAACGGTGCTGACCTACGCGATCTACACGGTCAACTCGCCGCTGATCGGCTCGGAGATGATGTTCACGATCCCGCCCGTCCTCTACGGCCTGTTTCGCTACCTGTACCTGATCTACGACCGCTCCGACGACCGCTCCACCGCCGCGATAGTCAGCGAGGACACGGGGATGATCGCGGCCGGGGCGAGCTTCGCGCTGATCGCCTTCCTGCTGCTCTACGTCTTCAACTAGTGGGCCCGGCCCCCGTGCGGGGGCGGAGCGGCGTGCTCGTCCGGGACCACCTGAACGTCGGATGCCAACTCGACCTTGCCGGCGCGGGTGAATTGCACGTCCACCGTCTCGTCCTTGCGGTAGGTGCCGAACAGGCCGATGAACATCGCCAGCCAACGCATCGCGCCGACCCTGCCCTCCTTGAGGATCTGGCGCGCGAAGACGATCTCGCGCCCGCCGCGCACCGTGTAGTCCGTGCCCTCCGTCTGGGGAACGCCATTGACGAAGACCTCGATGGGAGGCTCGGCCCCGCGAGGCAGCCGCACCACGTTGCCCACCGCGACGCTTCCCTCGGGCACCTCCTGATTCGCGGGCCCGCTCACCCGGCCGCCTTCAGCGCCTCCCCGACGGTTTCATAGACGCTCCTCCCCCGCCGCGGCGTCAGCTCCTGGCGGCGGACGCCCCCCTGGTAGGGAACGATCGATCCGTCGCCCATCACGTCCACGCCCGCGTCGCGCCCGCGCAGGAAGCCGCCGGTCGAGATCTCCAGCCGCGCCGCAATCTGCTGGTCGGGCTCGAAGTCGCGCAACATCGAAACCTTCTCCAGCGATCCTTCGGCGCGGACCTGCTCGGCCCGGCGCTCCAGCTCGGCGACGGCGGCGGTGAGCTCGTGGAAGACCTCGCGATGCACGTCAGGGCCGTGGCGGACCGTCAGCGTGTAGCCGCCACGTCTGGACATCGGCGAACCGCCGGGGCCTCGCCGCTCAGTCGGGCGGGCGGGACGCCGGGGGGCCCTCGATCGTCTCCTGCCCGCTGCGCTCGGCGATCGGGACGTAGTCCTGGTCGCGCTTGCCCGTGTAGATCTGGCGCGGGCGGGCGATCTTCTGCTCGGAATCGTCCATGTGCTCGAGCCACTGGGCGATCCAGCCGGAGGTGCGGGGGATCGCGAAGATCACCGTGAACATCTCGGTCGGGATCCGCAGCGCCTCGTAGATCAAGCCTGAGTAGAAGTCGACGTTCGGGTACAGCTTTCGCTCGGTGAAGTAGTCGTCGTCCAGCGCCCGCTTCTCCAGCTCGGTGGCGATCTCCAGCAGCGGGTTGTAGCCCGTCGCCTCGAGCACCTCGTCGACGTTCTTCTTGATGATCCGCGCCCGCGGATCGTAGTTCTTGTAGACACGGTGGCCGAAGCCCATCAACCGCTCCTCGCGGTCCTTCACACCTTCCAGAAAGTCGGGGATGTTCTCGACCTTCTCGATGCGGCGCAGCATCCGCAGCACCGCCTCGTTGGCTCCGCCGTGCAGCGGCCCGTAGAGCGCCGCGACTCCGGCCGCCACCGCCGAGTACGGGTCGACATCGGAGGAGCCGACCGCCCGCACGGCGTTGGTCGAGCAGTTCTGTTCGTGGTCCGCGTGGAGGATGAAGAGGACGTCGAGGGCCCGCGCGAGTCGTGGGTCGGGGTCGTACTTGCGCTCGGTCATCCTGAACAGCATCGAGAGGAAGTTCTCCGGATAGCTGAGGTCGTTGTCCGGGTAGACGTAGGGCAGTCCCATGTTGTGGCGGTAGGAGAAGGCCGCGAGCGTCGGCATCTTGGCGATCAGCCGGATCGTCGCCAGGTAGCGTTCCTCGGGATCGTCGAGCTTCTTCGCGTCGGGGTAGAAGGTGGAGAGCGCCCCGACCGAGGCGAGCAGCATTCCCATCGGGTGGGCGTCGTAGCGAAATCCGGAGAGGAACATCTTGATGTCCTCGTGGACGAAGGTGTGGTGGGTGATGTCGTGGATCCAGGTGTCGAGCTGCGCCTGGGTCGGCAGCTCGCCGAACACCAGCAGGTAGGCGACCTCGAGGTAGGTGGACTTCTCGCAAAGCTGCTCGATCGGGATCCCGCGGTGCTGGAGGATCCCCGCCTCGCCGTCGATGTAGGTGATCGCAGAGCGGCAGGATGCGGTGTTGGTGAACGCGGGGTCGTAGGCCATCAGGCCGAAGTCGTCTTCGGAGACCTTGATCTGGCGCAGGTCCATGGCCTTCACCGTTCCGTCGGCGATCTCCAGCTCATACGCCTCGCCGGTCCTGTTGTCGGTGACCGAGAGCGTGTCCTGGTTCGCGCCGGCCCCGTCTACCGATGCGTCCTTGGTCTCCTGCTTGGTGGCCATCGCCTCTCCTAGACCTCGTTTCCTCGGAGGCGCCATTCTCGCAGTTTGCGCTTCCCGCGCATGGAATTCCGATCGGGGCTGGCCGTGGATGAGTTTGGGGCTGAAATAGCGACCGAAACTCACGCACCCCCCGGTCGGGGTCCCGACCCCGAACCCTAGGTGTAAGAGCCGAGCGCGTTGTTTCCCCGAAGCTCGAGCCGATCGGTCGGCGCTCTGTAACGCGAGCGCGCAAATCCTCACCCTTTCGCACGCCACCATTGCGCGTGACTTGCCCACCTCCAGGGGTGGCAAACAAAGACCGCCATATGAGGGGGGAAACCGCTGCCACCCCCCAAACCCGGACAACGGGCTCAGGGATTACACCTAGGCCGGCAGCGCCTCGAACTGCGTCATCGCCCTCAGCGCCTCGAAGCGGTCGTCGATCTCGTCCCTGCTGAGGCGATTGACGCGCTCGGTCCCGAATTCCTCCACGTTGAACGAGGCGAGCACGGTGCCGTACCCCATCGCGCGCCGCAGCGCCGCGTCGTCGAGCTCCGCGCCCTGCGCATCGAGGTAGCCCAGAAAGCCGCCGGCGAAGCTGTCGCCGGCGCCGGTCGGGTCGCATACGTCCTCCAGCGGAAACCCCGGCAGGGCGAAGAACCCCGATGCCGTGAACAGCGCCGCGCCGTACTCGCCCTGCTTGGCGACGACGGCCCGCGGGCCCATATCCATCACCGCCCGCGCTGCGCGCGCCAGGTTGGGCTGTTCGGTCAGCTGGCGGATCTCGGCGTCGTTGATGATCACGCAGTCCACCTCCGCGATCGCGGCGACGAGCGAGTCGCGGGCAGTCTCAATCCACAGGTTCATCGAGTCCAGCGCCGCGAGACGCGCTGCCTCGCACTGCGCGCGCACCTGGCGCTGCAGGTCCGGCTGGATGTTGGCGAGGAACAGCATGTCGGCCGATCGAGAGGACTCCGACAGCTTCGGCTCGAAGTCGCCGAACACGTTGAGCTGGGTCTGGTCGGTGTGGGCGGTGTTGAGGTCGTAGTCGTAGTGGCCGCGCCAAAAGAAGGTCTCGCCGCCCTCGACCCGCTCGATGTCATCGGTGGCAACGCCGCGTCCCTCCAGCACCGCGAACTCCTCGTCTCCGAAGTCGTCGCCAACCGGTCCCACCACCCGAACCTCGGTGAAAAAGCTGGCGGCCAGCGAAAAGTGCACGGCGGAGCCGCCGAGCATCCGCTCGCGCTCTCCGAACGGCGTCTTCACCGAGTCAAAGGCGATCGATCCGACAACTGTCAGTGACATGAGGAAGCGAAAATCGAGTCTGGCTAGGACGCAGGGAGGCCGACGCTGCGAGCGTAGTCGAAACCTATGTGAGCAAGTCGGCCGACCGAGGACACAGCCAGACGACGGTTTGCAGCTTCCTCCGCCAGACTTGCGGCCTGTGAAGGCAATCCAGATCAAGGAGTTCGGCGGCCCCGAGGTGCTCGAGCACACCGAGCTGCCCGACCCCGAGCCCGGCGACGGAGAGGTGCTGGTGAGCGTCTCCCGGGCAGGCGTCAACTTCGCCGACACCCACGTGACCCGCAACGACTACCTCGCCGAACAGGAGCTGCCAATGGTCCCGGGCGGCGAGATCAGCGGGACAACGCCGGACGGGCGCCGCGTCGCGGCTCTGCTGATGAACGGCGGCTACGCGGAGCTGGTGGCCGTGCCCGAGGCGGCGCTGGTGCCGCTGCCCGACGAGATCGACGACGACCAGGCGGCGGCGCTGCTGCTGCAGGGCCTCACCGCGTGGGGGCTGCTCAATGTCTCGGCGAAGCTGCAGGCGGGCGAGAGCGTGGCAATCCACGCCGCGGCTGGGGGCACCGGCAGCCTCGCGATCCAGCTCGCCAAGCGGCTCGGCGCCGGACGGGTGATCGCGCTCGCCTCGAGCGATGAGAAGCGCCAGGCGACGCTCGGGCTGGGCGCAGACGCCGCGGTGGACTCCCGCGCCGAGGACCTGCGCGAGGCGATCCTCGAAGCCAACGAGGGGCAGCCGGTTGACGTGGTGCTCGAGATGAGCGGCGGCGATGCCTTCGAAGCAAGCCTGCGTTCGCTGGCGGTGTTCGGGCGGCTCGTCACCTTCGGCATCGCCTCGCGCGAGGAGAACTCGGTGAACACCGGCCACCTGTTGCGCAACAGCCGCGCGGTGATCGGCTTCTGGCTGGTCCACCTGTTTGGCCGGCCGGAGCTGCTGCGGGCCGGGATCGGCGAGGTTCTGGGCGCCGCCGCGGCGGGTGAGCTGCGCGCCGTGATCGGCGGCGTCTATCCGCTCTCGGGCGTTCGCAGCGCCCACGAGGACATCGCCGCGCGCCGCACCCAGGGCAAGCTGCTCCTGGACCCCGGCAAGTGACCGCCTTCCGCGACCTCGGCCTGACTGCCGAGATACAGCTGGCGCTGGACGAGCTCGGGTACCAGGAGCCGACGCCGATCCAGGAGCAGGCGATTCCGGAGCTGCTTGCCGGAAACGACGTGATCGGCCAGGCCCAGACCGGCACCGGCAAGACAGCGGCGTTCGGCCTGCCCCTGCTCCAGTATCTCGATCCCGACAGCGAGGAGACGCAGGCGATCGTGCTCACCCCGACCCGCGAGCTGTGCATCCAGGTGACCCAGGCGCTGCGCGCCTACGCGGAGCACCTGCCGGTGGAGATCGTCGCGGTGTTCGGCGGGGCGCCGATCCGCTCGCAGCAGGCCCAGCTGCGCGCTGGCGCCCACGTCGTGGTCGCCACCGTGGGCCGGATGATGGACCTGATGTCGCGCCGGTCGCTGGTCCTCACTGCGGCCCGCTACGTGGTGCTCGACGAGGCCGACGAGATGCTCGACCTAGGCTTCATCGAGGACGTCGAGAAGATCATGCGCCGTTGCCCCAGCGGGCGCCAGACGTCGCTGTTCTCGGCCACGATGCCGCCACCGATCAAGCGGCTGGCGGAGAGCTACATGTACGACCCGGTGACGCTCCGCATCACCCCCCGCAAGCTCACCCTCGACGCGATCGAGCAGGCCTACCTCGAGGTGCCGGCCCGGGAGAAGGCCTCGAAGCTGATCGAGCTGCTGCGCGCCGAAGAGCCCGAGCAGGCGATCGTCTTCTGCCGCACCAAGATCGGCGCTTCACGACTGGAGAAGACCCTCAAGGACAAGCGCCTGGACGTGAAGGCGCTGCACGGCGACCTGAGCCAAGGTCAGCGCGACGGGGTGATGATCTCCTTCAAGGAGCACCGCGTCACGCTGCTGGTCGCCACCGACATCGCCGCGCGGGGCCTCGACATCGAGCACGTCACCCACGTCATCAACTACGACGTGCCCGATACGACCGAGGCCTACGTGCACCGGATCGGACGCACGGGCCGCGTCGGCCGCACCGGCCGCGCGGTGACCCTGGTGACGCCGAGCCAGCGCAAGGAGATCCCTCGCATCGAGCGCGAGGCGAAGGTCGAAATCGGAGCCTGGGAGCCGCCCGAGGAGCGCCTCGAGCACGCGCCGAGGCCCCGCCGGCACGAGCGCGAGCGCGACGGCGCCAAGGAGGCGCCCGCGCCCGAAGGCATCGTGAAGCTGTTCGTCAACCGCGGCAGCCGCAGCGGCATCAGCGAGGAGGACCTGCGCTGGGCGCTGCGCGAGGGGGCCGTGCTGCCGGCCGAGGCGATCGACTCGATCCGGGTCCTGGAGCGGTTCTCGTTCGTCGAGATCGACTCCGGCCATGCCGAGCGCGTCGTCGAGTTCCTCGACGGCACGCAGCTCAAGGGCCGCCAGATCCGCCTCGAGATAGCGCGCAGCTAGAGCAGCGGCTGCTACCCGGTCAATTCGGCGATCCTGCCGAGCAGGTCGTCGAAGTCGATCGGCTTGGGGACCAGGCCGTCCGCACCGAGATCCTCGGCGTTTCCGAGCGCCTCCTCCTCTCGGTGGGCGCTGACGATCAGGATCGGGATCTCCAGCCCCCCCGAGCGCAGCTCACGCAGCGCGTCGATCCCCGACTTGCGCGGCATCATCGCGTCGAGCAGGATCAGGTCCGGCCCGTTGGGGCTCGCGGAAACGGCATCGAGGACCTCCTGGCCGTCGGCCGCGGTGGTCACCTCGTAGCCCTCCATCTCCAACCGCGTCCGCAAAAGCAGCAGGATCGTCTCGGAATCGTCGGCGACGAGGACTTTGGTCATGGCGTTGCGTCCGTGCTTGTGATCGGCGCGTCCTTGGCTTCCTTGCCTGACAGGGCCGGCAGCACGACCCTGAAGGTGGACCCTTCCCCGAGCTGGGAGCTTACGCCGATCGCCCCACCGTGCAGCTCCACCAGCGACTTCGCGATCGCCAGGCCCAGTCCGGTGCCCCCGACCCGCTGCGTCAGCCCGGCGTCGCCGCGCGTGAAGCGTTCGAAGATGTAATCGAGCTGGTCCTCGGGTATCCCCGGACCGTTGTCGGCGACCGCGAGCTCCACCTCGTCGCCCACCCGCGACGCGGTGACCCTGATCGACGCGCCCTCCGGCGAGTACTCATGCGCGTTGGTCAGCAGGTTTACCAGCACCTGCTTGACGCGATCCGGCTCGGCGCTGATCTGCGGCAGGTCGCCGTCGATCTCCACGGCCAGTCGCTGGTCGCGTGAGTCGGCCAGCGCCCGCATCAGCCGGGCCGCGTCCTCGGCGATCGGGCCGACGTCGCAGCGCTCGGGCTTGATCGTGAGCCTGCCCGCGTCGCTTCGCGCGAGGTCGAGCAGGTCGTTGAGCAGGCGCACCAGATGCTGCGTGTTGTCGAGGATTATTTCGACGGTCTCCGCCTGCTTGGGCGAGAGCTTGTCCCTCTCGAGCATCAGAAGTTCGGCGAAGCCCTGCACAGAGGTCAGGGGGCTGCGCAGCTCATGGGAGGCGGTGAGCACGAACTCGTCCTTCATCCGCTCCAGCCGCGCCCGCTCGGAGACGTCTCGGATCGAAAGCACGCTGCCGCCCTCCGGCGTTCCCATCGGCGAGCCGGTTATCGCCAGCACCGTGGCGCCCTCGCCGCTGTGCACCTCCTCCTGTTCGAGGCCCGCCAGCAGCCGCTCCACCTTGCCGGGCGTGATCGAGCCCGTGACCAGCACCTCGCGGACCTGCGTCCCGATCGTGGCGCCGGGCAGCAGCCGCCGGGCCGCCGGGTTTGCATCGGTGACGATCCCTCCAGGATCGACGGTGATCACGCCGTCGCTGAGACTCTCCAGGGTGACCGCGAGCTGCCGCCGGCTGTCCTCGAGGCTGCGATAGGCGCCCTGCAGCTCGTCGGCCATCTCGTTGAAAGCGAGACCGAGGGTTGCCGTCTCAGCCGGACCGCCGACCTCAACCCTCGTCTTCAGGTCGCCGCCGGCCAGCCGCCCGGAGGCGTCGACAAGTCGTTCCAGCGGCCGTCGCATCGAGGCGATCAGGCCGGAGAACAGCAGCACGGCCGCGATCAATCCGGAGATCAATCCCACCCCGACCAGCAGCGCGGTCTTGCGCGTGTCGTCGGAGACCTGATCGCGCAGCACCTGGCGTTGCCGGCTCTCGTTTGCGATCAGGGCGTTGCCGCTCGACACAACCGCCTGCGCCAGCCTGCGCTGCCGCGCGGGCGGGGGTGCGCGGCCCCTCAGAACCGGGTCGGCGACGCGTGTGCGCCAACGCCCCTCGGCGGCAACCCGGGTGTTGAGCAGCTGCTCGGCCTCGCTGTCGTTGTCGAGCAGTCGCCGCGCATCGACGGCGGCCGCATCGGTGCCACGGACGGCGAGGCGGTAGCGCGCTCGCGCCCCCGGATCTCGATCGGCCACGTCGTCGAGTCGGGCCTGCTCGTTGAGGAAACCCTGGCGCAGATGCTCTCCGGCAAGCTCGAACTGGAACGAGCGGTTGGTGTCGTCTTCGAAGTCCTGCCGCAGCTGGAACAGGCGCCCGACGCCGATCACAGTTACGCCCGCAAGCAGCGCAAAGGTGATTGCGAAGCCGATCCTGAGCCTGTTTGCAAGCGAGGGGTTCACGGATGGCTCCTGGCGCTCTACACTACTGGCGACTCGCGATGCAGGAAACGCTCGCGCATGACTGGCGGAAAAGGATGGTCGCGCGCAGCTCGATCTGCGCAATGCTGTTTGCAATTCCGGTTTTGGCGGCCGTTCTGATCGGCTTCAGCAGCGGCTTGGGCGGGCTTCCGTTTGGGATCAACTCCCTCGCCAGCGGCCCGAGCCAGGACTCCGTCGATGTTGCCAGCCAGGCGGCCGGGGACAGCGCCGCGCTGGCGGCCAGCGCCTCGACTGCGACCGCGCGAACTCCCGCCGACTCCGGAGCCGGCGGCACCGGCGGCGGTGGAACCGGCGGAGGAGCCGGCGGCGGTGGAACCGGTGGTGGCGGAACCGGTGGCGGCACGGCGACGGGGCCGACAACGGGGACGCTCCCGGGCGGCGACCCGCCGCTCAACCTCGGCGGCGGAGGTTCCCCGTCAGGCGGCGGCAACGCCGGCAATCCGGGCCTGCAGCTGCCCGGTGGCGCCGGAGACATCGTCGACGACGCGGCCAGCGGTGCGGGGCAGGCTCTCGGTGGGCTGGGTCTCGGCGGCGGCAACTAGAGCCCGCCCGGAACAGCCCTGGTCTCGATAGCGCTCGCCCTCGCCTCCAGCCTGTCCTGGGGCGTCTCGGACTTCCTCGGCGGCCTGCAGAGCCGCCGCATGCCGGTGCTCTCCGTGATGCTGGTCAGCCAGCCCCTCGGCCTGGCGCTGGTCCTCTGCGTCGCCCTGCTGGTCGGGGGTGCGATCCCGCCCGGCCCCGACATGGCAGCGGCGGTGGCGGGGGGGATCGCCGGCGTGTTCGCGCTGAGCTGCTTCTTCCGCGCGATGGCGATCGGCCCGATGAGCATCGTCGCGCCCGTCTCCTCGCTGGGCGCCGTCGTCCCGATCGTCGTCGGCCTGGCGCGCGGGGAGGACCCGAGCGGGCTGCAGGCCGCGGGCCTGGTCGTCGCGCTGGCCGGCATCGCGCTGGCGGTGCGCGAGGCCGAGCACCCGCATGGCGTGCGGGTGCCGCGCAGCAGCGTCGTGCTCGCCGCGCTCGCCGGGCTCGGCTTCGGCAGCTTCTTCGTCGGCATCGACGCCGCCGCCTCGCACGATGCCTACTGGGCCGCCCTCGGGGCACGCGGGGGAGGGTCGGTCGCGATCGCGGCGGCGGCGCTGGCTCTGCCCCAGATGATCCGGCTCAGCCGCGATGCACTGCCGGCGCTGGTCGCGATCGCGGTGCTCGACACGCTCGCCAACCTGCTGTTTGCGCTGGCCAGCCGCGAGGGCCTGCTGTCGTTGGTCGCGGTGGCCGGCTCGCTGTACCCGGTGGCGACGATCGTGCTGGCCCGCTTCGTGCTCGGGGAGCGGCTCGCCCGCCTGCAGCGGGTGGGCGTTGTGATGGCGCTGGCCGGCGTTGCGCTGATCGCGGCCGGATAGCCGGGCGCCGGGCTCAGGCCAGCTCGACGCCGAGCAGCTCCTCGAGGCGGGCGAGGGTCGCGGTCGGCTTGCGGTGCAGCACCGCAGTCATGCCGACCGCCTCGGCTCCCTCGCAGTTCTCGCGCAGGTCGTCGACGAACACGCACTGCTCGGGCGCGGCGTCGATCCGCTCCGCGGCAAGCCGGAAGATCTCGGGCTGCGGCTTGTGCAGGCCCACCTCACCGGAGATCACGACTGCGTCGAAGAGGGCGCGGATCTCGTCGGTGTAGTGATCCATCACCCACGAGTTGGAGACCAGGCCCGTCGGGACCCCGGCCTGGCGGGCCCGGTTCACCGCGGCCACCATTTCCTGCTGCGGGGCGAGCCCGGCGAACAGCCCGTCCACCAGGCCCTCGGGCTCGGTCCCCATCAGGGTTGCGAAGCGACGCTCGAACTCGGCCGGATCGACCTCGCCGGTCTCGAGGCGGCGCAGCTCGGCCAGCGCCGCGGGGTTCTCCCTGAACAGCCGCTTCGCGGCCTCGGGGTCGAGCCCGCGTTGCTCGCAGAAGGCGCTGAAGCTCGACCAGATGTCGGTCGTCAGGACCCCGCCGAAGTCGACGAGCAGGGCCGTATGCGTCGGTTCGTCACCCATATGCTTCCCCCGGAAATGGGCGACGAGGCTACCGGGACGACGCAGGCCCCCGAGGGGATCGACCGCGACGGGGTCGAGGGCTGGTTCGCGGAGAACGTTCCCGGGGCCCAGCCGCCGCTCTCCTTCGAGCGAATCTCGGGTGGCCGCTCGAACCTCACCTACGGCGTGCACGACACAGCCGGCCAAGCCTGGGCGCTGCGCCGCCCGCCGCTCGGAAAGCGACTCGGCTCGGCGCACGACATGGGGCGCGAGCACAAGGTGATCTCGGCGCTCGGCCCGACACCGGTGCCGGTCCCGCCGGTGGTCGGCCTCTGCGAGGACGATGCGGTCAACGGGGCGCCGTTCTACGTGATGCCGTTCATCGAGGGGCCGATCCTGCGCAGCAAGGAGGAGGCGGATGGATTCGCCGAAGCCGACCGCCGCGCGATCGGCGAGCGCGTCGTCGACACGCTGGTGGCGATCCACGCGGTCGACGTCGACGAGGTCGGGCTGGGCGATCTGGGGCGCAAGGAGGACTACGTCGCGCGTCAGCTGCACCGCTGGCACGGGCAGTGGCGCAAGTCGAAGACCCGCGAGCTGCCCGTCGTCGACGAGGTCCACGAGCGGCTCTCGGCGCGGATCCCCGAGCAGGGCCCGGCGACGATCGTGCACGGCGACTACCGGCTCGACAACATGATCCTTTCCGAGTCCGGTGAGGTCGCCGCAGTTGTCGACTGGGAGCTGTGCACGCTGGGTGATCCGCTCGCCGACGTCGGCCTGCTGCTGGTCTACTGGTCACAGCCCGGCGACGAGTTCGTGCCGCTGTTCGCGCCGGCGACCCTGGCACTCGGCTTTCCCAGCCGGGACGAGTTGAAGACGCGATACGCCGAGGCCTCGGGACGCGACCTCGCGGAGATCGACTTCTTCGTCGCGCTCGGCTTCTGGAAGCTGGCGATCATCCTCGAGGGCGTGTTCGCCCGCTACGCGGCCGGCCAGTACGGCGAGACGGACGAGGGCCACGAGCAGTTCGCCAAGGTCGTCGAGCAGCTGGCCAACGGGGCTGCCGAGGCCGAGTCGCGGCTGGCCTGAATTTATGTTGGCGCGGAGCGTTTAGCGACGCGTCAGGCAGGTCAGGCGGCGAAGCCGCCGCAATTATGGGGCAGCCTTGGCCGGCTCGCGCGGCGCGGCGCCGTCGGAGGCGCCCGCCTCCTCCTCGGCCCGCTTTGCCCAGCGCCCCAGCTCGCGCCGGGCGATCACCATCTTGTGCACCTCGTCGGGGCCGTCGGCGATTCGCAGCATGCGGCTGTAGCGCCACATCATCGCCAGCGGGGTGTCCTCGGTCATCCCGAGGCTGCCGTGGGTCTGGATCGCCCGGTCGAGCACATCCATCACGACGTTGGCGGCGACCACCTTGATCATCGAGATCTGCTGGCGGGCTGCACGCTTTCCCTCGGTATCCATCTTCCATGCGGCGTGGAGGGTGAGCAGGCGGGCCTGGTCGGTCTCCATCCGCGACTTCGCGACGAAGTCCTGGATGAACTGCTTCTCGGCCAGCGGCCCGCCGAACGACTGGCGTGAGTTGGCGCGGCGGCACATCATCTCGATCGCCCGCTCGGCGGTGCCGATCGCCCGCATGCAGTGATGGATCCTGCCCGGCCCGAGGCGGTCCTGGGCGATCACGAAGCCCATCCCCTGCTCCCCGAGCAGGGCCGACGCCGGTACCCGGCAATCCTCGTAGCGGATCTCGCAGTGCCCGGGCCCACCGTCGTGGCCCATCACCGGGATCGGGCGGACCAGGTCGAAGCCGGGGTTGTCGGTGGGGACGAGGATCATGCTGGCCCGCGCGTAGGGGTGGGCTTCGGGGTCCGTCACCACCATCGCGATCGCCAGGTCGGCGCCCACCGCGCCCGACGTGAACCACTTGTGGCCATTGATCACCCACTCGTCGCCGTCGCGCACGGCGCGGGTCTGAAGCGTGGTCGGGTCCGAGCCTGAGACATCGGGCTCGGTCATCGAGAAGCAGGATCGAATCTCGCCGTCGAGCAGTGGCTGCAGCCAGCGCTGCTTCTGCTCGTCGGTTCCGTGCTCGGCGAGGATCTCCATGTTGCCGGTGTCGGGGGCCGCGCAGTTGAACGCCATCGACGCCAGCACGGGACTGCGGCCCATCTCCTCGCAGAGGATCCCGTACTCCCAGTTGGTCAGGCCGGGCCCGTAATGCTCGTCGGGCAGGAACAGGTTCCAGAGACCCTCCGCCTTGGCGCGCTCGCGGATCTCGACGATCAGCTCGGGGTATGGCACGCCGGGAGCGACCTCGTCGTCGAGCGCCCGCATCGCCTCCGCCTCGTTGGGGTAGACGTGCTCGTCCATGAAGGAGCGGATCCGCTCCAGCAGCTGCTCGACCTGCGGCGACGGCGAGAAGTCCACGCTGGAAACCTACCGCGCCGCGCTCAGTCGCAGCGCCGATATCGCGCGAAGAGCTCGCCCTCGGACTCCAGCAGCCAAGCCAGCTCCATATCGATCACCTCGGGCAGCTCGCCCTCGATGATGTGGGGCTCCAGTCCCCCGGCCAGCTTCGGGGCGATGGTCAGGAACAGCTCGTCGCCCAGCCCCTCGCGCTGGAGCTGCGCGTGGGTCCCGGGCCCTCCCTCGCAGAGCAGCGCCCGAATGCCGCGTTCCTCGCGCAGATGGCGCAGCGCCGCCGCGAGGTCCACGCGCTCTGGGTGGCGCACCACCCGCACCGGCGTCTCGGTCTCCGGTGGCTCGGCCTCCGAGGCGGTGAAGATCAGCACCCGCCCGCCGCCGTCGGTGAACAGCGTTGCGTCCCACGGCAGGTCGAGGCGGCCGGAGACGATCACCGCCAGCGGGTCGTGGGGGAGGCCCACCCGCTCACGCTGCGCCCGCAGCCCCGGGTCGGAGACGATGCGGCCGTAGCGCTCGGCCCGCATCGTGCCGGCGCCGATCATCACCGCGTCGACCCTGGTCCGCAGCCACTGCAGCATCTCCGTGTCCAGCGCCGAGCCGATCGGGCCCGAGCGGCCGCCGATCGCCGCCCTGCCGTCCAGGGTGGTGGCGAAGTTGAGCACGACGTAGGGGCGGTCGGAGTAGGCGAGGTCGACGAGGTCGAGCCCGGACAGCTGCTGCTCGACGGTGGTCGGGCCGGGATCGGGGACGAGGCGTTGCATGGCGGGCGCCCGCTCCTTATACAGCGTCGGCAGGCAACGGCGAAAAGAGATTGGCCTTCGTCGTTCCGTGACCGGGCCGAGCCGCTAGCCCGACTCGATCTCGCCCAGGTGCTCGACGTTGGCCCGGTCGTCGTCCTCGCCGCTGGGAGCGCCCTCGAACCAGGCATCGAGGATCTCGGCAAGCTCTGCCTCCGAGGTTGCGCGGAGGCTGAGCGCCAGCACGTTGGCGTCGTTCCAGCGGCGAGCTCCCTCCGCCGTGGCGGCGTCGCCGCAGAGCGCCGCACGGATGCCGGGCACCTTGTTGGCCGCGATCGAGGCACCGGTCCCGGTCCAGCAGCAGACCACCGCCTGCTCGGCACGGCCGTCGGCCACATCGCGGGCCGCGGCCTCGGAGGCCCAGGCCCAGTCGTCTCGCTCGTCCTCGGCAAGGGCGCCGTGGGCGATCGGCTCATGGCCCCGCCGGTGCAGCTCCTCGACGATCGTCTCGGCGATCCCCGTCCGCTCGTCGGCGGCCACGGCGATCTTCATGTTCAGTACTCGTTCCAGCCTGGGAAGCGGCGACCGGCGAACTCCTGCACTGCCGCCGCGTCGTCACGGAACACCGCCCGCAGCCGCTCGAAGACCTGGTCGGGAAGCTTCGGCTTGGGCGCGGAGGGCCTGTCGGGATCGTGCACGGCCTTCTCCACCATCCAGCGCAGCGACTCCGGCAGGCGATCGAAGTTGCGGTCGAAGCTGCGAAAGCCCGGCAGCTTTATCAGGCGCTCCATCACCTGATACTTGTCGCCCTGCTTGGCCGACGACTTCTCCCATTCGCGGTCGAACTGCTCGTGGGTGAAGTCCTCGTCCACCTCCAGGTAGCGGAACGCGCGCCGCATGGTCTGCTCGCGATCCGACTGCAACTCCTCCTGGGCGATCACCGCAATCTGCCCGCGGTCGAAGCGCTCGAGGTATGGCTGCAGCTGCATCCAGTACATCGAACGGTGCACGTAGGCGGTGTCCGAACGTGACAGCACGTCCTCCATCTCGCCGTGCTCATAGCCAGCTCCGGTGGCGTGCACCCAGTGCGAGAGGGCCCGCTTGATCGGGTCGCGCACCATGTAGAGGAGCTTGGCGTCGGGGCAATGCTCACGGATGCGCTCAGCGACCCCCGTGTAGCGAGGCTGGTTGGTGTAGTGCGGGGAGGACTCGCCGCGCACTGCAAAACGGTCGTCGAATCGGCCCCGGTACCAGTCGCTGCCGAGGTCCCAGTTGAGCTCGGCGACGAAGAAGTTGAGCTCCTTGGGCTTCGTCATTTGGATCTCGGGATGCAGTGCGAGGTAGTGGTGGATGCTGGTCGTGCCGCACTTCAGCCCGCCGATGATGATCAGGTTCGGCCAGGCCGCATGGCGCGAGGCGCGGCGCGGCAGCCGCCGGTTGCGGTCGCCCGTGAAGCGCTCGCGCGCTCGCGCGCACATCGCCTCGTCGGAGGCGTCGTGGGGCGCGGTCAGAGGGGGCTGGGGCTGCGTTCCGGCCTCAGGCACAGCGGGCTAGTGTAGCTTCGCCTCCGTGACGTCTCAGCTTCCCTGGCGCGGGCCCGGACCGGGACGGCCGGACCTGCCGCTGCCGCCGCGCCGCATGCCCCTGTGGCGCCATGGCCGCATGCGCAAGCGCTGGCGTTACGTCGGGGTCTACGGCCCCGAGGTGATGCTGTGTGCGGCGCGCGTCCAGGTCGGGCCGTTCGCGCAGAGCTTCTGGGCCGTCTGGGACCGCCAGGGCGAGCAGCGGTTCGCACATACCCGCACGCTCGGGGGCCGCGAGGTCGTCATGGATGGCCCCGCGGTGCGAGTCGATGCCCGCGAGGCGAGCGCCGACCTGCGGTTCGGCGACGCGGCGCCGATCGAGGCCGTTTGCCCGAGCGGGGATCGCGGCTACGGGTGGACCCGCAAGCGTGCCGGAGTGCCGGTCAGCGGGACGATCGAGGCCGGGGGCCGCAGCTGGGAGGTCGAGTCGGCTGGAGTGGATGACGAGTCGGCCGGATACCACCAGCGCCACACCAGCTGGCACTGGTCGGCGGGCGTGGGAAGGGCCGCCGACGGGCGCCCGATCGCGTGGAACCTGGTGACTGGGATCAACGACCCACCGCAGCGCAGCGAGCGCGCGATCTGGGTGGGGGGCGTGCCGGGCGAGCCGGTCCCCGTTTCGTTCGACGGCCTTGATGGAATCGAGTTCGCGGGGGGATCGAGCCTGCGTTTCGGCGCGGAGTCCGAACGCGCCCGCGACGACAACATGCTGGTCTTCCGCTCCCGCTACCGGCATCGCTTCGGCACCTTCTCGGGCTCCCTGGACGGGATCGAGATCGCCGAGGCTTTCGGGGTGATGGAGGAACACGAGGCGGTCTGGTGAGCCTAGGGTCGAGGCTTCGGGAGCTGCGCCGGGATGCCGAGCGCAGCCGGGCCGGGGCGCTGCTCGGGCGCATCGCGGGACGCCTCCGCGAGGCATCGGCCACCGACTTCGCGGCGGCGATGACCTACTACGGCTTCCTGGCGCTGTTCCCCGCCCTGATCGTGCTCGTTGCGCTTCTCGGCCTGATCGGCTCCTATCCCGAGACCTACAACAGCATCATCGACACGCTGCGCGAGGCGGCTCCCGGCGCGGTTGTCGAGACGATCGACGGGGCGCTGAACGACGCGCTGCGGAGCCGGGGCACCGCGGGCGGCCTGCTCGGAGTCGGCCTGGTGCTGGCGCTCTACTCGGCCACGAGCGGAACCGGAGCAGCCCTGCGCGGGATCAGGGCGATCGAGCGCGCCGACCAGAGGATGCCGTTCGTGCGCGGGATCCTCACCCGGCTCGGTCTGACCCTGGCGGTGATGCTGGCTCTGCTGGTCGCTTTCACCGCTGTCCTGGTGGCCGGCCCGCTGTTCTCCGACATCGGGGAGGCGGCAGGGGTCGGCGATGCCGTCAAGAGCGCCGTTTCGCTGGCCCGCTGGCCGATCGGGGTTGCAGCGCTGATCACCGGGGCGACGCTGCTCTACCGTGCGGCGGCGATCCCGCGGGAAACCCGCTTCGCCGAGCTGCTGCCCGGTGCGCTGGCAGCTTCCGGGCTGTGGATCGTCGCCTCGGTCGGCTTCAACGCCTACGTGTCCAACTTCTCCTCCTATGACGCCACCTACGGCAGCCTCGGTGCGGTGATCGTGCTGATGATCTGGATCTGGGTCGGGAACCTGGCGCTGCTTGCCGGGGCGGCGCTGAACGCCGAGCTGCGCGAGGAGCGGCGCTGAGCCCGGCCGCCGACTTCGGCTCGAGCTTTCGGTTCTTCTTCGACGCTGCGGGGCAGTTCTTCCAGAACCTCGCCAGCGTCGACTGGCCGGCGCTGGTGGTGGCGCTGTTGTTCCTGCTCGCGATGTACCTGGCCCGAACCCGCGCCTGGCAGAACGTGCTTCGCGCCGCCTACCCGAAGCATGAGGTGCCCTTCCGGGGCCTCGCCGGCGCCTACCTGGCCGGCGCCGGGATCAACGCCGTGATCCCGGCCCGGGTCGGCGACGCGACCAAGATCCTCCTCGCCAAGGGACAGGTCCGCGGCTCCACCTATCCGGCCATCACCTCGTCGTTCCTGGTGCAATCGTTGTTCGACACGGCCGCGGGGTTGCTTGTCTTCGCCTATGCGCTGACCCAGGGCCTGCTGCCGCGCCCGCCGGAGCTGCCGAACCTGCCCGCGTTCGACATCTCGTTCTGGGCCGAGAACCCGCAGCTGCTGCTGTTCACCCTCACCATGCTGGGGGTCGGCTTCCTCACCGCCTTCGCGCTGCTTGCCCGCCCCGCGGAGGAGTTCTGGCAGCGGGTCAAGCAGGGCCTGGCGATCCTCACCGAGCCCAGCCGCTACCTGCGCGAGGTCGCCTCCTGGCAGGGGGTCGGCTGGCTGTGCCGCTTCGGAGCCTTCTGGTTCTTTCTCGAGGCGTTCGGGATCGGCGGCACCCTCCAGAACGTTGCGCTGGTGATGAGCGTGCAGGCGATCTCGACGATGCTGCCTTTCACTCCAGGTGGAGCGGGGGCCCAGCAGGCGTTGCTGGTGGCGACTCTCGAGGGACCGTCGCGCACCGCTGTTCTCTCCTACTCGGTCGGCACCCAGATCGCGTTGGCCGCCTGGTCGGCCGTGCTCGGCTTCGCCGCCATGATCTTCATCTTCCGCACCACCAACTGGCGCGGGCTCGTCGAGCAGGCAGAGAGCGAGGCCAAGCGGGAGGAGGCAAAGCAGGACGCAGCCCAGGGGCCGGAGGCGCACGGCGCGACCCCCTGAAGCGCCGATCGGAGCCGGAGTCAGCCGGGGTGGCGCCCCTCCACGCGCCATCGCCAGGGTGGCTCCTCGCCCGCCGGGAACGCGTAGTGGTTGCGTCCGGGAAGTGTCTCCAGCGGGACCAGCGCCGGATCGTCGCGGAGCAGGACCGCGGTGCCCGCCGCCGCCGCGACGTCGGACCGCGTCGCCCGCATGACCAGGCGCTCCCAGCCGAGCGAAGGCCGGTACAGCCAGTAGCTGATCTCGACAAGTCCGCTCGTGTGTCGCCGGTCCTCGATCGATGTGAACGCGGTGGTGCGCCTCCCCGAGGCGGTGAGGTGCAGACCCTCCGCGCCGGGGCGCGGCACCGCGCAGCTCGGGCGCCGGCAGCGGCGGAAGTCCACGGGCACCAGCGGCAGGCCCGCAGGGCCGGGGCGCGCCGTGGGCAAGGGCGCCAGCGCCCGGACCAGGCGTGCCAGGGGCCAGCCGTAGGCCGGCACGAGCGGGTGGTGGCGACAGGCGTCGGGAAGGCGCGGTGCGCAGGTGAGGCGGCGGGCGATCGTCGCGCCCAGCTCGCGGCCGGACTCCGTGGGCCCGGTCGCAAGCGAGGCAATCGCGGCGAGCACGAGCAGGGCGATCAGAGCCGCCAGGGCCGCCTGCTCGACGCTGGCGGCGCCAGCCTGCGATCGGCTGCGCCCGGGGTCCATCGGTGTCGACGCTAGGCGGCAGGGAGATACGCGTGGCGCGCCCCGTGCAAACTGAGCGCAACGCCTATCATCGGTGCCATGGAAGCGGGTGGCTTCAACATCTTCGGCGACCCCGAGGAGCTGCGCGCCCGGCTCGAGGAGCTGGCCGAGCAGGCTCAGTCCTCGCAGCGGGTCGCATGGGCCGACAACGCGATCCGCCTCGCGGTCGAGATGACCGTGGCGGCGATCAACCGGCTGGAGCTGACCGGAGGAAGCGACGAGCAGGCGGTTCAGGTTCGCGATGCGATCCGGATCGTCTTTCCCGAGGCCGTGACGCTGGTTCGCGAGGCCCGCGAGGGACTCGCCTAGGAGGCCCGGTGGCCCTCCCGGTGCCGAGCGAGTCTTCGACTGCGGTGGTCACCGGCGCCTCGGCCGGAATCGGCGAGGCGATCGCCCGCGAGCTGGCCGCGCGCGGCCAGAACCTGACTCTGGCGGCACGGCGCGAGGAGCGGCTGACCGAGCTGGCCGCGGAGCTTCACGACCAGCATGGAGTCAGGGTGGGGATCGTCGCCTGCGATCTCGGCGAGGCCTCGGCGCGCGACCGCCTGGCGGCGCAGATCGCCGACCTCGGCTTCGAGGTCGAGGTGCTTGTCAACAACGCCGGCTTCGGCTACGTGGGCGACTTTGTCGACGGCGATCGCGGGCGCCAGGTGGAAATGGTTCGGCTCAACTGCGAGGCGGTCGTCGACCTCACCGCCCGCTACCTGCCGGCAATGGTGCAGCGGGGGCGCGGCAACGTCATCAACATCGCCTCCACCGGTGCTTTCCAGCCGATGCCGAAGAGCGCCACCTATGGCGCCACCAAGGCGTTCGTGCTGAGCCACAGCGAGGCCGTGCATCATGAGCTGCGCGGCACGGGTGTCACGCTGACAGCGGTCTGTCCCGGGCCCGTGCGCACCGAGTTCGTCGAAGCCGCCGACATCAAGGGAGCCGACAGCGCGCCTGGATTCGTGTGGATGTCAGCGGAAGACATCGCGAAGGAGACGGTGGACGCCGCAGAGGCGGGGAAGCGGGCGATCGTGCCCGGGATGCTCAACTACGCGGGAATGCTTCTCGGCCGCCATTCGCCACGCGTTCTCACGCTGCCCTTCGCCGAGCGGTTTTGGAGTCAGGTCGAGTAGGGCGCACGCTCCTCGCCGGTGGGATCGAGCTGAGCTGGTGGGAGCAGGGCCAGGGCCCAACTGTCCTCTGCCTGCACGAAACCGCGGCAAGCGGCGAGATCTGGCGACCGCTCGCCGATGCCCTGGACGGCGAAGCGCGCACGGTCGCCCCTGATCGCCGCGGCTGGGGTGCCTCCGGGGCTCCCGAGCAGTACTCGGCGACAACGATCGCCGAGCAGGCCGAGGACGCCGTGGCTCTGCTCGACGAGCTCGATGCCGCACCGGCGCTGGCCTGCGGGGCGGGCCTCGGTGCGGTGGCCGCACTCGACCTGTTGCTGCGGAGGGCCGACCTGATTCGGGCTGGGGTCCTGGTCGAGCCGCCGCTGCTGGCCTTCGTCCCCGAGGCCACCGAGGGGCTGTCGGCGGACCTCGCGTCGGTCTCCAAGGCAGTTGCCGCGGGTGGGCCCGCCGCGGCCCTCGATCTGTACCTCGCCGGGGGCCTCCCGTATGCGGGCGCGGGCGCGAGCCGCATTCCCGAGCCGGTCGCCGCCTCGGCCCGCGAGCACCCGCTCAGCCTCTTCGCCGAGCTTCCGGCGGTGCCCGCCTGGTCTCTTCATCCCTCGCGGATGCACCGACTCCAGGCGCCGTCGCGGATCGTGATCGCGGCGGGCACCCCGCCGCCGCTGCGGGCGGCTGCGGAGCAGCTCGCCACGCACCTGGGCGGCTCGGAGATCGTGCGCCTGGGTGGGGAAGGGCTGCCGCACGTGGACGCCGCGGTGGAGCTGGCGGCAGCGGTGAGGGCGTTGCTCTGAGCGCCGCTCAGAGCGGCTTCAGCGCCAGCTCGAGCACGCCGCCGCGACCGGTCAGCGCGCCGCCCGCCTCGAGCGGGACCGTGACGATCAGCACCGGAAGCGAAACGACGACGCTGACGAAGCGGTCGATCGCCCGCTGCCATCGCGCCGCGGCGGGGGTGGCGGCGGCCCCGCCGAGGGCCCCGATCAGGATGTTGCGACCGAAGGTGAACCCGTTGGCCAGCGTCCCGCACATCCCCAGCAGGCTCGCCCCCGCCAGCCACCGCGCCCGCTCGACCTCCTGGTCACGCAGGGCGACGAGCCGGCGCACCGCCTCGGGTGTGAAGAGATATCGCGTGTCCGGCTCCAGCAGCGCCCATCCCTTGCCGCCGATCCAGGCCTGGAGGCTGGAGCGGTTGGCGATGCGCAGGCGCGGCGAGCCCCCGCCGGGTACCCGCAGCCGGTCGAGCTCGCGCAGGGCGTGCTCGGGGTCGCCCGGCTCACCGGCGACACCCAGCCCGCAGCTTTCGCAGCGGCGAACCGGCGCCGGGGGCTCGACCGGAGCGGTGGCCCATCCGAACAGCGGCTCGCCGCAGGCCGGGCAGGGCGGGTTCTCGGGTCCGAGCCCGGCCTCCAGCGGCACGGGCCGGGGTTGGGACTGAGCCGGGCTCAACGCGTGGCGGCGGCCTGTGCCGGCTCGGGAAGGGCGCCGACCTCGTAATCGACGCCGAAGCCGGCCAGCGCATCGAGGAACGATGCCGCGTCGAATGCCTGCGCCGGCGCCAGGGCTCCGGAGCGGTCGAAGGAGGGCTCGGCGGCGAGCACGGCCCCGTGGACCGTCGTCACGGCCGTGAGGCCGTAGGGGTCGGGACCGGTGACGGTGCCGCGGCGGGTGCGCCCGCCCACTTGGGCCTCGCAGACGATCATCCAGCGGGTCTTGGCGCGGTCCGCTTCGCTGGGACCCTCCGGCAGGCGTCTGATCGCCGCTTCGGCTGCCTTGCGCAGAGGGGTCCGCATCGCCAATCCGAGCGAGGGGATCCCCAGCGGCAGCAGGGGCGCGAGTCGCCGTGGCGCCACGGCGGAGGCGCTGAGCAGCATTCGCACGTTGCGGGTGTCGACGTGGCGCGGAACCGTGATCGGCTCGCCGGCCGGGTAGCGCACCATCCGCTGCTCCCCAACCGGCGAGGGGAAGCGGAACGTGCCCCGGTTCACCTTCTGCGAGCCGGGCTGCAGCCGACCGTCCCGGTACTCGTGGTCGCCGCCCTTGAGGATCTCCAGAGCCGAGAGTGCTGTACCGCGAGTCGCCCCGAATCCACGCACCCAGTACGCGAGGGTCGCTTCGTCGAGCGGGCCCATGTCCTCGGCGGTGAGGTGGGCGATCAGGTCGCCGGGCATGTAGTCGAAGCCCATCGCCGTGACCAGCGCCGCTCCGCTGTGGGCCGCGCGAGTTGCATAGCGATCGAAGACCAGCTGCATGAACGGCTGCTC
The DNA here is from genome assembly GCA_038040325.1 of Candidatus Mayfieldus profundus. Classification (GTDB taxonomy): domain Bacteria; phylum Actinomycetota; class Thermoleophilia; order Solirubrobacterales; family 70-9; genus Mayfieldus; species Mayfieldus profundus. The sequence continues at coordinate 94,155 of JBBPIM010000001.1, forward strand.
GCCGGTCGTGTCTATGTAATGGGTGCCGGTATCCGCAGCGGCCTCGAGCACCGGCTCGCCGTGCAGGGTGAACGGCCCCGCGCAGGCGATCACCGCTGCGCACGGCTCGAGCAGCCCCCGCAGAGCCGACGGGTCGTCCACCGAGGCCACCCGGGTCGGCACCCCGCCCAACTCCGTCGACAGGGCCTCGAGCTTCTGGGCGTTGCGGCCCGAGATCACGAAGTTCGCCTCACGCCGCAGCAGCTCGCGGGCGACCAGCTTGCCGGTGAACCCTGTGGCGCCGTAAACGGCGATCGGGGCGGTCTGAGGCGGTGCAGCCATCGGCCGGGATCCTAGTCCCCAAGCGATAGGTTTAGCCCGTGCAGCTGCGCGAGATCATGACCACCGGCGTGATCACCGCCCCGCCCGACGCGGGTGCCGCCCAGGTCGCGCAGGAGATGCGCGACCGCAACGTCGGCTCGGTGGTGATCGTCGACCCGCAGGGCTCGCCGGTTGCGATGGTGACCGACCGCGACCTCGCGGTGCGGGTGCTGGCCGATGGGGCAGACCCCGATGGTGCGGTCGGCGATCACGTCTCGCGGCCGCTCGTAACCGGGGAGCCCGAGATGGAGTTGGAGGAGGCCGCGGCACTGATGGTCCAGCACCGCATCCGGCGGCTGCCGGTTGTGGCGGGCGACGAGCTGACCGGGATCGTCACGCTCGACGACATCGCTGTCCGCACCGGAAACCTCGACGTCGCGCAGCGGATGACCCAGGAGGTCATCGAGGGCGCGCTGCCGCAATTCTTCTTCCACGAGCGGGGCTGATGGGAGCGGACGGCAACTCGACGCCGCAGCCGCGGCCGCGCGCGAGCCTTACCCCGGCGCAGCAGCGCACCCGGGAGCGCTTCGAGGCGCTGATCGGGGTGGCGGCGCCGTTCCTCGACCTGGTCCTCGCGGTTGGGGACCGGATCTCGCGCGCCGCCGAGCCCGAGGACTTCGAGTACTACCCGGTGCGGGCCGGGGAGCTGCCGCCCGAGAAGAGCGAGACGGCCGAGCGCGGCGAATAGGGCCCGGCGGGTTGAACAAGGCCGAGATCATCGACCGGGAGCGTCGCTGGGCTGGGCCCGCGGCGGCGGCGACGATGCTCGCCGTCGTGCTGTTCGCGGCCTCGACGATTATTTCCTCGCAAGGCTTCGGGTCTAGCGGGGACGCCGAGTTGCTCCGCGAGATCGACGATGACCCGGGGACGCTTCTGCTCACCTTCGTCCTTCGCGCCGCGGCTGTACTTCTGCTCGCTGTCCCAACTCTTTATCTGTTTAAGGCCTCACAGGCTCGCAGCGACCGGGTCCGCGGCCAGCTGGTCGGCGTTGTCGTGGCAGGCCCAGCTTTCCTCGCGGTCAGCGCGGTACTGACGGGAATCGCATTGCACGAGGTTGCTCCGGACTTCGTCGCAAAGGGCGTAATGGGCAACGGTGAACACGCCGACGATGTGGCCAGAAACATCATCGAGGACGCCTCGGTACAGGGCCTCGCGCTGGGCTTTGGGTTCGCGGGCGGCATCGGGTTCGCCGTCGCTGTGGCCTACTCGGCACTCAATGCGGTACGAACCGGGCTCCTGCCTCGCTTCTGGGGCACTCTTGGCATGGCGCTTGGGGTCGTTTCCCTGCTGCCCAACTTCTTTCTCTTTCTACTGCTCTGGTTCGTCTACCTCGGACTGATATTTGCCGGGTGGTTCCCAGGAGGTCGCCCTCCCGCCTGGGCGGCGGGCGAAGCGATCCCCTGGCCCGCCCCCGGGGAGGAGCCAACTGAAGCCGAGCAGGGTGAAGCCCACCCGGCCGCGCCCGGAAGCGAAGCGGAGGACGCGGCCGGCAATGGTTCGCCCGAGCGAGGCGCGAGTCAGGATCTGGCTTCTCGAGCGCCGAGCGAGGGCATAAGGTCGGGCTCAAGGCGCAAGCGCAAGCGCAGGCGCTGAGCGCCGCTAGCCTGCCGCCACCTGCTCCTTGAGCTGGTCGACCACCGAGGGGTCGCGCAGCGTCGTCACGTCGCCCAGCTCCTCACCGGCGGCGATGTCGCGCAGCAGGCGGCGCATGATCTTGCCCGAGCGCGTCTTCGGCAGGTCGTCGGCGAAGTAGATCCGCTTCGGGCGCGCCAGCTTGCCGATCTTCTGCGCCACGTGATCGCGCAGCTCGGCCTCGAGCTCCTCGCCACCTGACTCGTTCCCCCCGGGGGTGACGAAGGCCACGATCGCCTGCCCGGTCTGCTCGTCCGGCACCCCGATCACCGCTGCCTCGGCGACCTTCGGGTAGGAGACGATCGCGGACTCGACCTCCATCGTCGAGAGGCGATGTCCGGAGACGTTGATCACGTCGTCGATGCGCCCAACGATCCAGAAGTAGCCGTCCTCGTCGCGCCGCGCCGCGTCGCCGACCAGGTAGGTCTCGCGCCCGTAGCGGTCCCAGTAGGTCTCCACGAACCGCTCGGGCTCGTTGTAGAGGGTGCGCGCCATCGAGGGCCAGGGCCGGGTCAGCACCAGTGTCCCGCCGCCCTCGGTGATCTCTTCGCCTTCCTTGTCGTAGATCGCCGCCCGGATTCCGGGGAAAGGCACCGTCGCCGAGCCGGGCTTGGTGGTCGTCAGCCCGGGAAGCGGGGTGATCATGATCATCCCCGTCTCGGTCTGCCACCAGGTGTCGACGATCGGGCAGCGCCCGCCGCCGATCTGCTCGTGGTACCAGAGCCAGGCCCGCGGGTTGATCGGCTCGCCGACGGTGCCGAGCAGGCGCAGCGAGGACAGGTCGTGTCCCTGCGGATGCTCGACCCCCCATTTCATGCAGGCGCGGATCGCGGTCGGCGCGGTGTAGAAGATCGTCACCCCGTAGCGCTCGATGATCTCCCACCAGCGGTCCTCCTTCGGGTAGTTGGGGGCGCCCTCGTAGAGCACGCTGGTGGCGCCGTTGGCAAGCGGCCCGTAGACGATGTAGCTGTGGCCGGTGACCCAGCCGACGTCGGCGCCGCACCAGTAGACGTCGGAGTCCTTGAGGTCGAAGACGAGCTTGTGGGTGGCGGCGACGCCGGTCAGGTAACCGCCGGTGGTGTGGACGATGCCCTTCGGCTTCGCGGTCGAGCCCGATGTGTAGAGGATGTAGAGCGGGTCCTCGGCGTCCATCGGCTCGGGCGGGCACTCGTCGTCGGCCTCGGCGACCGCCTCGTGCCAGAACACGTCGCGCCCCTCGGTCATCGCGGGGTTCGTGCCGCAGCGGTCGACGACGACGACGTGCTCCATCGTCAGCAGGTCGCCGAGGATCTCGTCGACCGCCGGCTTCATCGGCACCGGCTCGCCGCGGCGCAGGGTGGCGTCGGCGGTGACCAGCAGCTTCGCCTCCGACACCTGCATCCGCTCCTTCACAGACTCGGCCGAGAAGCCTCCGAAGACGACGTTGTGGATCGCCCCGATCCGCGCGCAGGCGAGCATCGCGGCGATCGTCTCGGGGACCATCGGCATGAAGATCCCGACCACGTCGCCCTTGCCCACCCCCAGCGACTTCAGCACGTTGGCGAACCGCTGGGTCTCGGCGAGCAGGTCGGCGTAGGTGACCTGCTTGCGGCCGCCCTCCCCGAGCTCGTCGGCGTTCTCGGCCTCCCAGTGCAAGGCCACGCGGTCCCCTTCGCCCGCCTCGACGTGGCGGTCCAGGCAGTTCGCCGAGGCATTGAGCTTGCCCCCGACGAACCACTTGGCGAACGGCGGGTTCGACCAGTCCAGGACCTCGGACCAGGGCTCGATCCAGTCCAGCTTCTCGGCCCAGGAGGCCCACCAGGTCTCGGGGTCGGCATCGGCCCGCTCGTAGATCTCCGGGTCAGACGCGTTGGCCTGCGCCGCGAACTCGGTCGGCGGCTCGAATGTCTGCTCGGTCTGCAGCAGGACGTCCAGCTCTGGGCCCTCGGCCATCTCACCTCTCCTCGGTCGCCTGCACCAATCCTATGCGTGGCTCACTGCCCCAGCTATTCTGCTCGCCGGGGACTACTCGAAAGGAGCCATCCGGATGAGTGAGCAGGACAGCGGGCCCCTGCGCGGCAAGACCGCCGCCGTGCTGATCGGTCCCTCGTTCGAAGACAGCGAGGCGACCTACCCCTATTACCGGCTGCAGGAAGCAGGCGCCGAGGTCGTGATCGGGGGCCTGAAGGCGGGCGAGACGGTCGAGGGCAAGCACGGCCAGCCGCTGGAAACCGACCGCGCGGCGTCAGACCTCAGCGCCGACGATCTCGACGTTCTGGTGATCGCCGGCGGCATGGGCCCCGACAAGCTGCGCGCCGACCAGGGCGTCCTGGACCTGGTGCGCGGCATGGACGCGGCCGGCAAGCCGATCGCCTTCATCTGCCACGCCGGCTGGGTTCCGGCCTCAGCCGGGATCGTCGAGGGCCGCCGGGTCACGTCCTATCCCAGCATCGCCGACGACATGCGAAACGCGGGCGCCGAGTGGGAGGACGCAGAGGTAGTGGTAGATGGCAACCTGATCTCCTCGCGGCGCCCCGCCGACCTGCCTGCCTTCATGCGCGAGCTGATCGGCGTCGCCGCGCCCGCCTCGGAGGCGGTCGCCTAGCCGCCACCGGCGGCGCGGCAGCCCGGAAAGCGACACCATCCTCAGCGCCAGGCCCAGCTCGAGCAGCACGATCCCGTAGAGCGCCAGCAGCAGCGAATCCGACCCGGTCGCCGGCAGCGAGCGGCTGCCGCCGCCACCGTCGGATGACCCCGCGGACTCGGAGCCGCCCACGGCGGTTGCCGCCTTGTCCGCTTTCGCCTCGGAGCTGCCGCCATCGGTGGGGTCGCCCGACCCGCTCTTGCTGTCGGAATCGGTCGTCTTGTTCCCCGAAGCGGACCTGCCGGCGACCGCGACCGTGCCCTCCATGTTCGGGTGCAGCGTGCAGATGTAGGAGAAGTTCCCGGCCTGGCCGAAGGTGTGCGAGTAGGTGTCGCCCTGCTTCAGCACCCCGGAGTCGAGCCCGTCCCCAGTCACCGTGTGGCCCTCGTCCACCTTGCCGTTGTTGGTCCAGGTGACCTTGTCGCCGACGTCCACCTCGAGCCTGCCAGGGGCGAAGAAATAGTCGCCTATCGAAATCGCGCGCGAGGCCGACGCACTGGCGCGGGGTGCCGTGGCGGTTGCGACCGTCGCCGCCTCTGGGGCCACGGGGCTGGCCGAATCCTGCGCGGATGTCACGGCCGGCTCGACCGGGGGCTGGGGCTGCCCAGACTGCTCGGCCCCCTTGGCCTCGTCATCGGTCTCCTGCGCCCTGATGATCGGCGGCGCCGCCAGCGATGCCGCAAGCACAGCGAGCATTGCGAGGAGTCGGGTGGTCCTCACACGGTGATCGTAGTGGGCCGGGGGTTCGAAGGCCAGGTCCGGGCGGCGGATCTCAGCCGAGCCCGCTCAGGCCGGGCGGTGCGTCGGCGTGCTTGCCGGCCCGCTTGGCGTGCAGCCGCTTGCGGTGCGTGCGGATCTCGCTCAGCACCCGCTCCAGTCGTGGCTCGCGCGACAGGTCCACATGGCTCATCGTCTCGGCGACCGCCGGGTGGATGGCGGCGATGCGCTCGTACATCGCCTGCGCGACGGCGCGGTAGGTGGGGTGGCCCTCGCGCCCGGAGCGCAGCTCGATCAGGTGCATCGCCTCGCGGGCGTTGAGGTCGAGCACGTAGCGAATCCGGTAGCCGAGGCAGAGCGCGTAAGGGGCGAGGTCGGGCATCCCTTGCTCGGTGAGCCGCTCGAACTCGGCCCGCGACAGCTCCAGCGCCCGATCGTACTCGCCGCCGACGCCGGCCTCTTGGACCTCCTCGGGGATTCCCGCGCCGAGGTCGGGGGTGAGCCTCTGCCACTGGCAGGTCAGCATGCGATGGCGCTGCAGGTCGCGGAAGCCGCCATAGTCGGAGACGATCTCGAAGCGGTAGCGCACCGCCTCGAAGCCGCGGCCGGGGCGGTGGCGCCGGTTGCGCCGCTCCCCGACCACGTCGGACAGGAGCCTGGCGCGATCTTCCGTCTCCAGCACGTCGAGCCGGGCGCGGATCTCGGTCTCGGAGGCCGACGACGCCTCGAACAGGCAGGCGGCCAGCAGGTCCTCCTCGGAGCCGTCCACGTGAATCAGCTCCACGGAGGGAGCGTCGCCCTCCATTCGGCGGTCCAGGCCCAAACGCGAGGCCCAGCGCTCGGTGGCATCTCGGCGAGCCTCGAGATACGAGATCCACTCCCCGCCCCGGTCGGGCCGGTCGACCCGGGCGACGAAGCTCGGCATCACCTTCTGCAGCTCGGTCAGCAGCATCGAGCCGAATTCGCGCGCCTCGGGAAGCGGCGAGGCCATCAGCCTCAGCAGCAGCTGCTCGTAGGCCTGCCCCGAGGCGAAGATTCCGACGTGGCTCAGGGTCGCGGCCGGGAGCAGCCCGCGCAGCAGGTCGAGCGCCTTGGCGCGGATCGAGCGCCGCCAGGCCGCCTCGGGCTCGTCCGCGCGGGGCCAGCGCTCGGCGGCCCAGGCTTCGACCTTCTTCAGGCTGCGTGAATAGATCGTGAAGATCTCGTCCATCGTCGCCGCGAAGGGAGCCCCGAGCCCGTCGTCGCGGTAGTAGCGGAAACCCCCGCCGGCCTCGTCGAGGGGCTGGTCGTAGGGGATGTAGCGCGTGGACTGTTCGAGGTAGGCCGCGAGCCGGCCGCGCTGAAGCAGCTTGGTGAGGATGTTCGAGACCCACTCGCAGGCGATGTGTGCACCCCCGACCTGGGCGATCGAGTCGTCGCCGTAGCCGAGGAAGACGCGCTCGTAGAGCCCGGCGGCGCGCTCGCCCTCCTCACCGTCGAAGGGCCGGCTGCCCCGCGGGACGTCCTCGGCGAACTCCTCGAGGTAGAGGCGGCGGACGGTGCCGGCGTAGCGGGAGTAGCGGGCGAAAAGCGCTCCCTTCACGGTCTCCGGCAGGTTGACCAGCGCGAACACGGGTCGGTCGAGGTTGGTGAAGTGGGGGGCGAGCAGAGCTCGCTCCTCCTCGGTGAACGATTCGACCGGGTAGCGCACGGGGAACTGATCCTATGGATGGATGAGGCGGATATTCTGATTCGCCGAGGGGCAACTTGAACATTTTGGACCGGCTATTCGGCGGGGTCGAAGGGACCTACGCCTTGATGAGGCGAAGCGGGCGCATCGCCACGCTCTTCTACCTGATGGGCGGGGTTGCGGCGATTCCGGCGATCCTCGTCGTCGCACCTGAGGACCCGCTGATCTACGCGATACCGCTGCTCGGGCTGGTGCCCGCTGCCGTCTTCATGGCGGTGCCCTGGGAGCGGGTCCCCAGCTGGGTGCTGCATATTCCCCTGGCGGCCGGCACGGCGATCATCTGCTTGGTGGTCACAGTCGTCGACCTGGCGTTTACGGCCTACTACCTGTTCGCCGCGGTCTTCGTCGCGATCACCTTCCCTCGCGCGCGGCCGATCCTCGCCCACATGACGCTGATCTCGGCGGCGATGGTGTTCGCGATCTTCGTGGGCCAGCAGACCGGTCGCCCGGCGGCGATCGCCGTGATCGTGACCGTCCCGACAGTGGTGCTTGTCGCGTGGACGGTGGGCTGGCTGACCGCTGGGCTCGAGGCGGGTCGCGCCGCATCCCTGGCGCTGTCGCGGACCGACGAGCTGACGGGGGTCGGAAACTATCGGGCGCTGCATGAGCGCCTGGAAGAGGAGACCTCGCGCCACGATCGGCGCGGCCGCAGGCTTGCGGTGATCCTCGTCGACCTCAACGACTTCAAGCAGGTAAACGAGCAACGGGGGCACCTGGAGGGCGACCACATGCTCGCGGAGGTGGGCAGGGTGCTGCGCATGGGCGTGCGTGCCGAGGACACCGTGTTCCGCCAGGGGGGCGACGAGTTCTCGGTGCTGGCGCCCGAGACGGAATCGAAGCAGGCCGAGGATCTCGCCACCCGCCTGCGCATCCGCCTCCAGGCGCTTGGGGGAGACAACCCGCCTTTCGGAGCCTGCACCGGGGTCGCGATCTTTCCCGACGACGGGACAATCGGAAGCGACCTGCTCGGGATCGCCGACGTGCGGTTGCTCGCCGCCAAGCACCAATACCGGGCGACCGCAGAGGTCCGCGAGAACGAAAACGGCGAGGCCTAGGCGCGCTAGGCAGCAGGCGGCGGGGGCGCTGCCATCAGCTCGACCCGATGGCCGCCGGGAGCGATCGCGAAGCCGCGGCTCTCGCCCCAGAGCTGCCGCGCATCCTCCACCTCGAAGCCTGCGGTGCGCAGGGCCTTGGCCGTGCCCTCGAAGTCGGGGGCGACCACGGCCGGATGGCCCAGCAACGGAACCACGGGCGAGTCGGTGTGGATCAGGTGTATCTGGGTGGCGTCGCGCTCCAGCCAGGTGACGAACGGCGCGATCGGCTCCGGCGGCTCGACGCAGACGAAGCCGAGCAGCCCCCAGAACTCGACGGTGCGATCGACCTCGTCCTGAGGCACCTCGAGCGAGACGTGATGGAGCACGCACGAAGCATGCCATCAGCTGCCCGCGGGGCCCCGCTCAGCAGCGCCCCGACGCGCGGAGCTTGCGCCGGTAGACGCGCATCGAGGCGCGTGTCATATCGCCGTGGGTCTGGTTCTTGAGCCGGTCGACGAGCTCGAAATGAAACGGGGAGGACAGGCTCTCGTTGTGGCCGATCACGTTGCGGACCTTGATGTCGAAGCGGCAGCGCAGCCAATGGGTCAGCCGCAGCGACGCCCGCAGCTGGCGGCGACGGCCGAGCACGTCGGCGTCGCGAAAGCCGACGTGCTCGATCCCGATCGCGGTGTAGTTGAGGCCGACCGTATGGCGGCAGCGCTTGCGCAGCCCGACAAGGCGGTAGATGCGGCCGCTGGAGCCGACGACGAAATGCGAGCAGACGTTGGGCAACTCGTGCAGCTCCGGATCGGGCCGGTCGGAGGCAAAGGCGTTGAAGACGGTGGAGACGTTGCCGGCGACCGCGACGTGCTCGACGATCACCCTCGGGTTGCGCAGGCGCCAGGCCCGCTTCCCGTAGTGGCGCTTGGAATAGGCGGCCATCTCGCGCTTGCGGTGCGGCGGGAAGGGGATCGGCAAGTCCTTGACCGCGGGCCGCAGCCGAGCGGCGGAGCGCAGGCCCGAGCCGGTGGCATCCACGGGTGCCGCGCGGGCCGTGCGCACCGCTGCGCGGGCGTGGCGGCGCGCGGCAGGGCCGCCGGTCGAGCCCCCCGGCAGCTCGACCACGAAGGCCCGGGTGCCGGGGAAGGCGTGGTTCTGCCAGGAGATCGCGGTCCCGCGCAGGTGCTCTGCGCGGCAGCGCTGCAGCGGCAGACCCGAGACCCGCGAGTAGAGCCCCTCCAGCGAAGCGTCGCCGCGACATGGCGCGAGCACCTGGCCCCACGGCTGGTGGTACCAGATGCTCACGTCGGGCCTGATCCGCCGTGCGAAGCGACGCACGGTCCGCGCCTCCGGCTCAGACCAGGCAGCCGGGCCGGGGTAGTAGCCGGAGTTCGCCCCGACTCCTCCGCTCCAGCGGTAGCCGAAGTTGCGATTGAGGTCGACCCCATGCGCGTTGCGTCGAGTGTCGCGCTTCAGCCCGTCCGGGTTGAAGGTGCGGACCACCCAAAGGTCGAGTCCCTTGATGTCCCGGAACGACCGCAGCAGCCTGCGCGTGATCGCGGTGCCCGCACGCTCGTTGCCGTGGATGTTTCCGACCACCAGCGCCGTGCGGTCGGCGTTCGCGTCGCCGATCCGCACCGCCCTGATCGCCCGTCCCTCGACCGAGCGACCCAGCTCTTGGGGGACGGCGCGGCCCCGGCCGGCAGGATCGGCGGCGGCGGCGATCCCGACCAGGGCCAGGAGCACGGCGGCCGCGAGGGCGAGCGGGAAGCGCGGTCGAGCGGTCAAGCGGTGATCTTCGCGCAGTCGGCGTCGCGCGTCGCCGGTTCAGGGCAGGAACTGCGACAGCGCCGCCCCGGCGTGCTCGGCCCATTCGACCAGCGGCTGGGGGATCACGCCGAAGAACACGGTCGCCGCCGCGGCGAGCAGCGCCGGACCGACCAGGTACCAGCGCCCGCCGGCGTCGGCGTCGATCGGGTCGGCCTCCGGCGAGGCGCCGGCCACGGCGGGAACCTCCGCGGTGACTGCGGTGTCCTCGGCCGGGCGCATCCAGATCGCCGCCACCACCCGCAGGTAGTAGGCGAGCGAGATCATCGTGCCGACCGCGATCGCCACCCCGAGCCAGGTGTAGTCGCCGTCGACCAGCGCCTCGATCAGGTAGAGCTTGCCGATGAAGCCCGCGGTGCCGGGCAGGCCCGCAAGCGCCAGCATCGAGATAGTCAGCGGCCAGGCCAGCAGCGGGCGTTCGCTCCCGAGGCCCTCGACGGCGCGGATCTCGTCGCCGAACGAGGTCTCGCGCTCGCGGGCGACGATCACGGCGAAGGCGGCGAGGTTCATCAGCGAGTACACGGCGAGGTAGAAGACGAGCGCGTTGATCCCGGCCTCGGAGGCCACGACGAGGCCGCCCAGCATGTAGCCCGCCTGGGCGATCCCCGAGTAGCCGAGCAGCCGCTTCAGCGAGTCCTGGCCGAGAGCGCCGATGTTGCCGACCGCGATCGAGGCCGTCGCCAGCACCGCCAGCGCCACATCCCAGTCGCCCGCCTCGGGGGCGAGCGCGACGTCGAAGAAGCGCACGAAGACGGCGAACGCCGCGGCCTTGGTGGCGACTGCCATGAACGCGGTGACGGGGGTGGGGGCGCCCTGATAGACGTCCGGCGTCCACTGGTGAAAGGGCGCGATCGAGATCTTGAAGGCGAGGCCGGTGGCCGCGAGCGCGATCCCGACCAGCACCAGCGGGTCGCCCAGCACCCCCTCCTTGCCGATCCCCGCGGCGATGCCTGTGAAGTCGGTGGAGCCCGAACCGCCGTAGATGAAGGCCAGCCCGTAGAGCAGCGTCGCCGATCCCATCGAGCCGATGATCAGGTACTTCAGCCCTGATTCCAGCGATTCGGCCCGTCGCAGGTTGGTCGCGCAGAGCACGTAGAGCGGCACTGACAGGGTCTCGATCGCGATGAAGAAGCTGACCAGGTTCTGCGCCTGCGCCAGCAGCGTCATGCCAAGCACCGAGCCCAGCAGCAGCACGTGGTATTCGCCGCTGCCGGCCTGGCTGACGGCTGGCTCTCGAACCGAGATCAGCACGCAGAAGGCGGCCGCGAGGATCGCGATCAGCGCCACCGCCACGGCCAGCTCGTCGAGCCGCAGCGCGCCCGCGACCAGGTCCTTGCGCTCACCCCACTGCCAGATGAAAAGGCCCGCGGCGGCACCGAGCGTGAGCAGGGTCAGGAGCGGTACGGCACGCCTCACGCGGTCAAAGACGCCGGCCAGCAGCACCACGCAGATGCCGCCCGTGAGCGCGATGACCGGCGACAGCGCCGCGTAGTCGATGTCGGGCGCGTTGAAGTTCATGTCAGCTGGCAGCTGCTCCGCTCCCGCTCGGCCGCGCAGAATCAGAAATGGACGCGGCCTCGCTCTCGCGTCCGCGCTGCCAGGTCAGGGGTCGATTCGAGTCAACTCTTTGAGCCTGCCTCAGCTGGTTTCCCACCGCAGCGTCGGTCCGCTTCAGCACCAGCTGCGGGTAGAAGGCGAGCGCGACGATGCAGCCGACCAGGGGCACCAGAACCGCCGCGTCGCGCCAGCCGAGGTCGCGTGAATCGATCGGCTCCGGCTTGCGGTTGTGCATCGTTCGCTGGTAGAGCCGCAGCGCGTAGTAGGCGGCCAGCACCATGCCCGCCCCGGCGACGAAGGCGAACACGATCTTCGCCTGGAAGAGCCCGTTGAGGATGTAGAACTCGCCGATGAAGTTGGCCGAGCCGGGCATCGCCAGGGTCGCCAGGGTCACGATCAGGAACATCGCCGCCAGCACCGGCGCCCTTAGTGCGATCCCGCCCATCTCGCGCAGGTCCTCGGTGCCGGCACGCTCGGCGAGCACCGCGATGATCAGGAACACCGGCGCCACCACCAGGCCGTGGTTGACCATCTGCAGCAGCGCCCCGTCGGCGCCGTCGGGGCGCAGGGCGAATATCCCCGCGGTGATGAAACCGAGCTGCGCGACCGACGAGTAGCCGGCGATCAGCCTTACGTTGGTCTGCGTGAACGCCATCACCGAGCCGTAGAGGATCGAGGCCAGGGCGATCACCAGCACGATCTCCTGGAACTCGATCGTCGCGTCGGGGAACAGCGGCAGCACCACCCGCAGAAAGCCGTAGGCACCGACCTTCGACAGCACCGCCGAGAACACCGCCAGCGCGGGAAGCGGGGCGGCGCGGTAGGCGTCGGGCATCCAGCCGTGCAGCAGGAAGGCCGGCATCTTGACCAGGAACGCCGCGGCGAAGAACCAGAAGATCCAGCGCTGGCTGCCCTCGGAGAGGACGTTCTGCTGCAGGTCGACGATTGAGAAGCTGAGCTGGCCGCCGTCGGCGGCGAGGATCGCAGTGGCGATCGCCGCCACCAGCATCAGCAGCGACCCGATCAGCGTGTAGACGATCATCTTCATCGTCGCCGCCACCGCCGTGGTCCCATCCGGGCGGTCCTGGCCCCAGGCGCCGAACAGGAAATAGAACGGCACCAGCATCAGGTCGAAGAAGAGGACGAACAGCAGCAGGTCCTGGGCCAGGAAGGCCCCCAGCGTCGCCGTCTCGCCGAGCGCCAGCATCAGGAAGTAGAGGTGCGGCCGGTCGGGCTGGCGCATCGCCGCGAACGCGACCGCCGGCAGCCACAGCAGCGCGGTCAGCATCATCAGAAAGACGTTGAGGCCGTCCAGCCCGAGGCTGTAGCTGACGCCGAGTCCGGAGATCCAGTCGACGTCGACCGTGTCCTGCAGCCCGCTCGCGCCGGAGTCGAAGCCGGCCAGCAGCCCGATCGCAAGCCCCAGTGTCACCGCTGCCCCGCCGACCACCACCCAGCCGGCCCATCGCCGCGGCACGAACAGCCCGAGGATCCCGAACAGCAGCGGCGTCCAGAGGACCGAGTTGATCACGCGCCCCGACCCCTTCCCCCGAGGAGCGAGTAGCGAGTAGCGAGTAGCGAGTTCATGAGCTGCTCAGCAGGAAGTAGAGGCCGAGGCCGGTAAAGCCCCCGATCAGAAGCAGCGCGTAGGAGCGCACGAAGCCCGACTGCGCGGTTCGCACCACGCCGCCGGCGCCGCGAACCACGTCCACGGTCCCGGCAACCAGACCCTGCACGACGAGGCGCTCGAACACGCGGTTGCAGAAGGAGCCCACCGCCAGCGCCGGGCGCACGATCGCGACGTCGATCAGCTCGTCGAAGTACCACTTGTTGACCAGGAAGGTGTGCAGCGGCCGCAGCCGCCGGACCAGCACCGCGGTGGAGGCGGGGCGCGCCACGTACAGCAGGTAGGCCATGAAGATGCCGACGACAGCGATCGCGCCGCCGATCGTCAGGTCGCGCCACTCGTCGCCGACGGAGGGTTGGATCGCCGCCAGCGCCGAGTCTTCGAACGTCGGTTCGAGGAACTTCGTGATCGCGTCATCCACGCCGGGGATCTGCAGCACGCCCCCGATCAGGGCGAGCACGGCGAGCGCGCCCATTGCCATCCGCATCGTCGGCGCCTGCTCGGCGATGTGGTGCTCGGGCCCGGGGAAGCCGACGTCGGTGTCCTCGACATCGCCGGTGGCGGGGTTCTCGGGCTCGGCGTGCACCACGTGCCCGGTCTCGGCCAGCTCCTCCGCCTCGCTGCACGGTTCGCCGGCAACGACGCGGAAGACGATCCGGAACGAGTAGATCGCCGTCATCAGCGCCCCGACGTATCCGAGCACGGTGAAGATCTCGTACATCCCGCCGCGCGTCGAGGCGTAAGAGAGGATCGCGTCCTTCGAGAAGAACCCCGACGTGAAGGGAAAGCCGGCCAGGGCCAGCGACCCGATGATCAGCATCACCGAGGTGAACGTCATCGCCCGCCCGAAGCCGCTCATCCGGTCGATGTCCTGGCGGTTCGCCATCGCGGCGATCACCGAGCCCGCGGCCATGAACAGCAGCGCCTTGAAGAAGGCGTGGGTCATCAGATGGAACAGGCCGGCCGAGTAGGCGCCGATCGAAACGCCGACGACCATGTAGCCGATCTGGCTCATCGTCGAGTAGGCGATGATCCGCTTCAGGTCGGTGACGACCAGCGCGATCGAACCGGCCACGAGCAGCGTCGCCAACCCGGTGAATGCGGCGATGTCTGCCGCCGTGGGCGCCAACTCGAAGAGCGGGTGGGTGCGGGCGATCAGATAGACGCCGGCGGTGACCATCGTCGCCGCGTGGATCAGGGCGGAGACGGGGGTGGGGCCTTCCATCGCGTCGGGCAGCCAGGTGTGCAGCGGCAGCTGCGCTGACTTCGCGAACGCGCCGACCAGGATCAACAGGCAGATCGCGACGATCGTCCACTCGTTGGTGTGGAAGCCGCCGGGAGCCCTGTCGAAGACCTCCAGGTAGTCGAAGGTGCCGAGCTCACGGAAGATCAGAATCGCCGCGAAGACCAGCCCCACGTCGCCGACGACGTTGATCACGAACGCCTTCATCCCCGCCCCGGTCGCGGTGGCGCGCCGGTACCAGAAGCTGATCAGCGCGTAGGAGGCGAAGCCGACGAACGCCCAGCCGACGATCAGCAGCACGAAGTTGCCGGCCAGGACCAGCAGCAGCATCGAGAAGACGAAGAAGTTCAGGTAGCTGAAGAACCGCGTGTAGCCGCGGTCGGAGCCCATGTATCCGACCGAGTAGAGATGGATCAGCATCGAGACCCCGGAGACGACGAGGATCATGAACACCGACAGCGGGTCGACGAGGATGCCGAGCTTGATGTCGAGCCCCGCCGCGTTGGCGTAGTCCCACAGCGTCGAGGTGAGATGTCGCGCCTTGGCCGGCTCGCCCTGCAGCTGCACGAAGGCGGCGATCGCGTTGACGAACGACAGCGCGATCGCGCCTGTACCGATCCAACCAGCCGTTCGCCCCGACCAGGTTCGGTAGCCGAGCGCGATCACGATCGACCCGCCGAGCGGGAACAGCAGCACCAGCCAGGCGTAGGTGGTCGCGCTCACCCGCGCAGGCCTCGCAGCTCATCGACGTTGAGTGGCAGCCGGCGCCGGTAGATCGCCACGATGAGCCCCAGGCCGACCACCACCTCGCAGGCAGCGACGACCATCACCACCAGCGCGAAGACTTGGCCGTCGGCGTTGCCGAGCATGCGGCTGAACGCGACCAGCGCCAGGTTGCCGGCGTTGAGCATCAGCTCCAGACAGAGCAGGATCACCAGCGGGCTGCGCCGGATCAGCACGCCCCCGGCGCCGACCGCGAACAGCAGGGCGGAGAGCACCAGGTACCACTCGACGGCCACTACGACGTCGCCTCCTCAGACGCCGCCTCTTCTCCTTCCCGCTTGCGGCCGGCCAGCACCACCGCGCCAACCGCGGCCAGCAACAGCAGCATCGAGGCCGCCTCGAAGCCGATCAGGAAACGCTCCAGGAGCACCGTGCCGATCTGCTCCGGCGAGCCGAATCCGGCCGGGATCGTCGGCCCCTCGTCGCCTAGCGCCCTCAGCGAGGAGCCGAGCACCGCGATCGAGAGCTCGATGAACAGCGCCCCGCCGAGCAGCGGCGCGAGCAGCCGCTGGCCGGGGATCGGCTCCCAGACCGGCTCCTGGATCCCGCCGACGTAGGCGGCCACGAAGACGTAGAGCACCATCACCGCACCGGCGTAGACGACGACCTGGGCGGCGGCGACGAACTCTGCGTGAAGCAGCAGGAACAGCCCGGCGAGCGAGACGAGGTGCACGACCAGCGCCAGCACGCTGTAGAAGGGGTTGCGCAGTCCGACCACCGCGATCGCGCCTCCCAGCGCCCCGATCGCCCCGGCGAAGAAGGCGACGGCCTCCATTACGCGGCACGTCCTCCGCTATGCGTCCGGGCGTGCCGCGGTGAGTGGTTGGCCTGCTGCCTCACTCGCCCTCCGCCCGCAGCGGCGTACGTTCGACCGGCTCGGCCAGCAGCATCTCCTTGGTGAAGATCAGGTCGGAGCGGTTGTAGTCCGACAACTCGTAGTCGTGGCCCATCGTGATCGCGTCGAACGGGCAGGCGATCTCGCAGTAGCCGCAGAAGATGCAGCGGCTGAGGTTGATCTCGTAGACCGAGGCGTAGCGCTCGCCGGCCGAGACGCGCTCGTCGGGGTCGTTCTCGGCGGCCACCACTCGGATGCAGTCGGCCGGACAGGCGGCCGCGCAGAGCGAGCAGCCGACGCACTTCTCCAGTCCCGTGTCCTCGAAGCGATGCAGCTTGTGCCGGCCCCGGAAGCGCGGATAGACCGGGGTCTTCTCCTCCGGGTACTGGATCGTGACCGGCCCCTCGACGATGCGCGAGAGGGTCGTCTTCAGTCCGCGCAGGGTCTCGCCGAAGGCACGGTAGGCGCCGCCCAGCCCGCCGGGCTCGGGGCCGCGCTGGACGGCGATCACGTCCTCGGCGTCCTTCAGGTACGGGAACTGCTCGCTCAAAGGACCACCACCAGAACCGCCGTGACGAGAACGTTGAGCGTCGCCAGCGGCAGCAGCACCTTCCACCCGAGGCCCATCAGCTGGTCGTAGCGAAGCCGCGGCAGGGTCGCGCGCACCCAGATGAAGAAGAGGATCAGCACGAACATCTTCGCCGACATCCAGATCGGGTCCAGCCAGCCCGGCCCCGGCCCCATCCAGCCGCCGAGGAACATCGCCGCGGCGATGCCCGACACCACCACCAGCTCCATGTACTCGACCAGCAGGAAGGTGCCGAAGCGCATTCCGCCGTACTCGGTCATGTAGCCCTGGACCAGCTCGGCGTCGGCCTCGGGGAGGTCGAAGGGGGCGCGGTTGGTCTCGGCGAAGCCGGCGACCATGAAGATCAGAAAGCCGACCAGCTGCGGGACGATGAACCAGACCTCGTCCTGCTGGCGGACGATGTCCACCAGCGACAGCGAGCCGGCCATCATGATCACTCCCAGCAGCGCCAGCCCCATCGAGACCTCGTAGGAGATCAGCTGCGCGGCGGAGCGCATCGCGCCGAGGAAGCTGTACTTCGACCCCGACGCCCAGCCTCCGAGCAGCAGCCCGTAGAACGCGATCGCGCCCACCGCGAAGAAGTAGAGGATCCCGATCGAGACGTCGATCCCGTAGAAGCCGACGCCGTCCTTGACGTCCCCGAAGGGGATGATCGCCAGCGCCAGCACCCCCGACAGCACCACCAGGATCGGGCCGAGCACGAACAGGGTGGGGATCGCGTTCCGCGGTCGGAACGCCTCCTTGCCGAGCAGCTTGCCGACGTCGGCCAGCGGCTGCAGGATCCCGAACGGCCCCACCCGGTTGGGGCCGTAGCGGTTCTGGAAGCGGCCGATCAGCTTGCGCTCGAGCACGGTCATCAGCGGCAGCACCATGAACACGGCGAGGAAGATCACAAGGGACTTGGCGACGAGGATCCAGGTGGCTTCGGCCATCGAGGTGTCGGCGAGCGGAAGCGTCACGTCGTGGCCTCTCGTTGCTCGTTGCTCGTTGCTCGTTGCTCGACCGTCACTTCGGGAGTCGCGCCGTTGAGCAGGGCATTTGCGTTGTTCTCGGCCGTTCCCTCGATCAAGAAGCAGGCGCCCTCGCGCATCCGCTCGCGGATCGCGACCCTCGCCTCCAAGCTGGCCCCGTTGGCGCGGACCGTGACCGGGTCGCCGTCGGCGAGGCCGAGCCGCTCCGCGTCGGCGAGGGAAAGCTCGACCCGCTGGGTGGGGGCGAGGAAGCGCAGCGCCGGGTTCAGCTCCGTGACGGGCCCCGCCCAGAGGTCGCGGTAGGTGCCGAGCAGCAGTCTGTTGCCGCCGGGGCCACCTTCTCGGGTAGAGGTGTCGGGCGCATCGTCGTCGAGGGGGGTCATGACGTAGCGGGCGCCCTCCGACAAACCCTCGAAGGCGGCCCCGGCGCCAGGCCGATCCTGCCAACGGATTCCGCGGCCGCCGATCTCCTCGGCGCTGATGCCGCCGTAGATCGGTGCGGCCTCGGCCAGAGCGGCAAGCACGTCGGGAACCGAGCCAAGTCCGGTCTCGTCGCCCAGCGCGGCTGCCAGCTCGCAGAGCACCTGCCAGCCGGGCCGCACCTCGCCCGGGTCCATCACGCTGGGCCGCGCCCGCTGCAGGCGACCGTCGGGATGGGTCACCGAGCCCTCCTTCTCCGCGTGGCTCTGGAGCGGCAGCACGACGTCGGCCTGTGCGGCGGCAGAGTCCTCGAACATCGCGAAGGCGAGCACGAAGTCGGCGGCCCGCAGCGCCCGATCCCAGCCGGCCGAGTCCGGGTGGTCGCGCACCGGGTCGGCGCCGAACAGGACCAGCGCCGTCAGCTGCTCGTACTCCAGCGCCGCCCGGATCCGCTCCGAGTCCCTGCCGGCTGCGGTCTCAGCGAATCCCGGCCCCGCGTATGGGACGCAGCCCACCTCGCGCAACCCGCGGCCGTTGGCCGTCTCCGGCACCCCCAACAGGCCCACGCCCTCGGTCTCCGCGATACCGAGTCCGCTGGCGAGGGTGATCAGCGAGTCGACGGCCTCGTCGCCCGCCTCGCCGCGCGCGATCCGCTCACCCCAGACGATCACGACCCGCTCGGCGCCTCGCAGCAACCCGGCGATCTCTCCGATGCCCGCCGGCGAGCCTTCGCCCTCGCGTTCCGCCGCGCAGGCGGCGTTGAGCTCGGCGAGGAACGCAGCAGCGCCGCCGGGTGCGTAGCGGGCGACCGCGGTGGCGCCGCCGTCGAGCGCGGTTGGGCGCTCGCTCGCGACGGCCAGGCTTGCGCCATTGCGGCGCACCGCCTTGCGGATGCGCAGGTCGAGGATCGGCGAGGAATGGAGGGGATCGGTGCCGAGCACCAGGATCGCCCCGGCCTCGTCGAGGTCCGGCACGGCAGCGGAGAGCTCGGGGCGCGAGAGCTCGATCGCGCGATCGCGGCCGACCCCTCCCCCCGGCCGCGAGTCGATGTCGGGCGACCCAAGGGCGTCGCGGAGAATGCGTTGCACGAGGTAGCCCTCCTCGTTGGACGCGTCGCCGACAATCGCGGCGCTCGACCGGCCGGCCTCGCGAAGCCCCGCCGCGGCCCGATCGATCGCCTCGGACCAGGTCGCCTCCCGCAGGCCGCCGCCCTCGCGCACCATCGGCGCGGTGATGCGCCGCTCCGACTCGAGCATCTCGAACGCGTAGCGCCCCTTGTCGCAGAGCCAGCCGTCGTCGACCGCCGCGTTGTCGCGGGCCAGCACGCGCTTGACCCGCTCGTCGCGCACCGTAAAGCTGACGTTGCACTGGCTCGGGCAGAGCGTGCAGACAGACCCCGCCTGCTCGATCTCCCAGGGCCGGGCCCGGAAGCGGTAGGTGTAGTTGGTCAGCGCCCCGACCGGGCAGAGGTCGGTGATGTTGCCGTGGAAGGGGGCGATGTAGGGGCGGTCGTCGAATGTGCCGACGTAGCTGGCGTCGCCGCGGTCCAGCAGCTGCAGCTGGGAATCCTCCGCGACTTCCTGGCTGAACCGCACGCAGCGGTAGCAGAGAATGCAGCGCTCACGGTCGATCGCGACCAGGGGCGAGAGCGGCAGCGGCTTTTGGAAGTGCCGCTTGGGATCGGTGAAGCGGCTTCGTCCCGGGCCCCAGCCCATCGCGATGTCCTGCAGCGGGCACTCGCCGCCCTTGTCGCAGACGGGGCAGTCGAGCGGGTGGTTGACGAGCAGGAACTCGACCACGGCGCTCTGTGCCTCTTTCACCTGGTCGGTGCGCGAGTAGACGACCATCCCGTCGCGCACCGGGGTCGAGCAGGCGGTCTGCAATTTCGGGGTTCCCTCGATCTCGACCAGGCACATGCGGCAGGCACCGACCGGCTCGCCGAGCTTGGGCTCGTAACAGAAGACCGGGATCTCGACGTCGCCGTGCTTGGCGGCGTCGACCAGCATCATCCCTTCGGGGGCCGTGACCTCGCGGCCGTCGACGATGAGTGTGACCTCGCGCTGGGGCTTGGGGCTCATCGGGCGCCCGTCCCAGCGAGACCCGCCGCCCCCGGACGCGAGAGCGAGGAGGCGGCGGAAATTGTGGCCTCGAACTCGTCGCGGAACTTGCGCACCATCGAGGCCACCGGCATCGCCATCGAGTCCCCGAGCACGCAGAGGCAGTGGCCGATGATGTTCTCCTGGACTGAGGAGATGATGTCGAGGTCAATCGGGGTCGCCTCACCGCGCACGACCCGCTCCAGCATCTTCACCGTCCAGTTGGTCCCCTCCCGGCAGGGGGTGCACTTGCCGCACGACTCGTGGTGGTAGAAGCGCGCCGTGCGCAGCGCCATGTGCGGTATCGACACGCGGTCGTCGGCGACGATGATCGAGCCGGACCCCAGCATCGAGCCCGCGTCGCCCATCGCCTCGAAGCTGTAGGGCAGGTCGAGATCCTCCGCTGTCAGCACCGGCGACGAGGAGCCGCCGGGATAAAAGGCCTTCACCTCGTGGCCGTCCTCGGGCCCGCCGGCGAGGTCGTAGATCAGCTCGCGCGTGGGGATGCCCAGCTCGACCTCGTAGTTGCCGGGCCGCTGCACGCAGCCGGACACCGAGACGACCTTGGTGCCCGGCGACTGCTCGGTGCCGAACGACTTGAACCAGTCGGAGCCGTTGGCGACGATGTGGGGGACGTTGGAGAGCGTCTCCACGTTGTTGATCAGGGTCGGGCCGCCGTAGAGCCCCTGCACCGCGGGGAACGGGGGCTTGAGACGCGGGTTTCCTCGCTTTCCCTCCAGCGCGTCGAGCAGGGCCGTCTCCTCACCGCAGATGTAGGCGCCGGCCCCGCGGTGCACGACCAGCTCGAGGTTGAAGTGGCTGCCGAGCACGTTCTCGCCGAGATAGCCCGCCTCGTATGCCTCTGCGACGGCGGCGTCGAGGATGTCGCCCTGCAGGTCGTATTCGCCGCGGATGAAGATGAAGGAACGGGTGGTGCCCGCTGCCAGCGCCGCGATCGCGATCCCCTCGATCAGCTGGTGCGGGTTCTTCTGCATCAGCTCGCGGTCCTTGAATGCCCCGGGCTCGGACTCGTCGGCGTTGCAGCACAGGTACTTGTCCATGTCGCCGCGCGGCAGGAACGAAGCCTTCTTGCCCATCGAGAATCCGGCCCCGCCGCGCCCGCGCAGGCCGGAGCTCTCCAGCTCCACCAAGACCTCTTCGGGCTCCAGCTCGCGGTAGGCGCGCTCCAGGGTCCGGTAGCCGCCGAGCTTCTTGTAGACGTCGATGGTGTTCAGACCCGGTTCGTCGATGTGGCGGAAAAGGAGACGGGTCTCAGGCATTCGAGCCGTTCCTCGTTGCTCGTTCCTCGTTACTCGTCTCTGTGGCAGCGACCCGCTCGTCAGGATCGGGCTCCGGGCCGCCCGCCGTGGCCCGCTTCTCCAGCGCCTTGTCGAGCAGCAAGTCGGCACCGTCGCGGAGCTGCTCCATCGCGGTCGCTGCGTCGGCCGGCTCCAGCGGGCCGAAGTAGCGCTCGTCGATCGAGGCCATCGGGGCAAGCTCGCAGGCGCCGAGACATTCGAAGCCGCTGACGAAGGTCTCGCCGTCGGCGGAGACGGCGCCGCCGTGACCCGCCGCCTCGCTCTCGCAGCCGGCCGCCTCGCAGAAGGCGTCGAGCAGCTCGTCGCCGCCCCGCATCCAGCAGGAGATGTTGGTGCAGACCAGCACGCGGTTGCGGCCGGCCGGCTGCGTGTGCAGCAAGTCGTAGAAGCTCGCCACCGACTCCAGGTAGGCCGGCGTGACCGTCATCACGGCGGCGGCCTGGCGGATCCCGGCGGGGGTGCACCAGCCGTAGCGCCGCTGCACCGCCCACAGTGCCGGGATCGAGGCCGAGTGCCGGTCGGGATAGCGCGACATCAGCAGCACGACCTCCTCGCGCAGCTCGTCGGGGCAGTCGACCTCGTGAAGCTCGGGGATCTCCTCGGCGGGCCGGTCGGGTTCGCGCCCGGTGGTCAGCGCCGGATCAACCGGCAAAGAACCAACCGGCGGCTGCTCCACGCTCATCGGTCGATACCGCCCAGGATCGGATCCAGCATCGCCAGGTTCTGGATCAGGTCGGCGAGGTAGCTGCCCACGCACATGTCGCGCAGCGCCTGCAGGTTGACGAACGAGGGGTCGCGGATGTGCACGCGGGCCGGCTTGGCGGAGCCATCCGCGAGCACGTAACAGCCCAGCTCGCCGCGCGGCCCCTCGATTGCGTAGTAGACCTCGCCCGGCGGGACGCGGAAGCCCTCCGTGACCAGCTTGAAGTGGTGGATCAGCGCCTCCATCGAGGTGGACAGCTCCGAGCGCGGCGGCAGCACCACCTTGCGGTCGTCGGCGATGTACGGCCCCTCGGGCAGGCCGTCAAGCGCCTGGCGGACGATCTCCACCGACTCGCGGATCTCGGCCAGGCGCACCCGGTAGCGGTCGTAGCCGTCGCCGACCGTGCCGACCGGGACCTTGAAGTCGAGCTCCGGGTAGCAGAGGTAGTCGAACGCCTTGCGCAGGTCCCATGGCTCCCCGGCCGCGCGCAGCAGCGGCCCGGTCACTCCCAACTCGAGCAGGCGCTGGCGGGAGACGACCCCGACCCCCCGCGTGCGGTTCAAAAAGATCTCGTTGCGGTCCAGCAGCGCCTCGTACTGGTCCACCCGGGAGGGCATCTGGTCCAGGAACTGCCGCACCTTCGCCTCGAAGCCGCGCGGGATGTCCTCGATCACCCCGCCGACCTGGAAGTAGCGGGTGTGCATCCGCTGCCCCGAGGACATCTCGAACAGGTCGAGGATCCGGTCGCGCTCGAGGAAGCAGTACCAGAACATCGAGATAGCGCCGAGGTCCAGCGCCGTGGTGCCGAGCCAGACCAGGTGCGAGTGGATCCTGTTCAGCTCCATGTGGATCACCCGCAGGTACTTCGCCCGGGGCGGGATCTCCAGCTCCAGCAGCCGCTCGACCGCGCCGCAGAAGGCCTCCATGTTGAAGAAGTAGGCGAGATAGTCCGCCCGCTCCACGAACGGGATCGCCTTCCAGTAGGACTTGTCCTCGCAGGACTTCTCGATGCCCGTGTGCAGCTGTCCGACCACCGGGGTGAGGTCCTTGACGACCTCGCCCTCGAGCTGCACGATCAGGCGCAGCACCCCGTGGGTGGCGGGGTGGTGCGGGCCCATGTTGATCGTCAGCAGCTCGGACTCGGGCTCGAGGCTCGCGGACGGCGTCGTGTCGAGGGTGCTCACTCGTACCACCCCGGCGACTCGGGCTCGTCCTTGGTGAACAGCACCGGCTCCCCGCCGACCGGGAAGTCGCGCCGCTGCGGCCAGCCCACGTAGTCCTCCGGCATCAGGATCCGCCGCAGGTCGGGGTGACCGCGAAAGACGATCCCGAAGAAGTCGTAGACCTCGCGCTCCTGGAACTCGGCGGTGGGAAACAGCTCCACGCAGGAGTCGAGCTCCGGAAGCCCGTCGCCGCCAGGGACGGGCAGCGCCGCCCGCACCCGCAGCCGCTCGACCCGCGGCATGTTGAGCAGCTCGTAGTGGACGCCGAAGCGCGGCTCGGCGGGCAGGTAGTCGGCGCCGTGCAGGCTGGAGAGGAACCTGTACTCCTGCCCGGGCGTGATCCCCAGCCACAGAAGCACGTCCAGGATCTGCTCGGGGTCGACGATCAGCGCCGCCTGGCCGCGCTCGAAGCTGGTCTCCAGCACGGCGCCCTCGTGGCGGTCGTTGAGCTGCTGGCGGATCAGCTCGAGGCCGGGAGCGTCAGGCATTCGCCAACTCCCGGGCCCGCTCGTAGGCCTCCGCGGCTTCCGCGCTGGGCGCGCTGGCCGGTCCGCCGCGTGCCCACTCCTCGGTGCCCAGCGCGTTGTAGCGCCGCCGCCAGCCCGGGTCCGGGTTCCCCTGGATCATCCGCTGCAGCTTGTTGAAGCCGTGCAGCAGCGCCTCCGGTCGCGGTGGGCAGCCGGGGATGTGGACATCCACCGGCATGAACTTGTCGGCGCCCTGCACGACGGCGTAGTTGGCGAACATCCCGCCGCTCGAGGAGCAGGCCCCCATCGCGATCGCCCACTTGGGCTCCAGCATCTGGTCGTAGACGCGGCGGATGACCGGCGCCATCTTGATCGACACCCGGCCGGAGAGAATGATCATGTCGGCCTGGCGGGGGGATGCGCGGAAGGCCTCGGCTCCGAACCGCGCGATGTCGTAGCGCGAGCTGACCATCGCCATCATCTCGATCGCGCAGCAGGCGAGGCCGAAGGTCAGCGGGAACAGCGAGTTGGCTCGCGCCGTGTTCAGCGCCCGTTCCAGGGTCGTGGTCATCACCCGCTCGGTGACGTAGCGCTCCAGGTCCTCTCCCTCGAGCTCGCCCCGCAACATGTCCCGCGCCCGCAGCTGGCGGGCGCGTAGCTCCTCGGGGGTGCCCGGCTGGTCGAGAGGCGACAGAGCGCGGATCTTGCGTCGCTCTATTTCCAATCCAGCGCTCCTTTGCGCCAGACGTAGACGAACGCAACCAGCAGCAGCGCAACGAAGATCAGCACCTCGACGAGCACGAAGACGCTGTCGGCGGCGTTGAGGATCACCCCGACCGGATAGAGGAAGACCACCTCTATGTCGAAGAGGATGAACAGCATCGCGATCAGGTAGAAGCTGATCCCGAAGCGAAAGGTGCGCGAGACCTCGGTGGGCAGGCCGCACTCGTAGGGGTCGGCGCGGACCTTCGTTGCCTCGCCCTTGCCGGGCTTTGCCCCGACCAGGTAATTGAGCGTCGCGAATGCCACTCCCACCACAAGCCCGAGGCCAGCAAAGACGAGGACTGGAAGGTAGGAGCGGAGCACGAGGAACCCGTTATACACCGACTTTGTGGCAGATTGCTACATAGTGCTTTTCCGCATCAGCAAGCCGATTTCCGACCCCTCCAGACGGATTTCTCGAGATGGATGAGGTCCATCTCGTCGCCGGGGTCGCCGTGCTCGCCCTCAACGCGGTCGCCGGGCTGTGGGGAGGGGTGGCCTGGATCCGCCACAACCCCTCGGTCAACTTCTGGTTTCTGCTGCGCTCCGCGCAGGTCGCCGTCTTTATCCAGGTGATGCTCGGCGCGCTGCTGGTGGTCACCGGCCGCGAGGCGGCCGACGGGTTGCACTACCTCTACGGGGTCCTGCCGCTTCCGGTTTCGCTGCTCGCCGAGGCAGCGCGGGCGGGAGCCGCACAGCAGGAGCTCGGCAACGTCGAGTTCGAGACTCTGCCGGCCGACCGCCAGCGCTCGCTGGCGCTGGCGATCGTGCGCCGGGAGATGGGAATCATGGCGGTCAGCTGCCTGGTGATCGTGTTCCTGGCGCTGCGCGCCGCCGGCACCAGCACCGCGTTCTGAGCGGCGCGAGGCGGCTCACAGGCCACGGTAGACGCCGCGATGGTGCAGCAGCGGTTCGCCCCCCGGGGCCTCGAGCGCGAGGACTTCGCCGGTGACGATCACGTGGTCGCCCCCGGCGATCACGTCGTGCAGCTCGCAGACCAGCCAGACGATCGCGCCGGCGATCGCCGGCACCCCCTCGCGCTGGGACCAATCGATCCCCTCCCACTTGTCGGAGACGGGGGCCTTGGTGCTGAACGCGCGCGCCACCGCCCCCTGCTCCGCGCCCAACACGTTGATCCCGAAGCGGTTGGCTGCCTGCACGGCGAGCAGGGTCCTGGAGCCGCGGTCGAGGCAGGCCAGCATCAACATCGGATCCAGCGAAAGCGAGGTGACTGCGCTTGCCGTGGCCCCCGCCGGGCCGTCCCGGCCCGGCGCGGAGACCACCGTGACGGCGGCCGGCAGCAGGCCCATCGCGGCGCGGAAGTCGGCTGCCTGGACGTCGGCCATCGCTCGACGCCAGACAATATGATGCGCGCGGCGTGCGGCCCCTCTTTGTCACAGCACTGGCGGCTTTGACGGCGCTCGCGCTGGCGGCTTGCGGGGAGGAGGGGATCTCGGTTTCCGAGAACGACCCCACCTTCAAGGGCGCCGAGCTGTTCGCCACCCATTGCGCCGGTTGCCACACCCTGAGCGCGGCCGGCACCCAGGGGACGGGCAACCGCGGCCTACGCACGCAGGGACCCGACCTCGACCAGCGCACCGAGACATACGCAGACGCGCTGTTCGCAATCCAGAACGGCGGCTTCTCGGGCGCGATCATGCCCCAGAACATCGTCGTGGGCGAGGACGCCAAGCTGGTCGCGCGGTTCGTCGCCAAGTACGCCGGGCAGGACGCCGAAACGACACCGGCGCCGTGATGGGTGCCGCCGTGCCGGGCGGCGAGCGGAAGGCGTAGCCGGGCCGCGGCGCCGATGCTCGACCTCAAGGCGATCCGTGAGGACCCCGACGGCGCACGAGCGGCTCTGGCCCGGCGCGGTGCCGGCGAGGAGATCGACGAGCTGGTGCGGCTCGATGCCCGCCGCCGCGAGTTGCTGCCCGAGATCGAGGACGGCAGGGCACGTCAGAACCGCGCCTCGGACGAGATCGCCGAGGCAAAGCGCAGCGGGGGCGACGCCGCGGCCCAGATCGCCGAGATGCGCGAGCTGGCTGGCCGGATCAAGGAGCTGGAGTCGGAGCTGGCCGAGGTGGAGGAGCAGCTGGACCGTCTGCTGACCGCGCTTCCCAACCTGCCCGACCCCAAGGCGCCCGACGGGATGACCGAGGAGGATGCGGCTGTACTGCGTGAGGTCGGCGAGCGGCCCGAGTTCGGCTTCGAGCCACGCGACCATCTCGAGATCGGCACCGAGCTGGGGTTAATCGAGATGGAGGCGGCGTCGCGCGCCTCGGGGTCTCGCTTCGCCTACCTGCTGGGGGACCTGGTGATGGTCGAGCTGGCGCTGGTCCGCTACGCGATGGAGCTGGTGCGCGGCGAGGGACACGAACCGGTGGTGCCGCCGGTGCTGGTGCGCCAGGAGGCGATGTTCGGCACCGGCTTTCTTCCCGGCGACCGCGACCAGCTCTACGAGATCCCGCACGATGAGCTGTTCCTGGTGGGCACCTCGGAGGTCTCCCTGGCGGCGTTGCAAGCCGACCAGATCCTCGAGCCCGGATCGCTGCCGATCCGCTACGCCGGCTTTTCGACGTGCTTTCGCCGCGAGGCAGGCGCCGCCGGCAAGGACACGCGGGGGATCTTTCGCGTTCACCAGTTCGACAAGGTCGAGATGTTCTCGTTCGTCGAGCCCGACGCCTCACGCGAGGAGCACGAGCGGCTGCTGGCGATCGAGGAGAGGATCCTCTCCGAGCTGGAGATCCCCTACCGGGTGGTCGACATCGCCGCCGGCGACCTCGGCGCTTCGGCCGCCCGCAAGTACGACTGCGAGGCCTGGATCCCCAGCCAGCAGCGCTACCGCGAGCTCACCTCGTGCTCGAATACCACCGATTATCAGGCGAGGCGCCTCAGTTGTAGGTATCGCCCGGCCGACGGCGAATCTCCCCGTCACGTGCACACGCTGAACGGCACAGCGGTCGCCGTTGGCCGCACCCTGATTTCGCTGATCGAGAACCGCCAGGACTCGGATCGCGGATTTTCGCTGCCTTCGGTACTGCATTCCTACGGCGCGCCTGAAAGAATCGAGGCGCCGTGAGCGTGCGGGAAGCGAAGCGCGTCGTGCTTTGCGACGACCACGAGATCGTCCGAGAGGCGATCAAGTCTCGAATGGCCAACAGCGGGGTGGTCGAAATCGTCGGCGAAGCCGCGGACGGCCGCGAGGTCGTCGACGTCGTCAAGGACCTCGACCCCGACGTCGTGATCATCGACGTCGAGATGCCCAAGCGCGACGGGATCGAAGCCACCAAGGAGGTCCTCAAGGCGCGCCCGCGCACCAAGGTGATCATCTTCACCGCCCACAACCAGCCCGACCTGCTGGCGCTGGCGCTTCGCGCCGGCGCCTCCGGCTACGTGCTGAAGTCGGCGCCCTCCGAGGACATCGCCAAGGCGGTCAAGGCCGTGACCGGCGGCGGCACCTACCTCGGCGGCGACTTCGCCGGCGGCAAGCCATCCGAGGTGGAGAAGCTGCTCGACCTATCTCCGCGCGAGCGGCAGATCCTCGAGCTGCTCGCCGAGGGGCTGCGGGTAAAGGAGATCGCTGACCGGCTCGCGCTCAGCCCGGCGACGGTCCACACCCACGTCCGAAACGCGATCGCGAAATTGGAAGTCGATACGCGCACGGAGGCGGTCGCGCTGGCGGTTCGCTTCAGCTACCTCGGAGCCGGCGGGACTGTGTAGCTCGTTACTCGTTCCTTGTTACTCGGCCGGAGCCCAAGCCCGAGGAACGAGCGACGAGGAACGAGTAACGAAACGCTACGAACCTTCTTCTTCGAAATTCAGCGCGCAGCCATTGATGCAGTAGCGCTGGCCCGTGGGCCCGGGCCCGTCGTTGAAGACGTGGCCGAGGTGCGCGTCGCAGTGCTTGCAGACGACCTCGGTGCGCTTTATGAACAGGCTGTTGTCGGGTCGCAGCTCGACGTGCTCGAGGTTGGCCGGCTCGGTGAAGCTGGGCCACCCGGTCCCGGAGTCGAACTTGGTGTCCGCTGCGAACAGCTCGGTCCCGCAGCAGACGCAGCGGTACATGCCGTCCCGCTTCTCGTCCCAGTACCGCCCGGTGAACGCGCGCTCGGTTCCCGCGCGGCGGGTCACCTCGTACTCCTCCGGCGAGAGCTGGGCGCGCCACTCCTCGTCGGTCCTGTCGATCTTCTCGGTCTTCTGGCTCATCTCGTTCCTCGTTGGGTTCAGTCCAGCATAGAACGGCCCCGTTACGACACCCGTCCAGACCCCGTCCGCGAGCTGGATGACGCGGTTGGGCGTCCGAAACAAGCAGGGGATGAAGATCCGTGCGCTGATAGCGATTTGTGCCTGCGCCGTGCTTGCTCTGGCCGCGGCGCCGCAGCTCGGTGCGATGAAGGTCAGCCGCCTGCTCGCTCCGGTCTCGGTGTGCCCCGACCAGAACGATTCGAGAGCGAGCGTCGCCAGCCAGGAGGCGGCGATGCGATGCCTGCACAGCTACGCGCGCAAGAAGGCCCACCGGGGGCAGCTGGACGACGTCGGCAAGCTCGACGACTCGGCCGGGAACAAGGCGCGCGACATCCTCCACTGCGGGGACTTCAGCCACTACGCCTGCGGGCGCGACTTTCTCTACTGGTTCGAGCAGCTCGACTACGTGCTGAGCGGCTGCTGGCGCGCGGGCGAGAACATCGCCTGGGGCAACGGCGACTACGGCACGGTGCGCTCGATCATGCGCAGCTGGCTGCGCTCGCCCGGCCACCGCGCCAACATCCTCAGCGGCTCCTTCGACCAGTTTGGCGTCGGGCTGCGGGTCGGCTCGCTGAACGGCGCCCAGGACGCACACGTCTGGGCCGGCCACTTCGGCAACCACTGCTGAGCGCGGCCTGCAGACCCTGCTCGTCAGCGAGCGCGGCTAGCCGCCAGCATCGCGCGCCCCCGGGCAGAGAGCGCGATCGCCACCGTGATCGCCGCCGCAGCCGCCGCGAAGGACGCCGTGACGAATGCGGCCCCGTAACCCGCGGTCGCGGCGACCACACCGGCGACCGGCGCGCCCAGCCCGACCCCGGCATCGAAGAACGCGGTGAAGGTGCCGAGCGCCGCGCCGCGCCGAGTCTCGGGGACCTGCCCGACCACGATCAGCGAGAGGGACGGGTAGAGCAGCGAGAACGCCGCTCCCATTGCCAGCGCCCCCGCCAGGGCAACCGCCAGGCTGGGCGCCGCGGCGATCATGATCAGCCCGGCCGCCTCCACCGATGCGGCGACGGTGGCGCATCGCGCCGGTCCCACGATGTCAGGCAGGTCGCCGCCGATCAGCCGCGTCAGCACCACCATCGCCGCAAAGGCGCCGAACACCGTCGCACCGTGGCCGATTCCCTGAGCGTCAAGGTGCAGGACCACGAATGCGGCCATGGTCGCGTAGCCGACCGAGGCCAGGGCGAGGACGAGCCCAGGTCGCAGCGACTCGGGTGCGATCAGGGGCCCGCGCTGCGCCGACGGCGCCGGGGTGAACTGGTCGTGGACCCGCATCGCCACCACGGCGCCGAGCAGCGGAGCCGCGGCGGCGAATGCCCACACCACCTGGTAGCTGAAAGCGTGCAGCAGCAGCTCGCCGATCGGCGGGCCGAGGCTCAGCCCGGTCCAGACGGCGAGGCCGTAGAGGCCGATCACGCGGGCCCGGCGGTCGGGCGGCGCCAGGTCCACCACCCAGGTCGCACCGGCGGTGAAAACCATGCCCTCTCCGGCGCCGAGGAAGAGCCGTGCGACGATCAAGCCGGGCACGCCGGCGGGCACGAAGTAGAGGAAGCCCGCGGTCGAGGCCAGCAGCGACCCCAGCACGATGGCGGGACGCCGCCCGCGCGTGTCGGCGATCAGTCCCGCCACAGGGCGTCCGAACAGCCCGGTGAACGCGAACGCCCCGATCACCACCCCGACCGCCACGTCCCCTGCCCCCAACGGCCCCTTGACGTAGCGGGGCAGCACCGGCAGCACCGCCCCGACCGAGAGCAGCGCGAGCAGGGTCACCACGAAGATGCCCGCGAAGGCCGCGCGGCGGCGGGCGCGATCGGTGTCTGGGCCCGTCATGCGCCCAGGTAGATACCAGGGACCGGAACCAGGGACCGGATCGCGGCTTCGCAGCGGCCGGACGATCGGGCGGCCGCGCGCCGGCCGAAGCCGGATCCCGGTGGCAACCGGCCGCCGGCCGCCGGCCTGTTTAGCGTGCGTAGGCGCGGGTACGCGGCACTACTCGCTTTTCGCAGAGTTGACTCGACCTCAAGGCCAGCAGGGGGCTGTCCCTTCAGGGCGAAGGCGGTTCTGTCGACTGGCCAATACATGCTTTTCTCGCTTCCAACCGAGCTCGGCTACGCCGCACTATTCGCGGTGCTCCTCGTCGAGTACGCCGGGCTTCCGGTGCCGGGAGAGACGGTCCTGCTCGGCGCGGGAGTGATGGCCGGCGCCGGGCATCTCTCGCTGCCCCTGGTTGTGGCCGCGGCAATCACCGCGTCGATCCTTGGCGACATGGCCGGCTATGGGATCGGCCGCCGCGGCGGCCGGCTGCTGCTGCTGAAGCCCGGCCCGTTCGTCTCGCGCCGCCACCGCATGCTTCACGCCGCCGAGGGTTTCTTCTCCAAGTACGGGGATGTCGCCGTGTTCCTGTCCCGCTGGGTGCCCGGCGCGCGCTATCTGACCGCCCTGACCGCCGGTGCCGCAGAGATGAACTACCACCGCTTCATGATCTTCAACATCGCCGGCGCGATGGTCTGGGTCTGCATGCTCGCCGGGCTCTCCGCGCATTTCGGCGCTCCGGCCGCCGCGACGATCTCGCTGCTGGGGCTTCTGGTCGCGGCAGGCGGCATCGTGGTTGCCTGGGTCCGGGCGCTGGTCGCACGCCGCCGTGGCATCGCCGCCGCCGTGGCAGCCCGGGCCGCCTGACGCTCCTCAGCACTCCGGTGTCTTCGGGGGCGCCGCTTCCCAAGGGCGGCGACCGGCCCCCTTCATAGACTCGCCCGGCGATGGCGGACAGCCCCGGCAGCCCCCCGGACCCTCCCGATCGGCCGCAGGGATCGCGGCGAGGCCGCCAGCCGCTGCCGGCCCGCCTGTTCGGGTCCGGCGCCCGCGGAGTGCGGCGGGTTGCGCAGGCCACCGGCCTGGAGGGAACCGCCGAGGCGGTTGCCGAAGAGGCGATCGTACGCGCGATCGAGAGCGAGGCGGCGGAGCGCGCCCTGGCGCGGGTCCTGCAGGGGCCGGCCGTCGAGGAGGCGGTCGAGAACGCCCTGACGAGCCCCGCGATCGAGCGCGCCCTCACGCAGGCGGTCGACAGCGAGATGATTGACCGGATTTGGGAGCGGCTGCTGGCAAGCGACGAGGCCCAGAGGCTGGTCGAGCGGATTGCCGAGGCGCCCGAGGTCCGTTCCGCCGTCGCGGCCCAGGGGGTGGGGCTGCTCGGGGACATCGGCCGTCAGGTGGCCAGGACTGCGCACCGCCTCGACCACAGCCTCGAGCGGGTGATGCGCCGGCTCGTGCGGCGGCCGCAGCGAGAGGGCAAGACCGACCGGGCGGGAGCCGTGAGCCGCGCCCTCGCGCTCGCCCTCGACGCGGCGATCCTCAACTTCTTCTTCTTGGCGGTCTCGGGCGTGGTCGGCCTGCTCGCCTCACTGTTCCTTGGCGAGCAGGACACCACGTCCGAATCGGCCCTGGCGATCGGGGCCGGCATCTGGCTGATCTCCGGTTCGACCTATCTGGTTTCGTTCTGGGCCCTTGCCGGGCAGACGCCGGGCATGCACTTCCTGCGCATTCGGCTCGACGCGGAGGGAACTCGGCGGATCGGGCTACGGTGCGCGGTGCGACGGCTGTTCGGACTGGCGGCCTCGATCATCCCGTTCGGCATCGGCCTGCTCGGGGTGCTGTTCTCCGACCGCCGCCGTGGCTGGCAGGACCGCATCGCCGGGACCGAGGTCCTCTATGTGGACACTTCAGCTCCCGCAGCGCCGTGGTCCGATCCGCGTGGCGCCGTGGCCGCGGCGGACGCGAGCTGAGAGCGGGCGTCACGGACATAGTCCGCGCATTCCAGATCCGCAAGCTGAACGAGCTGGTCTAGGGCAAGACGTCAGACGTCGCCTCGACGTCGACCCAGGCGAGGTGTATCGCGATGCGCTCGCCGCGGAACGGCACGCCCTCCCGCTCCAGCAGCCGGCGCTGGCGCGCTCCCTTGGCGAGTGACCCGTCGGCCCGCACGACGCGGTGCCAGGGCACGCTGGGATCGGAGCACGCGGCCAGCACCGCCCCGGCGAACCGGGGCGCGGGCGGGCAGAGGTCGCCATAGGTCGTTACGCAGCCGGCCGGAACCGATCGAACGCGGCCAAGCACTTCACGAGCGCGCGCGGTGTCTGGCACGTGGGGAGTATCGAGGACCGTAGGCCGTCGGGCGGGTAACGTCTCCGCCGTGCAGAGCGTCGATTTGGAGATCAGGCGCGACGACCTGCGGACCTGCCGGTTCCTCGAGTCCCCGGCGGGCGATTCGCGGCAGCCGGGCCAGGTGCTGCTGCGGATCGAGAAGTTCGGCCTGACCGCCAACAACATCACCTACGCCGTGTTCGGCGAGGCGATGTCCTACTGGGACTTCTTCCCCGCCACGCAGGGGTGGGGGCGGCTTCCGGTTTGGGGATTCGGCGAGGTGGCCGCATCCGAGAACGACGAGATCAAGCCCGGCGGCCGCTACTTCGGCTACTTTCCGGCTTCCTCCCACCTGGTTGTCCAGGCCGACGTCAATGCCGCCGGCTTCGTCGACGCCGCCGAGCATCGTCAAACGCTGCCGGCCGCCTACAACCAGTACGCGCTGACGACCAGCGATCCCGCCTACGACGCCGAGCACGAGAACGAGCAGATGATCATGCGGCCGCTGTTCTTCACCTCGTTCCTGCTAGCCGACTTCCTCGCCGAGGGCGAGCTGTTCGGGGCGCAGACGGCGATCCTCTCCAGCGCCTCCAGCAAAACCGCCTATGGCCTCGCCTTTCTCCTCGCCGCAGGAACGCCGCGACCCCGAATCGTTGGCCTGACCTCGGCGGGAAACCTCGACTTCACCGAGAGCCTCGGCATCTACGACGAGGTCGCCACCTACGAGCAGGTCGACGGCCTCACCCGCGAGGGTGCTGTGGTCTACGTCGACATGGCCGGGGACCTTTCGGTGCGCAACGCGGTGCACCGGCATTTCGCCGAGGACCTCGTCCACTCCGCCGTGGTCGGCGCCACCCACTGGGACGCGGAGCGGCCCGAGGCGGACCTGCCCGGACCGGATCCCGCCTTCTTCTTCGCCCCGACCCAGCTGCAGAAGCGCGCCAAGGACTGGGGCCCCGCCGGGGTCCAGGAGCGCTTCGGCGAGGCCTGGAAGGGGTTCAGCGAGCCGCTCGGCGGGTGGATGCAGGTCACCGAGGCGAGCGGCCAGGACGCCGTCGAGCGGGTCTACCTCGACCTGCTCGAGGGGCGCGCCAACCCTCGCCAGGGCCACGTACTGTCGCTGGGCTGAGCCGAGCGGATTCGCGGGCGCGCGGAGGGGCGCTCAGCCGCAGCCGGTGTTGTTCCCGCAGCTCGAGCAGGTGTAGCAGGAGCCGGTGCGCTGCATCATCCCGCCGCACTGCTCGCAGGCGGGGCCCAGCTCCGGGCCCGACATCGCCGCCGGGCGGACCGGGGGAGTGTCGGTCATCGCCTCGGCCGCCGGCTTCGCATCGGCCGTGGCCTCGGTCGCGCCGTTGCCGTCGGAGTGCCCGTTGCCCGAGCCGTTGCCGCCGCCCGCGGGGTCGGTGTCGAGGCCCGCGTGCTCGGCCTCGCGGCGTGCCCGCACCTCGTCGGTGAGGATCCCCAGCTCCTCGAGGTAGTCGGGGTCCTCGATGAAGCGGCTGGCGAGCCAGCGCATGATGTAGTCGGGCATCGACTTGGCGAAGGGGATCTCCGGGTTCTGGGTGATCCCCTCGGGGTCGAAGCGCATGTAGCTGAACTTCTTCACGAAGACCTCGAGCGGGACCCCGTACTGGAGGCCGATCGAGATCGAGGTCGCGAACGCGTTCATCATCCCGCGCAGGGTCGAGCCCTCCTTGCCGATGTCGGTGAGGAAGATCTCGCCGATGCGGCCGTCGGGGTACTTGCCGGCGGTGATGTAACCCTCGTGGCCGGCGATCGAGAACTTGTGGGTGAGCGACTCGCGCTCGCGCGGCATCTTGCGGCGTACCGGCCCGTCCTCGCTTGCGTCGGCGGGCTCGCCCTTCTCCTCCTGCGCGTCGGTGCGCAGCGCCTGCGCCGTCTTGGAGCCGTCGCGGTAGATCGCCAGCGCCTTCAGGCCGCCCTTCCAGCCGCGCGTGTAGGCGTCGGCGATGTCCTCGACGGTCGCCGACTGCGGCAGGTTGACGGTCTTGGAGATCGCGCCGGAGATGAACGGCTGGGTGGCGGCCATCATGTCGATGTGGCCGGTGTGCGAGATCGCCCGCTCGCCGACCGCGACATCGAACACCGGCAGGTGCTCCTCGGACAGCTCCGGGGCTCCGATGATCGTGCCGTTCTCGTTGATGTAGGCCTCGATCTGCTCGATCTGCGGCTCTGAGTAGCCGAGCGTGCTCAGGGCGAGCGGCACCGTGCGGTTGACGATCGTCATCTGCCCGCCGCCGACCAGCTCCTTGAACTTGACCAGCGAGAAGTCGGGCTCGATGCCCGTCGTGTCGCAGTCCATCAGGAAGCTGATCGTCCCCGTGGGGGCGAGCACCGTGGCCTGGGCGTTGCGGTAGCCGTGCTCCTCGCCGAGCGCCACCGCCTCGTCCCACTCCTGGCGCGCGGCGGCCAGCAGCCTGTCCTCGACCCGCTCGGAGGGAATCTCGTAGGAGGCGTCGCGGTGCATCCGCATCACGCCGTTGTGGGGCCCGCGATTCTTCGGATAGCCCTCGTATGGACCAAGGGCAGAAGCGACCTCCGCCGACTTCCGATATCCACGGCCGGTCATTAACGCGGTGATCGCCGCTGCGGTTGCGCGGCCCTCATCCGAGTCATAGGGAACGCCGTTGGCCATCAGCAAGGCGCCGAGGTTGGCGTAGCCGAGGCCGAGCTGCCGGTAGTCGTTGGCGTTCTTTGTGATCTCAGGCGTCGGATAGCTGGAGAACCCGACCAGGATCTCCTGAGCGAGAAAGACGGTGTCGACTGCGTGCTTGAAGTCATCGACGTCAATCGTTCCGTCCTCGTTTCGGAACTTCATGAGGTTCAGGGAGGCCAGATTGCAGGCCGAGTCATCGATGCTCATGTACTCACTGCAGGGATTAGACGCAGTGATTGGCCCGGTGTTCGGGTTCGTGTGCCAGCGGTTGATCGTGGTGTCGTACTGGACGCCCGGATCGGCGCAGCGCCAGGCGGCGTCGGCGATCTGGCCCATCAGCTCGCGCGCCTCGACGGTCTTGGTCGGCTTGCCGCCGACGCGAGCGAGCAGGTCCCACTCGGCGCCCTGCTCGACGGCCTCCATGAACTCGTCGGTGACCCGCACCGAGTTGTTGGCGTTCTGGTACTGGATCGAGTGGAAGGAATCGCTGTCGATCCGCATGTCGAAGCCGGCCTCGCGCAGGGCGGCGGCCTTCTCCTCCTCGCGCGCCTTGCACCAGATGAAGTTCTCGATGTCGGGGTGGTCGACGTTGAGCACGACCATCTTCGCGGCGCGCCGGGTCTTGCCGCCGGACTTGATCGTCCCTGCCCAGGCGTCGGCGCCGCGCATGAAGCTGACCGGGCCCGACGCGAGGCCGCCCTTGGAGAGGTGCTCGACCGAGCCGCGAATGTTGGAGAGGTTGATTCCCGATCCCGACCCGCCCCGGAAGATCATCCCTTCCTTGGTGTTCCAGTCGAGGATCGACTCCATCGTGTCGTCGACGCTGAGGATGAAGCAGGCCGAGCACTGCGGCCTCTCCTCGAAGCCGACGTTGAACCAGACCGGCGAGTTGAAGGCCGCCTTCTGGTGC
>JBBPIM010000002.1:0-128454 GCA_038040325.1 Candidatus Mayfieldus profundus
TCGTGATGCCCTTGCCGAGCGAGATGTAGCCGACGATCGGGTCGCCGGGCACCGGCCGGCAGCACTTGGCCAGGCGGAGCATCACGTCGTCGATGCCCTCGACCTTGATGCCGTAGCTGGACGATGAGCCTGTGGGCTTGGGCGTCTCCTTCTTCTGCTCGAGGAGCTCGGCGGTCGAGCCCGGCTCGTCGACGGCCGACTCGCCGCGGGAGAAGCCCATCTCGCGGATCACGTCCGCGAGCAGCGGCGAGCCGGCGATCTTCTGCGGCGGCAGGCCCTGCCGCTTGAGGTTCTCGGCCAGGATCTCGCGGCCGGTTCGCTCGGGGTCCTCGCGCCGCTCGCGCTTGAACCAGGCGCGGATCTTGGACTGCGCCCGCGTGGTCTTCACGAGCGCGAGCCAGTCCCGCGAGGCGGCGCCGACGCAGCGGTGGCCGACGTCGGTGTGGATCGCGTAGGCGAAGTCGAGCGGGGTGGCGCCCGTGGCGAGCGACTTGACCTCGCCCTTGGGCGTGAAGACGAAGACGTCGTCCTCGAAGAGGTCGGCCTTGAGCGTCTCGGCGAACTCCTGCGGGTCTTGGAGGTCCTTCTGCCAGTCGAGCAGGTGACTCAGCCACTCGACCTTGTCCTCGACCCGCTTGCCGTCCTTGTAGAGCCAGTGGGCGGCCACGCCGTACTCGGCGGTGCGGTGCATGTCCTGGGTGCGGATCTGGATCTCGAGCGGCCTGCCCTCGGGCCCGATCACGGTGGTGTGGAGGGCCTGCTAGCCATTGAACTTGGGCATCGCGACGAAATCCTTGAAGCGCCCGGGCAGCGGCTTCCAGAGCGAGTGGATGATCCCGATCGCGCCGTAGCAGTCCTTGACCGACTCGACCAGCACCCTCATGGCGGTCAGGTCGTAGATCTCGGTGAACTCGCGCCCCTTCTTCGTCATCTTCGAATAGATCGAGTAGAAGTGCTTGGCGCGGCCGGAGATATCGGAGTTGATGCCGACGGCGTCGAGCTCCTTGGTGAGGTAGGTGCCCGCCCGCGACACGAAGTCCTCGCGCTCCTCGCGCTGCTGGGACACCAGCCCCCTGATCTCCTTGTACTTGCGCGGGTGGAGCGTTGCGAAGGCGAGGTCCTCGAGTCGAGCCGGACCTTGTCAGCGTGATTGGCGAAGGCGCCTTGCGTGGTCACGTCCTCGGTCCTGTCTATCAGCCGCGCTCGAGCGGGGGCCCCTAAAGCGCGGTGGTCAGGGCACTTATTCGCACGGCCCAAAGAGAAAACGAGGCCATATCGAGGCCACGAGCCGCCGCCGCCACTGACCCCAAACACAAGAAAGGGCCGCCTTAGCAGCCCTTTCCTGAGTAGCCCTAACGGGACGGCTTTCGAACTCCGAGCTGGCGACCCGACTCACGAAACTGGCTGGTCGACTTCGGGAGTCCCGCTGAATCGGCACTGCTCCGGCTTACCAAACCCACGGGTCCCTACTGGGCTTCCGTTCTTCGCGCAAAGGAGGCGTGGTTAGACTCGGCCCAATGGCCGCCGATCGCAAGCAGATCGTTCGCGATTCCTATGCCGCCTTCGCGACCGGCGACCGAAGCTTCTTCGAAGAGCGTCTCAGCGACGACTTCCTCTTCTCCGCCCCTCCGGATCCGAAGCTCGATCGCGACGGCTTCTTCGAGCGGTGCTGGCCCGGGGCGGGGCGAGCCCAAGGCTTCGATTTCGTTCGGCTGATCGAGTCCGGCGACGAGGTGGTCGTCACCTACGAGAGCGACGTCTCCGGCGGCGGCAGGGGACGGAACACCGAGGTCATCACCTTCGACGACGAGGACAAGATCGCCCGCACGGAGGTCTACTTCGGCTGGAATCTGGAGTAGGCGCCCGCTGCTTCTCGCGCGAAGCAGCAGTGTTTCTACGGCCGGCCTAGGACACGTAGGCCTTGCGCACCATCGCGGCCGTCCATCGGTTCGTACCGTGGGCCGGCGGGACACGCTTTCTGTTCAGGGTCTCGGCGATCTCGGCGAGGGACTTGCCTTTCGCGAGCAGCGTCCGGATCTGCGTCCGCCATCCATAGTCCCGGTTGTTGCACCAGGTGTGGGACAGTCGAACGTTCTCGGGGACGAGCTGCCCGCCGGCCGACTTAAGGATCGGGTAGTGGTCGGGCGAGGGCGCCCACTTCTTGCGTGGCGTCGTGACCTCATCGAACGCGGCGCGCCCCTTGTGGTGGTAGCACTGCGGCATCTCGCACTTCACGGCGAGGAGCTGGCCGCGCTCGGCCATCTGCACGAGGACACCTTTCACACCGAGCCTGCGGAGCTCGTCCGCGACCGACCTATCCGCGCCGCCGCCTGGTGCTGTCGTCGCCATCGAGTCACCCTTCCTCGTGTAGCCGCCCAATCGAGCCTCGTGCATACGTCGCGCAGAGCGGTGCTTCCGCGGCTGACGACGTCGCCTCCCAAGCCTTCGCCCGTCCATTATCCCGCAGGCGATCCCAATCGGAATGTCGCTCTCGTCGACGTAGCTACTGCTTTCGCGTGAGAGCAACAGCGCACTCCGAGCGTCAGGCGACGAGCCTCTCGCTGCTCCTGACGAAGAGCAATACGGGCGGGCCATGCCGCGAAGCTGCGTTCGAATGTGGTGGTTTAACCCTTCGGGCGTCAAGTCCGAAGAATGCCCGCAGTTGACGCGCGTTTCAACTTACGAATAGCCCTAACGGGACGGCTTTCGAACCCAGAACTCGTCGACAGAATCGCCGGGCTCGTGAAGTGGACGCGGCCATAGGCTTCCGGCCATGTTTGGAAGCCTGAAGCTGGAGAATTTCCGGGGACGAGAGGCCTGCTCGAGCAGGCCCGGAAGATCATGACCTTCGGACTGCTTGCCGACGACCAGCGGCTTCGGCCTTGATCGAACGGGTCGAAACAGTCGGTGACGACTACGCAGCGCCGGCCGCTCCCGGCTGGCGTGGGCGCGATTGGAGTGATTCCGTTCGCCGAGTCGAAATCGCCGGAAGTCAGCTCAACCTCTGCGATGTCGGCTTGGGTACCGAGGCGTGTGTGCTGGTCCACGGGATGGGCGGGCGCTGGCAGCACTGGCTCGAGACCATCCCTTTCCTCTCGCAGCACCGCCGAGTCGTCGCCCTCGACCTGCCCGGGTTCGGTCGCTCTGAGCCTCCCAAGCAACGTCCAAGCGCCCAGCACTTTGCCGATTGCGTCGCCGAGCTCTGCGGCGCGCTAAATATCGGGCGCGCGGTCCTGTTCGGCCACTCTATGGGTGGGCCGATCGCGCTTCAGTTTGCCAGTCGGCATCCCGATCTCGCCGAGGCGATCGTCCTTGTCGCCGGACCAGTGTTCAGCTTCAGCCGAGTCCTGAGCGTCAGGCGAGCCCCAGAGGTCGCGCGGCGGCGGCCCATGGTGGCGGCCGCCATCGCGACCGGAGTGATCACCGCCGGCCTACCGACACCAGGGTTCGTGCGCCATGCGATTGCTACACGACCAAACCTGCGCCGCCTCGCGCTCTGGCCCTGCGTCAAAGCCCCCGAACTCCTCCCCTCTGAGACTGCGGAGCTGCTCGTGGGAGGAGCGGGGGCTCCGGGTGTCTTTCCGACGGCTCGCGCCATTGGAAGGAGTGAACCTCTCGACACCCTCGATCAGGTCACCTGTCCCATACTCTCCATCAACGGCGAAGACGACCTCATCGTCCCGCCAGAGGACGTCGAGCGCTTCGCCGAAATCCGTCCAGACGCTGAGGTCGTCCTCATCGAAGGCGTCGGCCACATGCTCATGCTCGAACGACCTGCAGCGTTCAACCGGATCGCCGCTCGCGCGATCGTCTAGAGCCGGGCTGGCGAGAGGACAGAAAGCCCGCAACGGCGGGCTTTCCTGGGACACGAATAGCGGGGGCCCGATATGTCTCTCCGAGCGACGCACGGAGGATCGTGGAGAGGCGTCGCTGGCCCGCGAAGCTAGTGGCCTGACTAACCTCGCTGCCGGGCTCCCCCCGGTGGCCCCACAAGGGGGCAAGCTAGCTTTCAGGCTGGATGCACGACATCGCCGAGTTCCTCAAAGCGCACGATCCGTTCAGCGGACTCGACGAGGAGGCCCTGGAGCGGCTCGCCGAGCGGGTCGAGGTCGAGTTCTTCGCCGCCGGCACGGTCATCTTCAAGCCGGGGGAGCGACCCCAGACCAAGGTGCGAGTGGTGCGCCGGGGGGCGGTCGAGCTGGTGGACCGCGGTCGGGTTGTGGACCTGCTCGGGGAGGGCGAGCTGTTCGGCCATCCCTCGATGCTGTCCGGGCTGCCGACGGGCTTCGAGGCTCGCGCCCGCGAGGACTCGCTCTGCTACGTGCTCGCCGCCCGCGATGTGCTTCCGCTGCTCGCTCGGCCCGCCAGCCTCCCCTATCTCGCCCGATCGCTGCTCAGCCGCCGCAAGCCGGGGACCGCGGACGAAGCCGACGTCGCCAGCGCGGAAGTGGCGCAACAGCCGGCGCGGGCTTTGATTCGCAGGCAGCCGGTGATCTGCAGGCCTGAGATCCCGCTGCGCGAGGCCGCCGAGCGCATGGTCGAGGAGGGCGTGAGCTCGGTGCTGGTGCGCGGCGATGATGGGATGCTGGGGATCATCACCGACAGCGATCTGCGCTCACGCGTGGTGGTCGGTGGCGTGCCGGTTGACGCACCGGTGAGTGAGGTGATGACCGCGCCGATCGTCACAGTCGGGGCCGAGCAGACCGGCGCGGATGTGATGCTGGCGATGCTCGACAACGACGTTCGCCACGTGCCTGTCCTCTCGCCGCGGTCCGAGGTGCTCGGGGTGATCGTCGGGATCGACCTGGTGGCCGCGGAGGCGCACACCCCCTTCGTCCTCCGCCGTGCGATCGCCGAGGCGAAGACGAAGGAGGACCTGCGGGACGCGGCAGGTCGCCTGCATTCGACCGTGGTCGCCCTCCACCACGCCGATCTCGCCTCCGCCCACATCAGCCAGGTGATCTCGGTGGTGGGAGACGCACTGATCCGGCGGATGATCGAGCTCGCGATCGAGTCGAAGGGACCGCCGCCGGCCGAGTTTTCCTGGCTTTCGCTGGGCAGCCACGGCAGGCGCGAGCCGGTGCCCAGC
Source organism: Candidatus Mayfieldus profundus (assembly GCA_038040325.1). Classification (GTDB taxonomy): domain Bacteria; phylum Actinomycetota; class Thermoleophilia; order Solirubrobacterales; family 70-9; genus Mayfieldus; species Mayfieldus profundus. The sequence continues at coordinate 5,090 of JBBPIM010000002.1, forward strand.
TCGGACGTTGACTCGGGAATGTCCTGGAGGGAACCCCCGGGTGCCGATCCAATCGAGTCCGACTCCAGTCGCGCGACGGCTGCGCAGACCACCACCGACTACATGCAGGCGGTTGCGGTCGAGGTCGCGGATTGCCTCAGGGTCGTCGGCTGGCGGATCGATCCCCATGGCGTCACCGCGGCCGAGGAGTTCTCCTCCAGCTCGATCGGTGAGTGGCGAGCGGCGATCGAGCGCTGGCTCTCGCATCCAGAGGACAACAAGGTCTTGATTGCGACCTCGATCCTGCTCGATGGCCGCACCGTCCATGGGCCCGAGGAGCTGAACCCCAGGTCCTTCTTCTATGACTCGCGGCACCGGCCAACCCTGCTGCGCTGGCTGCTGCGGCTGGCGCTGTCGGCGAAGCCGCCCACCGGCTTTATGCGCGACATCGTGGTGGAGCATTCGGGCGAGCACCGGGGAACGCTGGACATCAAGCACGGCGGGCTGCTGCCGATTGTCGATCTTGCGCGCTACGGGGCCCTCAAGGCGGATGCCAAGGTAACGCCGACGGTCGAGCGGCTGCGCGCCGCGGGTGAGGCGGGAGCGCTCGACGAGGCGCACGCCCGGACGCTGCGTGAGGCCTACGGTCTATTCGCCGCCCTCCGTCTGGAGCACCAGGTGAACCAGCTCGAGCAAGGCGTCGAGCCCGACGACCACCTCGATCCGAAGCAGCTCAACTCTCTCACCCGCCGCTATCTGCGCGATGGGTTCCGAGAAGTCGCCGCCGTTCAGAAGTCCCTCGCCGGCGAGCTCACCTGGACCACATGATGTCGGGTGCGGCCAGGCCTTCGTGGACGGGGCACGAGGCGTCGGCGCAGGGCCCCAACTCGCCCAGCGCCCGCGCGTACACCGATGCGCCCCTGCCGCCCCCGTCCACGCCCTGGCGCGAGGCGACGTTCAGCGTCATCGACCTGGAGACAACCGGGCTCGATCCAACCGACGACGAGATCATCTCCTACGCAACGGTGACTGTTGCGGACGGGCGGGTGAGCCTTGCCGACGCGCGCTATCAGCCGATCAGTCCGCGTCACATGCCTGGCGGCGAGACGATTCGCATCCACGGGCTGCGCGAGAGCGACCTTGCCGATGCCCCTCCGCTCTCCGAGGCCTTGGACGGGCTTCTCGAAGCAATCACCGGCCGGGCGCTGGTCGCCCACGTCGCCGTTGTCGAGACGGCCTTCCTGACTGAGGCGCTGGCCAGCCGAGGGCTGGAGTTGCGCAATCCGATCGTCGACACCGCGGCACTGGCTCTCGGATTCCGACGCCGGCGCGGCCAGCCGCCTCCCCTGCGCGAGCCGATCGGCCTCTCGGAGCTCGCCCGCGCGCTCGGCCTCCCTGTCCACCGCCCCCATCACGCCGACGGCGACGCGTTGACGACGGCCCAGGTCTTCCTCGCCCTGGCCACTCATCTGGATGCATTCGAGCCCCAGACCGTTGGGTCGATGCAGCGCCTGGGCTCACGGGCGCAGCGCCGGCCGCTGCTGCGGGGGGCGCTTCGCCGCATTGAAGCCAGGCTGCGGCAGAGCTAGGACTTCGCTCGGCTCAGCTGGGGAACGCTGCGCGGAGCCGGCGCGTGCTGTGAAGGCGCCAGGTCGTCCCCAGGGTCAGCGCGCTCAGGGGGCCGAGGAGTCCGGGCTTGAAGTCGAAGCTGCGGTGTAGTCGACAGCTTGACGTCACCGCTCGGGATTGCCCTGCAGCTGGTAGCGCTTCTGCTTCTCGTGGTCCTGGTCCGGCTGGACTGGGCGGACACCTCGAGCGCAAACGCGGGAATCCCAGGCGGAAAGGAGCCTCGATCTAGGTAGCGATCGGCACGGCAATGGCCAGGTAGACGGCGATCGACAGCAGGTCCTGGATCACCGTTGCCAGGGGTCCCGACCCAAACGCAGGGTCATAGCCGAGTCGCTGGAAAGCCGTCGGAAGGGTCATCGCCACGAGTGTGGCAATCGAGCAGCTGGCAAATAGAGCTAGGGCGACTCACTCGCGTGCCAGGTCGCGCTCACGCGGCGAGGCGAAGTGCGACAGCAGCCCGCGCGTGAGGAGGAAGAGCCCAATGCCGATCAGGATCAACGCGACCCCGACGACGATCGCGAAGCTCGCGACACTCTCTGCGAAGTAGGAGGTGTTGAGAGCGGTCGTCAGCGCGGTGGAGGTGATCCAAATCTCGCGCTCGGGGTTGTCTATCGCCTTCCCGCTTGCCAGCGCCTGGTCGGCCTCCTCCTCGGGTACGGGCTTGCCGCTGTCCTTAAACACCGCTCGCGGCATCTCGGCGTAATTTAGCCCGCCCGTCGCCTCGAGCGTGTGTTTCCGGATCACGTCCGCAAACGCGGTCGCCTCATCTCCCGTATCAACCTCCTGGTTGGGGATCGAGGAGTCAGGTGTGCCCACAATGTGCTCTTGCGCTAGCCGGTCGCGAACGTCGCCGCGACCGACGAACCCGATGACGATCATCGCCAAGCCGAGCAGAACGAGAATCGTGCTCGCCACGTAACCTCCCAAGCGCAAGGGCTTGCTCATCGTTTCTCCTTTTGGGTCGCTCGAACCTTCGTCGACCGCCGGACGGCGGTCCTGGGGTCGAGACTACCGCGGAGATGCGAGCTGCAAAGCCACGCATCCAAGACCTCGCGGACGGGCGCGGCGACTCTTCCATCGCGCGTCGCCGAAATATCGATCGGCGGCCCATATGTCTCCGACCGATAAGTCCGCCTTATGGCCACCGTCCCGCGGCGTAGTGGCCGGCGAGGCAATCATCCAGGCGCCAGGCTTAGCTGCTGCCCTGGAGTGACCTGCTCATTTAGCCACGGCAACGCCTGAACCAAGAATTCGATGTCTGCGCGATCGTCGCGGTCTCGCCGTGCTTCTGATGCTGAGTGGTGCGGTCGCCCTTGGAGTTGTCTGGGCCGTGAGCGCTCTAGCTTGAGGAATTGATGCCCAATTGATGCCCGCCCGGTGGTAGGGCTGATCGGCCTCCAATAAAGAAAGCCCGCGGTAGCGGGCTTTCCTCGCATAGCGGGGGCGGGATTCGAACCCGCGACCTTCGGGTTATGAGCCCGACGAGCTACCTGACTGCTCCACCCCGCGTCGTTGGGAAAATGCTAGCAGCGCTGCGCTGATCGACAAGGGCACGCCGGTGCGCGGCAATCGCCGGCCCGCAAAGGCCGTAGAGTGCCGCGGTCATGCCCGGGGCGAGACCAGCAGAAAGCCGTCCGGAGTCCGCTCCCGCGCGGGCTGCCGTGATCGACATCGGCACCAATTCGACCCGGTTGCTGGTCGCCGACGTCAGCGGCCGCAGCGTCGCCGAGATCGAGCGACACAATCGCGTCACCCGCCTCGGGCGCGGAGTGGACCTCTCCGGCCAGCTCGCGACGGAGGCGATCGAGGCGGTCTGCGAGGTGGTGGGGGAATACGTCGGCATCTATCGGGAGCTTGACGCGGAGACCGTGACCGCGATCGCCACCAGCGCCGTGCGAGACGCTTCCAACGGCGACGCCTTCATCGCCGAGCTACGCGAGCGCTTCGCGCTGAACGCCCGAGTGCTCGGCGGCGGGGAGGAGGCGCGGTTGACCTATCTCGGGGCCACCGCCGAGAGCCCGCCCTCAGTCCCGACGCTGGTAATCGACATCGGCGGCGGCTCGACCGAGCTGATCGCCGGCAGCGGTGACGAGGTGACCTTCCACACGTCGATCCAGGCCGGGGTGGTCCGCCATACCGAGCGCCACATCTCCTCCGACCCGCCCACGGCGTCGGAGCTGGAGGAGCTCGCGTCCGACGTCTGGGGGCTGCTCAACGATGCGTTGTCATCCCACCCCGAGGCTCACGCCGAGCTCGGCATCGCCGTCGCCGGCACTCCGACCTCGCTGGCGGCAATCGACCAGCAGCTCGATCCCTACGACCCCGAGCGGGTGCACGGCTACCGGCTCTCGCTCGAGTCGATCCAGCGAATGCTCTCGCGGCTTGCCTCGATGCCTCTGGCGGAGCGGCTCCAGGTGCCCGGCCTGCATCCCGACCGGGCCCCGACGATCGTGGCCGGAGTGGTGATCCTGATCGAGGCGATGCGCTGCTTCGCACTCGACGAGATCGAGGTCTCGGAGCACGACATCCTCTACGGCGCGGCGATCAGCACTAGTCAAAACCGCTGAGGCCTGGCCATTTGGCCAGTTACGCCTGGAATTCCCATTAGTTGGTAGGGGGTTGCTCCCGATTATTCGGTAAAGCAGCGGATCCTGCCCTGTCCTGCCCTGGACAGCTTTCGAGGCCGGGCGTAGGGTCCAAGTAACGGTAAGGAGACGGGCGGGACGCCCGGCTCTGACCCGGTTAGACAGGGTTCAGGCGATTGCCGCATCATGGCGCCTCCCGCCGCCTGAACCCACCGAATACCCCAATCGGTCCCTGAAGACGTACCCCTGCCCGTCCTGAGGGACCAAGCTTGGACCGGCTGTCATTCGTGGCAGCCGGTTCTTGCGTTGCGGGCCGACGTGGATGGGTCGCAGATAGGCTTGCGGCGATGGCCGAACCCGATCGCGGCGCGGTTCTCGTCACCGGCAGCTCGACCGGCATCGGCAGGGCGTCCGCGCTGCGGCTCGACCGAGCCGGCTTCCAGGTCTTCGCGGGGGTTCGCAAGCGCGGCGACGCCGAGTCCCTGGCCGAAGAGGGAAGCGACCGGCTCGAACCGGTGATCCTCGACGTCACCGACGAAGGCACGATCGAGGTCACCGCCGAGCGCATCGAGCAGGTCACCGGCGGTCGGCTGGCGGGCCTGGTCAACAACGCCGGCGTCGTGATCGCCGCGCCGATCGAGACTCTCGATCTCGACGAGCTGCGCCGCCAGCTCGAGGTCAACGTCACCGGCCAGGTCGCGGTTACCCAGGCGTTGCTGCCCCAGATTCGCGCCGCGAAGGGACGAATCGTGCTGATCGCCTCGATCGGCGGGCGAATGGCCCTCCCCTATCTCTCGCCCTACCACGCCTCCAAGTTTGCGCTCGAGGCGGTGGGCGACTCGCTGCGGATGGAGATGCGGCCTTTCGGGGTCGAGGTCTCGATCGTCGAGCCCGGCTCGATCGCGACGCCGTTCTGGGGCAAGGGAAACGAGCAGGTCGACGGCGTGCTGGAGTCGATGACCCCCGAGCAGCGCGAGATCTACACAGATGCCGTAACCGCTGCATTGGAGGCTTCGCGAAAGGCCGAGCAGCGCGGCATCTCCCCAGACAAAGTCGCAAAGGCGGTCGAGCGCGCGCTCACCGCGTCGCGGCCGAAGACCCGATATCTGGTCGGGGTCGACGCCCGCGCCCAGGCGGTCCTGCGCAAATACTTGCCGGACAGGTTGCTTGACCGGGCAGTGGCCAGCCAGATGAAGAGCTGAGCAGCTAGGCCAGGTTGGCCTTGCGTGGGTAGGCGACCTCGGGGTCGGTCAGCACGTTGACCAGCGAGGGCCTCCCCGAGGAGAACGCCTTCTCGAGGGCGGGCTTCAGCTCCGCCGGCTCCCGAACCAGGTAACCGTCGCAGCCCAGCGCCTCGACCATCTGCTCGTAAGGGGTCTCCGGCTGCAGCTCAGCCGCCATCGAGTACTGGTAGAGGAACTTCATCGGGTGGTGCTCGAGCGCCCAGATGCCGTTGTTGCCCATCACCCCGACCACCCCGAGCCCGTGGCGGGCCATCGTGTCGAACTCGATCCCGGAGAAGCCGAAGGCGCCGTCGCCCAGCAGCAGGCAGACCTGCCGGTCGGGGAAGGCGGACTTGGCGCCGATTGCCTGGCCTGGGCCGGCGCCCAGGCAGCCGAACGGGCCTGGATCCATCCAGCAGCCCGGCTCGTAGGTGTCGATTAGCCGCCCCGCGTAGGAGACGAAGTCGCCGCCGTCGCCGATAACGATCGCGTCGCGGTCCAGCACCTCGCGCAGGTCGCGGTAGACCCTTACGGGGTGCAGCGGCGCCCGCTCGTCGTCGAGCTCGGGCTGCTCTGCGGCGCGCTTTTCCTGCTCGGCGCCCCGCAGCTCCTCGACCCAGGCGCTGGTCCGCGCGGGATCGCCTGCGGCGGCCTCGCGGATCGCCGCCAGCGTCGCCGCAATGTCACCGACCAGGTCCACATCGGGCAAGCGGTTGGCGGTGAGGGCGTTCGGCGCGTAGTCGAGCCGCACGATCTTCGTCTCCTCGCCGAAGCTGCCGCCGAAGCCGAGCCGGAAGTCCATCGGGACGCCAATCACCAGCGCGACGTCGGCGCCCTTCAGCCCGGTGCCGCGGGCGCGGCTGAAGGCGAGCTCGTGGTCGGCGGGCAGGCAACCCCTTCCCATGCCGTTGAGAAAGACAGGAATACCGAACGCTTCGGCAAGAGCTCGCAGCTCGTCCTCGCCGCGCGCCCAGTACAGGCCGGTGCCGGCCATGATCACCGGCCGCTCGGCTTCGCCGAGCAGCTTCGCGGCCTCCTCTGCACCGGCGGCCGGCTCGGCGTTCGGGCGCTGCGGCGCGTCGGGGACCTCCGCCTCGGCCTCCATGAAGACCACGTCGAGCGGATAGTCGACGAAGGTCGGCCCGCTGGGCAGATCCAGCGCCGTGTCGAGCGCCGCCGCGGTCAGCTCCGGGATCCGGGCGGTCTCCTTCACCGTCTCCGCGCTCTTTACCAGCGGCGAGACGAACGGCAGGTGGTCGATCTCCTGCAGCGACCCCGAACCCCAGCGCATCTCCGGCGCGCGCCCGCCGAGAACGCAGAGCGGCGAGCCGTTGGCGCGCGCACCGGCGATCGCGCTGATCCCGTTGGTCACTCCCGGGCCGGCGGTCAGCGCGCAGACGCCGACCCTGCGGGTCGCCTTGGCGAACCCCTCGGCCGCGAATGCGGCCGACTGCTCGTGGCGCACGTCGACGACCTCGATCCCTTCCTTCTTGCAGCCGTCATAGATCGAGAACAGGTGCCCGCCGGAGAGGCTGAACAGGTGGCTGGTGCTGCGCGACTTCAGTGTGCGGGCGACGAGCTGCCCGCCGTGAACCGCCGCCTCCTGCGCGGTCTCTTGCTCCGCAGTAGCCACCTGCGGCAGCCTAGTACCCCCGCCCCGCTGCCGTCAGGGTCGCGCCGGCGCCCGGCGCGTCTCGGTCCAGAAGCTGGTTCGCATGCGCGCTCCCGGCCAGTTCAGCTCGATGTGCACGTGGTCCATGTGGGCCTCGGTGCGGTTGAGGTGCTTGCGGCGCTTGCCCTGCCGGTTGAAGCAGTAGCTGTACTTGTCGAGCGAGTCACCGTAGCCGAACCACTGGCGGCAATTGAAGATGATCCCCTGCACGCCCATGCGGCGGGCGAGCGCCGCCTCGTTGCCGTCGCGGTCGGCCGCAATCAGCATCTCGATCAGGTTCATGGCGGACCGCTTGTCCGCCGGGACCCCCGCGTCGAGGTGCCAGTCGAGCGCGCGCCCCTCCGAGTGAACGCTGGCGCTTCCCTTGCCCCACTTCTCGCAGCGATAAATGCCCCAGGAGACGCCCCGGAAGTTGCTCCCGACCCAGTCCTCCAACGCCCGGGTCCCTCGCTGCGCCCTGCCGAGACACTTGCTGGCGGAGTCGTAGCTCAGCTCCTCGATGGGCTGGCTGAGCAGCGCCGATGCATTGGCGGGGTTGCGAGCCAGGTCGGCCGAGGCGGCGGTCGGAGCCAGCGCGGCAAGCGCCAGCAGGCAGGCGGCCGCCAGCTTGGAGATCCCCCCGCGACGATTTCGAGTACCCCGGCTCATCGCAGTGATTCAGTTGTCGGACCGGCGCACGCCGGCCTAAAGGGGGCACCGGACAGCCGTCCAGCGCTGGGCGGGCTGGGAGGCGGCTGGGACTACTCGGCAGCCGGGACCGACTCCGCCGGCAGCGACTGCTCGACGGTCTGCACCACCGGGGCGAACAGCTCGACCGGCTCTTCCTTGCCGCGCAGCAGCTGCGGCCCGCAGGGCTTGACCTCGATGGTCTCGCTGAGCTCATCGCGGGTGGTGACGGTGATCAGCACCTCCTCGTCGAGTTGGCGCGTCGCCGACTCGACCCGCGCGGCGACATTGACTGCGTCGCCGATCACGCTGAAGTTGAGCCGGCCGCCGCCGCCGATCGATCCCGCGACCACGGGCCCCGAGTTGATCCCGACGCCGACCTCCAGCAGCTCGCCCTCTCCGTGGTTGACGCACTGCACGATCTCGACCCCGGCTCCAACCGCGCGATCGGCGTGGTCGCGGAAAGGCTCGGGCGCACCGAAGACCGCGAGCAGCCCGTCGCCGACGAACTTGTCCACGTGGCCGCCGTGGCGGCCGATCACCGGCACTACCGTCTCGAAGAGGCGGTTGAGCGCGGCCACCACCTCCTTCGCGTCGGCATCCGACGCGAAGCCGGTGAAGTCGCGCACGTCGCAGAACAGCAGCGAGACCTCGACCTCGAAGCCCTCCGGGGCGAACTGCTCGCTGAGGATGTACTCGGCGACCTCCTTGTCGAGGTAGGTGCCGAATGCCTCGCGGATCCGCTCCCTCTCCGCCAGCCCGGCAACCATCTGGTTGAAGGCCGCCGACAGCTCCCCCAGCTCGTCGGCGGTGGTCACCGGCGCCGCGTGATCGAAGTCGCCGCGGCGGACGGCGTCGATGCCGTGGCCGAGGTCATTGATCGGGCGCAGGATCGAGCGGGCGAGCAGGACCGACAGCTCCAACGAGATCGCCAAGGCGACCGCGGTGGCGATCAGCACGTCGATCCCCAGCGCGGCGCCGCCACCGCCGCTGCCCTCCGACAGCGCCGCCGCGGTGAGCCCGGTGATGACGTTGATCATCGGCAGCGCCGCCATCAGCTTGAAGCGCAGCGGGATCGCCTTCTGGCCGGTGGACAGCCGCGGCGGCAGCACGCGGTTGATGTCCACGACGATCGGCCGCATCCCGCCCTCGACCGCGAAGTAGTGGAGGATCCCCGAGTAGCCGACCGAGACCAGCGAGCCGCCGAGGATCGGGAAGAAGGCCCAGGGGCTGAGGTCGAGGACGAAGGGCGCAATCAGCGAGCCCGGGACCGCGACGCCGAAGATCGGCAGCTTCATGTCGCGTCGGATCAGCTCCAGCGGCATGCCGATCGCGGTTCCCCAGGCCTTCGTGGCGAGGGCGGGGTCCTGGCGGTCGCTGGCGATCCACGCCGACACCGGCTTCAGGTAGCCGATGCAGCGATAGAGCGCGATCGCGATCGTCGCACCGGTGAGCGCCAGCGCGATCGCCAGCATCAGCAGGAAGTCGTCCTTGGGCGCGTCGTAGTAGAACGCGAACAGCCCGAGCGTTCCGAGGGTGATCAGCCAGGAGCTCTGCAGCTCGAAGCTGATGAAGGCGGCGGGATACCAGCGGCCGAGGCGGCGGTAGAACCAGGTGAACACCCGCTGTGGGAGATCCAGGCCCGCCCGCGCGTCCATCGCAGGATTGTCCCCGATCGGCCAGCGTCTGGAGCTAGCGGTGTGTGACGGTGCTCACACCGGCAAGGTCACTGCTCGCGGGCGAGCAGCGCCGCCTTCTCGGCGGCGAACTCCTCCTTGGTGAGCACGCCGCGCTCGCGCAGCTCGCCGAGCCGGGCAAGCCGCTCCAGCCTGCGGTCGTCGGGCTCGGGAGGGGGTGCCGCCGTGGCGCCGTGGCGCAGGCGCAGCTTCGCCACGCTCGAGCGGACCCGCTCCCCCATGTCGTCGTAGGTGGCGTCGGGCGACTCGGCGATAGCGAAGCGGCGCAGGTACCAGACGCCTACCCCCACCAGCACCACCACGCCGAAGCGGGTCAGCACCATCTGGGTGTTGCCGATCCCCGAAGCGATATAGACGATGGCGATCGCGGCGAACACGGCCCAGCAAACCACCGGGTAGTCGCGCAGCGCCGGGGTCAGCGCGCGGCGGGTCGCCACCGCGCTGCGGTGGCTGGAAGCGAGCCAGGCCGCGCCGAGCGTGAGCAAGCCGTAGGTGATCACGGTGACCGCGATGTCGGAGAGCAGCGAGGTTCCGATCGACCAAGCCGCGTCGGCGGCCGGGCGGGCGCTCTCGGAAGCGAGGTTCTCGGTGACGATGTTTCCGGCAAGCTCGCGCAGCAAGAGGGTGAAGATCCCGGCCAGCAGCAGGCCGCCCCCGGCGGCAACCAGGGTCAGCCAGCGGTAGCCGCGCGAGAGGTAGAGCGCCAGGCCGAGCAGCACCAGCAGGCCCAGCGTGCTGATGATCGCCAGGCCGTCGATCGCCCGCGCGACGTCCTGGGCCAGCGAGAGCTCGGATTCCTTGAGGATGCGAAGCTGGCCGACGTCCGCCGGCAGGCGGTCTTTGACCAGGCTTCCGAGCCCCAGGGTGTCGGCGACCTCCAGGACCAGCGGCCGCAGATCGAGCACCACCTCACCCTGGGGCCCGGTCTGGACGGCCTCGCTCTCGCCGCGAACGATCGCCACGAGCTGCCCATGCGCCACCCGGTTCGCGTCCCGCCAGGCCTGCTGGATGCGGTCGGTGGCGAGTGCCTTCTGTGCGCCCTCGATGGCCAATTCGCGCAGCCCGCTGGCCGCGGGGCCGGCCAAGCCCTGGAAGTCCTTCGGCAGCCGATCCTGCAGCACCCCGGCGACGTCGACGTTGGCGTAGAGCTCGTCGACCGTGAAGTTGGCGACCGCCTTCTGGATCTCCTCGTCCTCCAGCAGCTTGCTGCTGGTGTCCACCCACTCGTCGCTGTCGAGCAGCTGGCGCTGGATCCAAGTCGCCTGGATTGCGACGACGGCGAGCAGGGTAAACGCGATAATGAGCGCCCTCACCCAGCCCCGGTGAGGGCGACCTGCGGTCTGAGCTGGGCTCACAGGCCCCACCTTAAAGCGGCTCGCGCCCTGCGTGGGTTTGCGACCATTCCAGCTTTACTAGTTATTTGGTTAGAGACTGATGATCGGCCCGACAGCGTTTCTGGTTCGCACGATCGCCGTGTGGGTGGCCACACTGGCGACCGTCACCGCGCTCGTCTACGTGCTCGTCGAAGACTTCGCCTTCGACGAGGGCTGGCCGGGGGCGCTGAGCCCGCATCTGCGGGGGCCGCCCATCGTCCTGCCCAGCCTGGCGGAGCCCAAGCCGAAGCAGCCGAGCCCACCCTCACAGCGTCCCGCCGGGCGCGGGCCCACCGGCGCAGAAAACGGCGTCGGCCCCGACATCGCCCAGTTTCTTACTCCGCCCGGCGTCACCCCGACCGAGGCCCAGTACGGAGTCGCCACGCCCGAGGTCCAGCGGCTGCTGGAGCCGTGACGGCCGCTCCTCGCCTGGTCCTGGCTAGGATTGGCGCGTGACCGCCACCGCGCAGGCCAGCGCCCTGTCCGACGCCGCGCGTGCCTTCGTCGAAGGTGGCCCACGCAAGCTGTTGATCGGATCGGAGTGGGTCGAGGCCGCCGACGGCCGCACATTCGAAACGATCGACCCCTCCACCGGGGACGCGATCTGCGAGGTCGCCCAGGGCGGCCCCCAGGACGTCGCCCGGGCGGCGGAGGCCGCTCGGGCGGCGCTCGGCGAGTACGCCAAGGTCAATGCCGCGAAGCGCACCGCGCTGCTCTGGAAGCTGTCGGACCTGATCAAGGCGAATCTCGACGAGCTGGCCGAGCTGGAGGCCATCGACAACGGCAAGCCGCTCGCGATGGCCAAGGGCGATGTGGCGGCGGCCGTCAACCACCTGCGCTACTACGCCGGCTGGCCGACCAAGATCGAGGGCGAGACGATTCCGGTATCGGCCAAAGACGTATTCTGTTACACGCGCCGCGAGCCGGTTGGCGTCTGCGGGCAGATCGTGCCCTGGAACTTCCCGCTGCTGATGGCGACGTGGAAGATCGCCCCGGCGCTGGCGGCGGGCTGCACGACGATCCTCAAGGCCGCCGAGCAGACACCGCTGACGGCGCTGCGCCTGGGTGAGCTGGTACTCGAGGCCGGATTTCCGCCGGGCACGCTCAACGTGCTGACCGGGGACGGGGAGACCGGCGGCGCGCTGGTCGACAGCCCGGCAGTCGACAAGATCGCCTTCACCGGCTCCACCGAGGTCGGGCGCGAGATCGGCGCCAAGTGCGGGCGGTCGCTGAAGCGGCTGACCCTGGAGCTGGGCGGCAAGAGCCCCAACATCATCCTTCCCGACGCCGACCTCGAGGCGGCGATCCAGGGCTCGTTCATGGGCATCTACTTCAATTCCGGGCAGGCCTGCAACGCCGGCTCGCGCCTCTATGTGCAGAGGGATCATTTTGACGAGGTCGTCGGCAAGCTGGCCGAGTTCGCCGCCGGCGCCAAGGTCGGCCCCGGGCTCGATCCCGACACGCAGTTCGGCCCGCTGGTCTCCGCCGAGCAGTTCGAGCGCGTGACCGGGTACATCGACTCGGGCGTTCAAGAGGGAGCGGAGGTGGTGGTCGGCGGCAACGGCGCCGGGGGCGACTCCGAGGGAGGCGGCTACTTCGTCTCCCCCACCCTGTTCACCGGAGTCGAGGACGACATGAGGATCGCCCGCGAGGAGATCTTCGGGCCGGTGCTGGTGGCGATGCCGTTCGACGACCTCGAGGAGGTCGCGCGCCGCGCCAACGACAGCAAGTACGGGCTCGCGGCGGGGCTCTGGACCCGCGACATATCCAACGCCCACAAGCTCGCGGCAATGCTCGAGGCGGGCAACGTCTACATCAACACCTGGGGCGGCGGCGACCCGGCCGCTCCGTTCGGCGGCTACAAGGCATCCGGGATCGGCCGCGAGAAGGGCCATCACAACCTCGACGCCTACCTCGAGGTGAAGATGGTCTGGACGAAGCTCTAGACGGCGGCGCAACTTCGGCGGGTTGGCGGGTGCGCAGATCGGCAGCGGTGGCGCTGACCCGTCCGTGGACCAGCTCGAGCGGCTTCAGAAGCTGCGCGAGCAGGGCGTGCTCACCGAAGATGAGTTCCAGGCGCAGAAGAGGAAGGTTTTGGGCTCGTAGCTCGTTGTTCGAGGAACGAGTATCGAGGAACGACTCAGTGCCCGGGGCGGGATTCGAACCCGCAAGCCCCGCTTGGGGGCAGCCGGGTTTAAGCCGGCCACGTATCCCAGTTCCGTCACCCGGGCCTCAAGATCGTAGCCCTCGCCGAAGTGTCGATCGGCGACGCGCAACCTTCCTCACGGCGCCTTTGTTGCGGTATGCGCAACAAAGCCGCCGCGGAAGCCGTTTGATTGGGCGTGGCGCTCCGGATCCCGCTCTGCAATGAGAAAAACCCCGATATTCGCCGCCTAACCCGCCCTCAACACGGCGACTGGATGCGCAACCTGGGCGCTGGTACCGTGTTCGTTTGGAGCAGGGAGCGTTCCCTGGAGAGCACTTGGAGGCCTCCGCCCTTACACACGCCGGTCGACGCGGGCTCCTGGCCCGGCGCTCGCCCCTGCTTCGCCTGCAGGGCGACGAGCGGCTGGTGGCGCTGCTGCGGAACGGCAACGACCACGCCTTCGAAGCGATAGTCGACCGCTACCAGGCGCGCCTGCTGGGCTTCTGCCGGCAGATGCTGCGCTCCACCGAGGATGCCGAGGACGTCTTGCAGGAGGTCTTCGTGAACGCCCACCGCGCGATGCTCGCCGACGACCGCGAGATCAACCTGCGCCCCTGGCTCTACAGGATCGCCCGCAACCGCTGCCTCAATCACCTTCGCAAGCCGGTCGCGGACGGCCAGGACTCGATGGACATGCACCCGATCGCCGAGGCGGCCAACACCCATGAGCGGGTGCAGAATCGCGAGGAGTTCCGCCAGCTTCTCACCGACGTCGGCAAGCTGCCCGAGACCCAGCGCAGCGCGTTGCTGCTGCGCGAGATGGACGCGATGTCCTACGAGGAGATCTCGCAGGCGATGGAGACCACGGTGCCAAGTGTCAAGTCGCTGCTGGTGCGGGCGCGAATTGCGCTGGCCGAGGCCAGCGAGGCGCGCCAGCTGACTTGTGGCGAGGTCCGCCTCGAGCTCGCCGAGGCCGCCGAGGGCCTCGGCAAGGCGACCGGCCCGGTGCGCCGCCACGTGCGCGACTGTGAGGGATGCCGAGACTTCCGCAACCAGCTCCGCTCCGACTCCAAGGTGCTTGCGGCGCTTTTCCCGGTCGGTCCCCTCCTGCTCGTGAAGGGACTGCTGCTCTCCAAGCTCGGCTTCGGTGGAGCCGGCGCATCCGGCTCCGCCGCGGGCGCCGGGGCGGGCGGAGCCGGGGCCTCTGGAGCGGCGATCGGCGGAGCCGGCGCGGGTGCCGGCGGGATCGGAGCCCTCGGCGGAGCGATCGGCGCCAAGACGGTGGCCGGCGTGGTCACCGCCGCGGTGATCACCGCCGGCGCGGTCGAGGTCGAGAAGAAGGTCTCCAGCCCGCAGCCCGCCGAGCCGACCACCCGCTTTGCCGCGCCGGCCCCGGTGCTGCCCGCTCCGCTGCCGCATCACCAGGCTGCCCCCAAGGAACGCGCCGAGTCGAAGCCGGCCAAGGCCGCGCCGGCGACGGCCACCGACGAGGCGGCCCTTGCCAGCGAGCCCAGCGCGACCGCGGCGGACGACGCGGACAAGGACAAGCACGCCAAGAAGGACGAGGCCGGCGCCAGCACCACATCCCCCACCGTGACCGTTGCCGTCACCGAGAGCAGCGCGACGACCACGGTGACCACCGGCGGGACCGCGGGCGGTGGCGGCGGCGCGATCGAGGAGTCCCCTCCCCCGCCGCCCCCGGCACAGCCTCCGCCGGAGGAGGAGCCTCCCGGCGGGCCGCCCGCAGAGGAGCCTCCGCCCCCCGCCTCCTAGTCCCCCCGACCGCTACGCCAGGCCGATGAACTTCAGCCGCCGGCCCAGGCAGGTCGCGGCGAACTGCCGCGTCTCCTCGAGCGTGTAGCCGAACAGCGACCAGTCCTCGCCCTCGGGCGCCCAGGGCGGGCTCAGCACCTTGTCGGCGACCGGCAGCGACTCCTCGAGGGTGCGCTGGATCGCCGCCTTGAAGCGGTCGTCCTCCTGCGCCTTCTCGTGCAGGAAGACCGAGCCGAAGGCCACGTGGCGGTGCTCGTCGCGGGCGACGTTCTGGAAGCCCTCGACGAAGGCGGGCAGGGTTCCCTCCTTCTCGTTGTACTCCATGATGAAGTGCTGGCCGGTGAGCGCCAGCATCCCCTCGATCACCATGTGGTAGAGGGTGATCGCCTCGACCAGCGCCTCGCTGTCGTCGGGCGCCTCGGCGAGACGGTTCACGCGCGACTTCAGCATCTCGTCGAACAGCACGCCGAAGTTGTCGTTGAGGTGCTCCGAGGTCTGCTCGAGCAGCTCGCTCAGCTGGTCGGACTCGTACACGCCGACCTCCTGGTAGAAGCGCTCGAAAAAGCGCACGTGTCGCGCCTCGTCGGCGATCTGGGTGCAGAGGAAGATCCGCTGGTCCTCGGTCGGCGCCGCGCGCATGATCGGGCCCAGCTCCTCGGCGACCTTCTGCTCGCCGATGAAGAACGAGGAGAGGCCGTACATCCGCTGGAACCGCTCGTCGTCGTCGAAGCGGTCGTGCCAGTCCTGGCGGTCGCGGGAGAAGTCCAGGTCCTGGGTGCGCCACTGCTGGCGCTCCCACAGCAGGTAGAGCTCCTTGTAGGAGAGAAGCTGGGCCTGGCCGCGATCGGCAGCTTCCTGCAGCGCCGGGTCGGAGGTCGCCTTGTAGTCCTCGCGGGTGGTGCGTGACGGGGCTGCGCGGGTGGACTCTTTCGCTTCCACTGTCGCTCTCCTCGCTCTCGACTGCTGGTGCGGGCGAGCCTAGCAGGCAGACTGGCTGATCAGCCAATCCTCGCTGCACGGGGGCGAGACGCCGATATTCCAACTCTTAGGTAGCCCCGGCACACAGCCTTGAGTAGGGCGCGATAAGCGGGCGTCGAATCGCGCCGATAAAGCCCGCAAGATGACGGATATCCAGCACCCCAAGCTGGTTGGCTACGACCCCGCGCTGCGGCGTGTTTGGATCGGTGGCCAGCGCCTCCACCACGGAGCGACTGGCGCGGCGTTCGCCGCAGCCGGCCTGGTCGGGCTCCTGGCCCGCCGCATCCCTGTGCGCGACGGCATTCCCGTCGCCCTCCTCGGCACCGCGCTGATGGCGCATGACTGGAAGGACCGTGAAGCGTGGTTCCGCCGCGGTCCCCAGATCGACTGAGTCTTCCTCGGGAACCAGGCCTGCGACCGCGGGGGCAATTGCCCCCGCGGGCTAGGCCGTGCGCGCTTGCCACAGACCGAAGGAGCAGGTAGGTTGGGCGTCGATGGGACACGGTAGGCCTCTGCGCACGCTGCTCCTTGCGATCGCGATATCGCTGTTTGCGCTGGCAAGTGTCGGCCCAAGCCTGTCGCCCGGTGCTCCCGCGACTGTGCAGTATTCGACGGGCGAGTTCGTGGTCAACTGCACCAGCTCGGGCCAGCTCTGCGAGCCCCCTTTCGAGCAGACGGTTCAGGTGCCGAGCGGCGGCAGGGTCACCTCGGTCCTGTACACGCCGCCCCCTGGGCACTGCTCGCCGGTCAGGATCCATGTCCTCCTCGACGGGACG
This sequence comes from Candidatus Mayfieldus profundus, assembly GCA_038040325.1. Lineage (GTDB taxonomy): Bacteria > Actinomycetota > Thermoleophilia > Solirubrobacterales > 70-9 > Mayfieldus > Mayfieldus profundus. The sequence continues at coordinate 21,587 of JBBPIM010000002.1, forward strand.
GAGATCGGGGTGACCGGCTTCGTCGAGCCCAACGAGACGTCGGAGCTGGGGCTATTTAGCGATCCGATACGAAAGGGGTCGGTTGTCCTGGGCTACAAGGCCGAGGGCAAGACAGAGGGTTGCAACTCGGGTCAGCTGAGCTCCTGGGGCGGATCGATAATCACAACGGTCACGCTGCCTCAGACCAAGATCGGCAAGGGCCCGCCGAAGAAGACGAGGCGCCACATCGCCAAGTTCACATTCAGCGCCACCGAGGCCGGGTCAAAGTTCGAGTGCAAGCTCGACCGCAAGAAGTTCAAACGGTGCAAGTCCCCGAAGAAGTACAAGGGCCTCAGTCCCGGCAGGCACACCTTCAAGGTCCGCTCGATCGACTCGGCGGGCAACCGCGACTCGACTCCTGCAAAGCGGAGCTGGAAGATCCTGCCGTAGCACGCACTGCGATTAGGCCGTGTGCGTCTCCCCCGGCTCCAGCACAACGACCTTCGACGAGGTCTTCGCCTCGACATCGGATTTGAACGCCGCAGCATCGGTCTCGATCGGGGGGAAAGTGTCGTAGTGCATCGGGATAACGGTCCCCGCGCCGACGAATTCCGCGGCGACGACGGCGTCCTCGCGGTCCATCGTGTAGTGGCCCCCGATCGGCAGCAGCGCGACGTCGATCGGATTGCGCTCCGCGATCAGCTTCATGTCGCTGAACAGGCAGGTATCGCCGACGTGGTAAACGGTGACGCCTCCGATGTTGATCACCAGGCCCGTCGGGATGCCGATCGAGATCCCGTGCTCGGCGCTGAACGGGGCCTCGTCGGAGCCGGGGATGGTGTTCGTGTGCCATGCGGGCACCAGCTTGATCCAGCCCCAGTCGAACTCCACGGTGCCGCCGAGGTTGGGATCGGAGACCGCGTCGGCGCCCTGGGCCTCCAGCCAATTGGCGAGCTCCACGATCGCCACACAATGGGCGCCGGTGCGCTTGGCGACACCGACCGCGTCGGCCATGTGGTCGGCGTGACCGTGGGTAAGCGCGATATGGGTGGGGTTGACTTCCTCGGCGGTCGCCACCGCCTTGGGGTTGTTCGGCTTCAGGAATGGGTCCACAAGCAGCGTCGTCGAGCCGTCGCTCAGCTCGAAGCACGCATGGCCGTGGAACTTGATCTCCATCTTCAGTCGTCTCCTTCGCTGTGGTCTTGCCTGGAAAGCTCGGTACGCAGGGCCCAGCCGACAGCCACCCCGACCATCATCCCCATCCGCGCCTCCTCGGCCAGCAGGGTGCGCACCGCGGTGATCCGCTCGTCGGGGTCGGGCTTGGTGGCGGCCTTCAGCGCCTCCGCCTCGTGGGCCTCGCCGAACCAGCCACCCGCCTCCAAGGCCGAGGCGAGCACGCCCTGCAGCTTCGGGGCCGCCGCGGCGACCAGCCGCTCGGCCTCGCGGAAGCGCTCGGCCTCGGCGAGGGCGTCGATGGCGGCGTCGAGCTGCTCGTCGCTGTAGCTGGGCTCGGGGGTGCCCTGCACGGGGCCGCACCTTAACGGGCGCAGAGATCAGGCCGGTGGCGGCAAGTGCGCCTGGCCGGCAAGCTCGGGCGGGCGCAGCTCCCACATCTGCAGCGCCCCGACATCCTGGTATCCCAGCCGCTCGTATATCCCGCGTCCGAGCTTGGTCGCCTGCAGGGTGGTGGTCGCGCAGCCGCGCCGGGTGGCATCCCGAAGCGCCTGCAACAGCAGGGCCGACGCCAGCCCCTTGCCCCGGGCCGGCTCGAGGGTCGCCACCGCCCAAACCGAGCAGTCGGCACCCGCAGGGCCGTCGTGGTCCTTGGTCATCACGGTCGCCGCGCCCTCGCCGTTTATCCGTGCGGAGTAGACGAACGCGCCGTCGGGACGGCCCATGCCGCCGCGCCAGGTGCCCTCCGAGTATCCGTATGCACGGTCGTTGATCAGGCAGGCCTCGTCGAAATCGCCCTTCGCGGTCCAGTCGAGGCCCGAGAGATCGTGCTCGGATAGGCCCTCGAGGGACATGCCCATGGCACGCGGCTGCGCGTCGAGCACATGGCCCGCCCGCGCCAGCATCGAGGAAACGCCGCTGTCGTTCTCGGGCACCCACACGGTCCAGGCGCATCCGGCGTCCTCGTACGCGGAAGCGATATCGGCGTAGGCCTCCTCCAACGCTGCCGCGTCGTCGTAGGCAACGCTGTTGAACACCGAGCGTCCCCGGGTCCCCGGCGAGATCGCGGCGATCACACCCGGGCGCTCCACCACCTGACCGGTCTCCGAGCTCTGGGCAGCGCCCCGAAACCAGTCCATCAGCGCTTTGGCGTTGAGGTCGATCCAGTCGTGGCGGTCCATCGGCGCGAGGCTACCGGCGACTAGAGCTTCAGCACAAGGGTGATCCCGTCCGAGATGCCCAGCATTGCCGACTCGACGCGCTCGTCGGCGGCGATCCGGTCGTTCAGCTCCCGCATCACCTGGACCGCCCTGCGGTCGGCGTCCGGATCGACGACCTCGCCGCCGAGGAACACGTTGTCCAGCATGATCAGACCGCCGGAGCGAAGCAGGCGAAGGGATTCCTCGTAGTAGTCGGGGTACGACTCCTTGTCGGCGTCGATGTAGGCGAAGTCGAACGGCTCGTCGGGCGCCAGCGAGCGCAGCGTCTCCAGTGCCGGGCCGAGTCGCAACTCGATCCGATCGGCGAGGCCCGCCTGCTCCCAGTGCCGGCGCGCGATCTCGGTCCACTCCTCGCTCACGTCGCAGGTCACGAGGCGGCCGTGGGCCGGCAGGCCCCGCGCGATCGCGATCGCGCCGTAGCCGGTGAAGGTGCCGACCTCCAGAGCGCGAGCGGCACCGATCGCGCGTACCAGCAGGGTGATCAGCGCCGCCTGCTCGGGCGCCGTCTGCATCACCGCGACGCCGCCCAGCTCCTCGGTCTCGGCGGCGAGCGCCTCCAGCGCGGGGTCGCTGCGCGAGTGCTCGACCGCATAGCGATGCAGCTCGGCGGTCATCTCGATGAACTTGTCCGGCACTAGCCCGCGGGACGCAGCCTGGCCGCAGCGAAGCCGCACAGCGCGCCGACCACCCCGCCGCCGAGGCCGGCGAACACGCTGGCCGTATCCTCGAAGACGGGCAGCAGCAGCAGGACCGCCGCCGCCACGGCGACTCCCACCTGGTCGAGCTCCTCGTCGATCGAGTTGCGGGCCTCGGCGCTGCGCAGCATGTACCAGGCGGCCAGGGCGCCGAGGGCGATCCCGTTGCCCCCGGCGGCGAGCAGCTCGCCGCCGGTCGCGGTCTCGGCGGCGTCCGCAACGAGCATCCCCAGCGCCCCGCAGCCGACCAGCAGCAGCAGGGTCGGGACGCTTCCCAGGCGTCGCTCCAGGCCGGGCGCGAACAGGACCAGGGCGACGGCAACCACGAACAGGTAGCCGAGATCGAGATAGGCGAAGGGGGCGGCCAGATATCGCCATGGCTCGTCTGCCACGGGTGCCACGATCGCGCCGAAGTCGGTCAGAGGCCGGTCGGTCGCCCGCTGCACCAGCACCAGCACGGCCGAGGCGGCGATCACGGCGATCGTCGCGTTGGGGCGAACTGCGTCGAACGCCTCGGTGGGACTGCGCCCGAAGCGCCGTCGCCGGGCGCGCCGCTGCTTGGCCTCGATGCCCTCCTCGGTCCGCTGCAGCTTTGGGGCCCGCTTGCGCAGCCGGGCGCCGCAGTACGGGCACTCGGTCACGTAGGGGCTGACCTCCGAGCCGCAGCTCTTGCAGACGACGCTCAACTCGGGCGAGCTCACGTCCCGAGCATAGCCTCCCGCTCCTGGCGCTCGCGCGCCGCGGCTTCCGCCCAGCGATTGAGGTCGTACAGCACCCGCGCCAGCTCGCGGCCGGCGGCGCTGAGGCGGTAGCGGCGGCCCTCGTCGCGCTCGACGACCCCGCCGGCATCGAGATCGCGCAGGCGCTCGGCCAGCACCGAGGAGCTGATTCCGGTGCGGGCGCGCAGCTGGGAAAACCCCAGCGCGTCGCGTCGCAGCTCCCAGACGAGGCGCAGGGCCCAGCGTCGGCCCAGCATCTCCAGGGTGTCGATCACCGGTCGGGACGCCATGCGTGGTTCGATTATCGAACTTTAGAGGCGAAAATGCAAGGGCTTTGGTGCGAAATCCGAACTATTCCGCCGAAGCCTCGCACAGCTCCCGCACCAAGGCCTTCACGTCGCCCTTCCGCTCGAGGACCTCCAGCTGGCGGCGCGCGCCCGTGCCTCCCTCGATCAGCCGACGCACCCCCTCGATCTCGTCCCCGCACCCCACCTCCTGCGCGTGCTCTCGCAGCTCGTCGAGCAGGTGGGTCGCCATCTGGGTGGCCGGGCGCTGCTCGGGCTCGGGGAAGTCGATCAACTCGCCCTCCATCCCACGCAGCGCGGCCCGCACCTTGTTGTCGTCGATCAGCTCCGTCGGCACCTCGACCATCGCCTTCTCCTGGTCGAAGAAGCTCGAGTAGCGGTGCACGAGCGCCACCACCAGCGCGGCAAGTGCCACCGTGTTCTCCAGCCGCGTCTGCTGGTCGAACACTCGTACCTCGACCGTCCCCAGCTTGGGGTGCGGCCGCACGTCGAACCACAGGTAGGTGTAGTCGGGGATCGCGCCCGCATCCATCATCAGCTTGACGCGGCTCGAGTAGATCTCCCAGCTGCCGTAGTGCGGGGGAATGCCGGCTCGGGGAAAGGCGCGGAAGACCGGCGTCCGCGAGGACATCATCCCGGTCACCTTGCCGCGCCAGACCGGCGAGTTGGTCGACAGCGCCAGCAGCAGCGGCAGGTGGCGGCGGACACCGTCGGCGATGTAGACCGCCTTGTTGGGGCCGGTCACGCCGACATGCACGTGGGTGCCGAAGATCAGCTCCTGGCGGGCGATGTAGCCGAGCTGAGAGACGAGCTCCTCATAGCGGGGGCGCTCGACGATCAGCTGCTCCTCCCAAAGCGCCGTCGGGTGCGTGCCCGATGCGGCCAGCAGCATCCCGTGGCGGCCGGCCGCCTCGCGCACCATCTTGCGCAGCTCTCGCAGCTCCTCGGCCGCATCAGCCACGCTCGGGTGCGGTTTGCTGGCGATCTCCAGCACCGACTGCATCAGCTCGGGCTTGACGGTGCCCTCGGCGCGCTCCCCGAGGTCATCGAGGATCGTCTCGATGCCCTGCGCAAGCTCGAGCGTTTCGGCGTCGAGGAGCATCATCTCCTCCTCGATACCGACGGTGAACGGGGTGCCGCGAAAGCGATGTTCCATGCTCAGGACCCGCCTTATACTGCGGGCGGGACCAGACGGCGCCACCAACGCCCCGAACTCAGGAGGATCGAGCCCAGATGGAAGTGAAGAGCCTGACCGAGCAGAAGTCACTGCTTGCGACGCTGTCGCCGGGCAAGCGCGCGAGGCTGCGCCGGCTGCTGTTCGAGTTCGGGCCCGGCAACGGAACGCTGTTGCTGCTTCCGATCGACCAGGGCATCGAGCACGGCCCGCGCGACTTCTTCCCCAACCCGGCCTCCAAGGACCCCGAGTACCAGTTCCGACTCGCCGCCGAGGCGGGCTATTCGGCGATCGCCTGCCAGATCGGGCTGGCGACCAAGTACTACCCCGACTACGCGGGCCAGGTGCCGCTGATCCTCAAGGTCAACGGCAAGACCGACATCCCGCCCGACGACAACGCGTTCTCCACCTGCAACGCCGGGGTCGAGGACGCGGTGCGGCTCGGCGCCGATGCGGTCGGCTACACCCTCTACGTGGGCTCGCCGCGGCAGGACGAGGACCTCGCCCAGCTGCGCGGCGTGCGCCAGGATTGCGAGCGCTACGGCATGCCGCTGGTGATCTGGGCTTACCCGCGCGGCTCGGCGATCGAAGAGAAAGGCGGTCGCGACTCCTTCTACGCGATCGACTATGGGGCGCGGATGGCGATGGAGATGGGCGCCGACGTGGTAAAGCTGAACATGCCGAAGATCAACCCGGAGAAGGACAAGGACGCGCCGGCCCCCTACAACGAGCTGGACGTCTCCCAGGAGGAGGCGATCCGCCAGTGCGTCGAGTCGGCCGGCCGGGCTCTGGTCGTGCTCTCGGGCGGCTCGAAGGTCGACGACGAGACCGTGCTGCGCAACACTCGCGAGGTCATGGAAGCCGGCGGCACCGGCGTGATCTTCGGCCGCAACGTCTGGCAGCGTGAGTGGAGCGAGGCGCTGGCGATCATCGAGCAGATCAAGGAGACGCTGCTCTCCAACGTGCGTCGGATTCCCTAACTCGTCTAGCGGCCGGGACGGAGAGATCCCGCCCGCCGCGACTTAGACCCGGGTGGGCATGCCGGGAAGGCGGTACACGCGCGGAGCCGGGCTGGGAAGCCTGGTGCTGCTGGTGCTTGTCGCGATCGTCGTCTTCGGCGACGGCGGCGACGAAGCACGCGACACGGGGCGCGCGGAGGGTGGCCGGGCGCAAGCAGGCGACGCGGGGTATGCCGGGGGCGGGCGGAAGCCGGGGCCGGGGGTGCCCGCGCGGGTCACCCGCGTCGTCGACGGCGACACCGTCGAGGTGCTGATCGCAGGCCGCGAGGAGGACGTCCGCTACATCGGCGTCGACACGCCGGAGACCGTGAAGCCCGGCGAGCCCGTGCAGTGCTTCGGCCCCCAGGCAAGCGCCTTCAACCACCGCCTGGTCGAGGGACGAAGGGTTCGCCTCGTCTTCGACGCCGAGCGGCGCGACTTCTACGGCCGTCTGCTCGCCTACGTCTATCTGCGCGGCGAGCTGGTGAACGCCCGGCTGGTGCGCCGCGGCTACGCGAGGACGCTCACGATCGAGCCGAATGACACGTACGCGGCGTTGTTCGTGCGCCTTCAGCGCCTCGCCGGGCGAGAGGGGCGGGGGCTCTGGGACGCATGCTCCCCATGAGTTGGGTAGTTTGCTTGCGGCCCCGCGACGGGGCCGATTTCATCATGACCTCGCGAATGCGACAGAGCATTTCCCAGTTCGAGGTGGCCTTCGAGCAGGAGACCGCCCTCGAACGGCGCCGCCGTGAGCAGCTTCGCAGCCGCGCCGCAAACCGCTCCCGCGCCCGCCGCATCGCCCGCGTCGAGCAGAGGGGCAAGGTGCGGTTCAGCGTTCTCGTCGCCTGCCTCACTCTCACCGTGGTGACGGTGGTGGTGGCGATGTTCGAGACGCTCGCCTGGCTGATGGCCTAGCGAGCGACGCGGTCACTCGGAGCTTGTGAGCTCCTTGACGTCGACCCCTGGCCTTCCGTTCCCGCCACTGCGCTCGGCCTCGATGCGCAGATAGACCTCCTTGCGGAACACGGGAACCTCGTCAGGGGCCTCGATCCCGATCCGGACCTTTTCGCCGGACACCGACAGGATCGAGATCTCGACCTCGTCGCCGATCATGATGCTTTGATTGGACCTTCGTGTCAGTACGAGCATGCAGCCTCCCACGCCATACTTGGGTACGTCCAGTACCTAATTTTAAGTAACGCCATGGTCAGTAGCTTTGCAGGTCTGAACCGCAGATGCAACCCACATGCCTGCGCGCGGCCATGCTCGCCGGTTGACTAGACTCGCCGCCCCGATGGCACCGAGATCACTGCGTCCACAGCTCAACCAGATCCGCGCCTGGGTCCGCCAGGGCCGCACCGACGCCTGGATCGCCCACCAGCTCGAGATCGGTACGTCCGAGCTTCGCGAGTTCCGCCGCCAGCACGGCCTCTCCGCGGACGACGAGGAGACGGGCTCCGCCGAGGTCGACCTACGCGACGAGATCGAAGCCGAAATCGAAGCCTCCGAGGCTGAGAAGGGCGTGGAGGAAGAGGAGGAGCCCGAGGACAGGGCGGAGGAGGAAGAGTCCGACGGAAGCGAGGCCGAGGGACGGCCGCGCCGGCGCAGGCGCAGGGGACGGCGCGGTGGACGCGGCCGCCGCTCGAAGCCGGGCCCCCTCGAGGCGACCTTCGATCATGGGGATCGGGACGGCTTCGGCCTCTGGCTGGACCCGGCGGTTCAGGAGAACCAGACCTATTCCGAGCACTGGGCCGGGCACAGCGAGGTCACCGTGACGATCGAACCCGACCAGATCGTGATCAAGCGCGCCGGCTCCGGCGATTCAGGCTCGAGCGACCCCGGGCCCGCCGACTCCGACACAGACGAATAGGCCGCGCTAGGCGCGAGACTCGCTGGCCAGCTCCCTGCCGCCCGCGAAGTCGGTGGCGCCGCGCAGGTACAGCCAGAAGGCGGCGTCCGCGAGCGAGCTCGGATCCGGATCGGCGTCCGGATTGACCTGCAGGGCGACCTCCAGGCACCAGTCTGTACCGGCCGAGTACAGCTCGGCGAGCTGGGAGGCGCGGAAGGTCGGGCCGATCCGGCGCCTCAGCTCTTCGCGGATCGCATCCACGACGCGCCCGGCGCTGCGGTAGGCGCGCGGGTCGTCGCGCAGCTCCTCCAGCGCGCGATAGCCCTCCTCCCACTGAAAGAGGGCGTTCTCGAGCGGGTAGCTCACGCCGTGACTGTACCCATGGCCGCAGCAACCCATGCCAGCCGGCGCCCAGACCGGGCTAGGTATTGGGCAGGGATGTCCTCGGGACCTTGACGCGGGCGCATCCGGCAGGGTCGAGCCGGCCGTCCACCTTCCAAACCGTGACCCGCTCCACCCCCGTCCCGTCGCGACTGACGGTGCGCAGCGCCGGGTCGGTTGCGATCCAGCCCGCCTCCGGCGAGAAAAGGGGCTCCGACGGGTGGATGAAATTGAGAAAGGGGCCGGTGACGAGGTAGTCGAGCTCGGCGTCGTTGACCGCCTCGCGGAAGCGGGCGCAGGTGCGGATCGCGTTGAAGGCCCCGTGCGGCCCCTCCTCGCCGAGGTACTGGACGTGATTGGAGAGGTCGGGCCCGTAGAACCCATAGCCGAGAAAGCCGGTCGTGGTGCCGGCCAGGCCGATGCGGGATTCACGAACCTCGGCGGCCCACCGGTAGGCGCTGTCGAGATGCTGGTCGGGATCGAAGTTGCGCCATCGGGAGTCCAGATAGTCGCGCTGCACCGGGTAGCCGATCGCGACCACGCCCGCGACGAGGATCGCGAAGCCGGCGGCAAGCCCGCGCCACGAGAGCGAGCCCCGTGATCGCAGCCACAGCAACCCCGCCGGGACGATGATCGCGACGAACGCGACCAGCGCCCCGAATGCCCGCTCGGGCGCCCGCAGCACGTCGGTCGACTCGTCGGTGACGACCAGGACCGCCAGCACGGCGACGAGCAGCGCCCAGCCCGCCCGGTGGCTCTCCAGCCCCCGGCCCATCGCCAGCAACGCCAGCCCGAGGATCAGCGGCGGCAGCGCGAAGCGGATGTTGATCGCGAAGGCGACCGGGCTGCCCTCCGCGCCGGCCGCGCTGAGGGGCGTCACCAGATAGGCCAACACCCCGAACAGCGCCACGGCCCCAAGCGCCGGCAGCAGGCGCTCATCGCGGCGCGCGATCACCAGCACCGCGCCCGCGACCCCGGCTGCCAGCACCAGCGGCCACAGCAGCCCGAAGGCCTCGCGCAGACCGGGACCGAAATAGTCGCTCCAGACTCGCGTGTCCGTGGCGTAGTGGACGATCGGGAAGTCGGGACGCGCGGTCTGCAGCCGCTCCGGGCCGGGCAGGCTGAGGGGACCGAGGTGCTGCACCTGAGGCAGCGGATTGCCCGCCGTGAAGAGGTTGCGCACGTACCAGAACGCTCCGCCGGCCAGCAGCGGGGCGAACCAGGCGAGCGCCGCCGAGCGGCGCCCGCCTCGAGCCGCGAGGACGATGACCGCAACCGTCATGGCGGCGACCGTGGCGAGGACGGTGAACTTCGTCCCCACCGCCAGCCCGGCGGCGAGGCCGGCGATGCCAAGCGCTGCGGGGTCGATTGGTGGACGGGGCTCGTCCGTTCCTCGTTCCTCGTTGCTCGTTCCTCGCTTGCCCGCCACGTAGCCACTGACCAAGAGCGCTGCCGCGGCGAGTACCAGCGCGGCCGCGACGACGTCGTTCTTGGCCGCTCCCGGCTCGCGGAAGACGAGAGTCTGCGCCTCCAGAACCAGCGCAACGGCCGCCACCGCGTGCGGCCCCCGTCCCCAGGGGCGTCCGATGCACCACGCGGACAGAAGCGCCAGGCCGAGCCAGCCGAGGTTTATGAAGAGCGACAGCGTGTCGCGGTCCGTGAGGATCATCCCGACCGCGTGCACGAGCTCGGAGTTCTGCGGATAGAACCAGTTGAGAAAGACCGTGTCGGTGTGATGCAGCGACGTCACCGACCCGCTCTGGGCGATGTCCGCGGCGTACGGGAGGTGGTACCAGAGCGAGTCGAAATTGGTGATTCCGTTGTTGAGGTGGCCCTTGGTGACAAAGCCCCAGTGCGCGAACAGCAACGCCACCACCCCGACGGTCACCAGCATCGCCAGCGCACCGACCAGGGGCGCGGCGGGCGGAGGTCCCTCGGGCCTGGCCGAGCGAAGGCGCAGCGACGCAGCGCCGACCGCCACCGCGACGAGCACCAGCGGAGCCTCCTTAAGCAAGCCGAACAGCCCCAGCAGCTCCGCCGCCCAGATCAACAGCGCCACACCCAGGACCGCCTCGGCGAGACGGGCCGGAGCCCCGCCCCAGCCGGCCAGCAGGCGGGCTCGCAGCTTCACCGCTGCCAGTCCCAGCGACCCGACCACCAGCACCAGCTCCAGAGCGCCGGCGAGATAGGCGCCGGCGCTCATCAGCAGACCTCGCTCTCGGCTACTTGCCCAGGCCCTTGACCACGTACGGGCGCTCGCCCGGCTCGACCATGCCCTGGCGGCGCGCCTCGCGCTCCAGCACGCCGGGGTCGTCCGCGGACTGGACCCGGTTGTGCATGTGCCGATTCTCCAGCTGCAGTTCGCGCAGGTGCTCCTTGGCCGCGCCCGAGTCGCGGTAGGTGTGGATGAAGTTCACCACCGGGTTGAGGTAGGAGACCAGCACCGCGGCGAGCACGATCGTCAGCGCGACCCGCCCCAGCCGGTCCCAGTTGACTCGGCTCGACCCGCGCCTCCGGGCCGGCCGGCGGCGCGCCGCGGGGCGACGGCGTGGAGCGGCGCGGGTGCCTGCGTAGGCGCGTGCTGACACGCCTGACCCTTTGCGGCCAGGCCCGGTATTCCTTCACTAGCTGGACCGCTGAACGAACGCCTGCAGGCCGGGGTAGGTGGCCTGCTCCCCCAGTTCCTCCTCGATGCGCAGCAGGCGGTTGTACTTGGCGACCCTGTCCGAGCGCGACGGAGCCCCGGTCTTGATCTGCCCGGCGCCGGTGCCGACCGCAAGGTCGGCGATCGTCGTGTCCTCGGTCTCGCCCGAGCGGTGCGAGATCACAGCCGTGTAGCCGGCATCGCGCGCGGTCCGCACCGTCTCCAGGGTCTCGCTGAGGGTGCCGATCTGGTTGACCTTGACCAGGATCGAGTTGGCCACCCCCTGCTCGATACCGCGCCTCAGGCGCTCGGCGTTGGTGACGAAGAGGTCGTCCCCGACCAGCTGAACCCGCTCGCCGACGCGGTCGGTGAGCTGTTTCCAGCCCTCCCAGTCCTCCTCGTCCATGCCGTCCTCGATCGATACAACCGGGAAGCGCTGCGACGTCTCCTCCCAGTAGGCGGCCATCTCCTCGGGGGACAGGGTCCGCCCCTCGTGCTCGAGCGCGTAGGAGCCCTCGCTGAACAGCTCGCTGGTCGCCGGATCCAGCGCCACGTACACGTCGGAGCCGGGCGCATGGCCCGCCGCCTCGATGCCGGCGATCACCGCCTCCAGCGCCGCCTCGTTGGACTCGAGGTCCGGGGCGAAGCCGCCCTCGTCGCCGACGGCGGTGGAGAGGCCGCGCTCGCCAAGGGTCCGCTTCAGGGCATGGAAGACCTCGGTGCCGGTCCGCAGCGCCTCCGAAAAGCCGGCGGCCCCGGTCGGCACGACCATGAACTCCTGGAAGTCCACGGAGTTGTCGGCGTGGGCGCCGCCGTTGAGCACGTTCATCATCGGCACCGGCAGCACGTTCGCCTCGCCGCCGCCGAAGAGATCCGCGAAGTAGCGATAGAGCGGTAGCTGCGCGTCGGCGGCGGCGGCCTTTGCCACGGCCAGCGAGACGCCGAGGATCGCGTTGGCGCCGAGCCGGCCCTTGTTGGGCGTGCCGTCGAGCTCGATCAGGGTCCGGTCGATCGCGGTCTGCTCGGCCGCGCGGGCTCCGGCCAATGCCTGGGCGATCTCGCCGTTGACGTGACCGACCGCGCCGCTCACGCCCTTGCCGTTCCAGGCATCGCCGCCGTCGCGCAGCTCGACGGCTTCGAACTCGCCGGTGGAGGCGCCGGAGGGAACCGCGGCGAGCCCCTCCGCGCCGCTTGACAGCAGCACCTCGACCTCGACCGTGGGATTGCCCCTCGAATCGAGGATCTGGCGTGCGTGGATCCGCTCGATCTGGCTCATCGCGATACCCGAAGGGGCGGCAGTCTTTCAGGTCGGGTCGGACTCGACCCGCCGGCGGAATGCGTGTGCGCGGGTGCGCAGCGCGAGCTCGGGGTCGGCCTGCTGGCGGCGCGCTGCGTCCACCGCGGCGAACAGCAGCTCGCCCAGCGCACGCTCGACGCGGTTCCGCTCGGCCGGCGCGGCGGTGGGTGCCCCGCTCTCGCCCTGCTCGAGCAGGCCGGCGAGCTCATCCGCGGCCCCGCGCAGGGCGCGCGCCAACTCTGCGGCATCGCCCTCATCGGCGCCGCCAGACGCCGCGCGCCGCTGCAGCTTGCGGGCATAGAGCAGTGCCGGCAGGTTCTCGGGAACGTCGGCAAAGGGCTCGTCCTCCCCGCGTCCCTCGACCTCGCGCTTGATCCGGTCCCAGTTACGTAGGACATCCCCGGCGCTGTCAGCCTCGGCCTCCCCGAAAACGTGGGGATGGCGGCGGATCAACTTCTCGCGGCAGTGCTCCGCGACCGCCGCCATGTCCCCCGCGCCACGCTCCTCCAGCAGCAGCGACAGGAAGTGGACCTGGAACAGCACGTCTCCCAACTCATCGATCAGCTTTGCGTCGTCTCCGCGGCGCGCGGCATCGGCGAGCTCGTAGGACTCCTCCACCGTGTGAGGGACGATCGAGCGCTCGTCCTGCTCTCGGTCCCAGGGGCACTCGCGGCGCAGCCGCCGGGTGATCGCGTCGAGGCTCTGTACCGCTGCGGCGCTGCGCGCGGCGGCGTCGTCGTCGCTGCCGCCGCCGGAGCCGCTCACCACGCGTGCCGCGTCAGGGGCCTGTCGGGGTCCCGGGCGGCGCTCCCACGCCCGAGGGCGCACCGGGGACCGCACCGGGCAGGCCGGTCTCCTCGACCGGCTGCAGGCCGGCCGGGATCGGGCGTTGCGGCAACCGCGTCCCCTGCGGGCTGAGCAGCGTCACCGACCCGGGCAATGCCGGCGCCAGCGGGGTGACCGGCGCGGGACATGCGGGCGGGATGCCGCCCTTCGGGTCCGCCTCGTAGCAGGCCGGCGGGGCGGTGGCGGGGTGCGCGGAGCCGCCGAAGTTGGCGCAGCGGTCGGTCAGATAGCCCGCGGCGCAGAAGGTCCGCGACTGCCACTTGCTGCCGTAGTCGTTGACGAATTCCGAGAAGGTGTTCTGCTGCTCCTGCTGGAGGAGCTGCTGGCGGATCTGCTCGCGCACCTGGCGGTTCAGGGGCTGCGTCCGCGCCTGTGTGATCTTCACCACCTCAAAGACGTAGTAGCCGAGCGGCGTCTTCACCGGGCCCACCAGCTCGCCCTTCGCCGCGTCGAAGATCTCGGAGTCGAGGGGCTGCTCCAGCAGCCCCTCGCTGAGGCTCGGCCGCAGGCCGCTGTTGCTGCGCGATGCCGGATCGGTGGAGAACTCCTTCGCGACCTTCTGCCAGCTGTCCTCGGACGAGTCCTTCTCGAGCGCGGCCTTCGCCTCCTCGACCTTGGCCTTCTCCTTGTTGAGGATCAGCCGCACGTCCCTGGTCTCCGGCTGCTCGAACTGGGACTTGCTGGCTTCGTAGAAGTCGTCGATCTCGGAGTTGCTCACCTTGCCGACGTCGCGGGTGACCCGCGTCTGGATGTCCGTGCTGAGGATCTGCAGACGCACCCGCGTCTCGACGTCCTCGGGTGTGAACCCGGATTGGTCGAGGAACTGCTGGAACTCCTTCTCGGTCCGGAAGTTCTGCTTCTTGATCGTCTCGAGCTCGTCGGCGATCTGCTTGTCGGTGGTCGTGATCCCGAGCTCCGCGGCCTCGCCCTGGATCCAGACCGAATCGAGCAGGTCGCCGGTCGCCGCCTGCTCGATGTCGTCGTACTCCTTGGTGCCGGGCTTGGGCACCTTCTGGACTCCCGCGCGGGCGGCGGCCTGCTCGAGCGCACGGTCCAGATCCTCCTTGGTGATCGTCCCGATGCCGTCGGGGGCGTCCTCGACCACCGCGACCGCGTCGTCGGGCACGCCCGGGTCGCCGAGCCCGCGGAAGATCGCGTAGCCGGCGAAGAAGAGCGCCACGATCGCCCCGAAGACGATCAGCGACGCGCGCTTCTGGCGAGGTATCCCTTGCACGAGGCCGGGAGAATAGCTACGCGGCCGTCGCCACGGAGCCCTTGCAGTCCTCGAGTGCCACGGCAAGCGCCGACACCGCCGCCAGCCTGGCCTCCGGTTCATCGGGGACGCGCAACGCTACGACCTCGTCGCGCCACTCGTAGATGACGCCCTCGACTCGCTCCCGCAGCGCCTCCGCCTGCTCGGAGTCCAGTTCGACGCCGGAGACGCTGATGCGGCCGCCGCGGAACTCGACGCTGCGCGCACCTGCCCTCCCCAGGCCGATGCGCGCCCGCTGCAGCTCCAACAGGTTCCCGACCGGGCCCGGCACCGGGCCGAAGCGGTCCTCCAGCTCGTCGCGGATCGCGCGCAGCTGGCCCGGCTCGGTCGCCGCCGCGACTCGGCGGTGGACGTCGATCTTCGCCGCCTCGAAGGGAACGTAGTCGGGGGGTAGATAGGCGTCCACCGGCACGTCGAGCCGGACCGGTTCCCGCCCCTCGGACGGCACGCCGTCCTCGGCCGCGGCCGCTCCCACAGCCTCGTCGATCATTTGGCAGTAGAGCTCGAAGCCGACTGCGGCGACGTGCCCCGACTGCTCGTCCCCGAGCAGGTTCCCGGCGCCGCGGATATCGAGGTCGCGCATCGCGATGCGGAATCCGGATCCCAGCTCGGTGTGGTCGGAAAGCGTGGCCAGCCGCGCTCCGGCCTCGTGGCTGAGTGCCCGTTCGGAGGGATAGAGAAGGTAGGCGAAGGCCGTTTCGCGCGAGCGGCCCACCCGGCCGCGGATCTGGTAGGCCTGGGCGAGCCCGAGCTGGTCGGCACGCTCGGCGATCAGCGTGTTGGCGGTGGGAATGTCGAGCCCCGACTCGATGATCGTTGTCGCCACCAGGCAGTCGCCGTCGCCGCGCAGGAAGCGCAGCATCGCCTCCTCCAGTTCGCTCTCCGCCATCTGCCCGTGCGCCTCGATGAAACGTGCCCCGGGAACCAGAGCCCGCAGCTGTTCGGCCGTCTGCTCGAGCGTCTCGATGCGGTTGTGCAGGAAGAAGACCTGGCCCTCGCGCGCGACCTCGCGCTCGATCGCCCGCCTGACCAGGTCCTGGTCCCACGGGCCGACGTAGGTGCGGATCGGGCGCCGGCCCTCCGGCGGCGTCTCGATCACCGAGATGTCGCGCAGCCCGGCGAGCGACATCTGCAGCGTGCGCGGGATCGGGGTGGCGGAGAGCGAGAGCACGTCAACCCGCAGTTTCAGCTGGCGCAGCAGCTCCTTCTGCTTGACGCCGAAGCGCTGCTCCTCGTCGACGATCAGCAGTCCCAGCTCCTTGGCGCGAACGTCGCGCGAAAGCAGGCGGTGGGTCCCGATCAGGATGTCCACCTTGCCCTCGCTGAAATCGCGCAGCGCGGCCTTGGTCTCGGCCGGCTTGCGCAGCCGCGAAACCACCTCCACGAGGAAGGGCAGGTCGGCCAGTCGCTCGCGGAAGGTGCCGAAGTGCTGCTGGGCGAGGATCGTGGTCGGCGCCAGCATCATTACCTGCTTGCCGTCGGAGGCGGCCTTGACGGCGGCGCGCATCGCCACCTCGGTCTTGCCGTAGCCGACGTCGCCGCAGACCAGCCGGTCCATCGGCCGCTCGGACTCCATGTCCGCCTTGACCGCCTCGATCGCGTCGAGCTGGTCCGCCGTCTCGCGGTAGGGGAAGGCCTGCTCGAAGGTGAGCTGCCACTCCGAGTCCGGCGGGAAGGGGTGGCCCTTGCGGGTGCGCCGCTCCGCGTAGAGGTTGAGCAGCTCGCCGGCCAGCTGCGAGGCGGCGCGCCGCGCCCGAGCCTTCATGTTCTCCCAGCGCTTGCCGCCGAGCGCCGACAGCACCGGCTCGCCGTCGGCCCCCATGTAGCGGCTCAGCTTGGCCAGCTGGTCGGTGGGGACGAAGACCCGGTCCTCGCCGCGGTACTCGAGGTAGAGATAGTCGCGGGTGATGCCGCCGACCTCGCGCGTCTCGAAGCCGGCGAAGCGGGCCACGCCGTGGTCTTCGTGCACGACGTGGTCGCCGACGCGGAGGTCGCTGAAGGCGAGGCGGCCGCGGCGCGCGGGCGCCTGGGCGGCGGCGCGGCGGCGATGGACGAGGCGGCGAAACGGAAACACGGCCAGGCGCAGCTCCGGCGAGAGAAACCCCTCACGCAAGCGCGCCTCTGCCAGCATCAGGCCTCCGTCGTCGGGAAGGGCACGCCCGTCCAGCAGCGGCGCGTCGAGCCGGTCGAGGTTGTAGCGGGCGCGCTCCGCCTCGCCGCGGCTGTCGAAGGCGACCACCACGCGGTAGCCGGAGCGGGTCAGCTTCTCCACCTCGCCCTCGGCCTCGCGGATGCTGCGCGCGGGCGACTCCGCGCGGGCGGCCCTAAACGCATCGGCGTCGTCTTCTCCTGTCGCGGTCAGCGCCAGCTGCGCACGCCGCGCCAGTGGCTCGGCGACGTCCAGGTAAAGCCGCCGCGCATCATCGTCGTGCATCGCCGTCGTAACGTCCTCCCAGTGGTCGCGAAGTGCCGGCTCGACCTCGTCCGAGGCGGCAAGGACGACGGCGGCACCCTGCGGGACCAGCTCCAGCGGCGAGTGGAAGGAGTCGAGTGGGAGCACATCGGCCAGGTCCGGCACCTCGCCTCCCTCGCCGGCCTCCAGCGCCGCCATCTCGGCGAGTTCGCGGTGCTCGGGAGCCAGCTCGGCGGCCGGCGCCAGCTCAACCCGCTCGGCGTCGCCGAGGGAGCGCTGCGTAAAGGTCGAGAACCAGCGCATCGATTCCACCTCGTCGCCGAACAGCTCGAGCCGCACCGCACGCTCCTCGGTGGCGGGGTAGACATCGAGGATGCCGCCGCGAAGTGCGAACTGGCCGCGCTCCTCCACCTGGTCGGTGCGCTCGTATCCCGCGCCGACCAGGTCGTCGGCGACCGCGCCGAGGTCGACCTCCTCGCCGCGCTCGATCGCAAATCCCGCCGGGCGCAAGGAGGCATCGGGGACGGCCTCGGCGAGCGCGATCGCGCTCGCAACCACGACGGGCTCGGCCTCCGAGCGGAGCGCGTCGAGGGCGTCGATTCGCAACCCGACCAGGTGGGGCGGCGGCGCCACGTGCGAGGCGTAGCCGGTGCCCCGCGAGGGATAGAAGCGCACCCGCCGCGGCGCCAGGTAGGCGCGCAGGTCGGCGGCGAGGTCGCGGGCGGAACGGTCGTCGGGGGCGACCAGCAACGCCGGACGGCCGCCCAGCGCATCCTCCTCGGTGAGCAGCGCCGCGAGCAGGAACGGGCGCAGCGTGGTCGAGACACGTGCCTCGACGGCAGCATCGCCCGACTCGGCCGCGGCGAGGCGGCCGGCCAGCGAGCCGAATCGCTCGGCGTCCATGGCTGTGTCGAGCAGGGGTCTCAGCGACATCGCACGCGAAACAACCGGACACAGGGTCCGGCGGGTCGTTGCGCCGGGCACGGGCCCGGCTCCGATCCGGATTCTAGGGAGCCGCGGCGCCGGTCCCGCGCCGGCGGCGAAGCCTCAGTCCCGGTAGGGCAATCCTGGGCCCGAGCGCTGCCACTCCACCTGCCCCTCGCCCTCGCTGCGCGATCGCTCCTCGATGCCGTCCCAGCCGTGCAGCATCAGCTTCAGCCGCGCCACCGCCTCCGGCGGATGCCCGGCGACTTCGGCGGCCAGCTCCAGCGCCGCCTGCTCGGTTGCGGCCGCGGGAGCGACGCGATTGACGAGGCCCAGCCGCAGCGCCTCGTCGGCACCGACGATCCGCGAAGACAGCAGCAGATATTTGGCGGTCGCCAGCCCGCACAGCGTGGTCAGCCGCGCCGGCCCGACCGGAACGCCGAGCGCTGCGCCGGGGAAACGCATGCGCAGGTTGGCGCCGCCGACCCGCATGTCGCAGGCGACGGCGATCTCGGCCCCGCCGCCGATCACGTCGCCGTGGCAGGCGGCGACGGTCGGCTTCGGAAAGCCGGTGATCGTGTCGTAGAGGTCGGCGAAGAGCTGCATCCGGCGCACCTTGCCCTCATCGTCGAGCCGCTCCTTGACGTCGGCTCCAGCGGAGAGACCCATGTGGTCGGAGGACGAGAGAACCAGGACGCGCACTGAGTCGTCGTCGCGAGCCGCCTCGAAGTGGGCGAGCATCTCCTCCAGCATCTGTGTGTTCATCGCGTTGCGCGCTTCGGGGCGCTCGAGCAGCAGCAGCGCGACGCCGTCGTCGCCGACCGCGTAGGTGGTCAGGGCGCGCGACTCGCTCACCGGGGTTCCCCCACCTCCCCGGCCTCGATTCCCTCCCCGGCAGAGATCCGCTCGACCAGCCGCTCTGCCTCGGCGGCCGCGCGCTCGATCAGCTCGCGCACGTCGTCGCGGGGCTCACGAAAGCGAGAAAGCACATAGCCGGAGACGACTTCGGGGTCGGTCGAGTCGGGCCGCCCGACGCCGGCCCGCACGCGCCAGAAGTCGGCGGCCCCGAGCCCGTCGCGCAGGCTCTTCAGCCCGTTGTGCCCGGCCACCCCGCCGCCGAGCTTGCTGCGCACCTCGCCGAACGGGAGGTCGATCTCGTCGTGCAGGACCACGAGCCCGTCCAGCGGCACCTTGAGCGACCCGCGCGCGGGCCCGACCGAGCTTCCCGACTCGTTCATGAAGGTCTGGGGCAGCAGCACCGCCACCCGCGGCCCGCCGGGGCCGGCGCGACCCTCCGCGAGCAGCCCGTTGAACTTCTTTCGCGCCCGCGGCAGGTCCCAGCGGCCGGCCAGCGCGTCGGCAATCTCGAAGCCGATGTTGTGGCGGGTCGCCGCGTAGCGGTCGCCAGGGTTTCCCAGGCCGACCACGAGGATGCGATCGCCCAAATCGCCTCCCTCCTCGCGGCGATCCTTCGAGCGCCGGCGAAAGAGCGACAGCGGTTACTCCCCTCCGCCGCCGCCGTTGCCGCCGCCGTCGCCGCCCTCGCCCTCGGGCACTTCCTCGCCCTCGGGCACTTCCTCGCCCTCGGGCACTTCCTCGCCCTCGGGCACTTCCTCGCCCTCTTCTGCCTCCTCGCTGACCAGGGCCGCCTCCTCCTCGATCTCCTCCAGCTCCTTCTCGAGCCGCGGGGGAGTGAGGGTGGCGACCGTAACCTCCTCGAGATCCTCGGCGACGAAGGTGGATCCCTGCGGCGGCGGGATCATCGACAGCTGAATCGTGTCGTTGATGTCCATGTGGGAAACGTCGACGACAATGCGGTCGGGGATCTCGGTCGGCAGCGCCTCGACGGTGATCTCGCGGGTGATGTGCTCGAGCACGCCGCCCTCCTTGGAGCCGGGGGCCTCCTCGGCGCCCTCAATCTCGATCGGAACCTCGGCCTGGATCGCTTCGTCGAGCTTGACCTCGTTCAGGTCGAGGTGCTGCAGGTCGCCGCGCACCGGGTGGAGCTGCTGTTCCTTGACCACCACCGGCACCGCCGCGGATCCCTCGATCTCGATGTCGAACAGGGCGTGGCCCTCGGAGAGAACCGCGCCGGCGTCCCGCTCGGCCACCTGGAAGGGGCGAGCCTCCTCGCCGTTGGCGTAGACCACGCCGGGAACCAGGCCGTCGCGGCGTAGGCGGCGGCTGACCCGCGAGCCGAAATCGCTGCGGGGAGCCGCCTTGAGTGTGGCGCGACCTGAAGCCATCGCAGGCTAGAGGATAGAGAGGCGCGGTCGGTCGCGATTGCGTGCAGTCCTGCGAGCGCTTGATGCTCTGTCTCTACGCTTCCCGGGTGGCCGACGACCACAAGATCCCCAAAGGCAGGGTCCGCCGCTCCGCCAAGCTCGGCTCGGCGCTGGGCGTGCAGGGTGTTCGCTACGCGGGGACCAAGGCCGCCTCGGTCGCGCGCCACGAGGACAACGCCAAGGAGAGGCTCGAGAACCGCCACCTCGAGACCGCGATCAAGCTGATGGGGACCCTGGGCGAGATGAAGGGCGCGGCGATGAAGCTGGGCCAGATGGCGTCCTTCATCGACACCGAGTTCCTGCCGCCCGAGTACCGGGAGATCTACCAGGAGCAGCTCGCGAAACTGCGCACCGCCGCCCCCGCGATGCCGTGGCGCAAGGTCGTCAAGGTGCTGGAAGAGGAGTACGGCAGCGAGGCTCTCGCCGAGCTGTTCGCCGAGATCGACGAGGAGGCCTTCGCCGCCGCCTCGATCGGCCAGGTTCACCGCGCCGAGCTGCCCAACGGCGCGCAGGTCGCGGTGAAGATCCAGTACCCGGGCGTCGCCGAGGCGCTGGAGGCCGACCTGCGCAACGCGGGAACGATCGTGCGCCTGGCGAAGGCGATCGCCCCCGGCCTCGACCCGAAGGCGATCGCCGAAGAGCTGCGCGAGCGGGTGCTGGAGGAGCTCGACTACGAGTTCGAGGCCCAGAACCAGCGCACTTTCGCGCGCGCCTACCGCGACCACCCGTTCATCTACGTCCCCGACATCTACACCCGCCTCTCGCGCCGGCGGGTGCTCGTTACCGAGTTCGTCGAAGGCAGCGACTTCGAGGCGGTCAAGGAGCTCCCGCACGAGGAGCGCAGCCGCTTCGGCGAGATCGTCTTCCGGTTCGCCTTCGGCTCGATCTACCATCTGCAGCACTTCAACGCCGACACCCACCCTGGCAACTACATCCTCATGCCCGACGACCGGGTCGCCTGCCTCGACTTCGGGATGACCAAGAAGCTCGACCGAGAGCAGATCCTGCTCGAGCAGAAGGCCGTGGACGCGGCCGCCCGCAGGGACCCCGAGGCACTGCGCGAGGCGCTGCACGAGGTCGGCTTCGTGAAGAACCCCTCCAAGCTCGACGCGGAGCGGCTGATGGAGCACGTGATGGTGGTCGGGGGCTGGTACCTCGAGGACAAGGAGTACGAGGTCAGCGCGCGCCGGGTGATGAAGGTGATCGAATCGACCTCGGACCCGCGCTCCGAGTACTACGACCTGATGCGGCGCGAGTCGGTCCCCGCCGAGGAGCTGATGGGGCGCCGCATGGAAACCGGCGTGCTCGCGGTGCTCGCCCAGCTCAAGGCGAAGCGCAACTGGCACCGGATCATGCGCGAGTGGGTCTACGCCGACCCGCCCGAGACCGAGCTGGGCGAGCAGGAGTGGGCCTACTTCGAGGAGCGGGGCGTGACCCGCGTCCCCGGGATAGCCGAGCACGCCTGAGCGGCCGCTAGAGCTGCGCGAACAGCCGCGGGTCGTTGGAGCAGATCCCGCTCACACCCAGTTCGACCAGGCGGCGCATCTTCGACAGGTCGTCGACGGTCCAGGCGATCAGCTCCACCCCGGCGTCGGCCGTCGCCTCGGCAAGCCGCCGCGTGACGATCGGATGGTAGACCCACATCGCCTCGACTCCGAGGAGCGGCAGCTCCCGGCGCGCCAGGGCCGGAAGCCTGCGGCGCATCGCCATCAGCGTCGCCAACAGGGCGGGCTTGGCCCAGCGCTTGCTGGTCCAGTCGCGGGTCACCTTCGGGTAGGTCCAGCCCCGGCGCAGCTCGGGGGCCTGCGCCCCGATCCGCTCCAGGCTGACGACCTCCATCGTCGAGACCATCGCCCGCTCCACCAGTTGGTGCCTTTGCAGCGCATCCACCAGCTCGTTCTCGCGACCGCGCAACTTCAGGTCGCAGTCCAACTCGACGCGGTCGAGCGGCGGGCGGGTGAAGGTCTCCAGCGCTTCATCGAGCGTGAGCGGCCGGCGGCGTTCGGCGTCGTGCCAGTCGTGGGCCACGACCAGCGGCGAACGCTCGGACGCGGGCAGCTTCGGGTGGCCGTCCGGCCGCCAGAGCACGTCCAGCTCGATCATGTCCACTCCCCCCTCGACCGCAGCCTCGAAGCTCTCGATCGTGTTGCCGGGCCGGATCAGGTCGGCGCCCTTGTGGCCGACGCGGCGCAGCCCCACTCCTGGCGTCATTCCGTCTTGTCGCGATTGAGCAGGATCGTGATGATCCCGCCGAGTGCGGCGAGCACCCCGGCGGCGAACACGCCACCGCCGAGCGCGCCGAGCGCGAGCGGCCCGCGGCTCTGCCGCTGAAGGTTGCCGAGCAGGAAGTCCTCCTCCGCGGTGGCCACCTGGATCGCGCCGATCACACCAAGGACCAGAACCACGCCGGCGGCTACGAACAGCGCCTTGGTGAGGAGCCGCAGTTGCTCTCGGCGCTGCCCGGTCACGGGGCCCAGACTACGGGCTGGCGCGGCGGGCGCTGGCGCATGGATAGAGGCTCCGGTAGGTTGCGCCGCCCATGCGGGCAAGGGCGAAACCGATCACCGCGCTGGCCCTGGCCGCCACGGCCCTGGCCCTCGCGGGGTGCGGGCCCTTCGGTGGCGAGAGCGAGGAGGACAAGGCCGGCGACGCGGTCACCGAGCTGATCGACGCCCGCAACGACGGCGACTTCGCCCGCGTCTGCGAGCTGCTCGCCAAGCCCGTCGTCGACGGGATCGAGGGAACAAGCGGGAAGAGCTGCGACGAGGCGCTCGGCAGCCTCGCGGAGGGGCAGCGCTCCCAAACGGTCCGGATCGACGAGGTGCGGGTGGAGGGAGACCGCGCGACCGTGGACGCGACCGTCGGACCGACGGGTCAGGCCGGGGTTCCCCAGAACATCCTGTTGATCAAGGAAGAAGGCGACTGGAAGGTCGCCACCGCGAACTTCTAGAACAACTGGTTCTCGCCGGCGAAGATCTCCGAAACCGAATCGTCGGTGAAGATCCGCCGGATCGAGTCGGCGAAGGTGCCCGCGGTTGACAGCACCGCGATGTTGTCGGGCGCGCCGGGGCGCAGCGGGATCGTGTCGGAGACGACGATCCGCTCGATCCCGGAGCTCTCGTAGGCGAGCCGCTCGTAGGCGGGGTCGGAAAAGACACCGTGGGTGGCGCAGGCGATCACCCGCGCGGCGCCCTCCTCGCGCACGGTCTCGGCGGCCGCGCAGAGCGTGCCGGCGGTGTCGATCATGTCGTCGACCAGGACCGCGGTCTTGCCCTTCACGTCGCCGACCACGTAGCCGATCTCGGCGACCTGCTGGGCCGGGCGCTCCTTCTCCATCACCGCCCAGTGGGTGCCGATCTTGCGGGCGAAGTTACGGGCGGTCTTCACTCGGCCGGCGTCCGGCGAGACGATCACCAGCTCCTCTGTGAACTGCTGGTCGATGAACCACTGCGTGAGCATCGGCATCGCGGTCATGTGGTCCACGGGCACGTGGAAGAACCCCTGCACCTGGCCGGCGTGGAGGTCCATCGTCAGGACCCGGTCCACGCCGACCCCCTCCAGGCACTTGGCGACGACGCGGGCTGAGATCGGCTCGCGCGGAGCCGACTTCTTGTCCTGGCGGGCGTAGCCGTACCAGGGCATCACCGCGATGATCCGGTGCGCGGAGGCGCCCTGGGCCGCGTCGCTCATCATCAGCAGCTCCATCAGGGCGTCGTTGGGTGTCATCTCGTTGGCGTCGTTGGAGGCTGTGGACTGGACCAGGAAGACGTCGGCGCCGCGGATCGACTCGCCGTAGCGGCAGTAGACCTCGCCGTTGGCGAACGTCTTCAGGTCGGCGCGGCCGAGGTCGACGTCGAGCTTGCCGGCGATCTTCGCGGCCAGCTCCATCGAGCAGCGCCCTCCGAACACCATCAGCCGCTTGGTGTAGTTGTAGTCGTGCGGGTTCCCGCTCGTTGCGGCGGGACGCGGTTCCTCGATCGTGCTCACGAACCTGTCTCCTGGTCTGAATCTGACTCGGCTTGCTTGGCCTTCTTCTCGGCGAACCCCTCGACGTTCTCCTGGGGCGAGCGAGCGATTCCCAGCGCCCCCTCCGGAACATCCTCGGCGATCACCGACCCGGCCCCAGTGTAGGCGGAGTCACCGATGCTTACCGGCGCCACCAGTGCAGTGTCAACCCCGATCCGGCAGTGGGCGCCGATCACCGTGCGGTGTTTGCGGAATCCGTCCCAGTTCGCGGTGATCGTGCCGGCGCCGAGGTTGGCGTCGGGGCCGATCTCCGCATCGCCGACATAGGAGAGGTGGGGCACCTTCGCCCCCTCCCCGACGTCGGCGTTCTTGATCTCCACGAAGGCGCCCGCCTTCGCCCCCTCGCGCAGCACCGTCTGCGGCCGGATGTAGGCGAAGGGCCCGATCGTGCAGCCGTCCAGGACCTCGCATTCGACGAGGTAGGAGTGCGGGGCGGTGACGCGCTCGCCCAGCTTGGTGCCGATTAGGGTGGTGTTCGGCCCAACCACCGAGTCGGAGCCAACTTGGGTGTGCCCGCGCAGCGAGGAGCCGGGCTCGATCGTCGCGTCGGCGGCGATCTCGACGTCGGCATCGATCCAGGTCGTGAGCGGGTCGCTGATGGTGACGCCCGCGAGCATGTGGCGATCGAGGATCCGGCGCCTCGCCTCCGCGATCGCGCGGGCGAGGTCGAGCCGGGAGTTGACCCCAAGCGTGACGCCCTCGTCACGCACGAGGTGGGCGACCACCCTTCCGCCCGCTTCGCGCAACAGCGGCAGCACGTCGCCGAGGTAGTACTCGCCCTGGGCGTTGTCGCTGGAGATCCCGTCCAGCGCATCGGCGAGCGCAGTGGCCTCGAAGGCGTAGGTGCCGGCGTTTACCTCGTTGATCCCGAGCTGCTCGGGCGAGGCGTCGCCGGCGGCCTTGGCCTCGACGATCCGCTCCAGATCCCCGTTGGAGTCGCGCACGACGCGGCCGTAGCTGCCCGGCTCGTCCAGCTCGGCCGTCATCACGGTGGCCACGGCGCCTGCGGTGGCGTGCGCCTGGAGCAGACTTGCGATCACCTCGGGCGAGATGACGGGATGGTCGCCGGAGAGGATCACCACCGTGGTCGAGCCGCGCACGAGATCGATCGCGGCGCGGATCGCGCCGCCGGTGCCGTCGGCTTGCGGCTGGACGACGGTCTCGATCCCCTCAGGCAGTCCGGCGGAGATGTCGCGGTCCGGCGCGACGATCACCGCGATCCGCCCGGCGCCGGCCTCGCGGGCAGCGAGGATCGGCCAGGCGACCATCGGCCGCCCGCAGACGGGGTGCAGGACCTTGGGCAGCGAGGAACGCATCCGCGTTCCCTCGCCGGCGGCCATGACGAGAATCGTGGGGGCGTCAGCCACCGGGGAATCGTAGAGCGGGGCGACCGGCAGCGTGGGCGCGGGCCGTCATGGCGCCGGGCGCCTCAGTGCACGAACGCCTTCAGGCCGACGATCACGAGACCGAAGGAGGCACTCGCGCCCACGGCGACAAGACTGCCGAGAATTCCAAGGCTCCGCTGCCGTGCGATCGCGAGACCGCAGCCCGCGAGCAGCGCGATCCCGGTCCCGATCGCCAGGTCCTCCGCGGTGAAGTCGGATGCCAGCCCGATCGGAGCAAGCAGCAGCGGCAGCACCGGGGGAAGCGACCCCAGCACCAGCGGCCACTCGTCGGCGAGAGTCTGCCTCGCCGTCTCCATCGGGTTCCCCGCCCCGCGCTCGGCCTCCTCCGCGAGCACCGCGGCGTAGGCATGTGCGAGCCAGAAGGTCGCGGCCGTGACCACAACCGCGACGGCGATCTGCCCCGGATCGGCATCCGGGTACTCGCTGTAGGCGGCGATCAGCGCCGTGGAGAGGATCGTCCCGTAGATCGTGCGGGCGAAGTTGGCGCGATGATCGAGGCCGCGGGCAATGGCGCACAAATTCGCACGGGGCGCGGACGCAGCGGCCAGCTGGGTCAAATCGCGCTGAAGTCACCCATGTCCATCTCGCGCTCGTACTGCAGCTCCCATTTGCGAATCGCATTGTCCGAAACGTCGTACCTGCGGCCCGTTCCGGAATATCCGAACTCCTCGATGTCTGCGAGAAGATTCCAGTAGATGGGGCGACGGACCTTTCGCAACTCGGGCTTCGGAATACCGGGCGCCGCTCCCCCTCCGGGTCCTCCAGTTCCGCTGTTAGGACGCACGGCTCCCCAGCATTTGAGTGAGCAGTGGCGATGATGAATCGTGTGCGGCGCGAACACCTTTCCGCAGCCGGCACATTCACGCTCGCGTGGCAGATTTCGTCCGCAGTGCGTGTCCAGCGTGGCCGCGCAATTGGGGCAGAGGATCCGCAGGTTCTCGAACCGGTGGTCGTTGGACACGCCGTTTATGTGGTCGAGGATCAATGACATCTGGCGGCCTTTCCACTTCTCTCCTTGTCCGCACTGCTCGCAGCGTCGTTCCTTTATGCCTTCAGCAAACAGGCGTTGCTTGAGATTGCCTCGCGGATAGGTGGAATCGGACACCAGGATGTCGTCAAGGGGTGTGAGTCTCCGCTTGCCCGCCCTGCGGCGTCCGATGTCAGCGTCGAAATGCTCATGCGAGATGCCCCATTGTTTGGCGTAGCGCTGGAGCGTTCGATAGTTGTGGCCCTTCGGCTCGTACCCCAGTTTTCGCAGCGCGTCCGACCAGCATTCCGAGGTCGCAATCGCCTCACGAGCGGCGCGTTCGCTGAACGGCGGACGTCGGGCCATAGCGAACATATGTTCGCAGTAGGGCCGGACGTGAGTGGGGAGCTGGGGAGTCCGGATTCGAACCGGAACCCGGGGCTTCAAAGGCCCCGATGCTCGCCGTTTACACCACTCCCCACGGAGCGTCCCGGATAGCTTAGGCCCGCAGGGAGCCGACTGACGTGCATCGGATAGCGTCTGAATTCGATGAGCCGCGACTACGTGTTCCTCGACGAGTGGGAGGTCGACGCGCCGATCGACGCCGTCCACAACGCGCTCGCTGACTCTCGCACCTACCCGGAGTGGTGGGAGCCGGTCTACATCTCGGTCGACGCCGAGGGGCCGCCGCGCGAGGGGCTGGTCGCCCAGCACCACTTCAAGGGCAAGCTTCCCTACACCCTGCGCACGAGCTGGGAGATCACCCGCTACGAGCCGCCCGGCCGCCTTGACGTCGAGGTCGATGGCGACCTCACCGGGCGCGGGATCTGGACCGTCGGCGAGCGCGACGGAAAGGTGCACGTCAGCTTCGATTGGCGGGTGCTCGCCGACAAGCTGGTGCTGCGGGTGTTCACCCCAGTGCTGCGGCCGCTGTTCCGCTGGAACCACAACTGGTCGATCCAGCGCGCCCAGGAGGGGTTGGAGCCGTTCGCGCGCGAGCGCGGCGGCACCTAGCCGGTGGCGCCCCTGAGCCCCTAGTCCTCGGTCCCGCGCGGGACCTTGCCCGCCTCCGCGCCCGGCTCCAGTGCGGGGCCGCGTGGCGAAGGGATGCCCAGCACCCGCATCGCCTTCAGCCCGAGGCCAAGCTTCTCGCGGCCTTCGGTCGCGGAGACGTCGTGGCCACATAGCTCCCTGGCCCGCTCCAGCCGGTAGCGGATCGTGTGGCGGTGAGTGAACAGGCGCTTGGCGGTGGCGGCGACGTTGCCGTCGTTCTCCAGGTAGGCCTCGATGGTCGCCACCAGCTCGGTCTCGTACTGCTCGTCGTAGGCGGCCAGCGGCTCGATCGTCTCCGCGTAGAAGCGCTCCAGCTCCCCCGCGTCCTCGCTCATCGCCGGCAGCAGCAGGCGGTAGGCGCCCGTGTCCTCGAAGGCGAGCAGGAAATGGCCCTCGGCCTCGCCGACGTTGACCGCGAGGCGCGCCTCGTTGCCGGCCCGGTAAAGGTCCACGGGGTCGGCGGCGCGGCGGCTGCGGCCAATAGTCAGCGCGAATCCCGACAGGCTCTCGGCAAGCTCCTGCTCGAGCGCCGCGGCGGCGCGGGCCAGCCGCTCCTCGTCCTCGGCGGGAACGATCGCGCCGACCTCGGCGTGATCGCCGTCCTCGAGGGCCGCCAGGGATCCGGGCGCAGAAGAGCGCAGCGCGCGGATCGCCAGCGTGAGCACCCGCGCCCTCCACTCTCCCGTCTGCGCGGCACGGGGAGCGGCGCGGGCGATCAGCACGCCGGCTCCGCCGTCCAGGTCGGCGCCGAGCTCCGCCGCGCGGGCGAGGATGTCGCCGCGGTCGGTGACCTTGCGAGCAAGCACGTCCCGCACGAAGCCCTCGGCAGCCTCCTCGCTGGCCCATTCCGGCGAGCGCGCCCGCTCCAGCTCCAGGGCCAGCAGGGTCGAGACCATGCGGGCGATCGCTGCGTCGGGCTCGGCCTTGGCCCGGTAGCGCAGCTCGCCGACCGGGCTGTCCGCGACCCGCAACTCCACCGAGACCACACCCTCTGCGGCGGCCAGGAGCTTCTCCTCCTGGTCGGAGGACGCGCCCGCGACCGCCAGCACCGCGCTGGAGCGATCGATCAGCGCCACCGAGGCGTCGAGGACCCTGGCGGCCGCCCGCGCAACGGCGGGCAGGCCGGCGCCCGACTCGACTGCCTCGGCGAGCGCGTCGAGGGTGCCCTCTTCTGCCCCCTTTGCAGGGGGTTTTTGCCTGTTCGCCGGACCGGCCACCCCCGAATTATGGCCGCTCAGGAGAACAGCTCGAGAAAGTCGTTGTAGTAGTAGACGACCGCCAGGCCGACGAGGACGCCTACCAGCACCAGCGCGACGAGTACGAAAAGCGACATAAAGCTGGCCGCCGCCTTCTCCCAGGCACGGCCATAGGAGCCCAGCGCCGGGACCAGGATCAGGCCGACGAAAGCGACCAGGCTGATCAGCCCGGCGCCGCCGAACAGCAGGTACTCAGTGCCGACTTGCGCCAGTGGCACCGGGCCGATGGGGTCGCGAGGTCACCGATCTCATTCTGTCGCAGCGGCACGGCGACCGCTGTTTCGAAGCTGGGTAGCAACGAGCATCACCGCTGCGCAGGCCGAGAACGCGGAGATGCCGAGGCCCCAACCGGCGCTGACGTCGCTCAGGTAGTGGACCTGCAGATACACGCGCGAGAGCCCGATCAGGGCGGCGACCGCGATCGCGGACCCGACCAGGAGGCTGGCCCGCGCCATCCCGGGACGCAGCCTGATGGCGATCGTGGCCGCCAGCCAGACGTAGAACGTGGAGTAGGCGGCATGCCCGCTGGGGAACGAGTCTCCCTGGGCCGAGACCAGCCCACCGGCGGGACGGGGTCGCCCCACCTCCTCCTTGAGGATGTCGAGGGTGAAGAGAACGATCAGCATTCCCGCGACCAGGACCCAGAACTCCGGCCAGTACCCGCGCGCGCCCAGGGCCACCGCGCAGGCGAGGCTGAGCGTCAGCACCACCCCCGGCGAGCCGAGGTCGGTGATCAACTTGGCGATGTCGGTGAGCCAGCCCGTCTGGATGCTCTGGGCCGCATCGAGGGCGGTCATGTCACCCCCCGTCGGGCCGGGGTCGCCGCTGATCACCGCGGTGTAGGAGACCAGCACGAAGAGCCCGACGGAGAGCATCGCCATCAGCGTGGTGAACTCCAGGCCGAATGTCCCCCCCGGGGTGACCCGGTTCCAGATGAAGCGGCCCTGGGGCGTCAGCCGGCGCCCCAGGGCCACCAGCCAGCGGGTGGCGTGGCGGCGCTCCATCCAGGCCACCGCCCGGCGCCGGTTCTCGGCAACCCTAAGGCGGCGGACCGCGATCACCACCGCGACCACGACGAGGATCGTGGTCGCCAGCAGGAAGGCGCCGCGGCCCGCGTAGCGGGCAGCCTGGTCGATGCTGCGCGAGAAGAAGTAGCCGACCAGGATGTGGGCGGTCGCCCAGACCCCGGTCCCGAGAATGCTGTAGGGAACGAAGGCGCGGTAGCGCATCCCCGAGCTGCCGGCCACGAACGGCGCCAGCGCCCGCACCAGGCCGATGAAGCGCCCGATCAGGATCGTCTTTCCTCCGTGGCGGCGGAAGTAGCCCTCGACGCCGCGGAAGCGCTCGTTGCTGATCCCGACCCTGGGGCCGTTGCGCAGCACGAAATCGCGGCCGAGGCGGCGGCCGATGAAGAAGCTGGTGGTGTCTCCGGCCCAGGCCGAGAGCCAGGCGATCGCCAGCAGCAGGAAGAGCTCGATCTCGCCCTGGCCGGCGACCGCTCCACCGAGCAGCATCACGGTTTCGCCCGGCACCACCAGCCCGACGAATGCCCCGGTCTCCAGGAACGCGAAGCCGCCGACCAGCAGGTAGGTCCATTTGCCGAGTGCCTGCGAGATGTCCTGCAGCAGCTGCTGCAGGTCGTCGTGCGGGATCAGCCGGCTGATCGCGACGTAGAAGCCGACGACCGCCAGCACGATCAGGGCGATCGTGATCCGGCCGCGCCGTCCCTCGGGCAGCCTCACGGCGACTCCCGCGGGCCGCAGACGATCGCCTCGGGCCGGCCGATCGCGCCTGCGGCTTCCGCGGCCGTGTCGAGGTCCGCGAACAGACCGAATGCGGTCGGCCCCGAGCCGGTGATCAGGGCCCGCGCGGCGCCGGCGGCGCGCAGCGCGTCGAGCGAGCCGGCGATGCTCGGCCTCAGGGACAGCGCGGCCGGCTCGAGGTCGTTGACCAGCAACTCGGCGTAGTCGAGCGGGGAGGCGCCCGAGCCCGCCGCCTCGCGGATGCGGCCGCGATGGGCGGCCAGCTCGGTGTCAACTCGACCGAGCCCGAGCCGGTCCGCCTCGGCGAAGACTTCTGCCGTCGCGAGCCCCGTGGAGTGGGGAAGCAGCACCAGGGCATGGTCGCCGGGCGGTGGCAACGGCTCGACGAGCTCGCCGGCACCGCCGACCAGCGCGAAGCCTGGATCCAGCTGCGAGGGGACGTCGGCCCCGATCGCGGCGGCCAGCTCGGTCAGCCCGTCCAGCTCCCCTGCGGCGAGTCGCAGCACGGCGGCCGCATCGGCGCTGCCGCCACCGAGCCCGCCGGCGAGCGGTATCCGCTTCTCGATCTCGAGCCGCAGCGGCGGGCCATCCCAGCCCCGCTCGCGCAGTGCGGCGAGCGCCCGCACGGCGAGGTTCCGGCCCTCCACGCCCTCGCAGATCACATCGTCACGGTCCGACTCGCTGACCTCGATCCGGTCCACCAGGGTGAGCGGCTCGAAAATCGAGCAGAGCTCGTGCAGGCCGTCCTCCCGGGCCGATCCGAGATAGAGGCAGAGGTTCAGCTTTGCGGGGGCAATGAGAAGCACGTTGCTCGTGGCTCGTTACTCGTTGCTCGGGAGAAGCTTCGCGGTGAGGTCGACGAACTGCTGGGGGGAGAGGGATTCGGCGCGCGCGTCCTCCGGCAGGCCCAGCTCCACCAATGCCGCCCGGACGGCGTCGAGCCGCCCGGGCACGGCCAGCTCCAGCGATCGCGCCAACGACTTGCGCCGGTGGGCGAAGCCTCCGCGAACCAGTGCCCGCACCGGCTCTGGCGCCGCCGGCCCGACGCGGCGCAGTCGCAACAGCGCCGACCCGACGCGAGGGCGCGGCACGAACACGGCCGGGTCGATGCGACGCAGCACCTCGACCTGCGCGGCGAGCTGAACCAGCACGCTGGGGCCGCCGTAGGTGCGGCCACCGGGCTCGGCCGCGAGTCGGTCGGCGATCTCGCCCTGCACCATCACGGTCCAGCTCCGCACCCCGGGCATCTGCTCGATTGTGCGCAGGATCAACGGCGTCGCCACCGAGTACGGCAGGTTCGAAACGACTATTCCGGGGCCCGGATCGAGCGAGGCGAGGTCGAGCTTCATCGCGTCCCCCCAATGAAGGGTGACGTTGGGGACGGCTGCCAAGCCCGCCAGCTCCGGCTCGAGGCGTCGGTCCAGCTCGATCGCGTGCAGGTGAGCCACCCGCTCGGCGAGCCTCTCGCTCAGCGACCCGGCCCCGGCCCCCACCTCGAGCACCACGTCGTCTGGCCCGGCGCCGGACTCCCGGACGATCGCCTCCAGCAGATTGGGGTCGGCGAGGAAGTTCTGTCCGAACGACCTCTGCCGGCGACTCGGGATCACCATCCGAACACCTTCGCCGCGTTGCGTTCGACGACCCGCTCCAGCTCCGCGTAGGTGACGCCTCGAACCTCCGCCAGCGCCTCGGCGGTGGCGACGACGTGGGCGGGCTGGTTCGGCTTGCCGCGAACCGGCTGCGGTGCCAGAAACGGCGCATCGGTCTCGACCAGCAGCAGCTCCTCCGGTACCTGGGCGGCGGATTCGCGCAACCCGGACGCCTTCGGGTAGGTGAGATTGCCGGCAAACGAGCAGTACCAGGCATTTTCGGTGGCCTCCATCACCCGCTCGCTGGCGGAGAAGCAATGAAGGACCACCGTCACGCCATCGGCGAGCCGCCCGAGCATCTCAAAGGTGTCCTCCACCGCCCCGCCGCGCGGCTGCGGGTCGGCGCCCAGCTGCGAATCTCGCATATGGATAACCAGCGGCAGGCCGGCGCGCCGGGCGATCTCGATCTGGGCCTCGAACGCCGCCCGCTGGTCGTCGCGCGGCGCGCGGTCGCGGTAGTAGTCGAGCCCGGTCTCGCCGATCGCCCGCACCCGCGGGTGCTCGGCCAGCGCCTCGATATCGGCAGCGGCCGACTCGTCGAACCCCATGGCGGAGTTGGGGTGGCGGCCGACACTCGCGTAGACCTCGTCGGCGGCATCGGCCGCCGCGATCGCGGCGCGGTTGGAGGCCTCGTCCATTCCCACGTCGAGGATGCGGTCCACTCCGGCATCGCGCGCGGCGCCGACCAGCTCCGCCTGCGGCGGCTCGCAAACTCCCAGGTGTGCGTGGGTGTCCACCATCGCCGGGAGTCTAGGTCCGCCCGCGGGTCGGCCCGAGGGACAGCGCCGGGCCACGGCAATCGGAGCTGCCCGGGCGCCCGACGGGGATAATGCGCTCCAGGAAGCGTGATGCGAGCG
Source organism: Candidatus Mayfieldus profundus (assembly GCA_038040325.1). Taxonomy (GTDB): domain Bacteria; phylum Actinomycetota; class Thermoleophilia; order Solirubrobacterales; family 70-9; genus Mayfieldus; species Mayfieldus profundus. Next base: position 54,739 of record JBBPIM010000002.1, read on the forward strand.
CAAGCGAAACGGCGCGGGGGCGCGATCGCGGCGATGGCCGCGGCGCTTGCCTGCGCGCTGCCGGCTGCAGCGCCCGGCGATGCGCGGGCGTCGACGCTGGTCACCTGGACGACCAGGAGCGACTTCGTGGACCCGGCCAATGTCCAGTTCAACAACCCCCCGCCGGGGGCGCCGGCCCGCCAGCCGGCCCTGCGGGTGAACGTGCTGCTCCCCGACGGCTTCACGCGCCAGCGGCGCTGGCCGGTGCTCTACCTCCTGCACGGACACGGCGACGCCTATGACTACTGGGCGAACCCGGAGCGCGGCGACCTGCTCGACGTCGCCGCCGGCTTCCCCGGGATCGTGGTGATGCCGGAGGGGGGGCGCGGCTGGTACGTCAACTGGTGGAACAGCGGGCGCCGGGCCGGCCCCGCCTGGGAGCGCTATCACCTCGATGAGCTGATCCCGCTCGTCGAGAAGCGTCTGCCGATTCGCCGTGCCCGTCGCTGGCATGCGATCGCCGGGCTCTCGATGGGCGGCGAGGGAGCGCTCTTCTACGCCAGCCAGCGACCGGGCTACTTCGGCTCAGCCGCCTCGTTCTCCGGCGCGATCTCGATCCAGAGGCCGGAATGGCCATCGGGCTTCGACACGCAGGGCGAGAAACACCTCGACGTCTTCGGCGACCCCCAGGCCCAGCGCTTCTACTGGACCGGTCACAACCCCACGGCGCTGACCGACAACCTCGAGCACACGCGGCTCTACGTCACCGTCGGCGACGGAGTCCCCGACCCGTCCCGTCCAAACGAGATCGGCAACCTGTTCGGCCAGGTCGCCGAGGTGGAGCTCGCCCAGCACGCCTCGGACTTCGCGACGGCGGCGCGCGGGTCCGGGGCCGACGTGACCTACGTCCCCCGCCAGGGCATCCACGACTGGCCCTACTGGCGCCGGCATCTGGCCGACGCGATCGGCTGGGACTTCTTCGGGCCGGTCGAGAGACGCCCGCGCAGCTGGACCTTCGACACCGTTGCCGAGACCGGTGAGATGTGGGGCCTGCGCTTCCGCTTCTTCGACCCCCCCGCGACGCTGGCGCACTTCTCCATGGAGGGCCGCCGGCTCGAGCTCACGACGGGCGGAACGGTGCGGCTGCGAACGCCGTCGGGCTGCCGCTTCGCTCTGCCGGGCGCGGTGTCGGTCGCGACGCTGCCCCGCGGCTACTCGCGGAGGCCGAAGGGCCGCCGTGCCCGCGCCCGGGCGAAGCGGCGCTGCAGAAACATGGGCATCATCGGGGTCGTGCCGTGACCTCGAACTAGGACGGGCTCTCGAGCTCGATCTTCGGGAACAGGGGGGGCGGCTTCTGCACCGATTGGCCCCCACCCCGCGAGCCCAGCTCGGCCAGCTCGCGGCCCTCCTCCGCCAGCGCCGCCAGCAGCTTCTCCGCGCTCGCCGGCAGGTAGGGCACCAGAAGCAGCGTCGTCACCCGCAGCCCCTCGGCGAGGTTGTAGAGCACCTGGTCGAGCCGCTGCGCGTCACCGTCCTCCTTGGCGAGGTCCCAGGGGCGCGTCTCCTCGACGTACTGGTTCAGCCGCCGCACAAGCTTCCAGCACACCTCCAGCGCCTGGCTCAGCTCGGCGATGTCGAGTAGCTCGCGCACCCTTCCCGGCGCCCCCTCGAAGGCGCCGGCCAGCTCCGGGTCGACGGCGGCGTCGGGAACCGTCCCGTCGCGGTAGCGGTCGATCATCGCCAGGGTGCGGCTGGCGAGGTTGCCGTACTCGTTGGCCAACTCCGTCTCGTACCGCGCCTCGAACCCGGCCGCCGAGACCGAGCCGTCCTGGCCGAACGAGACCTCGCGGAAGCAGTAGTAGCGCAGCGCGTCTGCGCCGAAACGGTCGATCGCCGCCTCGGGGTCGAGCACGTTTCCCAGCGACTTCGACATCTTCTTCTCGCCCATCAGCAGGTAGCCGTGGATCACCATCCGCTTCGGCGGCTCGTACTCGCCGGCGATCAGCAGCGCGGGCCAGATCACCGCGTGGAATTTGAGGATGTCCTTGGCCAGGACGTGGTAGTCGGCCGGCCAGAACTTCGCGGTGAGGTCCTCGCCCTCGCGGGCGAAGGTGAGCGCGGTGACGTAGTTGAGCAGAGCGTCGAACCACACGTACATGCGCTGGCTCGGGTCCCAGGGCAGCCCCATCCCCCACTTCAGCCGCGCCCGCGACAGCGACACGTCCTCCAGGCCCTGCTTGATGAAGGCGACCGCCTCATTGCGGCGGAACTCGGGGACGACGAAGTCCGGCCGTTCCTCGTATAGCCGCTCCAGCTGCTCCTGAAACGAGGAGAGCCGGAAAAACCAGTTCTCCTCCTTCTCTCGCTCCAGCCGGATCTCGTGGATCGGACAGGTGTTGTCGGGGCCGAGCTCGCGCTCGGTCTTGAAGTCGGCGCAGCGAGGGCAGTACCACCCCTCGTAGGTGCCCTCGTATACGTGCCCGTTGTCGTGGACGCGCTGCATGATCTCCGCCACCTTTGCCTCGTGGCGCGGGTCCGAGGTGCGAATGAAGAAGTCGTTGGTGGCCTCCACGCGGGCCGCCATGCGCTCGAACTTCGGGGCGTTGCGGTCGGCCAGCTCCTGCGGGGTGACCCCCTCCCGCTCGGCGGCCAGCTCGACCGGCTCGCCGTGCTCGTCGGTCCCGGTGAGAAAGAAGACGTCCTCGCCGCGCTGGCGCATGTGACGGGCCAGCACGTCCGCCGCCATCGTCGAGTAGGCGTGACCGAGATGCGGCTCGCCGTTGACGTAGTAGATCGGGGTGGTGACGTAGAAGGCCACGGCGGCGGAGCATAGTCAGCCGGACTCCGCGTCCTGCCTGGGGGATACTTCCGCTCCGATGCAGGGCATCACGCAGCGCCTCTATCAGGAAGCCTTCAACCGGTTCACCGACCTTCACACGGCCGCCTACCGCGTCACGCGCGGACGCGTCGGGGGCACGATCCGCGGCGCGCCGATCGTCCTCGTCGATCACCTGGGCCGCAAGAGCGGCAAGCACCGAACCACCCCGCTGCTCTACCTCCCGGACGGCGACGACGTAGTCGTGATCGCCTCCAAGGGCGGCTCCCACAGGCACCCCGCCTGGTGGCTGAACCTGCGCGAGATGGACGAGACCGAGATCCAGATCGGTCGGGAGCAGCGACGCGTCAAGGTGCGCGAGGCAAGCCCCGCGGAGCGTGAACGCCTCTGGCCCCAGGTGGTGGAGATGTACGCGAATTACGCCGAGTACCAGAAGCGAACCGACCGCGAGATCCCGCTGGGGATCCTCAGCCCGGTCGGTTGATCCGCTCCTCGTAGGCGGCCCGGGTCTCGTCGTCGAGCCCGGTCAGTGCTGGGTCTCCGCGCAACAGCCGAGCCCGACCCTGGCGCCGGCTTCGCAGAGCAATTCGGCGGTGGCGCGGCCAATGCCGCGCGCCGCACCCGTGACAGCGATCGAGGAGCCCGCCAGGCTCCCGGACATCAGACCGGAGTCTTCAGGGCGAAGTAACCGATCAGCGTGTGTGTGCCGTTGCCCTTGCGCCAGAGGATCTTGCCGAGGTTGGCGCCTGGCACGATCTCCACAAGCTCGTCGCGGATAGACCTGATCAAAAAGCGCGGGTTGGCCTCGATGTCGTGGTAGTCGATGACCAGGATCTGCTGGCTTGGGTCGTCGGCGCTCGGCTCCACCCGGGTTTCGAAGTCGAACGCGACGCGGTCTTCTCCCGCTTCCTCGCTGGAGTAGAACGGCCAGATCAGCTTCGTCGGCCATCGGGAACTCGAGGCAAGCACGTTGTCGCCGGTGCCCGCGGTCGAATCGAAGCGCTTGCCGAGCCACGGCATCCAGGCGCCGGTCAGCAGCCGCAAGCCGCGGTCGACCGGGGAGGCGATCAGCGGAGCGACGAGGATGCCCTCTGTCTGCCCCTCGATGCCTTCGGCCGGAATGCCGAGGCCGAACAGCTCATAGAGCTTTGCGCTGCCGCCGTCGCGGTCGCGTCCCGTTTCTCGCCCAGGTTTTCGAACCATTGCCAGGTTGCGTCGCGGGCATCCTCAGGGCTCGTACGGGCCTGCTCGCGCAACTCCGCAACGCGCCGCGCAATCGCTGACTGAGCTTTCTCGGCTGCCGGTTCGGCCAGGTGTGCGGTTACCGGGTTCGCCATCTGATCCTCCTCCTCCGCGGGACGAGCCGACCCTAGCACGGTCCCGTGGGGCGAAAGCGCCTATTCCTGAGCCGAGCGGCGACGGCGCGGTATGCCCGCCGCCTCGGCCAGCGCCGCCTCGACGTCGGCCAGGATCGCGCGCTCGGAGCGCGAGGCGACCAGCGGCTCGGCGACCCCGTCGACATGCACGTAGGTCCGCCTTCCCTCGCCGCGATCCTTGGCGGGAAGCGGCACCAGCGCGAAGACGCGGTCGGCGCGCACGAAACGACCGTAACCCAGCGCGACCATGCGTGGCTCTCGTTTGGGCATCCGATGTGACCGTACCGTGCCGGGCGCCGCCTAGCGCCGCGGCTCGCGGCCGGTCAGCGCCCTGTAGAGGTCGTTGGCCCGCGTGCCGGTCAGCGCCGCGATCACGCTCGCTGCCGCGCGCGGGCGCGCACCCGACTGGACCAGGTGGCGCAGGGCGTCCACGGCGAAGCTGATGTCCTCGGAGTGGTCCTCGTCCTGGGCCGGGCCGATCACCAGCACGATCTCGCCTTTGGCCTCGCCGCGGAAGCGGCGCGCCAGCTCGGCCAGAGTCCCTCGCGAAACCTCCTCGTGCAGCTTCGACAGCTCGCGGCAGACGGCAGCCGGCCGATCCGGCGCGATCGCAGCCAGCGCGGCCAGCGACTCGGAGATCCGCCGCGGCGACTCGAAGGCGATCACGGTCTCGGCCGAGCGCAGCACCCGCTCCATCTCGCCGGCCCGCTTCGGGAGGAAGCCCTCAAAGCGCCAGCGGTCGGTCGGAAGCCCGGAGGCGACCAGCGCGACCGGCACCACCGAAGGTCCCGGGAGCACCTCCACCTCGAGATCGCGATCGAGGCAGGCTCGGATCAGCCGGTACCCGGGGTCCGAGATGGCCGGCATGCCGGCGTCGCTGACCAGTGCCACCCTGGCGCCGCGCTCGATCCGCTTCGCCAGCTCCGGCGCGCGCGACGATTCGTTGCCCTCGTGGTTGGAGACCAGCCGGGGCGCCGGCGAGATGCCGAGGCGGTCGAGCAGGGTGCCGGTGCGGCGAGTGTCCTCGCAGGCAATGTAGTCGGCCGCGACCAGCGCCTCGCGCACGCGCGGCGTGACGTCGCCGAGGTTGCCGATCGGGGTCGGGCAGACGAACAGCTTGCCGGGCATCAGGCCACCTCTTGCAGCTCGATCCGGGCCATCTCGGCGGCGCCGAACATTCCCGCCTCGGGGCCAAGCTCGGCGAGCTTGACCGGCGTCTCGTTCATCGGCGGCAGCGCGCGCGAGCGCAGCTCCTCACGCGCAGGAGAGACCATCAGCTCGCCGACGGCGGTGGCGACCCCGCCACCGAGCACGATCACCTCCGGCTCGAAGATGTTGGCGAGGCTCGAGAGCCCAGCGCCAAGCCGGCGCCCCGCCTCCTCCACGACCGCGACCGCGGCGGGGTCGCCGCCGCGCGCCGCGTCGGTCACCGCCCTGCCGTCGATATCCCCGCCCTCCTCACGCAAGCGCCCCAGGGCGGAGTCGGGCTCCCGGGCGGCCGCCTCCCGGCCCTCGCGGGCCAGCGCCGTCCCCGACGCGAAGGTCTCCAGGCAGCCCCTGTTCGGGCAGTTGCCCTGGCAGCGGGGTCCGTCGAAGTCGATGACCATGTGCCCCGGCTCGCTGGCGGCCCCGCTGGACCCGCGGTACAGCTCACCGTCGACGACCACCCCGCCTCCGATGCCGGTGCCGATCGTCAGCATCACCGCGTCGCGGCTGCCGCGCGCGGCGCCGAAGCGATGCTCGGCAAGGGCGGCGACGTTGGCGTCGTTGTCGATGAACACCGGGATCCCGAGCCGCTCGCGCATCCGGTCGCGGATCGGCACCTCGCGGATCGGCAGGTTGACGGCGGTGATGGCGACCCCGCGCTCCCGGTCGATCGTGCAGGGCACACCGAGCCCGGCGGCGGCCACCCCCGGCTGCGCCTCCATGGCCTCGCGGATCTCGCGCTCCAGCGTGTCCAGGAGCTGGTCGCTGCTCAGCCCGGACGACGGCTCCTTGTCCCGGTAGAGGACGTCGCGGTCGTCCCCCACGACTCCGACCAGCACCTTCGTCCCTCCCAGGTCGACGCCGACGGTCTCCGCGCCACTCATCCGGGCATCGATCCGGTTATCAGATTGCGGCGGGCGAGGGAAGGGCAGGAACGGGCGGGCATCGGCAGTATTGATAGCCGCTCATGCCCTCCAACGGCGAGCAGCGGCCGCCGCGCAAGTCAAGCGGCGAGCCCGAATACAAGGTCTACCGGTCGCGGCGGGGCCTCTTCTCCAGGCTGAAAGCACCCGACATCTCCAGCCTGCGCGACCGTGCGCGCAGTTCCTACCGGCGCTTCGGCATGGGCGGGCCGCAGGTCGATGACCTGCCGCCGACCGCCCCCAAGTCGCTTGCCCGCCGGGTGCTGAAGTGGGTTGGGATCGCGGCGCTGGCATGGATCGCGATCAGCTTCGCCGCCTTCGCAGTCTCTGCCCAGATCCAGAAGTGGAAGCTCGCCGACGGCGCCAAGGATGTGCTCGGGGGCAACCCCTTCCTGCTCGCCAGCCCGCAGACGATCCTTGTGATCGGAACCGATGCGCGGCCGGGCAATACGCAGGAGCCTGGCGCGTTCACCGACCCGAAGTGCCTCGAGCAGCAGGCGCGTGGCGAGGCGCCCCACGGCGGCTGCTCACCGGGCCAGTTCCGCGCCGACACGCTGATGCTGGTGCGCGCCGGGGGCGCCGCCTTCCGCAAGCTCTCGATCCCCCGCGACAGCTTCGCGGAGATCCCCGGCGTGGGAGCCCAGAAGATCAACGGCGCTTACGCGTTCGGCGGCGCCAAGCTGCAGATCCAGACCGTCGAACAGTTCCTCGGCATCCAGGTCGACCACGTGGTGATCGTCGACTTCGAGGGGTTTGAGGACTTCATCGACTCGATCGGCGGGGTCGAGATCACCCTGCCGCGCAAGTTCTGCGCAGACATCTCCGGCGGCGCGGGGGGCGGGCAGGGCGGCATTACGATCCGCCTCAAGAAGGGCGAGAACACGCTGAACGGGCAGAAGGCCCTGGCCTATTCGCGGGTCCGCCACCCGAGCCCCTGCCCCGGCCCGGGCAAGAGCGCTTTCGGGTTCCCCTACGACGACCTCAACCGCGCCAAGGCGCAGCAGCAGGTTCTGAACGGGATCAAGTCTCGGCTGACCAGCCCGCTGCGCCTGCCCTACAACTTCATCAAGGGCCCGATCATCGGTTGGACCGCGCCGAAGGCGATCGTCACCGACATGGGTGCCTTGACGATGCCGCAGCTCGTGCTCGCCTCCGTGTTCGGCTCCAACAGCCAGACCGACGTGCTGAAGCCGGCGGCGAACGGGCCCGGCGCCAGCCTCGAGATCTCCGAGGCCGAGCGCCAGCGCGCGGTCAACAAGCTGATCGGCTGATTCGCTACTCGTTCCTCGCTCCTCGTTCCTCGGCCGAGTAGGGAGTAGCGAGTAGCGAGAACTACTCCGTCTTCGTCGGCGCCTTCTTCTCGGAATCCTTCTTCGATTCCTTGGGCTTCGATTCGTCACCCGCCTCTTTGCCGTCCGCCGACTCCGACTTCTTCTTCGACCCGTAGTCGGTGGTGTAGAAGCCCGAGCCCTTGAAGTGGACCGCGACGGGATGAAAGACGCGCTCGACCGGCGCGCCGCACTCCTCGCACTCACTGAGCGGGTCCTCGGACATCCGCTGTACGGCCTCGAAGACGTGGCCGTTGCTGCACTTGTACTCGTAGGTCGGCACGGCGCGGGCGATTATCGCAGGGGCCTAATACGGTTCACGCATGGAGCGGACCGCCGCCGAAACGCGCCCCGACGAGGTCTCGATGGACGAGATCGTCGCGCTGTGCAAGCGTCGCGGCTTCGTCTTCCCCACTTCTGAGATCTATGGCGGGCTCGGCTCGACCTACGACTACGGCCACTACGGGGTGCTGCTGCGCAACAACGTCAAGAACGAGTGGTGGCGGGCGATGGTCCACGACCGCGACGACATCGTCGCGCTCGACTCGGCGATCCTCCAGCACCCGCGCACCTGGGAGGCGTCCGGCCACCTCGAGGGGTTCACCGACCCGCTCGTCGACTGCCGAACCTGCAAGCTGCGCTTCCGCTCCGACAAGGTCGAGGACGCCCAGTGCGGGAAAAAGCCCTCCAAGCACCCGGGCGAGACCGACGAGTGCGATCTCACCGAGGCTCGCCAGTTCAACCTGATGTTCGAGACCCACGTGGGGCCTGTCTCCGACGACGCATCGGTCGCCTACCTGCGGCCGGAGACGGCACAGGGGATCTTCGTCAACTTCAAGAACGTCCTGCAATTCGCGCGCCGCAAGCCGCCGTTCGGAATCGCCCAGATCGGCAAGTCGTTCCGCAACGAGATCACCACCGGCAACTTCGTGTTTCGCACCCGCGAGTTCGAGCAGATGGAGATGGAGTACTTCGTGCCCCCCGACGAGGCGGAGAAGTGGCACGAGTACTGGATGGCCGAGCGGATGCGCTGGTACACCGACCTCGGGATCCGGCCCAACCTGCTGATGCTGCGAGAGCACGGCCCCGAGGAGCTCTCGCACTACTCCAGCGCCACCTCGGACATCGAGTACCTGTTCCCGATGGGCTGGTCGGAGCTGGAGGGGATCGCAAACCGCGGCGACTTCGACCTGCGCCAGCACGCCGAGTACTCCGGCGAGAAGCTCGAGTACTTCGACCAGGAGACCAAGGAGCGCTACGTCCCGCACGTGATCGAGCCGGCCGCCGGCGTCGATCGCGCGATGCTCGCGTTCATGGTCGACGCCTACGACACCGAGGAGGTCGAGGGGCGGCAGCGGACCGTGCTGCGCCTGCACCCGCGGATGGCGCCGGTGAAGGCGGCGGTGCTGCCCCTGGTCTCCAAGGAGGGGATGCCGGAGAAGGCGCGCGAGGTCTACGACGCGGTGCGGCGGCGGGTGCCGGCCGAGTTCGACGAAGGTGGCTCGATCGGCAAGCGCTACCGGCGCCAGGACGAGATCGGCACCCCGTGGGGGATCACCGTCGACGGCCAGACGATGGAGGACGACACCGTAACCCTGCGCGACCGCGACAGCCTCGAGCAGGTGCGGGTGCCGATCGAAGGCTTGGCCGAGGAGCTGGCGGACCGGCTCGAGCAGGCCTGGTCCAGCCCTAAGCTGGGACTTTCACGCGGGTGATTCCGACGCCCAGCGCTGTCCCTGGCTGAGCCTGTCGAACCCCAGCCAGGCGAACTCCATCAGCGTCTCCAGGACCCGCTCGCGCGACACGTCGCGGTGGTCGTCCCACCAGTTGGCCAGCGCCCGCAGCGCCCCGACCAGCTGCTGGGCCAGCATCTCGACGGCAAGCCTGGCCTCCGCGGGGTTGTCGAATCTGTCCGGTGGCGCATCGGCTGCCATCAGCTCGGTGATCGTCTCGGCGGCCTGCTCCTGCATGCGTCCCACCGATGCTTCCACGTCCGGCTCGCCGGGATTGTGGACCAGCATGCGCCAGGCCTCGCGCCGTTGCTCGACAAAGCGCAGGAAAGCGTCGGCGCCGGCGCGCAGGCGCTGCTCCCCCGCCTCGGCATCGGTGATCGCCTCCGTCACCCGCTCCATCAGCTCGCCGACATAGGTCTCCAGCAGGGCGCCGTGCAGCTCGCGCTTGGAGGAGAAGTGCTCGTAGATCAGCGCCTTGGAGATGCCGGCGCGCTCCGCCACCGTGTCGAGCGAGGTCTCGTGGTAGCCCCCCTCGGAGAATGCGTCGAGCGCCGCATCGAGGATCGCGGCGCGCCGGTCCGCAGCGCTCATGCGGCGCCGCGGCGTGCCTGGTCTCTGTGTGATCGACGTCACAGTTCTTCCATCTAACTGACTCTGGAGTCAGTTATCGTACGGGGTCCGGAGAGAGCTTGTAGCAACCAAGGAGGTCCGCAATGTCAGTCGCAGCCCGGGCAGCAGCCACCACAGACATCACCTACGAGGACCTCTACCGGCGCTGGGAGCAGGGGAACTGGTCCGCCTACGACCTGGACTTCTCGCAGGACCGCGAGGGCTGGCATGCCCTCAGCGAGATCCAGCACAAGTCGGCGCTTTGGACCTACTCGATGTTCTTCTACGGCGAGGACTCGGTAACCGACAACCTTTCCCCCTACATCGACGCTGCCCCCAACGAGGAGCAGAAGTACTTCCTCGCCACCCAGCAGGTCGACGAGGCGCGCCATGCGGTCTTCTTCCACCGCTTCTTCAAGGAGGTGATCGGCGCCGGCGACACGATCTCGGCCGGCCTCGCCTACACCCTGCCCCAACTCGGCTGGGGTTACCGGGGGGTCTTCGATCGCCTCGACCTGATGGCCGAGGAGCTCCGCAAGGACCGCTCGCTGCCCAAGTTCGCGCAGGCGATCACGCTCTACCACATGGTCGTCGAGGCAACCCTCGCGCAGCCCGGCCAGCACTTCATCGAGGACTTCTTCGTCAAGCAAGGCACGATGCCCGGCTTCAGCGAGGGGATGGGCAACGTCTCGCGCGACGAGCAGCGCCACATCGGCTTCGGCGTCAAGGTGCTCGCCGAGCTATTCGCCGAGTCGGAGGAGTGCAAGGCCGCCGCGGTGGAGATCCTGCTCGAGGTGATGCCCTACTCGCTTGCCGTCTTCATCCCGCCCGGATGGGATGAGCGCTACACGACCGAGTATGGATTCTCACTCGAGGACATCTACGCGTTCGGGATGCGCTCGATCGAGGCCAAGTGGCGGGCGGCCGGCTATCCGCTGGAAGAGATGCCCCGCGAGGTCTATCCGGTGGACCGCTCGCTCCCCCACGAGCAGCGGGCCCGCCAGCAGATAACGCTGCTCAAGGCCGGCATCCTCGGAGAGCCGAACGGCCGCCCCGACTCCGCTCCCGAGGCGCAGCGCATCTACTTCGAGTCGATGAGCCGCTCCGCTCACCCCGAGCGGGTGAACGGCCGCCCCTACACATTCCAGTTCCGCTTCACGGACGCCGACCCCTGGCATCTGGTGGTGGACAACGGCTCGACCAGGGTCGCCCCGGGGGAGGCAGCCAAGGCGGATCTCACCTTCGAGACCGACTGGGAGCAGTGGATCAACCTCTCGCTGCGCGGGCACGACCCGTACCGCGCCGTGATGCGGCGCCGGCTACGGCCGCGTGGCTCCGTGCGCGGGCTGCGCGCCTTCCGCAAGGTCTTCCAGCCGCGGCCGAGCGCGATCGTCTAGGAGACCGGCGGACGGCGGTCCGCCCATGGGCGCTCGGCCTCGAGCTGGGCTGCCAGCGATAGCAGCGTGCCTTCGTCGCCCGGACGACCGATGATCTGCACCGCCAACGGCATGCCGTCGTCGGCAAAGCCGGCCGGGACCGACGCGGCCGGGTTGCCGAGGTGGTTCCAGGTGATGCAGAACGGATAGAAGCGGCTCATCCCAAGCAGGGTCCAGAGCGCCCCGCGACTCTCCCAGCGCCGTACCGGCAGCGCGGTACCGCACATCACCGGGGTCATCAGCACGTCGAAGCGCTCGAAGATCGCCCCCACGCGCTGCTGATCGGCGGCCTCGGCGGCACGGGCGCTCTGCAATGCCCGCTGCGGAATCAACTTCCCCAGCCGCCTGAACCCGCGTGTTCGCCGCTCCAGCCGCTCCGGGTGCGGAACCCGCTCCACGTCGTCGGCGATCCCTCGCAGGTAGCGCGCGGTCTGGTTGTTGCCGATCAGCCCCCAATCCGGATCCTGCTCGGCCACCTCATGCCCCAATGAGTGGAGCAGGTCCGCAGTCTCGGCGACGGCGGCTTTCACCTCCTCGCCGATCCGCGGTGGCACGATCGAACGCGGGGCGCTCACCGACCAGGCGATCCTCAGCTTTCCGGGCAGGGTTCGAGCGTATTCGACGAACGGGCGATCCGGAGGCGGTGGCGCGCCGGGCTCGTTCGACCCGCCGCTGGTCACGTCGAGGTAGAGGGCCGTGTCGAGCACGCTCCGCGCCTCGCAGCCATTAACGGACATCCCCTGCCAGTGCTCGAGGTCGGGCGCCAGCGAGATCCTGCCCCGGGAAGGCTTCAATCCGAATGTGCCGCAGGAGGCCGCGGGGATGCGGATCGAGCCGCCCCCGTCGGAGGCCGAGGCGAGCGGCACCATCCCGGCCGCCACGGCCGCGGCGCTGCCGCCGCTCGACCCGCCGGTCGTGCGCTGCGGGTCCCACGGGTTGCGGGATACCCCCCAGGTCGCCGACTCGGTGAATCCGTGGATCGCCAGCTCCGGGAGGTTGGTCTTCCCGACCACGATCGTCCCCGCCGCGCGCAGGCGCTGCACCATCTCGGTGTCTTGCGCGGCCGGCTCGGGGAAGGCGTCGGTGCCGTGGGTGGTGAGCTCGCCGGCGAGGTCCACCGAGTCCTTGAGCGCGATCGGGACCCCCAGCAGCGGCCGCTGCTCCCCGGCCCTGATCCGCGCCTCGGCCTGCTCGGCCTCGGCCAGCGCTCGCTCGGCAAGCACGACGCGAAAGGCGTTGAGCTGCGGCTCGAGGCGCTCGATTCGCTCCAGGTACAGCTGCACCAGCTCGCGCGGCGAGACATCGCCGGCACGGAGCAGCTCTGCCTGCCGTGCGGCGCCGGCAAAGACGAGATCCTCGCTCACGGCGACCAAGCATATTCAGGGCCGGGCGTACCGCAGCCGAGCGACGACGACGACGAAGTCTCCTCTTAGGCGGCTTTCAGTCCAGGGGGAGGTGTGGGGCGGGCCTGCAGGCCCGCCCCGCGTCTGTGGCTAGACTCGCGCACTCCTCGCACTGCCGATGATTGCCAGGGACCGAACAACTTCCGCTCGCAGGCTGGCGGCGTTCGCCGCCGCAGTGCTGGGCGCCGCGATGCTGGTGGTGCCCGCCGTCAGCGGCGGCGCCTCCGGCGGTGCGTCGCCGCCGGGTGATGAGGAGAACCCCTGCCTGGGGCCAGAGCGCGGGCAGCTGCTCTGCCCCGACCTGCGTATTGCGCCGCCAACTCACATGTTCAAAGAGCGCACGCGAAACGGCCACCTGCTGCTGCATGCTCAGAACAACATCCGCAGCCGCGGGCGGGGGCCGATCGAGGTTCGCGGGATCCGCTCCGGGCCGAAGGAGATGGAGGTGCGCCAGCGGATCCGCCGTGTCGGGGGCGGGAGGCTGGCGATCGAAACCGACGCCGAGCTTTACTTCTACCCGATCCCAGGTCAGTACCGCTACTGGAAGTTCCACGACGCCGCTTCGTTCGAGATCTGGACGCTGGACAGCGAGGGAGCGCTGAAGCGGCGGGTGCGAACCGGCCCCAAGGTCAACTACTGCTTGCGCGACCTCGAGCGCACCCAGTCCAGCCCGCAGTCGCCGAACCACCGGGTCTACCCCTCCTGCAGCCAGGATCCGAACCGCAAGAGCATCGTGCTCGGCACCTCGGTCGGCTGGTCGGACATCTACCCCGCCGACTACCACGAGAACTACATCGACATCACCGGCCTGCGCGGCTGCTACGCGTTCGTGCACGTCGCCGACCCCAGCCAGCACCTGTTCGAGCTCGACGAGGACAACAACGACGACCGGGTCCTGATACGGCTGCCCTCCGCCAATAAGGTCAGTAGCTGTTAGCGCTCAGGGTGAATGCTGAGCCGCAGGGGCGCCGAGGCGCGCTTCGAGCCCGATCATGAAGTTCCGCAAGTCGACTCCTCCGTCGCTCCCGGGAAACTGGCTGGACAGCCAGTCCGGTGAGACTACGTCGGGTCAGGCAGGGCCTGTGTGAGGTGCGTCACGACGCTCTACTCGTCGGTGAGCAGGTAACGCGCGGCCGCAGTGCACGCCGCCAGCGTCCCGGAGTGGTCCCGCGCAGGGTCGGACAGCGCCTGCAGCGCGAATCCGTCGCCGACCGTGAACAGGTACGACGCCACCGCCTCCGCGTCGTAGCGCAGGTGCAGCACGCCCTCGGTCTCCTTGGCCTTGAGGATCTCCGCCACGTGGCCACGGGTGCGCACGAAGAGCTGGCCCAGCTCGGCCTGGATGTCCGGATTGCGGCGGCCGGCGCTGAACAGCTCGAACAGCAGCAGGAAGAAGCCCGGGTCGTTCTCGATCAGGTCGATCAGGCTGGCAACGAGGATGTCGAGCACGTCGTCGACGGTCTTCGCCTGGCCAAGCGGCTCGTCGAGGCGGCCGATGCGCACGTCGGCGTCGCGGCGGACGACCTCGACCAGCAGGCGCTCCTTTGTGCCGAAGTAGTAGTGGAGCAGGCCGCGGCTGACCCCGGCCTCGCTGGCCACGTGCTCGAAGGTCGAACCGGCGGCGCCGCGCTTGGCGACGCTGTCTCGCATCGCGTCGACGATGCGCTGGGCCTTCTCGCCGGTCAGCTCCCGCTCTGCGGCGGCTTCCATGGACGGCAGTCTAGGAGTATTCGGTTGCGAGGGGGTCGGCTATCGCAGGCGAACCGGAGGGTTGTGGCCGGGGATGACCACGGCCGGCTCGAGCTCGCGAATCCGCCGCCACTGCTCCAGCAGCTCCTCGCGCTCAGGCCCGAAGTCCTCGGGAAGGTCCATCTCGTCGAAATACTCCGGCAGGGGACCGACGCAGTCGGAGGCGATCGCGGTGAGGCCGTCATCGGCGTCGACCAGGACCGTGATCAGCCCGTCGCTGTGGCCCGGGGTACGCATCCAGCGGACGCCGGGCTCGATCTCCCCCTCGTCGCCGTCGAGGATCTCGAGGTTGACCGTCTCAAGCTGTCCCGCGACCAGTTGCGTGTAGGGGGCCTCGGTCTCCAGCCGGTGCACGTAGGTCGTCCGCTGCGGCCAGGTGGCGAGGGCCTCGGCGTGGTCGAAGTGCAGGTGGGTCAGGATCACCTTCTTGACGTCATTGGCGGAGACGCCGAGCGAGTCCAGCGCGCCGAACAGCGGGGCGCCCTGCATGATCAGGCCGGGATCGACCAGGTAATCCTCCGAGGCACGGATCAGGACGCTGTTCGGAATCGCGACCATGCCGACCGTCTTGCCCTCGGACTGCAGCTCCTTGTAGCGGCGAAAGCCGTCCGCCGAGCTCTCCACCCGCTCGGGGACAGCCCTGCCGTCATCGAGGGAGAAGACATACCGCTGAGCCGGTACGAGGATGTGGACGGATCTCAACTGCGTGCTGCTTACTCGGAGCTCGTCCCGGCGCCGTTGCCGGCGCTGGTGGAGCTCCTGTACTCGAACTCCTCCTCCGCGCCGAACAGCGCGTCCATCACGGTCTTGCGGGCGCTCTCGGAGAGCGCCAGGGCGACACCCGCCCCGACCGCGCCCAGCAGGACGATCCTGCCGAAATGGCCCTTGCGCTTGCGGCGGCCGCGCAGCTGCTCGGAAGCCTCGCGCAGCGAGTCGGCGGCCGTGCGCAGGTCGCGCTGGACCTTCTTGTCGTCCATCAGCCGCTTCGCGGGCTGGCCGTTCTTGGTGACCCGCCCGTAGGCGTGGCGCGCAGCCTCATAGGCGTCGCGCAGGTTGTCGCGCAGCTCGTCGTCCTCCACCAGTCGCTGCACATAAGGGTGTGAGCGCGCCGCCTGGTAGGCGTCCGCGGCCTTGCTCGCGCGGGTGCTGCCTCTAGCCATGGTTCCTCTTCAACTCCCTCGGTCGATCGTTGGGGTGCTGAGAATACCCGCTCGGGCCGCGCGCCTATTCGCGGTCCCCTTCCAGGGCCTCCTCGAGTGCCTCCCTGACCTCTTCCACGTAGACGAACTCGAGCTCGCCGCGCTCGTGCTCCGGGATCTCGTCGACGTCACCCTCGTTGCGCGACGGCAGGATCACCCGCTTGATCCCGGCCCGCTGCGCCGCCAGCACCTTCTCCTTGATCCCGCCCACGGGCAGCACCTGGCCGGTCAGCGTGACCTCGCCGGTCATCGCGATGTCGTTGCGCACCGGGCGTCCGCTGACCAGCGAGGCGATTGCAGTGGTCATCGCCACGCCGGCCGAGGGGCCGTCCTTTGGCACCGCCCCGGCCGGAACGTGGATGTGGAGGTCGTGCTCCGCGAACCAGTCCTCGGGCAGCTCCGGCGCAATCCTGGCCTGGTTGTGGCGCACGTAGGACAGCGCCGCCTGCGCCGACTCCTTCATCACGTCGCCGAGCTGGCCGGTGATCGTCAGCTTGCCGGAGCCCGGCATCGCGGTCGCCTCGATGAACAGCACGTCGCCGCCGGTCGGAGTCCAGGCGAGTCCGGTGGAGACCCCGGGGTCCTTGGTGCGGCGGCGCTGCTCGGCCCAGAACCTGCGCCGGCCCAGCAGCTCTCGCGCCCGCTTGGCGGAGATGCGCACCTTTCCGTCCACCTTGCCCTCGGCCACCTCGCGCGCCACCTTGCGGCAGATCGTCCCGATCTCCCGCTCGAGGTTGCGGACGCCCGCCTCGCGCGTGTACTCCTCGACGATCGCCTCCAGGGCCGGATTGGCGAACTCGATCTGCGACGCCTTCAGCCCGTTCTCGGCGATCTGCCGCGGCACCAGGTAGCGCCTGGCGATGTGCTTCTTTTCCTCCAGCGTGTAGCCGGCGAGCTGGAGCACCTCCATGCGGTCCTGGAGCGGAAGCGGCACCGTGTCGAGGATGTTGGCGGTGGCGATGAACAGAACCTCGGAGAGGTCGAAGGTGAGATCGAGGTAGTGGTCGCGGAACGTCTCGTTCTGGGACGGGTCGAGCACCTCGAGCATCGCCGAGGCGGGGTCGCCGCGGAAATCCGCGCCCATCTTGTCGATCTCGTCGATCATGAACACCGGGTTGCGCGACCCGGCGTCGCGCAGGGCGCGGATGATCGTTCCCGGCATCGCGCCGATGTAGGTGCGGCGATGGCCGCGAATCTCGGCCTCGTCGCGCACGCCGCCGACCGAGATCCGCTCGAACTTGCGCCCCAATGCCCGTGCGATCGACTTCCCAAGGCTGGTCTTGCCGACCCCGGGGGGGCCCACAAAGCAGAGGATCGGGCCATGCGAATCGGGGTTGAGCTTGCGCACCGCGAGGTACTCGAGGATCCGGTCCTTGACCTTCTCAAGGTCGTAGTGGTCCTCGTCGAGCACCTCGTGGGCGTGCTCGATATCGAGGTTGTCCTCGGTGCGCTTCGACCACGGAAGGTCGACCAGCCACTCCAGGTAGCCGCGGATCACCCCGTACTCGGCGGCGGCCGGCGGCAGCTTCTCCAGCCGTGACAGCTCGCGCTCGGCGGCCTGCTGAGCGTGCTCGGGCAGCTCGGCCTCGGCGATCCGCTCGCGCAGCTCGTTGATCTCCGCCTGCTGCTCGTCGCCCTCTCCCAGCTCCTGCTGGATCGCCTTCAGCTGCTCGCGCAGGAAGTACTCGCGCTGGCCCTTGTCGAGCTCCGACTGGACCTGCGACTGGATCTGGGTGCCGAGCTGGATCACCTCCAGCTCGCGGGCGAGGATCTCGGAGAGGCGGCGCAGCCGCTTTGCCACGTCCACCTCCTCCAGCAGCTCCTGCTTCTCCTGGACCGAGATCCGCAGCGCGCCGGCGATCAGGTGGGCCAGTGCCGAGGGGTCGTCCATGTTGGTGACCGCAAGCTGCAGCTCCTCGGGCAGATAGGGGATCTGCTCGATGATCTGCGAGAAGGTCGTCTGGACGTTGCGGGTCAGCGCCTCCAGCTCGGGGGTGGGCTCGATCACGTCGGGCAGCTCGCTGACCCGCGCGACCAGGTAGGGCTCCTCGGCGACGTAGTCGTCGATTCGGATCCGCTGCGTGCCCTGGACGAGGATGCGGATCGTGCCGTCGGGGACCTTCAGCATCCGCGCGACCACGGCGGCGACGCCGACGTCGTAGAGCTTGTCGGGGTCGGGCGCCTCTTCCTCGGAATCCTTCGACGCGACCAGGGCGAGCATCCGGTTGCCGCCCAGCACGTCGTCGACCAGCTTGATGGAGCGCTCCTGGCCCACCGCCAGCGGGGTCAGGGTGTCGGGATAGGCGACCATCTCGCGCATCGGCAGCACCGGCAGCGCCTGCGGGAGAGGCTCCTCGGAGCGGATCGCCTCCTCGGGGTCGTGGGACTCGACGACCTCCAGTGTCGCCGTGTCGGCGTCCGGCGCGAAGGCGCCGTCCCGTCCGATGTCCTCGCTCTCGATCATCTCCCCTACTCCCGCTCGATCGGCACCCGGCGCGATGTCTCCGCCGGCTCGCGCAGTGGCAGCTCGATGCGCAGGACGCCGTCCTCGTAGGTGGCTTTGGCGCGATCGGGGTCGACGTCGACCTGCAGCTCGACGATGCAGCGGAACGGCCCCGAGTCGATCTCGACCTGCTGGTAGACGCGGCCCTCGGTCTCCTGCACGGGCCGCTCCCCGCTGATCACGAGCTCGCGGCCGCTGATCTCGATGTTGACCGCGGCCAGCTCGACCCCGGCCAGGTCGGCCTTGACGATCGCCCGCTGCGGATCGCCGCAGTAGTAGACGTCGACGTGCGGTGAGAAGCCGGTCGCACGGGCAGCGGTGAAGCCGCGCCCGGGCCAGTCCCCGAACAGCTGGTCCATCTCCCGCCGCATGCGGGCGAAGTTGGCAAACAGGTCGCGTTCTGGCATCCCCAAGAGGTTAGACAGACCGCCTGGCCGGGGCGCTTCTCTCAGACGTCGTATACGGCGCCTTCGCGCGCGACCTCGACCGGCCCGCCAAACGCCTCGGCGGCTTGGTCGCGGGCCCAGTCGGCGTCGAGCTCGTCGGAGATGTGGGTGAGCACGACGCGCTGCGCTCCCGCCCTGCGGGCGTGCTCACCCGCCTCGGCCGGAGTCAGGTGCCCGCGGACACCGGTCCGCTCGGGGCGCGGCAGCGTCGCCTCGACCAGCAGCAGGTCGGTGTCGCGGGCGATCCGCACCAGCTCCTCGGTGGGCGAGCAGTCGGCCCCGAAGGTGAGCCGGCCGTTGCCCTTCGCCGAGGTGACGTCGATCGCGAACGTCTCCGTGAAGTGCGGAACCTCCTGGAACAAAAGCCGGATCGACCCGACCTCGACGGACGCGCCGGGCTCGTACTCCTCGAGCGCGAAGGCGTTTTCGATCAGGTCCTCGTTGCCCCATGCGCCGACGATGCGGCGGAAGGTCTTCTGCGCCCCGCGGGGGGCGATCAGACGCGGCCGCGCGGGGTTGTCGGTGCCGGGCCAGCGATCCACCGGCACCGGCTGCTGACGGGGGGCATAGGTGAGCGCGTAGCTGTAGGGCACGAGGTCGAGGAAGTGGTCGGCGTGCAGGTGGGAGATCGCGACCGCGTCAACGTCGACGTAGTCGCGAAAGCGGCGCAGCTTCGAGAACACCCCGTTGCCGCAGTCGAGCAGCACGCAGGTCTCCTCGTCCTCGACCAGATAGCCGCTGCAGGCTCCGTCCACGTCCTGCCACGACGGCGACTTGCCGAGAACTGTGATCCTCACGAGGTCCCTCTCTCCTCCGGGTTGCAGGCCCAACTCTAGCCCGCCGGAGGCTGCGTGGGTGCAGGGCGTTTGCCGTCAGGCGGCAGCTACGTCGCGCCCGGGGGCGCGTCCCTGCGAGGCCCAGCGCGGAGACCGCATCAGCAGCACCGGCTGGCGAGGCGGGACGAGGCCTTCGGGGCGGTCGGGGCGGAACGTGGAACAGGGCTCGTCCAGCTCGAGGGCGCAGAGAAGGTTCTTTCGGAAGTAACAGTCATCGCAGCTCGGTGCCCTGCCGGTCTGCCCCTTCTTCCTTGCCAACGACTTCTCCTCTCTAACGGTGCGCTGTGTCTGACAAGAGTCTGTCCCTGACCCACAAGAGTCCGTCCCTGACCCGCGCGATCATCATGGCACTCCTCGGCGAGCCCGTCATTGCCCATTCACGCAAATCCGGGGGTCTTTGTTTCGGGCTACTATTTTTTGTTGAGGCCATGGCTACTTCTCAGCAGAGAACCCAACAACTTTCGGCGTCCCCGCAGCTCTTCGAGAGCGAGTTCCTCAACTTCTTCTCGCGGGTCCACCCCTCGATCCCGGCGATCCTCTTCGTCCCGGTGGTCGCGGCGATGGAGTGGCTGGGCGCCGATCGCGGCCTACCGGCATGGGAGCTGGTGCTGCTGACCCTGGTCGGGGCGGCCGGCATCTGGACCCTGACCGAGTACTGGCTGCACCGCCTGATCTTCCATCTCGAGCCCGACAACGCCTTCGGACGCCGCATGCACTTCATCATCCACGGCGTCCACCACGACCACCCCAACGACAAGATGCGGCTGGTGATGCCCCCCGCCGTGAGCATTCCGCTGTCGGGGCTGTTCTTCCTCGGCTTCACGGCGATCTTCGGGACGCCGGTCGCGTACCCGCTGTTCGCCGGCTTCATCGCCGGCTACCTGTTCTACGACTACACGCATTACCACCTCCACCATCACACGCCGAAGACGGATCTCGGCAAGCGGCTGCGCGAGCAGCACATGCGCCACCACTTCCAGGACCACGGCTACGGGTTCGGCGTCTCCTCGCCGCTGTGGGACGTGGTCTTTCGCACCCTGCCGCGGCAGCGTCGCGACTAGTCGATGCTTGCCGGGGCGTTGCGCCTCGAAGCCGATGACAGGCGGAGCCGCCGCAATTGTCATACGGGGTTCGGGGGCTCGCGGCCCTCCAGCACCGCGATCACGTTCTCGGCCACGGTGCGCGCCATCCCGTCGCGCGCCTTCACGGTGGCGGAGCCGATGTGGGGTGCGAGCGCGGTATGCGGCGCCTCGAGGATCTCGGCAGGGACGTCCGGCTCGTGCTCGTAGACATCGAGGCCCGCGGCACCGATGCGGCCTTCGCGAAGCGCCTCCGCCAGTGCGGCGAGGTCGACCAGCGCGCCGCGCGAGGTGTTGACCAGCACCGCGGCGGGCTTCATCCGCTTCAGCGCGGCCGCGTCGATCAGGTAATGGGTCTCGGGGCTCGCCGGTACATGCAGGCTCACCACGTCGGCACGCTCCAACAACTCCTCCAGCTCGGCGCGGTTGGCTCCCAGCCGCTCCTCCGCCTCGGGCTTTGGCGAGCGGGCGGTGTAGAGCAGCTCGACCCCGAAGCCGCCGACGAGCTCGGCGTAACGGCTGCCGATGCGCCCGAGGCCGACGACCCCGACGCTGGCACCGCTGAGCTCGAGGCCCAGGTAGGCGGCGGGGTCCCAGCCGCTCCAGCGGCCGGCCCGAAGGTCGCGCTCAGCCTCGGAGAGAAGGCGGGCGGCTGCAAGGGTGAGCGTCAGCGCCAGCTCCGCAGTGGCGTTGGTGAGGACATCGGGGGTATTGGTGACGCGGACGCCGCGCTCGTGGCAGGCGTCGAGATCGACGTTGTCGTAGCCCACGGCGAAGTTGGCGACGAGCCTCAGCTGCTCTCCGGCCGCGTCGAGCAGAGCTGCATCGACCGAAACGCTGGGGTCGGCGACGACCGCGACCGACCCGGGCGCCAGCGCCAGCACTTCCTCTCGGCGGGCACCGAGCCCTCCCTGTCGCACCTCGGCCCGCTCCTGCAGCGGTCCCAGCCCGGCGGGCAGCAACACCCGCGCCACCGTGACAACCGGCCTACTCACGGTTTGCATCTCACACTTACCTGCGAACCTCTATGCACACTCAACGTGACAACCACCCCACACTGCATTCATTAGGCTGACAGTAGGAATTGGGAGACAACCTTCGGAAAGGAAGCCATGTCACCGAGTAGCAACGTACTTGACGAGGCTCGTTCGCTGGTCGAGAAGCGGCTCAAGGAGCTTGACAACGAGCGCGCCCGGCTGGAGCGGGCGCTGTCCGACCTCACGGGTGGCCGCGTCGGGCGCCGGCGCCCCGGTCGGCCGAAAGGCTCCGG
Source organism: Candidatus Mayfieldus profundus (assembly GCA_038040325.1). Taxonomy (GTDB): domain Bacteria; phylum Actinomycetota; class Thermoleophilia; order Solirubrobacterales; family 70-9; genus Mayfieldus; species Mayfieldus profundus. The sequence goes on from JBBPIM010000002.1 coordinate 76,650, forward strand.
CAAGGGCGGGCGCCGCCGCCGCGGCGGCACGCGCGCCAACCAGGCGGTGAAGATCGTCGAGGCCAACCCCGGCATCAGCGCCTCGGAGATCGCCAAGCAGTTGAAGATCAAGCCCAACTACCTGTACCGGGTGATGGGCGACCTGCAGAAGGAAGGGCGGGTCCGCAAGCGCAAGCGGGGCTACCACCCCGCCAAGTGATGCTCGGCGGCGCCGTCAGGCGCCGCCACAGGCTGGTCAGGCGCCGAAGGCGCCGCATTTGCGCCTTCTAGATCAGGCCGAGCCCCGCGACGGCGTCGCGCTCTTCGCGCAGCTCGGCGACGCTGGCGTCGATCCGCTGGCGCGAGAAGTCCGGAACCTCGAGTCCCTCGACGATCGACCACTCACCGTTCGAGCAGGTGCTCGGGAAGCCCGAGATCAGCCCCTCCTCAACCTCGTAGGAGCCGTCCGAGGGCACCGACATCGACACCCAGTCGCCATTCGGCGTGCCCAGCACCCAGTCGTGGACGTGGTCGATCGCCGCGTTGGCCGCCGAGGCGGCGCTGGAGGCGCCCCGAGCATCGATGATCGCCGCGCCGCGCTTGGCCACGGTGGGGATGAACTCGTCGGCGATCCAGGCCTCGTCGCCGACCGTGTCCCAGGCACTCTCGCCCTTCACCTTGGCGTTGACCAGGTCGGGGTACTGGGTGGTCGAGTGATTGCCCCAGATCGTCATGTTGGAGATCTCGGAGACCGCGGCGCCGGTCCTCTGGGCGAGCTGGGCGATCGCGCGGTTGTGGTCGAGGCGGGTCATCGCGTTGAAGCGCTCGCGCGGGACGTCGGGCGCATTGGACTTGGCGATCAGGCAGTTCGTGTTGGCGGGGTTGCCGACCACCAGCACCCGCACGTCGTCGGCGGCGCCGGAGTTGATCGCCTCGCCCTGGGGCTTGAAGATGCCGCCATTCGCCTCCAGCAGGTCGGAGCGCTCCATCCCCGGGCCGCGCGGCCGGGCGCCGACCAACAGCCCCACATTGCAGCCGTCGAAGGCCTGCTTGGGGTCGTCGTAGATGTCGACCCCGTCGAGCAGCGGGAAGGCGCAGTCGTCGAGCTCCATCGCGGTGCCCTCGGCCGCCTTCACCGCGTCGGAGATCTCGAGCAGATTGAGGTGGACCGGCGTGTCGTCGCCGAGCATCTGGCCCGACGCAACCCTGAACAGGAGCGCGTAGCCGATCTGGCCGGCGGCGCCGGTGACGGTGACCTTGACTGGGGTGCTCACGAAATCGTTCTCCTGTGTAGGTCGTTGGGGGTGGGCGGACGCTATGCCATCGCCTGCTGCAGGTTCTCGTCGATCGAGGCGAGGAACTCCTGCGTTGTCTGGAACTCCTGGTCTGGACCCACCAGCAGGGCGAGGTCCTTGGTCATCTTTCCGCTCTCAACCGTCTCCACGCATATTCGCTCGAGCGTCTCGCTGAACTCCGATACCTCCGGCGTGCCGTCGAGACGGCCGCGCGCCTGCAGCCCGCGAGTCCAGGCGAAGATCGATGCGATCGAGTTGGTTGACGTCGGCTTGCCCTGCTGGTGCTGGCGGTAGTGGCGGGTCACGGTGCCGTGCGCGGCCTCGGCCTCGACCGTCTTGCCGTCGGGGCTCATCAGCACGCTGGTCATCAGGCCCAGCGAGCCGAAGCCCTGGGCGACGGTGTCCGACTGCACGTCGCCGTCGTAGTTCTTGCAGGCCCAGACATAGCCCCCCTCCCACTTCAGCGCCGCAGCGACCATGTCGTCGATCAGGCGGTGCTCGTAGGTCAGGCCCTTCGCCTCGAACTCATCGGAGAACTCGGAGTCGAAGATCTCCTGGAAGAGATCCTTGAAGCGGCCGTCGTAGGTCTTCAAGATCGTGTTCTTGGTCGACATGTAGACCGGAAGCCCGTGCTCGAGGCCGTAGCGGAAGGAGGCACGGGCGAAGTCGCGGATCGAGTCGTCGAGGTTGTACATCGCCATCGCGATGCCGCCACCCTCGGGGAAGTCGAAAACCTCGAGCTCGATCGGCTCGGAGCCGTCGTTGGGCGTGAACGACAGCATCAGCTTGCCGTCGCCGGGAATCCTGGTGTCGGTGGCGCGGTACTGGTCGCCGAAGGCGTGACGGCCGATGACGATCGGCTTCGTCCACCCCGGCACGAGCCGCGGGACGTTCGAGATCACGATCGGCTCGCGGAAGATGACGCCGCCGAGGATGTTGCGGATGGTCCCGTTCGGGGAGCGGTACATCCTCTTCAGGCCGAACTCCTTGACCCGCGCCTCGTCGGGCGTGATCGTGGCGCACTTGACCCCCACGCCATGCTTCTTGATCGCGTTCGCCGCATCGATCGTGATCTGGTCGTCCGTCGCGTCGCGGCTCTCGATCCCGAGGTCGAAGTAGATCCGCTCGATGTCGAGATAGGGCAGGATCAGCTGCTCCTTGATGAAGGCCCAGATGATCCGCGTCATCTCGTCGCCGTCGAGCTCGACGATCGGGTTGGAAACCTTGATCTTGGCCACGTTCAGAGTTCCCTTCGCGGTTGGACGCGGCACCCTAGCGATTGGACGGTGGAAGGCCGAGGGCGCGGAGCTCCGCGCCCTCGTCGCGCGAGCACGGGGCGGATTATCTCTCGCGAGGCCGGAGCGCCGAATACCATTCAGCCAATGGCAACGATCGAGCGCCCCTCCACCGCGACCCACGAGGTCGCCAACCAACCGCCTCCGCTCGAGGACTACAACGTCTTCGAGGCGGACCGGCCGCTGGTCGAGGCGCTGCGCCGGGAGGGCGCCGAGTGGGCAGAGCAGAGCGCCCGCGAGTTCGGCGCCCTGTGCGGCAGCGCCGAGGTGATCCGGCTTGGCTTCGAGGCCAACCAGAAACGCCCGGTGCTGCGCACCCACGACCGCTTCGGCAACCGCATAGACGAGGTCGAGTTCGACAGCTCCTGGCACGAGCTGATGCGGATCGGGGTCTCGCAGGGGCTGCACGCTTCGCCGTGGCGCGAGCCCGGCCCCGGCGCCCACGTCGCCCGCGCCGCGCAATTCATGCTGCTCTCGCAGGCCGAGGCCGGGGTCGGGTGCCCGATCTCGATGACCTACTCGGTGATCCCCGCTCTGCGCGCCCAGCCCGAGCTCGCCGAGGAGTGGGAGTCCCGCTTCCTCTCACTCGAATACGACGAGCGTTCGATCCCCGCCGCGGACAAGCGCGGGGCCCTGTGCGGGATGGGGATGACCGAGAAGCAGGGCGGCTCCGACGTGCGCGCCAACACCACCGTGGCCGAGCCGCTGAATGGCGGCGGGCCCGGCGCCGAGTACGAGATCATCGGCCACAAGTGGTTCCTCTCGGCGCCGATGTGCGACGCGTTCCTGGTGCTGGCCCAGGCCGACGGCGGCCTGTCCTGCTTCCTGATGCCCCGCTGGACGCCCGATGGAGAGCGCAATCGCTTCCAGATCCAGCGTCTCAAGGACAAGCTCGGCAACCACTCCAACGCGTCCAGCGAGGTCGAGTTCCGGGGCGCCTGGGCACGGATGGTGGGCGAGGAGGGCCGCGGGATCCCGACGATCATCGAGATGGTCAACCACACCCGGCTCGACTGCGCCGTCGGCTCAGCCACCGGGATGAGGGCCGGTGTCGCCCGGGCCACATGGCATGCGGCCCATCGCTCCGCCTTCGGCAAGCTCCTGTCCGAACAGCCGCTGATGCAGAACGTGCTCGCCGACCTCTGCGTCGAGTCGGAGGCGGCGACGATCTCCTCGCTGCGGCTGGCCCGCTCCTACGACGAGGCGGCCGCCGGCGACGAGGAGGCGATTCGCTTCCGCCGCCTCGCCAACGCAGTGCTCAAGTACTGGATCTGCAAGCGCGGCCCGGTGCACGCGGTCGAGTGCCTCGAGTGCCACGGCGGCAACGGCTACGTCGAGGAGTCGGGAATGCCCCGGCTGTACCGCGAGTCGCCGCTGGCCTCGATCTGGGAGGGGTCGGGCAACGTGCAGTGCCTCGACGTGCTGCGCGGGATGGTGCGCAACCCGGAGTCCGTGGAGGCGTTCTTCGCGGAGGTCGCCGAGGGCGCCGCGGCCGAGCCGCGGCTCGAGGCCTTCTCACGCGAATTGCGTGCGGAGCTTTCGGATCTCGCCACGATCGAGACCCGCGCGCGCCGCGTTGTCGAGCGCATGGCCCTGGCCCTGCAGGGCTCGGTATTGGTCCGCTTCGGCGATCCCGCCGTCGCCGACGCCTTCTGCGCGTCGCGGCTGGCCGGCGACTGGGGCCAGGCGTTCGGGACGCTGGCGCCCGGGACCGACTTCGAGCGCATAATCGCCAGGCATACGCCTCGGCTCTAGTCCGGCCCGGGCGCGGAGCGTGAATACCATCTGCTTATGGGCGGAGGCTCGATAACCCTCTTCCACGTGCGCGGGATCCGCATCAGCGTCGACTGGTCGTGGTTCATCGTGCTGTTCCTGGTCATCGTCTGGCTCTCCGGTTTCTACGACGACGTGCTGGGCGACGACAACAGCAGCTACGGCTACTTCCTGGCCGTGCTGAGCGCCGTAGGCTTCTTCGGCTCGATCCTGCTGCACGAGCTGGGGCACGCGCTGGTGGCGATCCGCCGCGGCGTGGGGATCTCCAGCATCCAGCTCTGGATCTTCGGCGGCCTGGCGCGAATGGACCGCGACGCCGACTCGGCAGGCACCGAGTTCCGAATCGCGGTCGCCGGACCGCTGGTCACCCTGGCGATCGCCGTCGTCCTCGCCGGGCTGGGGCTCGCGGTCGCAGGGCCGTCGGACTTCAAGGAGGCGATGCTGGTCGACGGCAACGCGCCGGTGTCCGGCGTGCTGGCGATGGTCGCCTGGCTTGCCTCGATCAATTTCTTGGTGCTGGTCTTCAACCTGCTCCCCGCGTACCCCATGGACGGCGGCCGGATCGTGCGCGCGATCGCCTGGTGGAAGACCGGCAACCGCAACTCGGCGACCCGCTTCGCGGCGACGCTGGGCCAGGGCTTCGCCTACCTGTTCATCGCGGGTGGCATCTTCCTGGCGATCCAGGGCGCGGTCTTCAGCGGGCTCTGGCTGGCATTGATCGGAATGGTGATCAACGGCTCGGCACGGGCCGCGATCCTGCAGACGTCGGTGACCAGCCGGATCGAGGGGCTGAGGGTCGCCGACGTGATGGACACCGACCCGATCGCGATCCCCGACGGCCTCAGCGTCGAGCAGGCGCTGGACGAGTATTTCCTGCGCTACCGCTGGCCCTGGTTCCCGGTCGTGGACGCGGCGCAGCGCTTCATGGGACTGCTGGTTCGCGACCGCGCCGACCAGGTGCCGGACCGTGACCGTTCCTCGGCCACGGTGGCCGAGCTGATCGAGCCCGATCCGGGGTCCCTGCACGTCAGCGAGGACGCCCCGCTGGACTCGCTGCTCAACAACGACGCCCTGCGCCGCCTCGGCGCGCTGGTCGCGGTTGACGCCGATGGCCGCCTGCGCGGCGTGATCACGGCGGAACAGGTCGGCCGAGCGCTGCGCGAGGCGCGGGCCGGCGCTGGCCCCGACCGCTGAGCCTCCCCGCGAACCGGTCGCGGACTTAGCTGCAAATCCGAGGCTTTCCTCGGTTTTCGACAGGGCCGAGGCGCGCTCGCGCACGTATAGGATGGGCCGCAGAGTGCCTGACCACGACGTACTGGTGATCGGAGCCGGCCTGGCGGGGCAGCGTGCGGCCCTGGCGGCGGCCGCGGAGGGGGTCTCGGTGGGGATCATCAGCAAGGTCCACCCTGTGCGCTCGCACTCCAACGCTGCACAGGGCGGGATCAACGCGGCGCTGGACCCCGACGACTCCTGGGAGTCGCATGCATTCGACACCGTCAAGGGCTCCGACTACCTCGGCGACCAGGACGCGATCGAGATCATGTGCCGCGAGGCCCCCGACGAGATCCTCCACCTCGAGCACCTCGGCGTCACCTTTCACCGCAACGAGGAGGGAAAGCTGGGCACGCGCGCCTTCGGCGGCGCCTCGGCGGCGCGGACCTACTACGTCGCCGACATCACCGGCCAGGCGATCATGCACGTGCTCTACGAGCAGCTGATGAAGTACTCCGACGCGGTGGCGCGCTACGAGGAGTGGTTCTCGACCGCGCTCGCGCTCGACGACGACGGCAATTGCTGCGGCGTCGTGACCCGCAACATCGCCGACGGCTCGATGGAGTTGTTCAGGGCCAAGGCGGTGATCCTCGCCACCGGCGGCAACGGGCAGATCTGGCAGCCGACGACCAATGCCCTGATCTGCACCGGCGACGGGATAGCGATGGCCTACCGCGTCGGCGCCAAGCTGATGGACATGGAGATGATCCAGTACCACCCGACGACGCTGGCCGGCAAGGGTTTCCTGATCACCGAGGGAGCGCGGGGCGAGGGCGCGCACCTGCTCAACGCCAACGGCGAGCGCTTCTTGGAGAAATACGCCCCGAACAAGATGGAGCTGGCATCGCGCGACGTCGTCTCCCGCGCCGAGCAGACCGAGATCAACGAGGGGCGCGGCTTTCCCGACGGCACCGTCGCGCTCGACATCACGGTGGTCCCGAAGAAGCGGATCCACGAGGCGCTGCGCGAGATCGTGCTGGTCGGGCGCGACTTCGCGGGGGTGGACATCACCAGCGAGCCGATCCACATCAAGCCCGGCAACCACTACACGATGGGCGGGGTCAAGACCGACGTCAAGGGGGCCACCGACATTCCCGGGCTGTACGCGGCCGGCGAGGTCGCCTGCGTCTCGGTGCACGGCGGCAACCGGCTCGGGGCCAACTCGCTGCTGGACACGCTGATCTTCGGCAAGCACTCCGGCCGCGACGCGGCCGCGCGCGCCAAGCGAATCGAGATGTCGCATCCCCCGCAGGCGGTGCTGGCCGACGAGCAGTCAAAGATCGACGAGGTGATGGGGCGGGAGAAGGGCTCGGGGCCGCGGATCTCGGAGATCAAGCGCGACCTGGGCAAGGTAATGGACGAGCATGTGAGCGTGTTCCGCGACGCCGAGGGGATCAAGTTCGCGCTGGAGACGGTCAAGGAGCTGAAGGAGCGCTCCGGCAGCGCCTACATCGACGACCGCGGCGCTGTCTTCAACCAGGACGTGCTGGGCTCGATCGAGCTCGGCTACATGCTCGACTGCGCCGAGTGCACCTGCGTCGCGGCCCTGCACCGCACCGAGAGCCGCGGCGCCCAGTACCGCACCGACTTCCCCGAGCGAAACGACGAGGAGTGGCTCAAGCACATCGACCTCTCTCTGAACGCCGCCGGGCCGGAAATCAGCTATTCAGAGGTGACGATGACCCAGTGGGAGCCGCAGGAGAGGACTTACTGATGGCCGAGTACACGCTGAAGATCCGCCGCTACAAGCCGGAGGAGGGACAGGGGCCGTACTGGGAGGAGTTCAAGGTCGAGCTCGAGGCGTCGCTCTCGGTGCTCGACGGCATCCTCCAGGCCAAGGACCGCGACGACGGCAGCATCGGCGTCCGCTGCTCCTGCCGCGCGGCGATCTGCGGCTCCTGCGGGATGAAGATCAACGGCGAGTCGGGCCTCGCCTGCAAGACCCAGATCGGGCACGCCCACGCCCACGCCAACCGCCGCAACGGCGGTACCGGTGACCGCGGCACGCCCGGAAGCGCAGCTGAGGACGTGCCGCGCCCGATAGTCATCGAGCCGATGGGAAACATGCCGGTGATCAAGGACCTGGTCACCGACATGGAGTCCACCCACTGGGCCAAGATCCGCCGCGTCACCCCGTGGCTGCTGCCGGCCGGCGACCCCCCCGAGCGCGAGTACATCGTGCCGCCGGAATCGATGATCGACATCACCCAGTCGATGGCCTGCATCCAGTGCGGCGCCTGCGTCTCCGCCTGCCTCTCGATGGAGGCGGACCCCGACTTCATCGGCCCCGCAGCGCTGGCCAAGGCGTACCGCTTCGTCGGCGACCCGCGCGACGCGGAGACCAGGGAGCGGCTCTACGACCTCGCCCAGGACCCGCACGGGATCTACGACTGCACCCATTGCTTCGGCTGCATCGACGCCTGCCCCAAGGGGGTCGCGCCGATGGACCAGATCATGCGTTTGCGCCGTCTCGCCGGTCACGACCACGGGATCGACGACGAGAACAACGGCCACCGCCACGAGACCGCGTTCGTGAAGATCATCGAGCGCAAGGGAACGCTTGACGAGTCGCTGCTGCTGCAGGAGTCCTATGCCCAGGGGATCAAGGGCAAGCTGATACCCCGCAAGCGCACGATCAAGGGACTGCTGGGCTCGATCCCGACCGCGATCCGCGGCCTGCGGACGGGCAAGATGCGCTCGCTTCCGAAGCTGATACCCGGCGTGCACCACAAGCTGCCCGACGGCGCCCAGGACGAGGTCCAGCAGATCTACGAGCACGCGGAGGAGCACCGCACCGAGCTCAACCTCTACATCAAGGGCGAGGGTGGCGACGAGGATGAGGCTCCCGAGGCCGCGGTCGAGCCCGAGGGTGACCAATGAGCGACGGCACGATCAAGGTCGCCTACTGGCCGGGCTGCGTCTCGCGCGGCTTCACCCCGGAGCTGCACGGCTCGATGGAGCTCGTCGCGGAGCAGCTTGGGATCGAGCTGGTCACCCTCGATCGCGCCAACTGCTGCGGCGCCGGGGTGATCGCCGAGCACAACCAGGAGCTGGCCGACACGCTGAACGCGCGCACCTTCGCGCTGGCCCAGCAGACCGGCCTGCCGATGATGAACATCTGCTCGACCTGCCAGGGCGCGCAGTCGGAATGCCAGCAGCGCCTCGACGCCGACGCGGCCTACCGGGAGCACATCAACGATGCGCTCGGAGGGCAGGATCTTGAGTACGTCAAGGGCAAGGACGGCTGGTCGAACAAGAACTTCCTCTGGCTGCTGGTCGAGGACTATGGGCTCGACGGGCTGAAGGCCAAGGTGCAGCGGCCGCTGTCGGGCCTGCGCGTGGGGCCGTTCTACGGCTGCTACATCGTTCGCCCGAAGGACCGGCTCGGCTATGACGAGCGCCCCGAGCGCGACCTCTATCTCGAGCAGGTGATCGAGGCGCTGGGTGGCGAGGTCGTCGACTACGACGGGGCGCGCAAGTGCTGCGGCTTCCCGGTGATCACGATGAACCGGGACACCTCGCTGCGCCAGGCAGGCACCCACGTCGGCGACGCTCTCGACGCCGGCGCCGACTGCCTAGTCACTCCGTGCCCGCTCTGCCACCTCAACCTCGACATGCAGCAGCCCGAGGCGGCCACCGTGGTCAACCGCGACCTCGGGCTCGCTGTGCTGCACCTTCCGCAGCTGGTCGGGCTGGCGCTGGGCTTCGAGCCCAAGGAGCTCGGGATGCGAAAGCACATCGCCTCGACGGGCTGGGTCGAGGAGCGGCTGGCGGCGCTGACCGCCGCCTAGGCACGCGAGCTAGTCGAGGCCGGGGGTGCTGAGTGGCCCCGCGCTCACCTCTTCGCTCCGCCCTCCCATGCGCCGTTCGATCCAGCGCGCTCCCACCGTGTCGGTGAGGCCGTGGGCCAGGATCGAGACGAGGATCGTGAAGGCCGCGACGTCGAAGATCAGCGTGCCCTCGGCGACATCGGAGGTGTTGAGCACGAACAGCGCGAACAGCATCGAGGCCACGCCTTTCGGCCCGAACCAGGCGATGAACAGCTTGTGCGGCATTGGAAGGCGCTCGCGCAGGTAAGCGAGCAGCACCGCGGCCGGCCGCGCGACCAGCAGCGCGAACGGCACGAACACCAGCAGCCGCCACACGTCCCCCTCGTAACCGGTGGCGACGATCAGGGCGCCGAACACGAAGAAGGTCAACACCTGCGCGATCGCGCTGACGTTTTCGGAGAAGTCCACGAACGCGTCGGGCACCTTGCGCTCGGCGGCGCCCATCGCGATTCCGGCCACGAAGGCCGCGATCAGCCCGTTTCCGACCGTCACGTCCGCCAGCCCGAAGGCGACGAGCCCAAAGCCGAGCGCGTATATGCCCTCGTAGCGGGGGGTCAACCCGCCGCCCGGCAGGTGGTGATGAAGGCGGCCGCCCAGCATCCCCAGCACGACCCCGACCACGGCGCCGAAGGCAGCCTCGCCGAGCAGCTTGGTCGCCTCCGTGCCGGCGTCGCCGCCGGGAGTGGCGAGAACCAGGAAGAACAGCACGAACGGCAGCGCCAGGCCGTCGTTGAGTCCTGACTCGAGGTTGAGCGTGTGTCGTACCTTCTCCGGCACCCGCTGGGCCGTCACGACGCTCGAAGTCACCACCGGGTCGGTCGGGGTCAGCACCGCCGCCAGCAGGAAGGCCTCCGCCCAGGAGAACTCCGGGAACAGCCCCTTGGCCGCCAGCGCCAGCAGTCCCAGCGTGATCGGCATCGCCAGCACGATCGCCCGCGCCACCGGCCCCCAGTGGGTGCGCAACAGCTCGCGCTCGACGAACATCCCGTCGGAGAACAGGGTGAGGATCAGCGCCAGCTCGACGAGGCTCACCACGGCCTGGTCCTTCGCGTCGACCTCGACCACGTCCATTGCGGCCAACGCGATCCCCAGCGCCACCGAGAGCACCGAGATCGACAGCACCGTGCCGCGCATCACCCCCGACAGCGCCGCGGCGACCGCAAGCAGCCCGCCGAACAGCAGTATGGCCTCGCCGAAGCCGATGTCCATCGGCGGAAGCTAGCGGCCGATCAGCTGCCGCTCGTGCAGCAGCTCGGCCACCTGGACGGCGTTGGTGGCGGCGCCTTTGCGCAGGTTGTCGCCGACCACCCACAGGTTGAGACAGCGTTCGTGGCTGGGATCGCGGCGGATCCGCCCCACCAGCACCTCGTCCTGGCCGGCGGCTGCGGTGGGCAACGGATAGACGCCCTTGGCCGGGTTGTCGACCACGGTCACGCCGGGGGCGTCTGCGAGCAGCTCCCGGCAGTCCTCGGGGGAGAGGTCCTCCCGCGTCTGGATGTTGACCGACTCCGAGTGGCCGGTGACGACGGGAACGCGGGCGCAGGTGGCGGAGATGCGCAGCTCCTCCCCGGCACCGAGGATCTTGCGCGTCTCGTTCATCACCTTGCGCTCCTCTGACGTGTAGTCGTCACCCTCGCCGAAGGTCTCGACCTGGGGCAGGACGTTGAAGGCGACGGGGTGGGGATAGACCTCGGCCTTGGGCTGTTCGCCGGCGAGCACCGCGCGCGACCCCTCGAGCAGCTCGGTGACGGCGTTGCGGCCGGTGCCCGAGACCGACTGGTAGGTGGAGACGACGATCCGCTCGATCTCCACGGCGCGATGGATCGGAGCGAGCGCGACGACCATCTGCATCGTCGTGCAGTTGGGGTTGGCGACAATGCCCTTGTGCGAGTCGGCGGCCTCGGGGTTCACCTCGGCGACGACCAGTGGGACGTCGTCGTGCATGCGCCAGTAGCTGGTGTTGTCGATGACCACGGCGCCGGCGTCGACGAGCTTTGGCGCCCACTCGGCGCTGACGCTCCCCCCGGCGGAGCAGAGCACCAGGTCGAGGCCGCCGATCGCGTCCTCGGCCAGGGCGCGGCACTCCAGCACGGTCCCGTCGAACGGGACCTGCTTGCCGGTCGAGCGCTGCGACGCATACGGGACTACCTCGGAAGCTGGGAAATCGCGCTCGGCGAGCACCTCGAGGATCGTCGAGCCGACGGCGCCGGTGGCGCCCAGTACTCCGACTCTGTATCCGTTGCCGGTCATCGCATCAAGTATGGCGAGCCGGCCCGATCAGGACGGGACGGTGGGGCGGTGCTCGGTCCCGGTCGGGTCCTCGCGCCGTACCGCATCGGAGTCCAGCTCGAACGCCTCGTGCAGCGCCTTGACCGCGTCGGGGATGCGGTCGGCGTCGATCACGCAGGAGATCTTGATCGGCGAGGTGGAGATCATCTCGATGTTGATCTTGCTGTCGCCCAGGGTGCTGAAGACCTTTGCCGCGACGCCGGGATGACTGCGCATGCCGGCGCCGACGATCGAGACCTTGCCGATGCGCTCGTCGGTCTCGACCCCGGCGCTGACGCCGTCCAGCCCGGCGATCACATCCTTGGCGGTGTCGAGGTCGCCGCGCTCGACCGTGAACGAGAGGTCGGCGAGGTCGTCGTCGGACACAGGCTCGTTCTGGATGATCATGTCGACGTTGACGTTGGCCTCGGCGAGGGCGCCGAAGATGCGGCCCGCGACTCCCGGCTCGTCCCGCACGCCGTTCAGCGTCACGCGGGCCTCGCCGTCGGAGTGGGTCACCGCTGTCACCATCGGGCGTTCCATCGATTCCTCCTCGCTGACGACGAGGGTACCGGTGCCATCCTCGAACGAGCTGCGGCAGTGGATGCGGACGCCGTGGTTGCGCGCGTACTCCACCGAGCGAAGCTGAAGCACCTTGGCGCCCGAAGCCGACATCTCCAGCATCTCCTCGTAGGAAACCATCGACAGCTTGCGCGCCCCGCTGACGATCCGGGGGTCGGCGCTGAACACGCCTGCGACGTCGGTGTAGATCTCGCAGACCTCGGCACCGAGTGCCGCGGCCAGAGCCACCGCGGTGGTGTCGGATCCGCCCCGCCCCAGCGTGGTCACGTCGCGGCTTTCCGTGGAGACACCCTGGAATCCGGCGACCAGCACGACGCGGTCCTCCGTCAGTGCTTCGCGGATGCGATCGGCGCGGACGTCGAGGATCCGCGCCTTGGTGTGCGAGGAGTCGGTGACGATCCCGGCCTGCGAGCCGGTCAGCGAGATCGCCCTGTGGCCCATGTCGTGGATCGCCATCGCGCACAGCGCGGAGGAAATGCGCTCCCCCGTCGAGAGCAGCATGTCCAGCTCGCGCGGCTCCGGCTGCGGCGAGATCTCGAACGCCATCTCGGTCAGCTCGTCGGTGGTCTTGCCGCGCGCCGACAGCACCGCGACTACGCGGCTGCCGGCCTCGCGGGCGGCGACGATTCGCCCGGCGGCGCGCTTGATCTGCTCGGCTCCCGCAACCGAGGTACCGCCGAACTTCATTACCACGATGTCGCTGCGGTCGGGCATTAGATGAGCAGACCAGCGCCCGCGTGCGCCTGGGGGCGCGCATGGCCGAGCAGATCGAGGAAGCAGGGCGCAGCCCTTGCTGGCAGCAAGGGCAAGCCCGATGAACTCGCGCTTCGCGCTCGCACCGCGCCCTTCGGGCGCTGGATGCGACGCGCCAAGCGCGTCATCCAGGTGTGCGGGGGCGTTGGATTGCTCATCGGTGCTCAGGATAGGGGCGCCGGTCCCGTCCCGCCGTCAGAATCCTCCCCGCGATGCGGCCCTCGCGGAGGCGAATCCTGGTGCGGCGTGGCGCCGGCGTGCTCGGCGCAGCCGGGGCTACGGCGGCAATCGCGCTGTTGCTGGGCGGCGGCAGCGAGAAGCCCAGCCCCGACGCGCCGCCCGGGACCACCGGCGTCCCGCCAAAGGTGCGTGCCCTCCTGGGCCGGCTCAGCACCGAGCAGAAGGTGGACCAGGTGCTGGCGCTCGGCTTCGCCGGAACGGACTCGACCAGCCCGGTGTTGGAGAAGCTGCGCGCCCGCCAACTCGGCGCCGTGTTCGTCGGCGCGGCCAATTGGGCCGACGCGGCGCAGGGGACGGCGCTGATCGGCGAGATGCGCGCCGCCGCGGAGCAGGGCGGACCGGTGCCGCCGCTGGTGATCGCGAGCCAGGAGGGCGGGATCTACCGCTCCTTTGCGGACCTGCCTCCGCCGCAGCGCGAGATCGAGATCGGCGACTCGGGCGATCCGCGCGTGGCGCTGAACTGGTCGAAACAGGCCGGGCGGGCGCTGCGGGATGCCGGCTTCGACCTCAACCTGTTCCCGGTAGCCGACGTCGCGACGCTGGACAGCCCGATCGCCGACCGGGCCTTCGGCGAGGAGCCCGACCTGGTGGCGCAGATGACAGTCGCGGCGCTGATCGGCTGTCGCGACGCCGGAATCGGCTGCGCCCCCGCGCACTTCCCCGGGATGGGCGCGGTTTCGGCGGACACCGACCTGGGACCGGCGACGGTCGGGGAGAACACGGCGACGCTGCTGGGCCGCGACCTGACCCCATTTCGCGCGGCGGTGGCGGCGGGCGCACCGGCGCTGGTCCTCTCCCACGCCTTCTACGCGGCGTTCGACCCGGTCACGCCCGCCTCGCAGGCGTCCTCGATTGCCACCGTGTTGCTGCGGCGGCGGATCGGCTTCACCGGGGTCGCGATCACCGACGATCTCGACACCGGGGCGGTGAAGGCGCTCGGCAGCGTTCGCGACGCCGCGGTCGCCTCGCTCGCAGCGGGGGCGGACCTCCTTCTGATCGAGAGCCCGGGCGAAGTGCAGGAGGCCGTGCGCTCGGCGCTGCTGCGGGCCGTGCGCGACGGCAAGGTGGCGAAATCGCGACTCGACGAGGCGGCGGGTCGCGTGCTGGAGCTGAAGCGCCGGCTCGGGCTGCTGCCCGTGTGACCGACTTCACACACAGATATATCGTGCCGATATATGTTCGCGGCGATGGGCCTCAGCCCCACCGCCTACGTCATTCTCGGTCTGCTTCGCACGACCCCGAAGTCGGGTTACGAGATCAAAGCGATCGTCGACAACTCGACCCGGTTCTTCTGGGCCGCCAGTTACGGCCAGATCTACCCTGAGCTGAAGCGCCTCGCCGAGGAGGGCCTGGTGGAAGGGAGCGAGGCGCCGCGCGGCGGGCGCAAGCGGATCGTCTACAAGATCACCAGGCGCGGCAAGCAGGAGCTGCGCGCCTGGCTGCGTAGGCCGCCGACCACCTTCGAGCTACGCGACGAAGGGCTACTGAAGCTGTTCTTCGCCGACGCGCTCGCGCCCGAGGAGGCGGTGGAGATCCTGCGCGCGATGCGCGAGTACCGCCGCGGTGCCGTAGAGCGCCTGCGCGAGATCGAGCCGAAGGCGATGGCGGCCGGCGGCTACCCGCTGATCGTCCTTCGCGGAGGCATCGAGTACAACGAGCAACTCGCCGACTGGTGCGAGAAGGTCGAGCGGCAGATCCTCGACGAAACCGGCGAGGAGAGGATCGCCTGATGTTCGACGCACTCTCCCGCCTGGTCGACCGCCGTGCCCGCCGCGTGGCGATCATCGCAGCGGTCCTCTTCGTGGCCGCAGGAGCGCTGGGTGGTTCGGTTGCGGATCGCCTCGATCCCTACGGCGCCGACGACCCTGCGACTGAGAGCGTGCGCGCCGCCGACCTGCTCGAGGACGCGGGCTACCGCGACACCGCGGTCATCGTGCTCTTCGACGGGGCGCCGGTTTCCGCTCACGGCACCCGCGCCAGGGTCGAGCGTGTCGAGCGCCAGCTGCGCGCGCGTAACGACGTCGCCATGGTGACCGGCTATTACGACACCCGCTCGCGCGACTTCGTCTCGCGTAACGGAAATGCAACCTACCTTGCTGTCGCGCTGAAACCGACCGACGACAAGGCCTGGCAGGACGGCGCCAGGGAAATCCACGATCATCTCTCCGGGCGCCCGGGTGTCGAGGTCGGCGGTCCGGCGCTCGCCCAGGAGCAGGTCAACAAGCAGGTCGAGGAGGACCTGCGCACGGCGGAGATGTTTGCGTTCCCACTGCTGTTCCTGCTCTCGCTGCTGTTCTTCCGCAGCCTCGTGGCTTCGCTGCTGCCGCTGATGATCGGCGGCATGGCGATAGTCGGCACTTTCCTTCTGCTGCGCGTGGCCAGCGAGCTGACCTCGGTTTCCATTTTCGCCCTCAACCTCACCACCGGCCTGGGCCTCGGGTTGGCGATCGACTACAGCCTGTTCGTCGTCTCGCGCTACCGCGAGGAGATCGCCAAGGACGGTCCGGGCCTGGCGGCGATGCGACGCACGATGGCAACCGCGGGACGCACGGTGTTCTTCTCCTCGCTGACGGTCGCCGCGGCGGTGGCGTCGCTGACGATCTTCCCGCAGCGGTTCCTGTACTCGATGGGGCTGGGCGGGGCGCTCGTCGCGCTGCTGGCGGGAACGATCGCGATCACCGTTCTGCCGGCCGTTCTGACCCTGCTTGGCAGCCGGGTCAACTCGCTGGCGCCCCGCTTCCTGCAACGGCGTGCGGAGGCCGACGCACGTCCGGCCGAGCACGGACTCTGGTACCGGCTGTCTCGTTTCGTGATGCGCCGGCCGGTGCCGGTGGCGACTCTCTCGGCTCTGGTCCTGCTCGTCGCCGGCATCCCATTCCTGGGGATGAAGTTCACCTCCGTGGATGCTCAGATCCTGCCCAAGGACGCCAGCGCCCGCCAGGTGGACGACACGTTGCGTGCCGAGTTCCCGCCCTTCCGCGACACGCCGATCAGACTCGCGCTGCAGGGCGGCGGACCGCGCGCGGTGGCACAGGTGCGCTCAGAGCTCGGAAACGTCCTCGGGGTCGCCGCCGTCAATCCGCCTCGCCCGCTCGGCGAAGGCGTGACCGCGGTTGAGGCCGTCTCCCGCTACCCGTTCATCTCGGAGCAGTCGAAGGACACCGTGAGGGAGATTCGCAACCTGCCCGAGCCAGCCGGCGCCCAGGTCCTGGTCACCGGCGCCAGCGCCGACTTCGTCGATTTCCAGTCCAGCCTCGACGAGCATCTGCCGATCTCGGTCGCGATCATCATCGTCTCGACGCTGGTGATCCTGTTCCTGATGACGGGATCGGTGGTGCTGCCCGTCAAGGCGTTGCTGATGAACGTGCTCAACCTCAGCGCAGTGCTGGGGATCCTGGTGCTGATCTTCCAGGACGGTCGCCTCGAAGGGTTCCTCTCCTACACCAGCCAAGGAGGGCTCGAGCAGACGATGCCGATCCTGCTCGCCGCGATCGTATTCGGGCTCTCGACCGACTACGCGGTGTTCCTGCTCTCGCGGATCAAGGAGGCGCGCGACAACGGCGCATCGGACACCGAGTGCGTGGCGATCGGGCTGGAGCGGACCGGGCGCATCGTCACCGCCGCGTCGCTGCTATTCGCGGTCGCGGTCGGCGCCTTTGCCACGTCGCAAATCATCTTCATCAAGGAATGGGGGCTGGGGGTGGCATTCGCGGTGCTGATCGACGCATCGATCATCCGCGCGCTGTTGGTCCCCTCGCTTATGGAGCTGCTCGGCAAGTGGAACTGGTGGGCGCCGCGGCCGCTGCGCCGGCTGCACAACCGCTTCGGCCTAAGCGAAGTCGAGACACCAGCCCCCGAGCGGGCCTGAGTCGAGGAGGCGAGGTGTACAAGGCGATAGCGAGACGGAAGATGCGCGGAGTCTTCGATGCGATCGGTCGCGGCGACATCGAGGCGGCGACGCGGGACCTGGCCGACGATGTCCATCACGTCTTCCCGGGCGACCACCCCCTGGGCGGCGAACGGCACTCGCGCGAGGCGATGGAGCATTGGTTCCGACGCCTCTACGTGCTCTTCCCGGAGATCGAGTTCGAGATCCACCGGATCGCTGTACGTGGCTGGCCCTGGGACATGCAGATCGCCGTGCAGTGGAGCGACCGCGGCAAGGCGGGCGACGGCGAGCCGTATGACAACGAGGGCGCGCACTGGATCCGCATCCGCGGCGGAAAGGGGGTCTATGTGCGGGCCTACCTCGACACCGAGAGGGTGAGCGACGCCTGCGAGCGGATGGCCGCTGCGGGAATCGAGGAGGCAGCGGCGCCCCCGATCACCAGCTGAGCGATGCCGGGCTAGGCGAAGGCCCCGGCGGCGCGGCGGCGCAGGTCGGCGTTGAGCGCCTGCGTCACCTCGCTGGGGGTGTCGGCCGCGACCACACCCTCGTCGTCGAGCCCCGGGACACGGAAGCCGTAGAGCGGCGCCTGCACCCCGAGCGCGCGGATTCGCTGCAGCAGCTTGCTCGCTCCCTCGCCGTTGCCGGCCGGGCCGCAGACCACGATCGCGGTCGGCTCCAACGCCTGCACGGCGCGCTCGAGCCGTTCATCGCCGAGCTCGCTTGAAAGCACCAGCACCCTGAAGCCGGCTCTGCGCAGGGCCAGGTCCAGGGCCTGTGCGTGGACGCTCTCGACGTCGTGGCCCTCGCTGGTCTCCAGCAGCAGCACCCCGGCGGGCCGGGAGGCAGTGGGAGCCAGCCGGCGGGCGCCGTGCAGCCAGCCCGTCGCCCAGCGGCAGGCAAACTCCAGCTCGGTCTCGCGCTCGGCATCGGCGGCGAGCTCGTCGAGCGTGGGGAGCAGCAGCTCTTCGATCGTCCGCTCCAGCGGCCGCAGCGCCAGGCTCTCTTCCATCGCGCGGTCGGCGGCACCCTCGTCGAGACCCTCCAGAGCGGTCTGGAGTCCGATCTGGGTCGCGGGGGCGCTCTGGCGCTGGCGTGCAAGCTCGATCGCCGACGCGATGTTGCCGGTCTCGGCCAGGGCGTCGCGCAGCGTCTGCAGCTCGAGCAGCTCGTACTGACGGTGGTTGCCGGGAGAGCGCTCAGGCTGTGGGTAGCCGAAGCGGCGCTCCCAGCTCCGCAGGGTGTTGGGGCTGACGCCGAGCAGCTCGGCGGCTGCGTTGGTTCTGATGCCAGGACTCATCTGAGTGCCGTTTCCTTCGCGGGCGGCGGGGATTCTCCCCGTGGCCGCGCAGGTTTACGACAGTTATCGGCCAAATTGCCCGAATCTGTTAGCGATCTTGCAGGGCGCCGATCGTCACCGGCTGACCGGTCGCCCGCGCCCGCCACATCGCGGTGTCGGCCTGCCGCAGCAGCCGCTCCGGCTCATCGCCGTGCTCGGGGCAGGCAGCGACGCCGGCCGAGACGGTGATCCGCAGCCCGCCCGCTTCCTCCAGCCGGGCCAGCAGCGCGGCCAGGCGGTGCGCCATCCGGGTCGCCTCGGCCGCTGTCTGGTTGGCCGCCAGCACGCACAGCTCGCCGTCGTCGAGCAGGTAGGCCTCATCGACCACCCTGATGCTTCCCCGCAGCGCCGCCGAGACAACCGCCAGCACCGCCTCGTGGCCGGAGCCGTTGGACTCCTCGCGGGTGCTCGGCCCTTCGACGTCGAGGACGACCAAGGCGAATGGGTGCCCGTATCGCTTCGCACCCGCCACCATCTGCTCGAGGCGCAGCCTCATCGGCTTGCTTCCGGGCAGCCCGGTGACGGAGTCGCGGGAGCTGTCGGTTGTCTCGAGCAGGGTTCCGACGGTGGCGCCGTTGAGCTGACCGAACAGCGCCGCGAGGCGCTCGGCCGCCTCGCCGAACAGCTCCGGCTCCGACCCGGACAGCTGCTCGCGCAGGGTCGAGAGCACCGCGGTGTGAAGCGAGGAGACCTCGCGGGCGACCTGCTCCGGCGATGCCGCGGCGCCGCGCAGCTCCGCCAGGCGGCCGGCGCGCATCAGCTGCTCCTCGCCGAGGTCGGGTCGGCTGCCGCCGTCGCCGACCGCGGCGAGGATGTCGTTGATCAGCTCCGGCAGCTCCTCCGCCGCCCAGGCCATCGGCATCTGCGCGACCTCGGCCAGCGAGGAGTTGAGGATCACCTCGACCAGCCAGGCCTTGGCGATCTGCTCGCGCGAGCGGCTCACCTGGGCGAGTTGGGCGCGCAGCTCGGCCTCGGCCCGGTCTCCGTTGCCGCTCACTTCGGATGGGCGGCGTGACATGTCGCGGCAAGCCTGTCGAAGCGCTCGGACGCCTCAGATGTCGCGCCGGCCCACCAGCGCCCTGCCGAGTGTCACCTCGTCGGCGTGCTCCAGATCGGCCCCGACCGGAAGCCCGCTGGCCAGCCGGGTGACGGTGACCGAGCCGCGCAAGGCCTCGGCTATGTGCAGGGCGGTGGCCTCGCCGGTGGTGGTGGGATTGGTCGCCAGCACCACCTCCTGCACCTCCCCCCCGCGCGCCCGCTCCAGCAGCTCCGCGATCCGAAGGTCCTCGGGGTCGATGCCGTCGATCGGCGAGAGCGCGCCGCCCAGCACGTGGTACAGGCCCTTGTACTCGTGGGTGCGCTCGATCGGTATGACGTCGGCCGGCTCCTCGACCACGCAGATCAGCGAGCTGTCGCGCGATCCGTCGGTGCAGATCCGGCACCGCGGGCCCTCGGCGAGGTTGAAGCAGACCTCGCAGAGCCCCACCTTCTCCTTCACCTCGCGAATCGCCTCGGCCAGCGCCAGCGCCTCGTCGTCTTCGGTGCGCAGCATGTGAAATGCGAGCCGCTGCGCCGTGCGCTGGCCGATGCCCGGGAGCCGCTGTAGCTCGGCGACCAGCCGGCCGAGCGGAGCCGGTCCCTCGCTCATCGGCTCAGAGTCCCGGCAGCCCGCCGGGAGCGCCGCCCGGCCCGCCGAGGCCGCCGGTGATCCCGCCCATCTTGCTGGTCGCCAGCTCCTGCGCGGCGCGGATCGCCTCGTTGACCGCGGCGAGCACCATGTCCGCAAGCAACTCGGAGTCCTCGGGGTCGATCGCCTCGGGGTCGATCACGATCTCCTTCAGCTTCACGTCGCCGCTCATCTTCACCTTCACCATTCCCCCGCCGGCGCTGGCCTCGACCTCCTCGGTGGCGAGCTGCTCCTGCGCCTTCGCCATCTCGGCCTGCATCTGCTGCGCCTGCTTGAGCAGCGCGTTCATGTCGAGGCCGCCGGGACCGCCGCCGCGCGCCATCATTGACCGGAAGCCCCCTCCGAGCTGACTTCCTCGGCATCGAACTCGGACTTGATCCGCTCCAGCAGGGCGTCTTCGTCGAGCTGCTCCTCGGCCGGCTCCTCCACCTCGGTGTCGCCGTCGAGCAGGACGTAGACCGGGCGCAGCCGCTCGCCGACGATCGTCCGCACCGCCTCGGCGAAGCGCTCGCGGTGCTCCGCCGCCTCGGCCTTGCGCTTGTTGAAGGTGGCGCTGGAGGGAAAGCCGATCCGCAGGGTGGACTCCTCGCTGTCGACCCCCACGGGGCGGGCTCCCTCGAACAGCGCGGAGAGCATCGCCGAGCCGGACTGGCGAACCTGATCGATCACGGCCGGCCAGACGCGCAGCACCCGGTCCAAGTCGATGGGGTCTCCCGCCATCTGCTTCGCCGCCGGCTCCTCGGCCGCTTCGGGGGCCTCATCGTCTCGTTGCTCGTTGCTCGTTGCTCGTTGCTCGGGTGGGGCTTCGGTGGCGCCGGGGGTCTCGCTGGCGCCGGGGACCTCGCTGGCGCCCGACGGGGGCTCGGCGGTTGGTCGTGGGGCCGGCGCCCCGCCCTCGATCCGCTGCTCGAGGCGCTCGACCCTCCGCACCAGGCCGTCGGCTGCCGGGTCGAGGTCGGGACGCGCGGCCTTCAGCAGCGCCAGCTCGACCGCCATGCGTGCATCGTCTCCCTCGCGGATCGCGGTCAGGCTCGCGGCCAGCTCGTCGATCGTGCGCACCAGAGTCGCCGCTCCGATCTCGGCCGCCTGGGCGCGCAGGCGGTCGGGGTCCGAGGCGGTCACCACGAAGCTGTCGGGCACCTCGCCGGTGGTCTGGATCACCAACACGTGGCGCAGGTGGGAGAGCAGGTCGCGGGCGAACTGCGCCGGGTCGCGGCCGGAGCCGGCCAGCTTGTCGACCGAGCCCAGTACCCCCTTCGGGTCCTCGGCGGCGACCGCGTCCACCGCGGCGAACAGCAGGTCGGCGTCGGCCGCCCCGAGCAGCTCCAGCACCGTGTCCAGCTCCACCTTCTCGCCGCCAAAGGCGACCAGCTGGTCGAGGGTGGCGAGCGCGTCGCGGAAGCTGCCGGAGGCGGCGCGGGACAGCATCGCCACGGCGCCGTCGTCGATCTCGATCCCCTCAGCGGCGGCGACTCGGTCCACCACCTCGGCTATCTGCTCCAGCGAGGGGCGCTGAAAGTCGAAGCGCTGGCAGCGGTCGGCGATCGTAGGCATCACCTTGTGGGCCTCGGTGGTGGCAAGCACGAAAACCGTGTTGGGCGGCGGCTCCTCGAGCGTCTTGAGGAAGGCGTTCCAGGCCTCCTTGGTGAGCATGTGCGCCTCGTCGAGGATGTAGACCTTCCAGGTCCCGGCTGCCGGCACGTAGGCGACCCGCTCGCGCAGGTCGCGCACGTCATCCACCGATCGATTCGAGGCGGCGTCCATCTCGATCACGTCCATCGATGTGCCGGCGGCGATCGCCAGGCACGACTCGCACTCCCCGCAGGGGGTCACGGTGGGGCCGTTGACGCAGTTCAGCGAGCGGGCGAGGATCTTCGCCATCGACGTCTTGCCGGTGCCCCGCGAGCCGATGAACAGGTAGGCGTGGTGGACGCGGTCGGACTCGACCGCATTGCGCAACGTGCGCACCACATGCTGCTGGCCCACCACCTCGTCGAAGGAGCCGGGACGGTGGCGGCGGTAGAGGGAAGCCGATTCGGTCACGAAAGTCGAGCCTAGCAACGGCGAAGGAAGGCGCCGGGGTGGCCGCTCTGTACCTTGCGCCGGTGCTCCGCAAGGTCGAACTGCTGCTGTGGGTCGCCGGCGTCGCCGGGGCGCTCTGGCTGATCTTCCCGTTCGGGTTCCCCAACTACGACACCGTCTACGCGCTGGTCTGGGGCGAGCAGTTGGCGCAGGGGATCAGCCCCGAATACGGGGCGCCGCTTCCGCCCACCCCCCACCCGCTCGCCGACCTCTGGGGCATGGCGGTAGCGCCGGTCGGCGCGACCTTCGCCTCCGACGCGACCACCGTGGTCGCCTACCTGGCGCTGGGCGCGATCGCCTATCTCGTCTACCGGCTCGGGACGCTGTGGTTCGACCGGCCGATCGGCGTCGTGGCGGCGCTGATCGTCCTCACCCGGGCCCCGTTCCTGAGCAACGGGCTGCGCGCCTACGTCGACCTGCCCTACATCGCACTGGCCCTGGCGGCGCTGGCGATCGAGACGCGGCGGCCTCGGGCCGGCTGGCCGGTGCTGGCGCTGCTCGCGGTAGCGGGGCTGCTGCGCCCCGAGGCCTGGCTGTTCTCGGCCGCCTATCTCGGATACATGGCACTCGAGCTCGACCCCGAACGTGGCGGCCTGGCGCTGCGGCGCCGCACGGAGATCGCCGGCGAGCGGTTGCTGGGCCTGGCCGCGCTCGCCGCCGCGGCGCCGATCGGCTGGGCCGCATTCGACCTGATCACCGCGAGCGACCCGCTCTACTCCCTGACCGGCACCCGCGAAACGGTCGAGACCCTGGAACGCAAGACCGGCCCGATCGACCTGGTGCTCTACGGGCCCCGGCGGCTCGGCGAGGTGATGCAGATCCCGGGTCTGGTCGGCGCCGCCGCCGGGATGGTGCTCGGCCTTGCATTCCTGCGCCGGCGGTCGCTGATCGGCGTGGCGGCCGCGGTGCTGGCCGGGGCAGCGTTCGCCGTGCTGGCCTGCGCGGGCCTGGCGATCATCCCCCGCTACACGATGCTGGCCTCGGCGGTGCTGTGCGTGTTCTGCGCCGTCACGCTGCTCGGCTGGCGGCTGCTGCCCGGCGACCATCCCTGGCGAGGGCGCTGGCAGCTGGTCGCGGCGGTGGTCCTGGTGGCCTTCGCGGTCCAGGCACCGCAGCAGGCCGACTACCTGTCGACGGTGCGCAGCGACCTCGACGAGCAGAGCGCGATCGAGTCCGACCTGCACGAGCTGGCCGACTCGGGCGCCTTCCGGCAGGACTGCGTGCCGATCTCGGTGCCCAACCATCGCGCGGTCCCGCGGCTGGCGGCCTGGCTCGACCTGCGTCCCTCGCAGATCGTCAGCTCCTCCGAGCAGCGCCAGCCCGATCACGGCTACTTCCTCGACCCTGCGAACGAAAACGTCGTTCGCCACTTCGTTCTCGACCCCAACGACCCCGCCCGGCTGACGACCAAGGTGCCGCCCGGCTTCCGCCGGGTCTCACGCAACGAGTCCTGGCTGCTCTACGCACGCTGCCCGACCTAGGGCGTGGGAAGAGCGCGCAGCTCGGCGGTGCGATGCGACTTAGTCTCGCTATGCGGGACAAACACGCATCAGCCGGCAAAGAATGGACCGTGCGCCCCGACCCTCGAGACGAAGTCCCCGGGCGTGTCCGCCGCCGGTTGGCTCGGGCCAGGCTTGCCTGCGGCACCTGCGGCTTCCGCTTAAGGCTGCTTCCTTCCGGACCTGACCTGGTTCGCGGGCCCACATCGCGCAGGACCTGGCCGTCAACGCCGCCCGGAGCGTACTGACCCCGAAGGCCAGCCCCTCAAGTCGGGTTTCGGCCCCGCTAGAGCGGATTGCGGGTGACAGGGCACCGCTAGCACCCCGCCTAGCACGGTCCAATGGTGATGCTAGCGCGGCGACCGCAGGGTCGCCGCGACAGGCAGGTGGGAGTTGTGTGTGTACTTGCCGTTTGACAGCTCGCGGCGCCCGCGGCTAGGCTCATTTCATCGTGCGGGGGTGCGATCGAGAGCGACCGAGCAGCCGCTGGAGGCTGCGGTGGACCCCTACCTGCCTGGCGCTGCTGGTCCTCGCCGCGCTGCTGCCGGTCGGAGCGGTCGCAGGAGGGAGCCACGCGCGTGAGTCCCTCGATCTCCGCGTCTTCGCCCGGATCCCGGCTCCCGGACAGCCCGAGCCGATCGCGATCGACTCGCGCCGTCGCGTCTACGTCGGGACGAACCAGCTCGGCAAGGGCGATGCCGACGCCCCCTCGAAGATCTTCGTGTACTCGCGCTTCGGACAGCTCCTGCGCGAGTACGTGATCGAAGGCCAGAGCCTGAGCGAGGACCACGGCATCCAGGGGCTCGCCTTCAACCGCGCGGGGCGCCTGTTCGCGCTCGACCGCTCGGCCGACCCTCGGGTGATCGTCCTCAACCCGCGGACTGGAAAGCAACGGACCTACGCCCGATTCCACGATGTGCCCCCTTGCTCCGAGGTCGAAGGCAGCAGCGACTGCTCGGCCACGCTGGGCAACCGCGCAGCGGAGCCCGACTACGCCGCCTTCGGGCCTGGTGGGGGCCTGTTCGTGACGGACATCGAGCAAGCGCTGATCTGGCGCGTCCCGCGCGGCGGCGGCACGGCGAGGGTCTGGCTCACCGACCCGCGGCTGGAGAGCGTCTTCGGCCCCAACGGCATCCAGTTCATCGACAGGGGCCGCACATTGCTGCTTGCGGCCACCTCCACCTTCCCCTCGCCCGCCGATCCACCGGCCTCGGGCGCCCTCTTCAAGGTCCCGTTGAAGGGACGGAAACGGCGGCCCGGAGAGCTTCAGCTCTTCTGGCGAAGCCGTCCCGTCGACGGCCCGGACGGATTCGCTGTCGGCCGCTCCGGCACCGTCTATCTCGCATTGGCGGGCGCAAACCAGATCGCCGTGATCTCCCCCACGGGCGAGGAGCGTGCGCGGGTCCCCTCGGGTCCGATCGAGAACCTCTCGCTGGAGGTCCCGGTGGACGCACCTGGAAGCGTTGCTTTTCTGGGCAGGCGCATCCTTGTGACCAACCACTCGGCAAACGTCGGCAACCCCTCGAGCTGGGCAGTTCTCGACCTCTACGCGGGGGAAAAGGGGTTGCCCCTCTTCCGCCCGCGGACCCGTCTGCGAAGGCGTCGCTAACCGAGCTGGAGCTCGTGGTCGGCAAGGGCCCGGCGGGCTCAGCGGTACCTATGATTGGGGCGAGGGCGCGTAGCTCAGTGGGAGAGCGCTCGCTTCACACGCGAGAGGTCGCTGGTTCGAAACCAGCCGCGCCCATGCCCGCTGCTTGCTTCCGCGAGATACTGCCCGGGCGATGTCGGACGAGAACGTCGAGATCGTGAGCCAAGCCCTCGAGGCCTCAAGCGTCAGCGGCGAGGGCCAGGGCCTTAGGCGCGGTCCCAAGCTCCCCATGCGCGCTTGGGCGATAGCACTGCCAGAATCCAGAGTTCAGTGTCGAACTACCGTCAGCAAGCCCTGATCGATGCTCCGGTCGAGGTCGTCTGGGAGTTGCTCAAGGACGTCAACCATCACGCCGAGTGGTGGCCGAACATCGTCGAGGCCGAGTGCGACGAGGTAGAGCAGGGCTGCGAGTACCGCAACGTGGTCGAGCGGCCCGGGCCTCTCCCTGACCTCGCCACAACGCTTTACATCGAGAAGCTCGATGACTGCGAAGAGGTGCTGATCCGTTGCTTGGACACGGGCACCTACACCCATTTCGTGCTCGTTGAGGCGCAGGGCGGCACTTTCGTCGATGCCGAGTTCGGGACCGAGCCAAAGAAGCTCGATCTGAAGGTCTTCGACGCGATCGCCGGCAAGCGCTACTTCCGCCGCTGGCTCGAGCAGAGCCTCGATGCCCTGCGGCGCGTCGCCGCCGAGCGGGGCCGGTCGAGGGCCGGCTGAGAGACCGAGACGGCCGCCGAAGCGGGGGGAGCTGGCGAGAAGCCCTCGAAGCCGCCGGGCTGCGGGAGTAGTGCGCCCATCGCCTTATCGGTTGCGGGCGCCTTATCGGTTGCGGGCGCACAGGCGCTCGGCGGGCGCACAGGCGCTCGGATAGTATCGGTGCGGTCGATTTCGCTAGGAGGTGCCGATGCGCTGCAGGCCTGTACGTTTGATCCTCCCCGTCGCTCTGCCCGCGATGCTGCTCGGAATGGTCAGTCTTGCGCTGGCCAGCACCAAGACGATCAGGGACGCTCAGGGGGACTCCAAGCACGGTGCGGCAGACATCAAATCGGTCAAGGCGGTGGCCGGTGGCAGGCGCGTTACCTGGACCATCACCGCGTATGACAACTTCAGCACCAACCTCGCTCCTTGCGTGGGGATCGGCAACACGGCGAGCAAGCACCCGCTGGGCGATCACTTCGAGATCTGCGGCGACGGCGTGATCCAGGACTTCGAGCACGGCGGCACCGCCGGCCACGCCAAGGTCAAGCGGCCCGACCGAGCGACGATCGTCTACCGGATCCGCCGCAAGAAGCTGGGCCACGTCAACGCGTTCTCCTGGGCGGTACAGGTTCGCACGGGCAAGAAGTGCTTCCCCGACATATGCGATCAGGCGCCGGAGGGACCCGGCAAGCACGTGGTCCAGAAGCTGTAGCGCCCCAACGAAGGCCTGGGCGAGTCAGCCAGCCGGCAGCAAGCAGCCTCTCGCTTCACCACGGAGAGGTCGCTGGTTCGAAACCAGCCGCGCCCACTTCCCCGGAGTCCCCGCTAATGAGCGGTTTTCCCGGCCCCGTTGCTTGACACCCGCGCCGCGATTTCGTCGGCGTCGGCAACGACAAGCTCGTCGGTGGTCTACAAAAAGCCCCGCCTAACGTGGCGGGCTTTTCCTGCCGTGCTTGGAGCTGGTCGTTGGCGAGCCGACAGTCTCTGCGCGCTACTGCTTCTGGGAGTCCTTGCCCGCCCCGCCGGCGAGCTTGTCGGTCCCGGGGCCGCCGATCAGCCTGTCGCGGCCAGGGCCGCCCTTGAGCTTGTCGTTGCCCTTTCCGCCCCGCAGGGTGTCCTTGCCCTTGCCGCCCTTGGCGGTGTCCTTCCCCTTCTGACCGGAGAGCTTGTCCTTGCCCTTATCTCCGTTTATGCGGTCCTTGCCGTTTCCGCCGGAGACCTTGTCGTTGCCAGAGCGCGCGCAGACGCGATCGTTGCCCTTGGCGGCGCGGATCACGTCGCGAGCGTCGGTGCCGACGATCACGTCGGCCTTGGCCGTGCCCACGGTTGTCTGGCCGGCGCGAGCGACAATCGTCGCCGCTTTGCCCTGACAGTTGGGCGCGAGCTCAAACGCGCCCATGTCGGCGCCGTTTCCGCCCGCCGCGTTTACCCTCGAGGCGAAGTCGAAGGGGCGGGTCAGCCCGCGCTGGTCTGTGGTCAGGGTGGTGTTGCCAGCGTCCACGGCGGGGCTGGTCAACGCCAGTGCCTGGGTCTGGGTCGACCCGCCGTTGAAGGCGAGCGGGCCCAGCTGGGGGTCGACACCGAACAGGTTGGGGCCGGTCTGGACGAGCGGTGGCCCAGGGGTGACCTCGGCCGGGTTCTCGACCAGGCTGAAGGCGAGCTGTCCGCTCGGATCGGAATGGAGGTCGGGGCCCGGCCCGTTCGACGCGCTGTTATTGGCGAGGATCGTGTTGTTGATCTGAACCTGCGAGCTGTCCTGCACAAAAGCCACGGCGCCGCCCCCGTAGCTCGTCGTCGAGTTGCCGCTGATCGTCGAGCTGTCGAGCGTCATTTGCTCCCCGAAGTCCCCGCAGCAGAACCAGAGCCCGCCGGCGTCATCGGACAGATCTGCGCCCAGGGTCGAGTTCCCGGAGATGGTGGAGTTCGCAACCACCAAGGGGTTGGCGAGGGTGCCTTGGGTCGTGTAGATACCGCCGCCATCGCCCCCGGCGGTGTTGCCCGACACCGTCGTGCCAATCACCGTCACTGAGGTTGAATTGGCGAAGACGGCGCCGCCATAGGCATCATCGTCGGCGCCATCGTCGCCCGCACTGTTGCCGCTCAGGATTGAGTTACGGATGGTCAATGAGCCCGGGGTCCCGGAGTTGGAGGTGAAGATTCCGCCACCGTCCTCACCGGCGTGGTTGCCGGTGATGACCGCGTCGGAGACCGTGAGGTTTGCGCCCTCGCTTTCGATCCCGGCGCCGACGCCAAGCGGCACCACCTGCCCATCGGCGATCGTCAGCCCTGAGATCGTCACGGGGTCCCCGCTGTTCCCATTGGTGTCCGGGTACACGCCGAACACCCCGCTGGAGTTATTGCCACTGATGGTGAGCTGATCCGCGCCTGGCCCCAGTACCTGCACCGGGTCGAGCATTTCGACGATGCCGCTGGTGAGGGTGATCGTGCCGGAGAGGCCCGAAGCGAACAGCACCCTGTCGGCACCGGGGTTGTTATTCGCATCGATGATCGCCTGGCGCAGGCTGCCTGAGCCGGAGTCGTTGAGGTTCGTCACCGTGAAGTCAGCCGCCTGGGCGCTGCCTGCGGCGGCCAGCGTCGCACCGATGGTCAAGCTCGCGCCGGCCGCGAGCTGGCGCTTGCTGGGGCCGCGCGCCTGCGCGCGCTTCCGTCGGTCGTCCTTGCGCCGACGCTGTCGCTGACTCATCCCGCCTCCTCCAAGCTGTGGTTACACGAACCCCGGATGACCGGCAACCTACACGCGGCTCAGGTCGATTTCAAGTAATCGGACGGGGGGATGGGCGGCGGCGCCTTCCGAAGCTCCTATCTCTCGCCTATTGGGCGAGATACTTGCGTAAGGCGATATCGCAGGAGAACAAAGATGTAGTGCAGGCGGCGTTTGACGCCTTCACTCGGGGCGATACGGACGCCATGCTGCAGCTTTGCGCTGATGGCCTCCATTTCGCTCTAGTTCTCGTCGGCGGAGTTGCGCCGCGCTCGTTCATCGCCCGCGCAGTATCGCTCCTGCCCTCACGCCCCGCTGGGGCCGGCGGCTATCGCGCGCGGGTGCGCCGGCTATCGGGTACCCGGGCCGTTCTGGTACCCGTATCCACAGGCATCCGCAGGCATCCACGGGCATCCGGCACCTTCAATCGGCGCCTATTCGTGCCTGGGGGACCACCGCTTCACACGCGAGAGGTCGCTGGTTCGAAACCAGCCGCGCCCATACCTCCCCTTGGCTTCAGAGCTGTGGATCGGCCACGCCTAGGCCTTCCCCGTGCACGACTGCACGAAGGTGCCGGTCGCTGTCGAACCATCGGCGAACGTGGCACGTGCCTGCGACTTGATCTTGCGGTCCTTGCAGGTTGCCTGGACGAAGCCGTGCGGGTCGCCTTTGTACTTGAACGACTTCTTCACCGTGATCGTGAAGTCGATGATCGATGCCAGGTTGCCCGCCACGGGGGGAGTCACGACAAGCAGCGATTCACGGTAGCCAGCCGGTCCCTTGACCAGCTTTGCCACCAGCAGGGTCGTGCCGCTGATGCTGTTGACCGTGTGCACCAGCACTGTCGGCCGGCCGTTGGAGAGCGTGCCGTTGAACACCGTGATCACCGCCGGGATGTCACCGACGGGGGTGCGCACCACCGCCGCGTTATGCGGGGTGCCGCTGCCATAGGGAACGGTTCGCCCGACCGAGACCTTTGCCTTACCGCACTTCTGGATCGCCGCCTCGGTGGTCGCCGAAGAGATCGAGGATGGGTTGCATCTTTTGAGGCCCTTCGTAAAGAGCCTGAGGTCCTTGTCGAAGTCGATGTTGACGGAGCGGCCCGCCGTGGGTTGCGCGGCCGGGTCGGCCGCGTCTCGGGTAGACAAGGTCAACTTCGCCTTCACGCTCTTGCCTGTCCCCCTCTTCGGCAGCTTCTTGTGGGGTGAGACCGTCACCTGAACCGTCTGGGTGTTCAGGGCCTGGGCGATGCCGACGGTGCCAAGCGCTGCGCTCAAAGCCAGCACCCATACGAGATGCTTGGGCACTCATTCCCTCCTTGGCTCATGCGCATCCCGGCGCACATCCCGCACGCCATCGTGCTTCATCCTCTGTAGCCGAAGCTAACACAGAATGGCCAGAGGCGAAGAAACATGGCATCGCGCTGCGGAATTCGTGCTGTTTGAACACCGACCGTAGCCGCGCTTCACACGCGAGAGGTCGCTGGTTCGAAACCAGCCGCGCCCATCCTGACTTGCGGGCTCGTACCTATTCGCGTTCCCTGCGGTGCATTACCTCGTAGATCTCGACGTTCGCACGGCGCTGGCCAGCATCGACCGCGGGGGACATCGCATTGAGCGCCTCGTCGCCGCGGCGCAAGTCCTCCTCGTTTTCAAAGAGGGTGACGCCCAGCCCTCGGGCATTCTCGCGGTCGACGAGCATCCATACGGCCTTCGCGCCCTCCAAGCCCTCGGGCGGCGAGTCGAAGTTCGAGTCGATCATCTGGCGTGCGCCATCTATCACCGCGTCCATCTGTGACGTGTCTCCGCCCTCGAACCGCGCGATCCGGGCATACATCTGCACCACCTCCATTTGTTTGTGTACGGCCCGAATCTACTCCGTTAGGCGGGGCGTGAACGGCCTGTATTGGGCACCAGCACGGGTGTGGTGCCCAAATCCACGTAGATCCGCGTATATCCACATGCATCCGTAGGGGCGAACCACGCCCATTTCGTGCCTGCGGCACCACCGCTTCACACGCGAGAGGTCGCTGGTTCGAAACCAGCCGCGCCATGCTCGAGTTCCCCTGCTAATCCTGTGCTTTAACCGCAGCGCGCGTAGAGCAGCCACGACTTGTTGCGCGCGACGCGCCGGAAGCGCGGCGGGACCTTCGCCGTCCCGAAATGGAGCACGACGTTCTCGTTTGCTGCGTCGAGCAAGTACCCGTGGCTGGGCTGACTCTGCTCTGTGGAGATGACGATCGCCGACGGGCGCAGGTCGAGCCATGCCGCCAGCCGCGGTACGGCCCGGTCGCTCGGGACCGATATCGGCTGGCAGTCATGCTCAAAGGCGCCGGAGTCGGCGAGCTGATGAAGGTCCGACTCGATTGCGCTCTGCACGTCTAGCTTGCTGCGCTCCGTGGAGAGGTAGTCGTACAGCTGGGGAGCCTGGACAACGAAGATCACCGCGACCACGACCGAGATCATCTGCCAGCGCTGCCGCCACCGATGGTTGGCCGGCAGCAGCCGCCAGCCGAGCAGCGCGGCAGCGCAGAACACGCACAGCACCGCCGAGGCGAGCATCGTGTAGCGAGAGATGACCGCCAGGCCGGCGCAGGCGAGGATCGCGAACGCCGCTCCCGCCAGCACTGCCGCCACGACCCCGGTCAGCGCCCGCCGCCGCATCAAGGCGAGGCCGAGGACCATTCCCGCAGCAGCCCCGACCAGCCCCGGAATCTGCATCACCTCCCCCAGGCGGTGCGGCCCGTTGCGCACCAGTTCGACAGGGCCCGTCTGGCGCTCGAGCGTCTCGACCCTGCTGCGGGTGGCGGTGAGCGAGTAGAGCGGGTCGTCAGTCGTGATCAGGTCGAAGGAAGCCCAGATGAGTGGCGCCGAGGCCGCCAGCGCGACCAGCCCCGCGAGCTCCCATCCCTCGACGCCCGCGCGCCGCCGCAGTGACAGGCCGCCACGGCCGGGGTCGCGCTCGAGCACCAGGTAGGCGAGGTAGGCAGCGGAGAACAGCCAGGCCTCGGGGCGCAGCAGCCCGGCCGCAGCGAGCAGCGCCAGAACCGGCCAGCCGGCCCGCGGGCGGCGCGTCTCGATCACCAGCGCCGCCAGCGCCAGGGCGATATAGGGCAGGTCGACGTAGGCGCGCAGCCCATTGATGAGAAACGGTGGCCGGGTGAGGACGATCAGCGCCGCCACGACACCGATCGGGCGGTCGAACCACAGCGCCCCCAACCGGTAGACGAGGTAGGCGATCGCGCCGAGCGCCAGGTAGGCGATCACGGTGGTCGCAACCGAAGCGCCCGCTGCCCCCAGCGGCGCCGCGATCACCCCCCAGAGATCGGCGAGCGGATGCGGCGTGGGGGGCTGCGACGCACCGTAGTCGGGGCTGATGCCATGCGCCAGCTGGTCGCCCCACACCAGCGCGTACAGGGTGTCGTAGTTGGGGAAGCCGAACGGGAAGATCAACCAAAGCGCGCCGGCGACGCCGGCGATCCACAGCAGCGGTGTGGCCCTGCGGAGCATCGGCGGAAGGTACAGAGGGGCCGGGAAGCCCCGCCTTGCATGGGTAGCTCGATCACTCGTGAGCGAGTCCGCCTCCCGGTACCGCCGTCACCCGCACCCGGCTCCTTCGACGAGGTGGTGGGGCAGCAGCACATGGTGCGCACCCTCCGCAACGCCGTCGAGTAGGACAAGGTCCACCACGCCTATCTGATTACTCCCGCAGCCCGGCGGCTTCGAGGGCCGCCTGCTTGCTCGTGAAGTACCGAATCGACACGACCTTGCCATCGCGCCAGGCCTCCACCTGCGCGTAGTCATCGTCCCCGTAATTCCGCTTCCCGTCCCGGTCGCGGTCGCCTCGATCACGGTGACCACGCTCTCCCTGCAATCGATGTGTTCGAGCACCCGGTAGTCGATCTGCTCAAACGCCTCGCGGAATTTCGCGATCTGCTCCAGCCATCCGGCGTGCCCGTAGTAGACGCTTGCCCCAGGCAATTCCGGCACGTCGTGGACTTCAACATCGGTGTCTACACAGGCGAGAACGCCCGGCGTATCACCAGCCATGAACCTATCCCACAAGCGGCGCGAAGACTCGACGTGCTCCTGCGACATCGCCCGCGCAGTATCTCGCTCTTGCCCCAGCTCGCGCAAGGGCGGCCCGACGATCTCGCAGCCAATGGGTACCAGACCGTTTCTGGTGCCCGTATCCAACCCCATCCGCCCACATCCAACGGCATCCGCGCGTCCGGAAGGGGCGTGCGCTTCGAGGCGAAGATGGCTTGCCAAAGCCGTAAGCGGCCTGTGGAACCGCACGGGTGCGCAACCGCTTCACACGCGAGAGGTCGCTGGTTCGAAACCAGCCGCGCCCACTCCCTGACGAGGGGGGCCCCTCAGCGCTTGCGGAATGTAGCGGTGTAGGTCGCGGACGTGCCGGCCCGGAATTGGTGTGTCTGTGCCCCGCCGTCAGACCAGGAACGGAACAGGTATTGGCCCTGGTTGGGAGCTGAGATCGAGTTGCTGGAGTTCTGGATCACCGTCCGCGTAAACTTGGCCTTGGCGGTCACCCCGTTCAGCGTCAGGTTAAAGCCGTTGGATGGGCTCGATGCGAGCGTCAGGTTGACCGTCCTCGGGTCCAGCCGAACACTCTGGGTGTGCTTCAGACCGCCGGAGTCGGTGGCCGTCAGTCGTAGCTCCAGGTAGGAAGGGTACTCATGGTCAGGAGCGCTGAACGAGCCTGTCGCGCCCGAGAATCCCTGGATGTAGTGCTCGTGGCAGTTGCTGGGACAGTGGTGCATGATCAGGTCCCAGGACAACGCGCTGGCCGGCAGTAGTCCGTCCTGCGGGTCGGTGGCCGAGCCGCTGAACCCGATGACGTCGTCGACGCTCCACCTTACGCTCGAGGTGGGCGTGGCGATCGTCGCGGTGGGTGGCGTGTTCCCGGCGCTGATGATCACGCTGTCTGTCGCGCTGGCACCGTGGTTGTCGGTCACCCGCAGGCGTGCCGTGTAGGTCCCATTGGTCTGGTAAGTCCACGTCGGCCGAGAGGACGTCGAGTTGTCGTAGATGCCGTCTCCGTCGAGGTCCCAGGCGTAGCTGAGCGTGTCGCCTGAGTCGGCATCGCTCGATTCCGTGCCGTCGAACTGGACGGTCAGCGGGGTGATTCCGGACGTCGGCGTGGCCTTGGCCACGGCCACGGGCGCCTGGTTGGCCGCCGTGTAGGAAATGCGCTCGATCGTGCCGGAGTCGAACCCAACGTAAAACAAGTCGCCACCGGGTCCTATGACGAGGTCGACGGGTCCGGTGGTCAGCCCGGTTGCGAAGGTCCGCACCGCGGCCGGGTCGGGCAACCCATCCGCTCCCAGCGGCATCGCCCAGATGCAGTTTCTCGCCCAATCGGCGAAGAAAAGGGCGCGGTCAAACGGCGCAGGGTAGGTGGTCGCATTTGTGCCGAAGGCCAAGCCTGTAACCGTTGAGCTACCTATCGGACACGGATCCCCTGGTCCCGCGACGGTGGAGTCGTGGTGGTATGAGAAATGGGGCTCAACGACGGCTCCGCCGCCGGCCGCGTACAGCCCCTGGCAGAGGTTGAACGCGTCAAAGAAGGTACGGGCAGCCCCCTCGTAGCAGGGCCAGCCGAAGTTCAGGCCCAGGGCGGGGCTGGCCATGCGGTCGATCTCCTCCCAGGCGCCGGCACCCACGTCTCCCAGCCAGAGCTCGCTCGTGCCGGGGCGGACCGTGGCCCGGAACGGATTACGCAGTCCGTAAGCGACGATGCGGCGGGCGTTGGCGTCCGTGCTGCCCGCGTAGGGGTTGCCGGCGACGCCCTGACCGGTGTCGGGATCCACGCGCAGCACCGCGCCGTCGAGGCCCGTCGGGTCGGCGGTGCTCCTCATGTCCTGGGCACGCAGAGCGCCGCCCTCCGCTGTGGGCGGCGACAGGTTGCTGCCGGCCGGTCCCGGTGGATCGCCGCATGGGTTGCCGGTCTGACCGTAGTCGCCGTTCCAGTTCGCCCCATCCCCGCCCGTGACGTACAAGGAGTTGTCCGGCGCAAAGGCCAAGGACCCTATTGAGTGGCTGGGAAACTGCTGGCACCAGTCCTCAAGGAGCACCTGCTCTGAGCCGGTCATCGCGTTGCCGGCGGCGGTCAGGCGCGATAGACGACCCGTGACCACACAGCCGTCCGTGAGCGGGCCCGGTGGACTGGGGCACTGGTCGCCCCACTTCGGTGCGGGGCTGGGTCCCTCAAACCGAGCCGAATCGATGTAGAAATCGGCTGCGCCGCTGCCATTTGCAGCGAACACCTGGAGGGCTCCGTAAGCGGCGTTGGCAGGGGCCGTGCCCGCCCCGGTGATGGTCCTGACGCCCCGCGACTGTGACAAGCCGAAAGTGTCCTGGCCGATGAACTGCCCAGAGGCGGTATTCCAGTTGATGACGGCGCCGACCATCTGGGCCCCCGTCAGGCTTAAGACATTCACAGTAGCGCTGATGGTGTAGCTAGAGCCCGGGCTGACTGCTATCTGATTTGCCTGCGCCCCGCTCCACCCCTTTGCCCCAACCGTCGCGGTATAGCGAAGGGAGGCAGCCCCTGATGCCGACCATCCCGTCTGCCGCGCCATCGTGGTCGCCGGGTCCCCGTTCTCCGCCCACCCGCCTGCATCCGTTTCGAAATCCGGGTTGGTGATGTGGTTGGACGACAACGCGTGGTCATAGGTATAGAGGACGTACACGTAGGGGCGCGCCGGGAATTGGGGGTCGAGCGCCAGCCCCAGCAGCCCCCGATCCCAGTAATCGTGCACGTTCGTGCTCAGGTCGGCAAACAGCGTTCGCGTGGGATCCGTGATCGAGTTGTAGACGTAGATCTGCCCGCTCTTCGTCGCCACAAAAACGCGGCCATCGGGGGCGAAGCGCACCGTCGTCGGGTTGGTGAGGCCCGAGAAAACGGTCGACTCCTGAAATCCGCTGGGCAGTGTCTCGGCGCCTGCGGGGCCCGCTATCAGGCTGGCGACCACGAGAGCAAGCCCCAGCACCGCGAGCGCAGGCCGTCTGAGCGACCAACAGGCGCCATGCGCGCCTTCAGTGGCGGGGGAAGACGTATGTGTGGCCATCGGAGTCCTCAGTTACTCCTGCGATTCCGCGCAACGCCGGTGACGCCGGGTCCGCCAATGAGCCTAGCCCATGGGTCGCGCCCCGGCTGGTCTGGTCAATGGGCTGGCTGGATCCGCCCGCACCCGAACAGCACTCCGGCTACAACGAGGAGAATCGGGAGCGGGCGGGTAGGCACTGAACCCAATGCTCGGGGACGCTCCGACCACCCGATAGTGCCTCTACTAGGCGCTTGCTGAAGCAGCCTCCGGGAGGCCCATCGCGTACTCCGTGTTGACCTCGAAGTACGTGTTCTGGCTTGAGTCGCCAGTGACCGAATCGACGTAGTCACGAACAGCGTTGATCGAGTCTCCCTCCCACAGGCACACGGCTGCGGACCTGTCCTGGCTCGGGAAGAACTGGCGCCCCTGTACACCAGACGGCCCGTTCTCAGCGACCTCTTGAGGGTCGCCTGAGAAGAACTTCTCCGGATCGGTGATCCGGTGCTGTACGACGACTTGCATGGACCAGCACCTCCTTTGATTGGCCACGCCGACACTGAGCCATTGGCCTCAGATAAGCAAGCTGCTCGCCGCGTCCCGACGAGGGCCTCGGGAGCTTGTCGGCTAGCGCTTGATTATGTTGTGAACCTCCAGCAACTCCGGCTCGCCTGGCTCTATCCCGATGTCGGCCAGCAGCGGCATGAGGCGCTCGCCAAACGCGTCGAACTGTTCTTGCGAGTCCCAAATCTCGCTGACCCGGAGGTCGTCGTCTGGGCCAAAGAAGACGTGGTATTCCAGCCCGTCCGGGGGCCAGTCACCGCTCTCTTCGAGGCGTCGGACGGATTCCTCGTACTGCTGGACCGTCAGGGAACGGGGGGTGAAGCGGGCAAGAACGCTCATGGCGAAAGCTCCTCCTCGGTCGGGTAAGACCGACCCTATCCGACTGCACGTCCTGGTTCGCGGCGACCGCCTGCGACATCGCCTACTCCCTAACCCCGACGGCTTCGAGGGCTTGGGCAGGGTCCGCGTAACTGTCGATCTGCCGGGTCGTTTGGCCCGACAACGTCCATACCTGGCCGTAGGGGTGCTGAACGGGCACGCCGCTTCCTTTGCCTCGCCCGCTCACCCGTACGAGCAAGACAACGCGTTCGTCCCCCACATCGATCAGATCTTCGATGTCGAGACGCAAGTCTTCGAACGACTCCTCGAGCGCCACGAAGTACTGGCGGATGCCTGCATGCCCACGGAAAACGCGGCCTTCGCTCGCCGCAAACGTCGAGTCGAACTCCAAGTCCTCCGAGATCAGCTCGTCCATTGCTTCGAGATCGCGCCGACTGGCTGTCTCCATCGTCTGCCGCACGATCTCGACGTTCTCCTGTCCGCGCAGTATCGCCTTCTGCAGCCCTAGGCGTGTGATCGGTTCAAGATCCAGCCGTCAGCGCAAGACCGGGCAAATCCTCGCCGATAAGTTCAGCTGCCTCGGGCGGTCTTACTCATGCAACCGACGACCAAGGAGGCACGATGGCAAGACTGAGGTTGGACATCTCGATGTCACTGGACGGCTTCATCGCCGGGCCGAACCCGAGCGAGGAGGACCCGCTCGGGGAAGGTGGCATGCAGCTGCACGCGTGGGCTTTCAAGCTTGCCACCTGGCGCAAGCCGCACGGCCAGGAGGGCGGCGAGGTAAATGAGTCCACCCCGGTCGTCGAGGAGTCACTGGAGAACATCGGCGCGACCGTGATGGGCCGCAACATGTTCGGCGGCGGCGAGGGCCCCTGGGGCGACGACCCCTGGAACGGCTGGTGGGGAGACGACCCTCCCTTCCACACGCCGGTCTTCGTGCTCACCCACCACGCGCGCGAGCCGCTGGCGATGCAGGGAGGCACGAGCTTCACCTTCGTCACCGACGGCATCGAGTCCGCGCTCGAGGAGGCCAAGGACGCCGCCGGTGGCAAGGACGTCGCGCTGGGGGGCGGCGCCGACGTCGCTCAACAGTATCTCGCGGCGGGCTTGATCGACGAGATGCAGATCAACGTGGTCCCGGTCATGCTCGGCGGCGGAGCCCGGCTGCTCGACAACCTCGCGGGAGCCGACGTCAAGCTCGAGCCGATCCGGGTGGTCGAGACGCCCGAGGTCACCCACCTCAAGTACCGCGTCGTGAAGTGACGCGCGGCCGTAGTTCAGTCGCCAGCCGCGCCCATCAGTCATGAGGTCAGGTCGGCCGCGCCTCACACGCGAGAGGTCGCTGGTTCGAAACCAGCCGCGCCCATCGGTCACGCACTGCGCGCAGTCCGCTAGGTTCTCGCCGTGCCCGCGCGTCCGTCAGAGCCAGAGGCAGCGCGCGCCGGCTCCGGCCCGCGCCAGAGCCCCCGTCTGATCAGCGTTGTCATTCCGGTCCTCACAGGCGCCGCAACCCTTCCCCACCAGCTGAAGGCGCTTCGCGCTCAAGACTACGCCGGGGCGTGGGAGGTGGTGATCGCAGACAACGGCTCTACCGACGCCAGCGTCGAGATCGCGGAGCGGTGGGTGAAGCATTTCCCCTGCGGACGGGTGGTACACGCGGTCGGCCGCAGGTCCGCGGGCCATGCGCGCAACGTCGGCGCGGCGCAGGCCGGTGGCGACTTCCTCGCGTTCACGGACGCTGACGACGTCCCCCGCCCCGGGTGGCTGACTGCACTGGCGCAGGGCGCTCGGCACGGCGACCTCGTCGCGGGCGGCATTGACGTCGACGGGCTCAGCGACCCGCGCTCGCGGTCCTGGCATGCGATCCCTCCGCGCGAGCGCGCGCTGCGTGGCTTTCGCTTTCTCCCATTTGCGAGCGGTACGAACACGGGGGTGTGGGCCGACGTCTTCGAGCGCCTGGGGGGATTCGACGAGTACATGGCCTCCGCCGAGGACATCGAGTTCTCCTGGCGCGCGCAGCTGGCCTCCTACCGCGTGGTCTCGGCCCCGGAGGCGGTGGTCCAGGAGCGCCTCAGGCGGCGGGTGAGCTCGCTCGCTCGCCAGCACTTCCGCTACGGAACGTCGGGACCGAACCTCTACCGCCGCTTCCGGGACGCCGGCATGCCGCGCCCGCGCGCCTCGGAGACGCTGCGGACATGGGCCTGGATCCTGTGCGCGTGGCCGGCGGCCTCCTGGTCCGCTCGGGTGAGGGGCCGCTGGGCGCTCGAGGCGGCGCTTGCCGGCGGGGGGATCGCCGCCAGCGTGCGCAACCGGTTGCTGATCGTCTGAGCGTCGTGTCCGCACGCACCAAGCCCACGCACCTCGTGGAAGTCGGGCTGTCATGGCCTCCGGAGACATTCCTGCAGTGGAAGCTCGAGGGCTTGGCGCGGCGCGGCTTTCGGGTCACGGTGGTCTCCTTCTTCCGGCACGGGCCGCCGTTCTCGATGTCCGGCGTCGACGTCCTTCACATGCCCGACTGGAGCGCGCCGCTGCACCGGATCGTGTTCGGCGTCGCGTGGGACTGTCTCAGGCTCGCGGTCAGGCACCCGCGGCGGCTGGTCGCCCTCCTCGTCGCGTTCGCCCGCCCATCCCGGCGATCGCCCGTTCGCGCCGGGCTCGGCTACCGGCCCAAGCTGCGCCGCAAGCTGCGCGAGGAAATCGGCTGGCTGCGCCTGTTCCTGCCGCTCGCAGCGCTGCGGCCCGATGTCGCGCACTTCGAATGGGAGTCGACGGCGGTCTCCTACCAGCTGATCGCCGACGTATGGCGATGCCCGATCGTGATCAGCTGCCACGGAGGGCTTCAGGCCTACGGGCAGTCGGTCTCGTACAGGCGCGTGCTTGCGGGCCTGCCAGCAGCCTTCGAGCGGGCGTCTGCCGTGCAGTGCGTCTCCAAGATCGAGCGGACCGAGGCGATCCGGCACGGGCTGGATCCCGCCAAGGCCCGGCTGATGCCGTGCGGGGTCGATCCCGCCGTGTTCTCGCCACCGGCGCGGGGAGCACGCGGCGGCAACCCGATGCGCCTGATGGCGGTCGGATGGCTGCGCTGGATGAAGGGCTACGAGTACGCCGTCCGGACGGTGCGTGCGCTGCTCGACGCCGGCGTGCCCGCGCGGCTGGACGTCTTCGGCGGAGACCCGCTGCCGCCTGTGGGCGAGCCCAGCGACCGCGCGCGCATCCTCCACACGGTCTCCGACCTGGGGCTGGGCGATCACGTACGGGTGCACGGGCACGTTCCGACCCAGACCCTGGTCGACCACCTGCGACGTTCCCACGCGTTCCTGCACTCGAGCGTCAGCGAGGGGCTGCCGGTAGTCATCCTCGAGGCGATGGCCTGCGAGCTACCCGTGGTGGCGGCGGACTGCGGCGGCGTGAGAGAGGCGGTGCGCGACTGCGTCGAGGGCTTCGTCGTCCCGCCGCGGGACCCGGTTCGCGCTGCCGCCGCGCTGGAGCGCCTGTGGAATGAGCCGGAGCTTCGCGAGCGGATGGGCCGGGCCGGCCGGGCGCGCGTGCTGACCGCGTTCACTCTGGAGGGCCATCTAGACGGCATGGAGACGCTCTACCGCGAAGTCACAACGCGCCCCCGGTCACGGGCCGGTGCTGTGCCGGCAGGTGACCTGAACCCAAGACGACCCCATCGCGTTCGGCCTCGAGGTCGAACGAAGCCGGGATAGCATGCGCCGACCGAACCCTGCACTGCCATTAAATTGGGCCGGTGGTTTCGTCTCCGGCCATCGTCCCAGCGGGTAGTGGACCACACAAGCTACATCCGCGACTGGTCACCGGTCCCGACAAGCCGCTACCAGCAGGCTCAGCAGACGGAGCACCGATATTGGAGCCTGCAGGATCGCCGCCTCCTCAATCTCGAAGCGAAGTACTACTTCTACGCAGGGCATTACGAGTGGACGAGGCACAGAGTTTTGCTCAATCCCTTTTGCGTGCGTGACTCCAGCCCAGGAAACTTCCAAATTCCGGCTGACGAGATGGAAGGCTGCCTCGTCCTCGACGTTGGATGCGGGCCTGCGTCTGACACGCTTTCGCTCGTTCATTGCGCCAGCGTTTGCGCGGTCGATCCACTTCTCGACGTTTATCGGGAGATGCAGCCGTTCGGATGGGAGTTCTTCAAGACGCTCGCCTCAGTCGGCGCAGAGGAACTGCCGTTTGACGACGGCGAGTTTCACTTCGCGTACTGCCGGAATGTTCTGGATCACACCCAGAACGCCGACGAGGTTCTTCGTGAGATCGCGAGGGTGCTGCATCCGCGCGGGCAGCTCCTGTTGGCCTGCGATGCTCGACATGGACGCGGGGGTGGCCCACCTCACCCGTATGCGTGGAGCATCGAGACGCTGGAGACGCGAGTCTTCGGCCAGTTCGAGCCGGTCACGCCGATCACGTTGCTCGACGACACCAAGACGCCGGTTGGGCGTGAGCAGAGCCGAGGTCAGCGGGTTCGCTGGGTCTGTCGTGTTCGACGAAAGACGACGCCGCTTTGATGCCGGCGTGAGCGCAACCAAGGACCCAAGGGAGCGACCCGCGCTGATCAGCGTGGTGATCCCGATTCGCAACGGCGAGGCGCACCTCGGCGCGCAGCTCGCCTCGCTCGCGGCTCAGACATACGACGGCCCGTGGGAGGTGGTCGCCGTCGACAACCGGTGTACCGACGGGAGCATCGGGATCGTCGAGAGCTGGCGCGACCGGCTCCCGGCGCTCATCGTGGCCGACGCCCGCGCCCGTCGGGGGCTCGGCCACGCACGCAATGCAGGCGCCGCCGCGGCCCGGGGAGACTTCCTCGCCTTCTGCGACGCCGACGACGTGACGGCGCCGAGCTGGCTCGAGAAGCTGGCCGGCGCGGCGCCGGGCGGCGACCTCGTCGGGGGTGCCATCGAGCAGGAGGCGCTGAACGGCCGGCTTCAGCGAGCCTGGCAACCCTCGGATCCGCTCACCTCGCTGCTCTCGAGCTATGGCTTCATGTCCTATCCCCCGGGCGGTAACTGCGGCATCTGGGCGGACGTGGCCCGCGAGATCGGATGGGACGAGTCGTTCGCGTTCGGGTCGTCGGACATCGACTTCGGCTGGCGGGCCCAGCTGGCCGGATACCGCGTGGCCTTCGCCCCGGGCGCGCTGATCCGGCGGCGGTTCCGGACCACCCTGCGGTCGACCGTGAAGCAGTACTTCAGATACGGGGTGTCCGAGCCCCACCTGTTCAAGCGGTGGAGCCGTCAGGGTATGAAGCGCGACATCGGTGATGTCGCCGAGAGGTGGCGGTGGCTGGCCCGATCGCTGCCCCTGCTTCGGAGCGAGACCGGGCGGGGCCATTGGCTGCGCGTGGCGGCACTGTGCTGCGGGCGTATCTGCGGGAGCCTTCGGTGGCGCGTCGTCTATCTCTGAACGGGCACGGGCGCCGGACGCCCTCGTTGGCCCGGGCGAACGGCTCGCCCCGCGGCCTGCGCCTTGTCGAGCTGGGTTTGAGCTGGCCTCCGGAGACGTTCCTGCAGCTCAAGCTGAAGTGCCTCGCCGAACGTGGCATCGACGTGATCGTCGGCTCGGCCAACCCCCGGCGTGCGCCGACGTGCGAGCTCACCGGGGTCCAGGTGAAGCAGCTCCCAGGACCCCACCGCAGGGCGCTGGGCTCCTTGCGGCTCCATCTCCGCCTGATCCGGCTGCGCCCCGACGTGCTCCACTTCGAGTGGCTTACCGTCGCCTCGACGCACCTCCGGCTGCTCGAGGCCTGGAACGGGCCCGTCGTCGTCAGCTGCCGCGGCTCCGATCTGCCGGTCGGCGGTCCTGTTCCGAACCGGCCTCGGGCATCCGCCCTGCAGGCCGTGTTCGCCCGCGCCGACGCGGTCCACTGCGTCGCCGAGGCCGCCAAGCGGGATGCGCTCGCCTTCGGGCTCGCTCCGGAAAAGGCCTGCCTGATCCGCGCCGCCGTCGACGTGGAGTTCTTCGAACCGCCGGCGCATCGAATCCCAACCGAGCACGGCTTCTCGATCGTCAGCGTCGGCTGGCTGCGCTGGCTGAAGGGCCACGAGTACGCCGTGCTCATGATCGCCGAGTTGGCGCGCCGCGGAATCCCCGCAAGTCTCGACGTCCTCGGCGGCGACCCGACGGCCGACACGCTGGAGCAGAGCCAGCGCGCACGAATCCTGCACACGGCGCGCGATCTCGGCGTGAGCGACCGCGTCCGACTGCACGGGAACGTCGAGCCGGCCGAGGTGCGCGCTCACCTTCAGCGCGCCCACGCCTTCCTGCATGCGAGCCTGAGCGAGGGCCTGCCGAACGTGATCCTCGAGGCGATGGCCTGCGGGCTGCCGGTCGTCGCCACCGACGTCGGCGGAACGCGGGAGGCGGTGCGCCACGGCATCGACGGTTTTCTGGCGCCTCCGCGAGACCCGGGTTTCGCCGCAGCCGCGCTGGGCGCCCTGTGGCGCGACCCCGACCTGCGCGAGCGCATGGGCCGAGCCGCCAGGGCGCGCGTCGAGGCCGAGTTCACGCTCGAGCGCCAGACGCGGCAATGGGTGGAGCTCTACGAACGGGTGACGGCAGGTGCCTGAATCACTGCTGACGGTTCTGATGCCCGTGCGGGACTACCACCCCGCCTACCTCGAGCGGGCGCTGAAGTCCATCCTCGGCCAGACGTCACCGCGCTGGCGCCTGCTCGTGATCGACGACGGGGCCGATGCGGGCCTGAGCGAGATTCTCGACGGCGCGCTCGGCGACGACCGCGTTCGCCTGATTCCCAGCGAGCCGCGCGGGTTCGCGGCAGCGCTGAACACGGGACAGCGCCAAGCCGCCACCGAATTCGTCTCGGTCCTGTTCGCCGACGACGTGCTCGCTCCGGCCGCGGTCGAGGTACTCACCTCCTTCATCGAGCGCTTTCCGGAGGTGGACGTCTTCCATGCGTCGCTGGTGTTCATCGACGAACAGGACCGGCCGATCAGCGAGGTTCGGCGCGCGCGGGACTCCTTCACGCTCGCCGATTTTCAGAACGGCTCACCCGTCAAGCACCCCCTCGCCTGGCGTCGGGAGCTGGCGCTCGCGCTGGGGGGGATGGACGAGTCGCTGGCTCCGATCGGCGTCGACGACTATGACTTCCCATGGTCGCTGGCCGACGCCGGCGCCCGGTTCATGGCCATCGCCGAATGCCTCTACCTGGAGCGTGACCACCGCGACGGGTTCCGGCTCACCACCCATGTCCCGCGCAACGTCCACGTCCGGACCCTGCGCCGGATCATGCGCAAGCACGGCGTTGGCAGGGCGCAGGCCAACTCCATGATCGCCAGGGCGAAACGGGGTTACCTGCGCCAATGCCTGTACCGCACCCGCGTCGACCGCTGGGTCAAGCAGCGGCTCGGCCACGACCCCCGGCGAGGCTGGCGGGAGAGCTACCGATGAGTGCGCGGATACCCGAAGCGCAGCGCATGGATCGCGGCGCGCCGGCACACGCGGCCGCCCCCCAGGGCCGGCCTCGGGAGCCGCGGTTTCCGTTCGGAGAGAACTGGCTGCGGCTCCTCGAGCACGTCGACGAGGAGCGGGTGCGGATCGCCGAGCGCTCGCTCCGCGAGACGCTGGGCATCGACGACCTTTCCGGCAGGACCTTCCTGGATGCGGGGTCGGGGAGCGGGCCCT
Source organism: Candidatus Mayfieldus profundus (assembly GCA_038040325.1). Lineage (GTDB taxonomy): Bacteria > Actinomycetota > Thermoleophilia > Solirubrobacterales > 70-9 > Mayfieldus > Mayfieldus profundus. Next base: position 121,136 of record JBBPIM010000002.1, read on the forward strand.
TCTCGCTTGCAGCGACGCGTCTGGGCGCCGCGCGCGTGCACTCGTTCGACTTCGACCCCGACAGCGTCGCCTGCACGCGACTGATGAAGGAGCGCTTCGCGCCGGACCTCGAGACGTGGACGATCGAGGCCGGCGACGTCACGGACGCGGCCTACTGCGCTTCGCTCGGCGGCTTTGACGTCGTCTACTGCTTCGGGGTCCTGCACAGCGCCGGCGCGATGTGGCAGGCGCTGGACAACCTGGTGGGGACCGTTGCGTCCGGGGGGCTGCTGTTCGTGTCGATCTACAACCACCAGGGCCGCACGAGCAAGCGCTGGCGCCGCGTGAAGCGTCTCTACAACAGGCTTCCGAACAGGCTGCGGCCGCTGTTCGCGGCGACCGTGTGGCTTCCGTTCGAAGCGAGGTACGCCGCGTACGGGCTCACTCACGAGCCGCGCACCTATCTCCGCACCTGGACGCGCAGGGATCGCGGCATGAGCAAGTGGCACGACATCGTCGATTGGGTCGGCGGCTATCCGTTCGAGTTCGCCAGGCCCGAGCAGGTCTTCGACCGATGCCGGGCGCACGGGCTCGAGCTGGTCGGCCTGGCCACCGTCCGTGGGCGCTCGGCCTGCAACGAGTTCGTGTTCCGCAGGAGCACCGGGAGCGCCGCATGTGCGGACTAGCGGGCTGGGCCGGCGACGTCGAGGCCGACGCCGACGCGCTGCGGCGGATGTGCGAGGTGCTACGGCACCGGGGGCCCGACGACGAGGGTTTCCTGCACCGGCCGGGCCGGGCTTTCCTCGGCTTCCGCCGCCTGTCGGTCATCGATCTCCACACCGGCAACCAGCCGATCCTCAGCGAGGACGGGTCGATCGCCGTCACCTGCAACGGCGAGATCTACAACTTCCGCCCGCTGAGGGACGAGCTGCTGGCGCGAGGCCACACCTTTCGCACCGGCTCGGACGCCGAGGTCGTCGTGCACCTCTACGAGGAGCTCGGGGTCGAATGCCTGCAGCGCCTGACCGGGATGTTCGCGATCGCGGTGTGGGACGAGCGCGCGGACAGGCTGATGCTCGCGGTCGATCGGATGGGCGTGAAGCCCCTGTACTGGGCGCCGCTCGGCGGCGGCCTCGTCTACGGGAGCGAGCCCGCCGCCATCCTCGCCAGCGGGCTGATCGATGCGCGACCCGACCCGGCCGCGATCATGGATTTCCTGGCGGTCCAGTACGTGCCGGCTCCGCTGAGCGGCTTCGAGGGGATCCGCAAGCTCGCGCCGGGCGAGCGCCTCGTCTTCGAGCGCGGAGCGACTCGCGTCGAGCCTTGGTGGTCCCTGCCCGACGGCCCGCGGGCCACGGGGATCTCCGAGGAGGAGGCGCTCGAGCAGGTCGACGAATGCCTCCGCGAGGCAACGCGCAGCCGGCTCGTCTCGGATGTGCCGCTCGGCGCGTTCCTGTCGGGCGGGGTCGACTCGAGCCTCGTCGTCAGCTACATGGCAGAGCTATCCGACCGGGTCAAGACCTTCTCCGTGGACGTCCCCGTGCATGGATACAGCGAGGGTGAGCACTCCCGCGCGGTGGCGCGCGCCTTCTCCACCGATCACCACGAGCTGGTCGTCGAGCCGGAGATGGTGCGCGAGTCGGTCGAGGCGATCAGCGCAATCGGCGAGCCGTTCGCAGATTCTTCGGCCGTGCCGACGCATCAGCTATCGGGGCTTGCTCGGGAGAGCGTCACGGTCGCCCTCGCCGGGGACGGCGGCGACGAGGCGTTCGGGGGGTACGCGCGCTACCAGCGCATGGCGCAGCTCGACCGCTGGGAGGGCGCGGGGCGGCGTGCCGGGGCGCTGCTCCCCGAAAGCGCGCTAGAGCGCTTTCGGCGTGCGCACAACTGGATCGAGCTGCTGGCGAAGTCGCGCCACGAGCGCTACGCGGAGTGGATGACGATCTTCGCGCCCAGCCAGCTCGAGCGGCTCTGCCGGCCGGAGTTCATCGCAGCGGCCGGCGGGACCCGCCGCGCCTGGGACGAGCTGCTCGCGCTACCGGCCGGCGAGGGAGTCGCTCCGTACGCCCGGCTCGACACGCTGACCTACCTCCCCGGCGACCTGCTCGTGAAGGTGGACCGGATGTCGATGGCGCACTCGCTGGAGGTCCGCTCTCCCTTCCTCGACCACCGCCTGCAGGAGCTGGCGACGCGCCTTCCGCCCGGTTTCAAGCTGCGCAACGGAGTGGCCAAGTGGCTGCTGCGCAAGCTGGCGCTGCGACGCGGCATCCCTGCAAGCGTGATCGACAGGCCGAAGATGGGATTCTCGATCCCGATCGGGCGGTGGATGAAGGCATCGCTGAAGGAATGGGTGGAGGACCTGGTTCTGAGCGACCAGGCCCGGGCGCGCGAACATTTCGTGGAGGCGGAGGTCCGGCGGCTCGTCGCCGATCACGTCGAGGGCCGTGCCGACCACGAGGCGCGGCTCTGGAGCCTGGCGATGCTCGAGCTCTGGCACCGCGAGTGGATCGACCGACCCGTCGCGAGTGGCCACGTGGTCGGCGTCAGCGGCGGCCGATACGCACCACCGTGACGCGTTCCTGATCGGGGATGTAGCCCCAGGGGTCCAGCACCACCGAGTGGGGCGGGAACTTCGCCTCCCGATACTCAGGGTGCCGGGTGGCCACGAAGAAGAGGCCGGGCGGCCGCCGCTCGATCGGCGGCCCGTCGCCGTCGATGCGGCCGTCGTGGTGGGAGAACGGGATCCCCCGTTCATCGAGGATGCTCGCGAGCAGCAGGGCGGGGCTGCCCTCAGCAAGGTCGGACTCGGGCTTGAAGGCCTTTCCGAGAACCACGATCGGCAGGCCGTTCGCGCGCTCGGCGATCAGATCCGCCAGCCACTGCGTCTGGTCCTCCCTTGCCTGCATCACGTCGGCGAAGATGTCATGGGAGAGCCCGGCCTCCCCCGACAGCCAGCTAAGCGCGATGTTGTCGCGCGGATGACACGGCCCGCCATCCCCCATGCCGCCGCTCAGGTAGCGCGGCGACACGATCCGGTCGCGGGCGAGCCCGAGCGCGGCCGCGAGGTCGTCGACGTCGCCGCCGACCTTGTGACAGATCTCCATCATCGCGTTGGCGAACACGATCTTCTGCCCGATGAAGGTGTTGTACGCAACCTTGATCAGCTCGGCGGTCTTGATGTCCGTCTCGAACAGGGGGCGGTCGTGGAGGGTCCCGTAGAAGTCGACCAGGGATGAATCGCCATTTCTCGGGTGGTCGGCTCCGATCAGCACGAACTCCGGGTGCAGGAAGTCACGGACCGTCGTGCCCATTGCGGTGAAGGAAGGGTTGTAGGCGAGTGCGACACTCGGCGGGAGCAGCGGCTTGACCTCTCGTTCGATCGTGCCCGGCAGGACCGTCGAGATCACCGCCAGCGTCAGGGGCTTGCGCTGCGCGGCTGCGGCCTGCGCCACCGAGCTCACCGCGTCGATCAGGAACGAGTAATCGAAGTCCCGCCTGTAGGGCGGAAGCCGGGTTGAGCCCTCCAGGTTGGGCTCGTGCGGAGTCTGGACCGCGACGAACACGATCTCCGCCGACTCGACGAGCGCCTCGACCGGAACGAGCTCGAGCCGCGTCCTGTCGAGCAATTCGGGCAGGCCCTCCTCACGGTGGGGGAAGCGGCGCCGACGAACGTTCTCCTGGACCGCAGCGCTCGCGTCCCAGCCGGAAACGGCGTGGCCCCTGCTCTCGATCGTCAGGGCGACCGGGAACCCGAGCTTCCCGAGGCCTACGATCCCGACGTTCATCGCTCGTCGGCCCTCGCCGCCGGCACGTCCGCGGGCGCCAGGCGCGCATCTTCGTTACGGGCGAGGTACTCGCGGATCGCGCGCACGTCTCGCTCGCGCGCGCTCGCCATCTCCGCAGAGAAGAAGTGGCCTCGCCCCAGCCGCCGGCGCCCGTATACGCCGTCATCGTTGTGGCCGGTCAGGTCGGCGCGGTCGTGGAGGATCGTGATCGGGACCCGGACCATGATTCCCGCGTCGCGGGCGACGAACTCCACCCAGCTGTCGTTGTGGAGGTTGAGCGAGAGGTGACCCGCCAGCTCGAACATCTTGCGCGGGAGGATCGGAAAGACGTTCATGTCGATCTCCCAGTTGTCGTGGTTGGTGTTGGGGTTCAGGACGGCCATCTTCCCGTCATATGAGCACACGACATCGATCCAGTCTCGGGTCTCCATGATGCAGTCGTCGTTCCAGAGGAACAGCCAGTCCCCGCGTGCCCGCTCGGCCAGCTCGTTGTAGTAGTGGTGCAGCGCCCCGTATCCGTGGTGGGCGCCGACCACGACGTCGGGGAACTGCGCATACCCGTCCAGGCGGGGGTCGTCCTCGTCCACCCTCACCAGCACCTCGAACTCGCCCTCGCCGAGAGAGCCGACGCTCCGCGCAAGCAGCTCGGGTCGCTCACGGCTCGGCACGAGCACCGAGATCATCGTGGGAGCTTGGCCTCCTGCGGCGCCGACGCGTAGGCCGGCAGTGCGACGACGGCGTCGTGCAGCGCCGCGATCAGTGGGTCTGGTGGCGGGCGCCAGAACACCGCGAACTCGTGGTAGCCCTCGCGAGCCGCCTCGGCGGCGGCCGCCCCGCGGGCGGCAAGGGCGTCGAGCGTGGCTTCCATCGTCAGGTGCAGCTCCGGGTCGCCCTCGTCGACGCTCTCCCACAACAGGGCGGCGCGGGCGGCGGTGATGAGTCGCCCCAGCGCTTCGCTGTCGCGCTTGCCCTCCGCGGCCAGCCAAACGGCGTGTTCCGCCACCGCGCGCGCTGCGGTGTCGCCCACCGACAGACCCGCGACTTCCGGGAAGCAGGCGACGGTCGCGCCTGCCGCGAGGGCGAACGACACGGGGTCGGTCGCGGGGCACTGGAGGGTCCGCAGGCGTCGGCGGCCGGTCATCCGCACGGGCCGGATCTGAAGCCGATCGGCGCTGAGAGTCGGATACGGACCGCGGTCCAGCGCCAGCGCCGCGGCCGCGAGCGTGCCGGGGTCGCCGGGGTCGCCGGGGATCGGGGCGAACGTCTCGTCGGGCAGCGACGGCATCGCCAGTGCCCGCCAGTCCACCAGCGGGAGCAGCGCGGGGGCGGGCTTGTCCCAACGGGTTGGTCGCGCCGGCGCCCAGCCGCCGTGCGGCAGGGCGAGCGGGTCCCGGTCGGACCACTTGAGGCGCACTTCCGTCGATCCGGCCGGCTCGACCTGGCCTGCCAGCTCGCCGGCAACCCGCGCGGACAGTCGCACGAATGCGGGGAGAAACTCGGCGAGCGGTGCCGTCGGCTGGCTGGGCAGGCGGCCCAGGAGGTCGCGACCGCGCTCGAACGCCTCGGCCTCCGCCGGGAACTCCACCGATCCGCGGTCGAGCGCCTCGGCCCGGGAGGGCACGCGCTCGCCGCGCGCCAGCCAAATCCAGATGCGAGCCGGCTCTGCGATCAGCTTCACGCACAGGTGGGCGATGTGCGGGAGGCCCGGATTGACGCACGCTTCGAACGCCCACTGCCACCAGTACTGGAGCTCGAGCCACGCCGCGATCCGCCTGGAGTCGGCGTCGAGCGTCGTCGGCGGCGGCGGTCGGCGGCCGGGCCCTGCGATCAGGCGCCAGTCGTGCATCGGGCCGTACAGCTGCGGACGCTCCGCGAGGCGGATCTTGTCGTCGTCCGAGTTGGAGCCCGAGTACACGGCATGCGAGCTTGCCCGACCTGGCGCGCGCGAGAGCCTGTAGGTGAGGGTCGAAGCTGCGACGGCATCCTGAAGGTCGGCGTCCTCAAAGACCGCGGGCCAGTCGAACAGCAGGTCCCCCAGCACCGGCAGCGCGCGGCTCACGCGCCTGCAGCGTCGCCGCACGCGATCGCGCGCCAGGCCGGGACCGGCCGGGTCGGGAGCCAGCACGATGACGACGTCGATGTCGGAGAGCCCATGCAGGAACTCGCCGGTCGAAAGGCTGCCGTGCACGTAGGCGGCGGAGCCCGGCTCGCCGCGGCGCAGATAGGCGACATAGCCCCGCATCGCGAAGCGGTAGGCCAAGCGCCAAATCGAGCGCATCGGGCCCCGGTCGGTGCGCATGATCACGCTCTGGGCCGCCGCCACGAGCCTGCGCAACCGGCTCGCCTCCACGGCGTGATCACCCGTTAGTCTCTCCGCGCCCATGACCTCGGTGGACCCCCCAACGGCGTCACCGGCGTCAGGCGACCGCGAGGAGGGCGCAGCGGGCGCGGAGCCGGGTCGTTGGCCTGTGCCGAAGTCGAACAGCGTCGTCATTCCGGTGGTCGAGCGCGAAAGTTATCTGCCCGCGCGAGCCGAGGGTTCCGCCGCACGCATCGTTCTCGTGTCCCCCCTCGAGCCGGACGCCGGCCCTGCGCAGGCAACGATGATATTCGGCCTGCTCGAACGGGGTTGGGACGCACATCTCGTGCTCGAGGACACCTCGCCCGGCGGACAGGCCCGTCCGCCGGCGGTCGACATCAGGGCGCTGGCGCGCCGGCTGCACGTGGCCAGGCCGACGACCCGGCGCCTGCGTCGCTCGCGCGACCTCGATGCGGTCGTGCGCGCGCTCGATCCGCAGGTCGTGCACTTCCTCCGCGCCGACCACGCCCGGTCGCTGGTGGGCCTCGCCTCCGAAACGGCACCGGGGGTGGCGGCGACCTTTTCCGCCGCCGACGTCAACGTAGCGGGACTCGACGTGCCGGACTACTACCGCCCCCTGTGGGAGCGCGCGGACGTGCTCCATTTCCCCGACGCGGCAGTGCTTTCCCGCGCGCTGCGCCGCGGTCTGCCCCCCAGCAAGCCCCGCGAGGTGATCCCGCCCTTCGTCGACCCCGGCGCATTCCATCCCAACGGGCGGCGACCGCAGGCAGAACGACCGCTGCGCGTGCTGTGCGCCGGGCCGCTGGAGTGGGCAGGCGGGTACGAGCATGGGCTTCAGGCGCTGGCACTGGCACTGGCCCGCGAGCAAGGGGCGGCGTGGGAGTGCCGCGTGGTGGGCGACGGGGCCCACCTCTCGGCGCTGCTGTTCGCACGCCATCAGCTCGGCCTCGGGGACAGCGTCAGCTTCGAGGCCGCGACCACGCCGGAGGGGTTGAGGGAGCACATGTCGTGGGCCGACGTCTTCCTTGCGCCAACCGTCGTCGACGGCCTGCCCGACCACGTCATCGAGGCATCCGCGATGGCGCTCTGCCTCGTGATGGCCGACCCGGGTCCCCTCGGGGAGCTCGAGCTCGGCGAATCCGTCGCGATGAATGTGCCGCGCCGGGCTCCCGGCGCGCTCACCGAGGCGCTGGCCACGGTGGCCGCGGACGCGGGCCGGCGGGCGCGGATGGGGG
>JBBPIM010000003.1:0-128331 GCA_038040325.1 Candidatus Mayfieldus profundus
GAGTTCATCACCACCGACGTCTACGGAACCTACGTGCTGCTGGAGGCGGCGCGTGATGCCGGCATCCGCCATCTCCAGATCTCCACCGACGAGGTCTACGGCTCGATCGAGGAGGGCTCGTTCACCGAGGTCTCGCCGCTGAATCCATCCTCGCCCTATTCGGCATCCAAGGCAGGGGGAGACCTGATCGTCTCGGCCTTCAACCACACCTACGGCTCCGAGTCGCTGGTGATCCGCGCCTCAAACAACTACGGGCCGCGCCAGCACCCCGAGAAGCTGATCCCGCTGGCGGTCCTCAATTGCCTGGCCGGCGACCCGGTGCCCGTCTACGGGGACGGGGGCCAGGTCCGCAACTGGCTGTTCGTGGAGGACTTCGCCTCGGCGATAGACGCGGTGCTGGAGCGCGGCGTCCCCGGCGAGGCATACAACGTCGGCGGCCCCGGCGAGCTGCCCAACATCGAGGTCGTCAAGCGCATCCTCGATCTGACCGGGCGCGACGAGTCGCTGATCGAGTTCGTCACCGACCGCCCCGGGCACGACCGCCGCTACTCGCTGGCCTCCGACAAGCTGGAGGCGCTGGGCTGGAGTGCGGAGGTCGGCTTCGACAAGGGGATCGAGCGCACCGTCGCCTGGTACCGCGACAACGCGGCGTGGTGGGGCCCGTTGCGCTCGGGCGAGTACCGGGACTACTACGAGCGCCAGTACGGCAAAGCCCTGGGCTGACGGCACCGCGATGGCCGCTCCGAACGGGCCCGCCGTATACCTCCCGACGATCAAGCCTGGCGAGGACCTCACCAAGGCGCTCACCAGCCTCGCCGAAGGCACGATCCAGACCCGGGTCGTCGTGATCGATAACGGCTGGGGGGACGAATCACTGAGCAGGGTGGGGGAACTCCATCCGCGAGCGGAGCTGTTTCGCATTCCGCGGAACATCGGCTATGGGCCGGCATTGAATCGCGCCGTCCGCGAGAGACCGGCGGACCCCGTGGTATTCCTGAACGACGACATCCAGTGCAATCCCCGCTTCATGGAAGCGCTGCTCGAGGTCGCCTCCGGGGCCGAGATGGTCGCCGCGGTGCTACTTCGCGGCGACGACCCAACCCGCATCGACTCCGCCGGCATAGTCGCCGACCGCAGCGTCATGGGTTTCGACTATTTGAACGGAGAGCCGGTCGAATCCGCCCGCAACGCGCCTGCGCCGCTGGGTCCCACGGGCGGCGCGGCGTTGTTCCGGCGAGAGGCCTTCGAAAAGGCCGGAGGGTTCGATGAAAGGATGTTCGCCTACTACGAGGACCTCGACTTGGTACTGAGAATGCGACTAGCCGGGGCCCGCTGCCGCCTCGCCCCCGAGGCTCAGGCGATCCACGCCTATTCGGCCACCTGGGGGCCAGGGACCGGCAAGAAGTACGCCAGATCAGGCTGGAGCCGGGGCTACATGCTGCGCCGGTATCGAGTCATGCGCAGCCCGCCACTCGCGCTGCACGCCCTGGTTTGCGAGTCGGCCCTGTGCTGCGGCCAGGTAGTTCGAGACCGGACCGCCCGTGGACTCCTCGGTCGGGTGAGAGGCTGGCGGGACGCTGCCGGGTTGGAGCCACGCGCCACACCTCCCGATTGCCTTCTGGAGCCCTCCGTCATTCGGGCGCTGAGTCTGCGGCGCCGGCGACGACGAGCCTAACGTCGGGCGCCGGCGGGTCAGCCGACCCCGGTGTTCGGCGTCTGACCCTTGCCTCCGAACGGAGGCACGTAGAAGTCCTTCACGTACTTGAGGGAGAAGGGCAGGGACTTCGAGCCGCCCAGGAGCTTCGCTCGCACCTTCCCGGTGGTCTCCCCTGAGCGCACCTTCCTGGTGAAGATGCCATCCGAGTTCGCCTTCAGGGTTGCGATCTTCCTGAACCCGCTGCCGCTGTTCTGCTCGACCCGGACCTTGCCGGGCCCGCTGTCAGGGGTGCGGCCCCAGACGAGGATCTTTCTCCCCTTCCTGAGCGCGACGAACGGGAAACGAAACGACTTCAGCGATCGCTTTGCCTTGTCCTTGGCGATGCTCGAGCCGCGCAGATAAAGGCCGGACTGAGCGGTGTCGCCGATCTTCTCGCCGCGCGCCTGGTCGCGGAGCCCGAACCAGAGCACCGCACTTACCCCCGCTTTCCACATCCGGAAGAAGGACTCGGCCATCCAGCGCGCATGCAGCTTCGATTTCAGCCCGCCCGGATCCGGTGGCTTGGAATCCCAGCTGAATTCGGTGACCCAGAAAGGCACCACGCCACCGTCGGTCTGAATCTTGCCGGCGCGGTTTGCCGCCCGAATGAGCTTGGTCATCAGCGGCAGGTTGCCGAGCGACACATCGTCGGCTCCGGCGGCCTTGTGGGTGGGCCCCCCGGTGGTGTACGGGTGGGTGGCCGCGATGTCGAAACGTGCCGACTGATCGCAGCCCGGCTCTGGCTTGGGCTTCTTGCGGCCCTGCATGCAGAGCAGGCGCCGGGTGAAATCAAGCGGGCCAAGCCCGCCTGGCCGCTTGAGTGGGGCCAACCCGGCCATAAGGACCCGATTGGAAGGGTCCACCGCCTTCACGGCCCCCGAAAAGGCGTTCAGCAGCCGCCGGTAGTTGTCCGGGGAGACCTTCTGACCGTTCTCGAACTGAGGCAAAAAGAAAATGACGAGGTTCGGCTCGACCCAAGCCTGCCAGTAGCGGACCCGGGGCAGCACGCCGTTGCCGGGATCAAAGGAGCCGCTGTAACGCCTGGCGATCGCGGTCGCAAAATCCGCGTACTCCTGTGGGTCGGGATAGCAGATCGGCTGCTCCGTGCAGCCAGGCTGCCGGGCCCAGCGCGGCGAGTCAGTGACCGTTAGGAGCGGTTCGAGTCCGGCCGCAGCTGCCTCCCTTACTGCGGTGTCAATTGCGGACCAGTTATATCCCGGATGGCCGGGATCGGTGGCGTCGAAGGACGGAGGCTTGTCGGGTGAATCCCTGCTGGGGGCAATGTTCGACCAAAACGCGGCGACCTTGAGGTAACGCGTCCCTGCATCCTTCATTCTGTTCATCGCAAGCGGCTCTGTCTGGGTTTCCGAATCGGTGGAAACGATCCCCGTCTCAAATGGGCGAGCGAAAGCCTGAGTCGCAGGTAGCGCGCTGACGGTCAAAGCGAACACCAAGGCTGCCACCCAGCGTGACCTCCGTTGCATCAATACGCACCGTTGCCGCGCGCGATCGCCACGGGTGTCCGCAAGAGGATCTTCAGGTCGCCGGCGATCGAGAGGTGGTCGAGATAGTCACGTTCGAGCGCCAAACGCTCCTCAAAGGAGAGGTCCCCGCGTCCATATACCTGCATCGGGCCGGTGATCCCCGGCTTGACTGCCAGCCGCATCCGCTGCCGCTCGTCGTAGAGCCGGACCACCGCCTCCTCTTCCGGTCTGGGGCCGACCATCGACATATGGCCCAGCAGGACATTGATCAGCTGCGGCAGTTCGTCGAGACTCAACCTGCGCAGGACGCGACCCACGCGCGTGGCTCGAGGATCGCCACGAACCTTGAAGGCAGGCTCGCTCAGTGTGCCCAGGTCGACGACGGCGGGCAGCCGCTTTTCGGCGTCGCTGACCATGCTGCGGAACTTCCACATCGAAAACGGCTTGCCGTGTGCGCCGATTCGCACCTGCCTGAAGAACACAGGCCCGCGGGAGCCGAGCTTGATCAGCAGGGCGACTACGAGCATAAGCGGCGCCAGCAGCACGAGCAGCGTGGACGCCAACACGAGGTCCAGCAGCCGCTTCATCATCAGTGTCGAACGCGACGCGTCCGCGAAGCGGAAGTCGAGCAGGGGAAGCTCGCCAAGCCGGTTCAACTCGGTTCCGGGACCGAGCATCGAAGCGTGTGGCGCGACCATGGTCAAGCCGAGGGCGCAGCGTTTGCAGTCCGTAATCACTTCACGAACCTGGGCGGTGGTGAGGTCGTTGTCAGCTATCAGGACTCGCTCTGCGCCATGTGCCGCGGCCACAGGGACCATGTCGGAGACCGAGCCGAGCCATGGAAGCTCGCTCGGCCCACCCGCGTCTGCTGAAGCGGTCGAACCATCGTCCAGGTAGCCGATCGCGACCAATCGGGTCTCCGGATGTACCGCGAGCTTTCGCGCCAGAGCGGCTGCTTCGGTACCGGACCCGACGATCAGGCCGATCTCCCTGCTGCCCAACGTTCGGAAGGCGTACCTGACCGCTACCCGGGCCATGACCCCGACGCTGAAGGCAACCGCGCCGAGGATCAGCCCGTCAGCGCTATCGATGGCAGCTGCCGGGCTCAGCGCGATCAGCCCTGCCAGCGCCAAGGTTCCGAACACACTGGTCGACATCAGTCCAGGCAATTCATCGAGGGTGCTGTGGCGGATCCGCCGGTGGTCGATGTCGTAGAGGCCATGGAGCTTGGCCACGAGAATCCACAGCGGACTGAAGACAATCCCCCAATACAGCGACGCGGGCTGCATCGGTCCGCTGAGCGTGTAGGCCGCCAAGAGGCCTGCCATAGCGCCCGCCCAATCCGCCCCGGCCAGCACACGACGCAGCAGCATCCCGCGCCGGCGTGCCCTCTCGGGACCACTGAGCCGCAGGGGCTCGAGTTCCGCGCCGTGGGTTCGAGCGCTGCTCGCTGACTCCGCCCTCGATCTGGGTTCGACCGTCTGATCGCGGGGCTCGACCACGCCCTGCGCGAAGTCAGGTGGCCCAGGTGAGCTCACTCTCGATCCCTCTCTCCTTCCGCATCTGCAATGCGCTCGCACTGTAGAACACAATCCACCAGTCTTCGATTTGATCTGACAATTATTTGATCTCCGCAACTCCCAAACGAAGATTCCGGCGCTTCGGCAAGCATCTCTTGCTACACCTCCCGGTCTCCGTCAGGCAACCGGTTGTCAGGAGGTTCTTCCGAATCTGGGAAACGTATAGGACGCGTAGCGCAGGGCGGAAGCAGACGGCGTCCGATCGAGCACACGGCCTGCCAGTTCCCCCCGCCCGCCTGCGCCTACTCGTCGCCGGCCCGGACGCCGACGCGTTCCTTCGCAGCGGCACTGTGGACGCCGGCTTGATTCGCCAGCTCCTTCTCCGCAATGGCGCCGACATGAGCGGCATGGACGCGATCCTCGACTTTGCCTGCGGCTGCGGTCGCATCGCCCGCTGGTGGGCGGACCTGGACGGGCCCGAGATCCACGGCTGCGACTACAACCCTGACCTCACCGGGTGGACCCGTAGCAACCTTCCTTTCATGAAGGTGGCGACGAACGGGGCGGGGCCCCCGTTGCCATATTCCGGCGCGCGGTTCGACTTCGTCTACGCCATCTCTGCCTTCACCCATCTGCCTGAGGAAGCGCAGCACCGCTGGATGTCCGAGCTCCGGCGAATTCTCCGCCCCGATGGGCTGTTGCTGTTCACCGTCCACGGAGAGCGATATGCGGACCAGCTGTCACGAGGCGAGCGGGAGGCATTTCTCGATGGCGAGCTCGTAGTCCGATTCGAGGAGGTCCCAGGGACAAATCTGTGCGCGACCTTTCACCCCCCCGCTTACGTGACCGGCCAGATGCTCGATGGGTTCGAGCTCGTCGAGTGGGTCGATGAGAACGAGAGCGGTTCGCGCAGCCTCTTGCCGATGCCTCGACAGGACAACTACCTCGTTCGAAAGAGCACCATCTAGCTACAGTTCGGCGGGTGATGGCTAGCGCTGCCGGCGACCGTGCACGCATGCCAGGCGCCGATCTGCGGGGCAACGGACTCTCGGCGACGCCTCCTGCCGCGGGTCGCCGAGTCTTGCTGACCGGCGGGGCGGGCTACATCGGCTGCGTCCTGACCGAGCGTCTGCTGCGCCGCGGCTATGAGGTGCGCATTCTCGACCGTCTTTACTGGGGGGAGGATCCCCTTGCGAACACTCGGGAGCAGGTCGAGCTTGTGGTCGCCGACGTGCGGGACGTGCCGGCGTCGGCGCTGGACGGCGTCAATGGGGTGATTCATCTTGCCGGGCTTTCGAACGACCCCACCGCGGAGTACGACCCCGAGGCCAACTGGGAGATGAATGCGGTCGCTACCGAAGAGCTCGGCATGGCCTGCGCCGAGACCGGCATTGCCCGCTTCGTCCTGGGTTCGTCCTGCTCTCTTTACGACGGACTTCCGCCCGGGATGCACGACGAGACGGCGGAGGTCGCGCCGCGCGGGGCATATGCCGAGTCCAAGCACTACGCGGAGCAGAAGCTCCTCGCCTTGCAGGAGCAGGGGCTCTCGCCCGTGATCCTGCGCCAGGGGACCGTCTACGGCTACAGCCCCCGCATGCGCTTCGATCTGGTTGTCAACACGTTCGTCAAGGACGCCTTGCTCAACGGACGTCTGTTGCTGCACGGAGGCGGATGGATGTGGCGGCCCCTCGTCGATGTTCGGGACACGGCAGACGCGATGATCTGCGCTCTCGAGGCACCCGCCGAAACAGCCGCAGGTGAGATCTTCAACGTGCTGCACTCCAACTACCAGATCCGCGAGCTGGCAATGCTCGTCGCTGGTTCTGTGCAGCTGCTCGGCCGCCAGGTGGAGCTCGAGGAGACTCCGGCGCCGGACCTGACCCGCAACTATGAGTGCTCGAACGCCAAGCTCGCCCAGCGGCTCGGATTCTCGCCAAGCCGGTCGGTGGTTCAGGCGATCGCGGATCTGCTCGATGAGATCGATGTCAGCGACCGCGAGATGCTCACCGATCCCCGCCATTACAACATCCGCTGGCTCGAGCTGCTTCAGGAGATGACGCCGAGGATCGAGCGATTCGGAGCAGCATTGTGACCCTGCGGCGGGTCCTGATCACAGGCGGCGGGGGCCAACTCGCCGCGGATCTTGAAGGCCTTCTGGCTGATGGCGCCGAGGTACACGCACCCGGGCACGCGCAGTTGGACGTCACCGATGACGCTGCGGTCGAGACTGCGTTCGCGGGGATATCTCCGGACACGGTCTTCAACTGCGCCGCGTTCCACAATGTCGATCTCTGCGAAGGGGAGGAAGAGCAGAGCTTCGCGGTCAACTGCCGGGCCGTGAAGCGGTTGGCGCAGCTATGCGACCGAGGTGGCGCAAAGCTCGTCCACTTGAGCACCAATTACGTCTTCGACGGCGAGCGCGACGACCCCTACGGCGAGTGGGACCATCCCAACCCGCAGAGCGTGTACGCGATCTCAAAGCTGGCCGGAGAATGGGCTGCCCTGGCGTATGGGCCCGGGGCTCTCGTGGTGCGCACGGCCGGACTCTACGGCCTTCACGGCAGCGCGTCCAAGGGCGGAAATTTCGTCACACGGATGATCAACCGTGCGCAGGCGGACGGCGCGCTCCGCGTGGTGTCCGACCAGCGCCTCAGCCCTACCTACACAGAGGACCTGGCGCGTTCCCTGATCCAGGCGGTGGAGATCGGCGTGGAGGGGACGCTTCACCTGACCGCTTCGGACTCGTGCACTTGGCACGAGTTCACCGTCGCGATCATGGAGCTGGCGGGCATTCCGGCGACAGTTGATCCGGTTCCCACCGCTCCCGACCCCAACAAGGCCAAGCGACCCCTCAACGGAGTCCTCGCCCGCCCGGCGGCCGATGCGGCGGGGATCGCGCCGTTACGTTTCTGGCATGGGGGACTCGCTGAATACATGCAGCGAGCCGGTCTCACCGCGATCAATAAGGTGACGTCGTGACTCGCGGGCGCACCGAGATCCCGGTTGTGCTGTGCCTCGATGTGGAGCCGGACGCACGCACCTTTGACCCTCAGAATCCCGGCGGCTGGGATGGCTTCGAGCGGTGGATCGAAACGGTTCCACTCCTTCGCGAACGTCTTTCACAGGCAACCGGGGCACCGGCGGCTTTTACGTGGGCGCTTCGCATGGATCCCCAGGTGGCGGATACGTGGGGCTCGCCGACATGGGTGACGGAGACCTACGGAGACGTGTTTGCAGGGTTCTTGGAATGCGGCGACGAGCTGGGCCTTCACACGCACGATTGGCGCTGGGACAGCGATCTGGGCGACTGGATCTCGAGGGATCACGACCCCGCCTGGGGTGAGCACAGCATGGGCATGGCCTTCGATGCCTTCGAAGAGGCGTTCGGACATCCCTGCGCAGCGCATCGAGGGGGAGATCACTTCCTCAGCGAGGCGATGTTCTCGTTCCTGAGGGAACGTGGGGTCAAGGTTGACATGACTGTCGAGCCCGGCAAGCCGCCGGCCGGCGCCGCGGCTGGCGAGCATGTGCACAGCGCGACTCCGGATTATCGTGTTGCGCCACCCAGGCCGTATCGCTCCAGCCCTGGCAGATTCCCGGCACCCGACCCGGCCAGCGACGACGACCCCCTGCTGATGCCGATGTGCAGCGCCATGTCGCGAAGCGGTCGCCGTCTGCCGCTCCCAATCCACCACGGCTCGCGGCGCTTCGCGCTGCGTCTGGCGGTTGAGTTGTTGCGCGACCCGCCCCCTGTTCTCGCCTTTTCGATGCGAAGCGACATGGCGATCAAACCCGGGTGGGCCACCGTCGAGAAGAATCTCGAGCATCTCGCGGGGCATCGGCGCATGACGTTCGTCACGGCGAGTGCCGCAGCCAAGCGTTTCCAAGGAGCGAACGGTTCGGATCGCGATGCAGCCGGCTACCGGTCGGCGTCGCCGGGCTGATACTCGAAGGGGAGCTCGCCGGCGATCTCGCTGAGGCGGGGAGCGCTCGCGTCACGCTCCGACGGGACCAGCTCGATGTCGGGCCACTCGATGCCGACCTCTGGATCGTTGTAGGCGATCCCGCGCTCGATGCTCTCGTCGTAATAGCTGGTGCATTTGTAAAGGACGTCGGCGGTATCGCTGACCACGCAGAAGCCGTGTGCGAAGCCGATCGGACAGTAGAGATTGTGGTGGTTCTCGTCGTTGAGCTCGAACGCCTCCCACTCCCCGAACGTGGGCGATCCGCGGCGGATGTCGACGAGCACATCGACGATCGCGCCGTGAGCGCAGCGGACCAGCTTCGCCATCCCGTCCCCTACCTGAAAGTGCATTCCGCGCACGATGCCGTGGCGGGAGCGCGAATGGTTGTCCTGGACGAACTCCTCCTCGATGCCGAACTCGGCAAACACGCTGCGGCGGTAGGACTCGTGGAAGAATCCGCGCTCGTCGCCGTGCACGACCGGCCGTACGAGCACTGGGCCGTCGAGCCTGGTCGGCACCTGCTCCATCGCGAGGCGCAGGATAGCCTCTCGCCGGTGCCGCAGGACCGCGCCGATACCTGCCTTTTGGACATTGTGATCGTGGTCTCGACCGGCGCGCGCGAGCATCTGCGCGTCTGCCTGAAGTCGATCGAGCGCCACCCCCTCACGATCGGTCCTGCCTCGATCAAAGTGACCGACAACGCCAGCCGGGACGGCACCGTTGAGATGGTCCGGGACGACTTCCCCCGGGTTCGGGTCGAGGCCTTCGAAGCAGACTCCGGGTTCCCGCGCGCCAACAACGTCTGGCTGCGTCGCAGCGGAGCGCCGTTCGCGCTTCTGCTCAATCCCGACACAGAGCTCACCGATGGCGCGCTTGACCACATGGTCGAGTTGATGCGACGGCGGCCGGATGTGGGAGTGGCCGGCTGCAGGCTGGTGTTACGCGACGGAAGCCTGGACCACGCCGCAAAGCGGTCGTTTCCGACTCCGCTCTCCGCGCTCGCCCACTTCACCGGAATCGGCCGGCGCGCGGGCGCCGGTCGGCGTCTTGCCCAGTACAGGGCGCCGGAGTTGGAGGAGCATGGGTGCGACGAGGTGGACTCCGTCAACGGGGCCTTCATGCTGGTGAGGCACGAGGCGATGAGGGAAGTGGGCTTGCTCGACGAGGGTTATCCGACGCCCGGAATGGAGGATCTCGACTGGTGTTTCCGCTTTAAGCGGAGGGGATGGAAGGTCTGGTACGAGGGTGCCGTCACGGTGGTCCACGTGAAGGGCGGGATGACCGTCGAGCAGCGGGGACGCGTCCGCCACCGTGGCCTGCGCCACAACCTCTCCTTTCACCGCTCGATGGGCCGCTTCTACCGCAAGTGGTACGCGGGGAAGAATCCGCTGATGGACCTCGCGGTGTATCTCGCGATCGGCGCCAAGTTCGTCGTTGCAGCGGTTCGCAGCGCGGTTGCCCGGCGCAGCCTCATTTGAACCCAGCCGGCGAGCTTGGCTTGCTCCCGGTGATCAACATGATGTCGCCGCGGGTACGGCGCCAAGGAGCTGAAATGAGCCGCGTGAGCTGGAGCCTCGCACGATCTGAGAGGAAGCGCTCGAGCAATTCGAGATGTGCCGAATACTCGACCTGATAGACCAGTCCGAGCTCATCGAGAAGGGGCAATAGGTCCTCCGGATCCAGCGGCCCCTCGTGGTCGGCCGGGCCCAGGGCTCTTTGGGCGGCCACGCGGCGCGTCGCCCGACGCACCCGAGCGGCGACTGTAACGGCACGGTTCCAGAACCGGCTCGGTGGCGTCGAGGACAAGCATGGCTCCGACAAGTAGAAGCTTCCGCCCGGCCGCAGCACGCGTGCGACCTCAGCGATCACCGGTCGCCAAAACGGTAGGTGGTGCAGGACGCCCTGACACGTGAGGAAGTCAATGCTTTCATCCGCGAAGGGCAATTTGCGGACGTCTCCCGTGCGAAACTCGACGTTCAGGCCCAGCCGCTCAGTGTGCTGCTGCGCGAGCGCGAGCATCTCGGGCGAGTGATCGATGCCGTGGACCTCGAATCCGCGCTGGGCCAGGCGGATTGCAACGGCACCCGTTCCGCATCCGATGTCGAGAGCCGTCAGGTCGATGCCGTAGCGAGCCTCGAGCTCGTCGAGCATCGGCTCCAGCGCCAGCTGATGGTAGATCGAATAAGTGGTGGCGACAGTGGCGTCATAGTCGCCCGCCACCGCACGGTGATAGGCCCGATCCTTCGTCGCGATCCTGTCCCAGGCTTCCTGCCCGTCGTTCTCCGTGCGAGCGGGAATGAGGCCTCGTTGGTCTGCTGGGCGGCGTTCCAACTGAGCTACCCGATCCCCACCGTAGCTTGAATCTCGGTGGCGGCAAGGGGGTTCAATCGCCGTGCCCGCCGCGCACTGCGCCTCGCGGAAGCCACTCTCCCTGCCTCGACCTGGACTCGGCCCCGCACCACCCAGAGCTGCCAGTTGGCAGGCTCCCTGTCGATCGCCTTGTCGATCTGCTCCAGCGCGACGCGGTCGTCGCCGATGAGCTCCGCGATCAGGGCAAGCTGCAGATAAGGGGAGGCCGCCCAGGGTTGGATGTCGCGCGCCGAATCGGCGTGGTCGATAGCGGCCTTCAGATCCCCGCGGGCGACGGCTTCCTGGCTCGCTTCGATCTCTTCTGCGGAGATCAGGGGACTGACCAGTAGCGCAGTGCTGACCCACCCGACCAGCACGATCCCGAGCGTCAAGGCGAATCGCGGCGGGCTCAATGGTTTCCGCTCCGCGCCCGCACCCGCGCCCGCGAGCGAGGTCAACCAACCGGCCGCGAGGAAGAACACCGCCCCCAGCGCAGCCATCTCCCAATGCCAGTCGATTCCCGCCGCAACCGCGAAGGCGATCGACATCGCCAGCAGAGCCGAGGCCGCGTCTCGTTCCGCACCGTCACTTCGCCGCCACGCCGCGATCCCGAGTCCCAGCACCCCGCCGACGACCGCGACGGTCAGGATCGCTCCGACCAGCCCCAGCTCGCCGAGGGCCTCCAGGTAAAGGGAGTGGGCGTCGCGGACTGGCTGAACTATCTCGCGCTCGCGCTCCCAGTCGAACTCGTATGTCCCCGCTCCCTGGCCCGCAATCGGCCGATCCTCGAATGCGTTAACGGCGACGGTCCAGTACGCCTTACGCCCCTGCCCTCGCAGCTCGGTGAAGTGCTGCTCGGACTTGGTGGGGAATTCGAGCCTGCTCTCGGAGAAGCGCTCCCATGCCCGGTCCCCTACCGTCACCGCGAGCCCCAGGACGGCGATCACGGCGGTGGCTGCAATCACGCGGAGCAGCACGGGATTCCGGGACAAGTCGAGGATCGCGCTCGTGCCCCGGCCCTGGCGACTCTCGATCAGGCGCAGCAGCAGGTGGGCGCCGACCGATACCGCCATTGCCACGATCAGAAAGAACAGAACCGTCTGCCCTTGGTCCGTCGCCGCCTGGCCCACGATCCCGTCGGCGAGCTCGCGTCGATCCTGCACGGCGAGAAGCAGCGGAACCGTCACCGCAGCGGCGACGGCGGCGGACAGCAGGTACCAGAGCCGGTCGCGTGAGAGGACGATCAGGAAGACGCAGCCGACCGCAAGGGTGAGCACCCCTCCGCGCGAGTAGGTGAAGTAGAGCGCCAGGAGGGCGGCGGGCAGCGCCGCAGCCGCGGACGCACGCAGGACCGCATTCGAGCCGCGGTGCGCAAGCCAGAGAAGCGCCACCGCTGCGAGCCCGAACATCGCCCCGTCCGCGTTCCAGTAGCCGAGCGGATAGCCGAGCCGGGCCTGGACGACCGGTATCAGCCGCTGGGACTCGGAGGCTGCAATCAGATCCGGCAGCAGGCGGCTGACGACTCCCAGCACGGCGATTGTCGCGACTCCCACGGCCAGACCCTCCATGAACCGCTGCCTCTCGAGGCTCGTCTGGGTCAGCAGGTAGGCCAGCAGGAAGAACCCCAGGTAGGTGAGCACTCGAGCCGCCTCGTCCACGCTGCGCTCGGCGGATCCCGACCATGCCGCCGACAAGCCGGTGAACAGCGCCAGCGCAAGGATCGCCCCGAAGATGAGCAGGAACGGCCGTCCGAATCGGGCCCGGAAGCCAAGCCCCGCCAGCAGGGCCACGATGCAAACCAGCCACACGGCAATGCCCGCGACATGCCTGGTGGTGATGTCGAAGCCACCGCCCGCGAGTGCCAGCCCGAGGACCAGCGCCAACGGCGCTCCGAATGCCGCCACCTCGGCTAACCTGCCTGGGCGTGAGCCGGCTGGCGCAAGATCGCTTCTCTGCGTCCCGTTCTCGGCGGATCGGCGCGGGAGCCTGGCTGTCAGTGGTGATGTCACTGGCTTTGCTACCGGCGGCTGCCTTGGGCGACTCGGCAGCCGAGCAATACACCGAATCCCTACCGCAGGCGGACGGGGGCAACCAGACCGCGCCCGGTGCCCCCGCGGGTGGCGGAGGGTCTGGGGGTGGCGGCAGTGTAGCTTCAGGTGGTGGTGCCGCCGAGGCTCTCCCGGGCGGCCCCTCGGGCGGTCCTGCCGGATCGGCATCGGCGGCGACAGAGCAGAACGATGCATCCGCGCACGGCGCCCCGAATCAGAGCAGCGCGGGCGAGGGGGCGCTCCGGCAGGCCGTGTCCGACGCCGGCTCCGGAGGCAGTTCCACCTTGCCGGTCGTGTTCGGCGCCGTTGCGTTGCTTGCCGCAGCCTCGATCGCCCTGGCCATGGTTCGCAGGCGCCGCGCCGGTCCCAGCAGCGCCTGAGCGCGCAGACGGGACTCGCTTCCCTGGTAGGCGACTCGGACCGACGGCCCGTGACAACCGCCTACAACCTGCACCATCTGGGCAATGCCAACGTCGGCGACCGCCTGCGTGCCCCTGCGGTATTTCCGGCCGCTGGCCGGACCGGGTCGTCTCGAGCTGCCGTTCTAGTTCGGGGCACAGGCCACGACGGAATCCTGACTGATGCGTCTCGACTCGTCACAGGCGGGCTGCCACAATCTGGCGCATGCCGCTCACGCGCACCGGCCTGATCGTTTCCGAGCTGAAGGACCTGCGGTCCGAAATGAAGGACTTGCGAGCCGAGACCAAGCTTGAATCCGCACGCAACCGCGAAGAGGCGGAACGTGGGCGGGAGGCGCTGCGCCGAATCGAGGTGGAGTTCGAGAAGAACCGAGAGGTATACGGGCACCTCGAGACGTTCACCACACAGCTATCTGAACGCAACGAACGGATCCACCGCGAGCTGATCCGCGAGATGCGAGACCTGCGCGATGACGCACGCGCGCAGCGCGAGGGTTTCCTCAACCTGATCGATCGGCTCTTTCCGCCTTCCGACCCCGATCAGAACTGACCCCATCCGGGACAGCGGTCGGCGCCCGGTGAGTTAAGGGTGCCCGCCGACCCGCCTGCGTAAACTCAGTGGGTTGGCCACTGACCGAAAAGCGAGTGCGAAAGACCCACTGGCGCCGTTCTCGGCGCCAGTGCGCAGGTGGTTCGAGTCGTCGTTCGACGCGCCCACGCCTGCCCAGGCACGCGGCTGGCCGGCGATCGCGAGCGGCGCCAGCACGCTGATCTGCGCCCCGACGGGGTCCGGGAAGACGCTGGCCGCCTTCCTGTGGGGGATCGACCGCCTCTCGCGCGAGCCCGCCCGCGGCGACGGGACCCGGATCGTCTATGTCTCGCCACTCAAGGCGCTCTCCTACGACATCGAGCGCAACCTGCGCGCGCCGCTGGCCGGGATCGGGGCCGAGATCTCCGTCGCGCTGCGCACCGGCGACACCCCGCAGAAGGAGCGCCAGGCAATGCGCCGCACTCCGCCCGACATTCTCATCACCACCCCCGAGTCGCTCTACCTGATCCTCTCCTCGGGCGCCCGCGAGATGCTCGGCCCCTGCGAGGCAGTGATCGTGGACGAGATCCACGCCGTCGCCCAGTCCAAGCGGGGCTCGCATCTGGCCCTGACGCTGGAGCGGCTCGACGAACTGGTCGGCCGCAACGGCGGCGATCCCCCGCAGCGAATCGGCCTCTCGGCCACCCAGCGCCCCCTGGAGCGGATCGGCCGCTTCCTGGTCGGGCCGAAGCGCAATTGCGAGATCGTCGACGCGGGACGCACGAAGGAACTGGACCTGCAGATCCAGGTTCCGGTCGAGGACATGACCGAGCCGGGAGCCGGCGCGGCGCCGGACCCACAGCTGCGGGAGTCGGGGATTCCCGAGGGCGGCGCCGAGCGCATCGACCCCGGCCCGATCGAGGCCGCGCTGGATCCGGCGACCAACACGCGCAGCATCTGGCCGGCGATCTATCCCGAGATCCTCGACCTGGTCCGCGAGCACACCTCGACGATCGTCTTCGTCAACAACCGCCGCGGCGCCGAGCGGCTCGCCAAGCGGCTGAACGAGCTTGCGCTGGGGGAAGAGCCCCAAGAGCTTCCGGCCACCGAGCACGCGGGAAACGCGAAGCCGGCCGGTGATCCCGCCGACGAGAGCGCGCTAATTGCCCGGGCGCACCACGGCTCCCTCTCCCACGAGGAGCGCTCCCACGTCGAGGAGCTGCTGAAGTCGGGCAAGCTGCCCTGCCTGGTCGCCACCTCCTCGCTGGAGCTGGGGATCGACATGGGCGCCGTCGACCTGGTGATCCAGGTCGAGTCGCCGAAGTCGGTCACCCGCGGCCTGCAGCGGATCGGCCGCGCCGGCCACGGGCTCGGCGAGGTCTCCAAGGGCCGGATCTTTCCCAAGTTCCGTGCCGACCTGCTCGAGTGCGCGGTGGTCGCCAAGCGGATGCGCGAGGGGGACATCGAGGAGACCGTGATCCCGCAGAACCCGCTCGACGTGCTGGCGCAGCACCTGGTCTCGATGGCGGCATTGGACGAGTGGGAGGTGGACGAGGTTGAAGCGCTCGTCACCTCGGCCGAGCCGTTCTCCGAGCTCTCGCGCGAGCAGCTGGAGAACGTGCTCGACATGCTGGACGGCCGCTACCCGTCCGAGCGCTTCGCCGAGCTGCGCCCCCGCATCGTCTGGGATCGCACCGAGGGCACGATCCGCGGCCGCAAGGGCGCCCGCCAGCTCGTCGTCACCAACGCGGGCACGATCCCCGACCGCGGCCTTTACGGCGTGCACCTGCCCGACGGGCGCCGGGTCGGCGAGCTCGACGAGGAGATGGTCTACGAGGCCCGCCCGGGCCAGACCTTCCTGCTCGGCGCCACCACCTGGCGGATCGAGGAAATCACACGCGACCGCGTGATCGTCACCCCGGCGCCCGGCGTGCCCGGCGCGGTGCCGTTCTGGCGCGGCGACGGCATAGGTCGCCCGGCGGATCTTGGCCGCGCGATCGGCGCCTTCGCGCGCGAGGCGGTCTCCGCCGACCCGAAGAAGCTGGCCTCCGAGTACGACCTCGACCGCCGGGCGGCCGAGAACCTCGTCGCCTATCTGCAGGAGCAGCAGGCGGCGACCCGCGTCGTCCCCTCCGACGAGACGATCGTGGTCGAGCGCTTCCGCGACGAGATCGGCGACTGGCGGCTGTGCGTGCTGTCCCCCTTCGGCGGGCGAGTCCACGCCGCCTGGGGGCTCGCACTCTCGGCCAAGATCCGCAACGAGCGGGAGCTCGAGGCCGACGCGATCTGGTCCGACGACGGCATCGTCGTCCACCTC
Source organism: Candidatus Mayfieldus profundus (assembly GCA_038040325.1). Lineage (GTDB taxonomy): Bacteria > Actinomycetota > Thermoleophilia > Solirubrobacterales > 70-9 > Mayfieldus > Mayfieldus profundus. The sequence continues at coordinate 16,328 of JBBPIM010000003.1, forward strand.
CCCGACGCCGACGAGCCGCCCCCGGCGGACCTGGTGCTGATCGAGCCCGACGAGCTGGAGGACCTTGTCGTCGCCGAGCTCTCCGGCTCGGCCCTGTTCGGGGCGCGCTTCCGCGAGAACGCGGCCCGCTCGCTGCTGATCCCGCGCGCCTACCCGGGCAAGCGCACTCCGCTCTGGCAGCAGCGGCTCAAGTCCCAGAGCCTGCTCGAGGTCGCGCGCGACTTCCCACGCTTCCCCGTCATCCTCGAGACCTACCGCGAGTGCCTGCGCGACGTCCTCGACCTGCCGGCGCTCGACGAGCTGCTGCGCAAGCTGCACTCGCGCCAGCTGACCTTGGTCGAGGTCGAAACCCAGACAGCTTCCCCGTTCGCCTCCTCGCTGCTGTTCGACTACGTCGCCACCTACATGTACGAGGGCGACACGCCCAACGCCGAGCGGCGCGCGGCGGCGTTGGCGCTGGACCGCGACCTGCTGCGCGAGCTGCTGGGCCAAGAGGAGCTGCGCGAGCTGATCGACACCGAGGCGCTGGCCGAGGTCGAAGCGCAGCTGCAGCACCGCACCGAGGCCGGGCAGGCACGCGACCGCGACGCGCTGCAGCAGGTGCTGCGAAACCTCGGCGACCTCAGCGAGGCCGAGGCCCAGGAGCGGGTCGAGGAGGGTTACTCCGCCGCCTCGATGCTGGAAAAGCTGGTCTCCGAGCGGCGCGCGGCGAAGGTCCGCGTCGCGGGGCAGGGGCGCTTCATCGCCGCCGAGGACGCCGGGTTGTACCGCGATGCGCTCGGAGTGCCGCCCCCGGCGGGCCTTCCCGATTCGTTCCTGGAGGCGCCCGACGACCCGATGGCGGCGCTTGTGCGGCGCTACGCGCGAACCCACGGGCCGTTCCCGACCGCCCAGGTCACCTCGCGCTACGGCGTGGACCCGGCATCCGTCCTGCGCGAGCTGGAGCGGGCCGGGGAGCTGGTCCGCGGCGAGCTGCTGCCGGGCGGCACCGAGCGCGAGTGGTGCGACGCCGAGGTGCTGCGCCGCGTGCGCCGAGCCAGCCTCGCCCACCTGCGCAGGGAGGTGGAGGCGGCTGACCGCCGCGAGCTGGCGCGCTTCCTTCCCAGCTGGCAGAACGTCGATGTCCACCGCCCCGCCGGGGCCGGCCCGGACCGCCTGCGCGAGGCGCTGGTGCCGCTGCAGGGGGTGGCGCTGACCCCGGCGGTCTGGGAGCGCGACGTGCTGCCGCGCCGCCTCGGCACCTACAGCCATTCCTGGCTGGACGAGCTGTGCACCAGCGGCGAGGTGGTCTGGATCGGCGCCGGCCCGCTGGGCCGCAACGACGGGCGGGTTGCCCTGTACTTCCGCGAGGACGTGCGACTGGCCGGCCCGCCGCCCGCCAACGCGAAGCTGCAACGGTCCGAGGGCGACGTCCACGACGCGATCCGCGAGCGCCTTTCCGCCGGCCCGAGCTTCTGGCTCGACTTGGTGGCCGAGCTCGACGCCCCACCCGAGGAGCTGCACACCGCGCTCTGGGACCTCGCCTGGTCCGGAGAGGTGACCAACGATGCCTTTGCGCCGCTGCGGGCACCACGGCTGCGGGCGGTGCGCGTCGCCGAGTCGCGCGGGCGCCGGTTCTCGCGCCGCCGCGCGGGAGCCGGCCACGCCGTGCAGGGGCGCTGGTCGCTGACCGAGCCGCTGTTCGCCGATGCCCCCGCCGCGGGCCCGCGCCTGCGCGCCCAGGCGGAGCTGATGCTCGAGCGCTACGGGATCGTCACCCGGGAGAGCGTTCTCGCCGAGGGCGTGCCGGGGGGCTTCGCCACGCTCTATTCGGAGCTCGGCAACCTGGAGCTGCTGGGGACCGCACGGCGCGGCTACTTCGTGGAGGGCCTCGGCGGCGCCCAGTTTGCGCTTCCCGGGGCGGTCGAGCGGCTGCGCTCGATGCCGGCGCCCGACGGCGGCTTCCTGGTCCTCGCGGCCACCGACCCCGCCAACCCCTACGGCGCCTCGCTGCCCTGGCCGAAGCTGGAGGGCTCGCGCCGGCCCGCCCGCGCACTCGGCGCCTACATCCTGATGCGCGACGGCGAGCCGGTCGCCTACGTCGAGCGCGGCGGGCGCGGCATCCTGCGGCTGGCCGAGCTGCAGGGAGAGCAGCTCGGAGAGGCGATGGCAGCGCTGGCCGACGCCGTTGCCGCTGGCACGATCCCGAAGCTGGGAATCGAGCGGCTGGACGGCGAGCCGGTGATCGGCTCGGGTGCCGAGGAGGCGCTCGTCGCGGCCGGCTTCTCACGCGGGCCGCGCAAGCTGGTCAAGTCAGCCTGAGCGGGTTTCGCCCCCGATCTTCGGGATAATCAGGGCGTGCCGGCGATCCAGGAGAGTGCCGTCGATCTGCTTGGGCGCGTTCCGCTCTTCGCCGAGCTCGAGTCCGAAGAGCTGGACCGCTTCTCGCGGGTGGCGGTGCCACGCTCGTTCCCGAAGGGAACCCGGGTCTTTCACGAAGGAGACCACTCGGACGCCTGCTACATCGTCCGCAGCGGCACGTTCCGGGTTACCCGCGAGCACCCCGACGGGCGGGCGATCACCTTGGCCAACCTCGGTCCCGGCGACATCTTCGGCGAGCTGGCGATGCTCGACGGAGAGGTCCGCTCGGCCAGCGTCGAGGCGCTCGGCGACGGGGAGCTGCTCGCCCTGCCCGGCGCCGACGTTCGCAGCCTGCTGGCCCGGCACCCCGAGATCACCGTGAAGCTGGTCGCGGCGCTGGTCAGGCGGCTGCGGGCGGCGAACGAGCGCATCTCCCGCCAGTCCTTCCAGACCGTCCCAAGCCGGGTCGCCGGGGTGCTGTCGCAGCTGGTCGCGGAGGAGGCCCCGCTGCACGACTCCGAAGGCGTCACGATTCGCATGAACCAGGCCGACCTCGCCCAGCTCGCGGGAACCTCGCGCGAGAGCGTCAGCCGCTTCCTGGCGGAGCTGGAGCGCGCCGGAGTGGTCCGCTGCGGGCGGGGCAGGGTCACCATCTTGGAGCCGCCCAAGCTCCACAACTACATCTTCTAGGCCGCTAGCCCTGGGACTTAGACCGGAGCCCGATCACGAGGCCCTCCGGGCCGACATGGTCGAGCGCCAGCTGCGCCGGCGGGGGATCCTGGACGAGCGCGTGCTCGCGGCAATGGCCAAGGTCCCCCGCGAGCTGTTCATCCCCGAGAGCCAGCGCCGGCGCGCCTACGCCGACTCGGCACTGCCGATCGGTGAGGGACAGACGATCTCCCAGCCCTGGATCGTCGCTGCGATCTGCCAGGCGCTGCGGCTCGAGGGATCCGAGCGTGTGCTCGAGGTGGGCACCGGCTCGGGGTACTCCGCGGCGGTGCTGGCGCGGCTGGCGGCCGAGGTGATCACGATCGAGCGCCACCTGGAGCTGGCCCGCGAGGCCACGCTGCGGCTGCGCGAGCTCGGCTTCGACAACGTCGAGGTCGGGGTCGGCGACGGCAGCCGCGGACTTCCGGAGCAGGCGCCGTTCGACGCCATCGCCGTCCATGCCACCGCCCCGAATCCGCCCGCAAGCCTGCTCAAGCAGCTCGGCCCGGAGGGCCGGCTGGTCGTGCCGATCGCCTCCGACAGGGCCGACATGCTGACCGTCTTTCACCGGCGCGCCGACGCGTTCGAAACCGAGGTGATCGGGCCCTGTCGCTTCGTCCCGCTGATCGGCGAGGAAGGCTTCGAGGCGGAGTGAGAGACTCACCGCGATGACCGGCGCCGAGCGGATCCGCAGCCTGGTGCGCGACCGGGCGGTGCTGATGCCGGGCGTGTACGACGCGATCGGGGCCCGGATCGCCGCTCGTATCGGCTTCGACGTCGTCTTCATCTCCGGCTACTCGGTCAGCGCCGCGCGGCTCGGCGAGCCCGACTTCGGCTTTCTCACCCAGACCGAGATGGCGGACGCCGCGCGCTCGGTGTGCAGGGTCAGCTCCGCGCCGGTGATCGTCGATGCGGACACCGGCTACGGCAACGCGCTGAACGTGCAGCGCGCCGTTCGGGAGCTGCAGGACGCGGGGGCCGCCGGCGTCTTTCTCGAGGACCAGGTGTGGCCGAAGAAATGCGGGCACATGCGCGGCAAGCGGGTGATAGCCACCGAGGAGCACGCCGCCAAGCTGCGCGCCGCCTGCGACGCGCGTGGCGAGCGCGACCTGTTCGTCGTCGCCCGCACCGACGCCCGCCAGCCGCTTGGCCTGGAGGAGGCGATCGACCGCTGCCTCGCCTACAAGGAGGCGGGCGCGGACGCGCTGTTCGTCGAGGCGCCGCAGTCAGTCGAAGAGCTGGAGCGGATCGCCGAGGCGCTGCCAGCGCCGCTGGTCGCCAACATGATCGAGCGCGGTGTCACCCCGCACCTGACCCGCTCCGAGCTGGAGCAGCTGGGCTTCAACCTGATCGTCTGCCCGCTGGCGGGGCTGTTCGCGGCGGCCAAGGCAGTGGGGGAGGTGCTGACCGAGCTGCACGAGCGCGAGACGACCGCGGGCGTCTATGACCGCCTTATCGGCTTCGACGAGTTCAACGAGCTGGTCGAGCTGGAGGCGCGCTACGCGGACGAGTTGCGCTACAGCGGGTAGCCGCTAGCAGCTCTTCGCCTTGGGGTCGGCCTTGTCGCGCTCCGCCTTCTCGTAGGCGTTGGCGCCCGGGCCGCAGCTGAGTCGCTTGTCTCGCTGGCCGTCGTTTGCCACCAGCAGGTCCTTGCCGCCGCCGCCGAGCAGGGAGTCGGAGCCTCCCGCGCCGTCGATGCGGTCAGGCCCGCCGAGGCCGCGGATGACGTCATTGCCGTCGCGGCCGAGGAAGCCGTTGTTCTTGCCGTCGCCGACCAGCACGTCGTCCTGGTTGGAGCCTTCGAGGTTCTCGGCGGCCACGATCCGATCCGCGTTGCAGCCGCCGCCCGGGGTTGAGGCGGTGCCGCCGACCGTCGCCACCACCGCGGTCGGGGTCCGTGCGAAGGAGGCGTTGTCGACGCCGGGGCCGCCGTTCATCTCGTGCCCGCCGCAGGCCGAGTCCACGATCAGAAGGTCAGAGCCGTCGCCGCCGTTGAGCTGATCGGGCCCGGGACCGGCCACGAGCCCGTCCGCCCCGCCGGCGCCGTTGAGCACGTCCTTGCCACTCTCGCCCGCCTCGAGCGTGTCGTTGCCGCTTCCCCCGGTGAGCTGATCGCTGCCGGCACCGCCGTTGGCCCGCACAACCAGCGAGGAAGGGAGACTCTGATCGACGCTGAGGACGTCGTCGCCGTCCTCCAGGGAGACGACGATGGCGATGAGGCCCTCTGGCGCCGGGCAGATCGCGCTGCCGTTGAGTCCTGGGCTGACCGGCTGGCAGTTGTCCCCGGCGGTCACCAGCGAGACGGCGTCGCTGACCGTGTAGGTCCCCCCGCCTTCGGCCACGCTCACCTGGTTGGCCAAGCTCGTTCCGATCACGTTCAGCGTGTCGCCGTCCAGGCCGCGGCTCAACTCAACCTTGGTCCCGGGGGTTCCGGTGGAGGGGTTATTGCCGTTCTCACAGGAGTCCTCGACCGTGAAGCTGCGGCAATAGTCGCCCCCCGATCCTCCGAAGCCGGAGTCGGTGCCGCCCCCACCGTGGAGCTCGTCGTCGCCCGGCCCGCCGTCGACGCGGTTGGTGCCCTGGTCGCCGGTGATCTGGTCCTCGAATGCCGAGCCGGCCACGTCCTCGATTCCGGTCAGCTTGTCCCAGCCGTCGCCGCTCGCGGTTCCCTTGCGCAGGTCGACGATCACGCCTTCCACCGTCCTGTTGTCCGATGTCTGGCCCTGCCCGGGGGGCGTGGCAAGGGAGAAAGAGGCGATGTCCTGGGCGCCGGGGCCGCCGTCGAGCGTGTCGGTGGAGTCGTCGCCGCGCAGCACGTCCCCGTCCCCGTCCCCGCCGTTGAGGTCGTCGGCGCCCAGGCCGCCGATCAAACGGTCGCCATCGCCCGGCCCGCCCGCCAGGTGGTCGTCGCCCAGGCTGCCGTCCATGTAGTCGAAGTTCCCGTCGCCCCCGTCGAGGCGGTCGTTGCCCTTCTCGCCAAGCAGCTGGTCGCCGTCGCCGGCGCCACCGTCCATCTGCTCGTTGCCTCGCCCGCCGATCATGTAGTCCGAGCCTGCGCCACCCCACAGCAGGTCCGTCCCCTTCTGGCCGTTGATCGTGTCGTTGCCGTCGTCGCCCGAGATGCGGTCGTAACCGCGGAAGCCGACGATCTTGTCGTCGCCGGCCCCGCCGCAGATGCGGTCGTTGCCGCGGAAGCCGTCGATCACGTCGTCGCCGCCGAGGCCGACGATCACGTCGGGGGCCTTCTTGCCGGTTATGTGGTCCTTACCGGCGGTGCCGACGATCGTCGCCTTGAGGCCGAAACACTTTGGGGCCGCCTCGGCAAGGGGCGCCCAGAGCAGCACCGCGATAAGGGCCATCACCAGGGCAGCCACCAGGGCAGCCGCCCTGGTGGCCACGCACGGGAATCTGTGCAGGCATGCTTGCGCCATGCACTCGTGATCGACGCCCCACGCCTGGCCTTGAGCGTCTGGACGCCTATCTGGACGCCTTTCGGAGGGTTCAGGGACGGCCTGGGTCGATCAGGTCCTGCAGCCCGAAATCCCGGTCGTAACCGGGGCTGATCTCAGATACGCTCGCTGCGCGATGAAGGGTGGCGTTTTCGTTCTCAACTTCTATTCGGCGGTATTCGTCGACCAGCTGAAGCGGGGCCGCAAGACGGCCACGATTCGCCTCGGGAACAAGAGCGGCAAGTACGAGCGTGGCCAGGTCGTTTGGGTCACTGTGGGCTTCAGGCACAGCCCGCGCGAGAAGATCTTCGCCGCGGTCATCGACGACGTCGAGGTCAAGCGCGTTTCGGAGCTGTCCCCGCGCGACGTCGAGCACGACAACCCCGAGTTCCGCCGTCTCGACGAGACCACCAACTTCCTCGAGCAGATCTACGGGCGGCCGGTGGGCGAGGAGGATGTGGTCACGGTGATCCGTTTCTCGCAGATCGTCGAACCACCCGGCAGCCACTTCGGCAACGGGGAGACCCCTTCCCGCAACTAGCGACCAACCCTGCACGGGCCTTGGCCGATTACAGATTTCTCACCACCTGGCTCCTTGATGCCGACCGCGAGCGCGTCTGGGACGCGATCCACGACCAGAAGTCCTGGCCGGGCTGGTGGCGCGGCGTCGAGGACGTCATCGAGCTGGAGCCCGGCGACGACGACGGACTCGGCTCGCACTCCCGCCTGACCTGGCGCAGCAAGCTGCCCTACGACCTGGTCTTCGAGGCACGCACCACGCGTGTCGAGCGACCCCACCTGATCGAGGCCGACGCCGAGGGCGAGCTGACCGGCCAGGGGCGCTGGCGCCTCTACGAGGAGGGCGGCACCACGCTGGTGATCTACGAGTGGAGCGTCCACACCACCAGGGCCTGGATGAACCTGCTGGCACCGCTCGCCCGCCCGATCTTCGCGTGGAACCACAACTGGGTGATGGCGCGTGGGGGAGAGGGCATCTCCGCCCTGCTGGGGTGCCGGTTGCTGGCGAGCGGCTGAGGGTCTGGCACTCTCATCTGTAGAGTGCCAGCCAGAGCAGGAATTCACCAGTCCACTTGACCACACGGAGGTAGTTACGGATGAAGCTGAAGCCCCTTGGCGACCGGCTGATCGTCAAGCCGGTTGAGGAGGAGGAGATGACCGCAAGCGGGATCGTCCTCCCCGACACCGCGAAGGAGAAGCCCCAGAAGGGCAAGGTCTTGGCCGTCGGCGACGGCGAGATCAAGGAAGACGGCAGTCGCCGCCCGCTCGATGTGAGCGAGGGCGACGAGGTCCTCTACTCGAAGTACGGCGGCACCGAGATCACCGTCGAGAACGACGACGTACTGGTGCTGCGCGAGTCCGACGTGCTCGCGAAGGTCGAGTAATTCCCACCACCGAGACTTAGATAACAAGGAGGAATACGAACAGATGGCTCACAAGGAGCTGAAGTACGAGGAGGAGGCGCGCGCCGCTCTACAGGACGGTGTCGACGCCGTGGCCAACGCGGTCAAGGTGACCCTCGGCCCCAAGGGGCGCTACGTGGTGCTGGACAAGAAGTTCGGCGCCCCGACGATCACCAACGACGGCGTCACGATCGCGCGTGAGATCGAGGTCGAGGACGTCTTCGAGAACCAGGGCGCCCAGCTGGTGCGTGAGGTCGCCACGGCGACGAACGACGTGGCGGGCGACGGCACCACCACCGCGACCCTGCTGGCGCAGACCATCGTTCGCCACGGGCTGAAGAACGTCGCCGCCGGCGCCAACCCGCTGGCCCTGCGGCGCGGCATCGAGAAGGCGGTCGACCAGGTCGTCGACCAGCTGCGCGACAAGCAGTCCAAGGAGATCGCCGGCAAGGAGCAGATCGCGCGAGTGGCGGCGATCTCGGCCGCCGACGACGAGATCGGCAACATCATCGCCGACGCGATCGAGAAGGTCGGCAAGGACGGCGTGGTGAACGTCGAGGAGGGCCAGACGTTCGGCATGGAGCTCGAGTTCACCGAGGGCATGCAGTTCGACAAGGGCTACATCTCGCCCTACATGGTCACCGACCAGGACCGCATGGAGGCGGTGCTCGACGAGGTATACGTGTTGGTCGCCAACCAGAAGATCGGCTCGGTTCGCGACATGCTGCCCGTGCTGGAGCAGGTGATGCAGAGCGGCAAGCCGCTGCTGATCGTGTCCGAGGACGTCGAGGGCGAGAGCCTCGCGACGCTCGTGGTCAACAAGCTGCGAGGCACCTTCACCGGCGTCGCCGTCAAGGCGCCCGGTTTCGGTGACCGCCGCAAGCGGATGCTCGAGGACATCGCGATCCTCACCGGCGCCGAGGTGATCACCGAGGAGATGGGCCTGAAGCTGGAGAACACCCAGGTGGACCAGCTCGGCCAGGCTCGACGGGTGGTCGTCTCCAAGGACACCACCACAATCATCGACGGTGCCGGCGAGTCAGAGGACATCAAGGGCCGGATCAAGCAGATCAAGCAGGAGATCGAGAACACCGACTCCGACTTCGATCGCGAGAAGCTCCAGGAGCGGCTCGCCAAGCTGGCCGGAGGTGTCGCAGTGGTCAAGGTCGGCGCCGCCACCGAGACCGAGATGAAGGAGCGCAAGCACCGCGTCGAGGACGCCCTGCAGGCGACCCGGGCGGCGCTCGAGGAGGGCATCGTCCCTGGCGGCGGCGTGGCGCTGCTGAACGCCATCGACGCGGTCGAGCTCGACTCCTACGACGACGACGACGAGCGCACCGGCGCAACGATCATCAAGCGATCGCTGGAGGAGCCGCTGCGGCAGATCGCCGAGAACTCCGGCCTGGAGGGCTCGGTCGTGGTCAACAAGGTCCGCGACCTCAAGCCCGGCGAGGGCCTGAACGCGGAGACCGGCGACTACGGCGACCTGGTCGCCGACGGGGTCATCGACCCGACCATGGTCACGCGCTCGGCGCTGCAGAACGCGGCCTCGATCGCGAAGAACATCCTCACCACCGAGGCGATCGTCGCCGAGCCGCCCGAGAAGGACGGCGCAGGTGCGATGCCGGGTGGCGGCATGCCCGACATGGGCGGGATGATGTAAAGAAGCGCTCTCGAGCGGTACTCTCGTCTCAACAGGCGAGTGACTTTGAAAGGCCCCGGTTCGCCGGGGCCTTTCGTTTGCGCGGCCGGCTTCGAGGTCGGCAGGTTGCGGCGGGTTGGTCCCGCATACCGGGACAAACCCGCCGCGCGAATCAGCTTTTTGCCAGCACCTCGGCCATGCGCCGCGGCTGCACGCCCAGCTCCTCGGCGTCGGCGGTGCCGCGCTCGGTGACCATCGGCACTTCCATCAGCTCGGCCTCCTCCCAGGTGGCAAAGACCGCCTCGCCGAAGACCTTTCGCAACGCGATCAGCCCGCCGCGCACGACCGGCAGGGGGATGTGCAGCAGCGGGCGTGGTCGGCCGCTGGCACGGCTGACCAGGTCGGAGATCTCGTCGTAGCTGTACGTGTCGGGGCCGGCCAGCTCGTAGCGGTCGCGCTTGCCGCCGTGCAGCGCGGCGACCACGCTGCGGGCCACGTCGTGTGCCCAGATCGGCTGGTAACGGGCCTGGCCGCTGCCCGAAACCGGCATCACCGGCAGGAACGAGAAGCGGCGCAGCAGCGTGATCCAGGGGTCGGAGTGGTCGTACACGATCGACGGCGCGAAGACGGTGGAGTCGAGCGCCGACGTCGCCACTGCCTCCTCGGCCAGCGCCTTGGCGCGGAAGAAGCGGGTGCGCTGGGTGCGGGAGGCGTTGATGGCCGAAAAGAACACGAAGCGCTCCACGCCCGACTGCTCGGCGGCCCGCAGCAGCCGAACCGTGGCGAGCCCGTTCAGCTCCTCGAGGCGCTTCGGCGGCTGGTCGCGGATCGTCGCGGCCAGGTGGACAACCGTGTCCACTCCGCGCAGCGCCTGGCGCAGCCGGTAGGGGTCGGACAGCTCGGCCAGGTCGCCGAGCGTGATCTGCACGTTGACCCGCCGCTCGCCGAGCCGGCGCGGCTCGCGGACCAGGCAACGGATCTGGTGGCCGGACTCCAGCAGCAACGGGAGCAGCTGCGATCCCACAGCGCCGGTGGCGCCGGTCAGCAGCATCATTTCGTGTCCCTTGTGACTTGACCTGTTTGCATCGTTTCCCCCGGTGGGAACCCTAGCCAGTAGCCGGAGCCGTAAAATGTCGGGTCCGCTCGATGTCCGGGCGGCGCCACTCAAGACGACCCCGGAGAAGCCCACGTATGACCTACGTCATCGCGGAACCCTGTATCGGCGAGAAGGACAACTCGTGCGTCGAGGTCTGCCCGGTGGACTGCATCCACCCCACACCGGACGAGCCCGACTACGACAAGGTCGAGATGCTCTACATCGACCCCGAGGAGTGCATCGACTGCGACGCCTGCGTCGAGGCCTGCCCGGTGGACGCCTGCTTCGCCGAGGACCAGCTCCCGGACGAGTGGAACAAGTACATCGAGATCAACGCCGGCTACTACAAGTCGAAGGCGTAGCGCCAACCACCACTCGAGCGACTGGAGTCGTCCGCGACCGGCTGACGCGGGCTGCTGCTTCAACCCCCGCCCGCATCCTCCTGCTGCTGGGCGCCCTGTACGTCGTAGCCCGGGTCGCCGCCTTCATCGGGGTCGAGGCCAGGACGTTCACCGACACCAAGGCCTATGAGCACGTCGTGGGCGTCCCGCTGTTCAGCGAGGAGTTCGTGGCGGGCTGGCGGGCGCCGACCCTTCCCCTCCTCTACAAGGTCCTCTCTTCCGACGGCCTGAGGATTGCCGGGCAGCTCGCGATCTCGATCACCTGCTGGCTGGCGCTGGCGGCGGTCCTCTCCTCCTCGCTCGCCGACCGCCGCATGCAGGTGCTGGGCTTCGTCTCCGTCCTCGTCTTCAGCCTCAGCCCCGAGATCCTCCTGTGGGACCCCGATCTGCTCTCGGAATCGATCTCGATCTCCCTGACGGCGGCGCTGGCCGCTTCCTGGCTTCTGCTGCTGCGTGATCCCACCGGCTTCCGGGTGGCGCTGATGCTGGCGATCGCAGCGGCCTGGACCTGGGCCCGCGACCCCCACCCTTACCTCCTCCTGCTCCTTGCCGCCGTCGTTGCCGCTTCGCTGCTTGTCGGCGGCCGAAAGCGGGTGCGCGTCGTCATCGTGGCCGGCCTGGTCGCGATATCCGCGGCGGGAATCCTCTCGGCAAGCGTCGGATACCCGCGCTGGCAGTACCCCCTCCAGAACGTGATCGTGCTGCGGATCTCCGCCGACCCCGAGGCGCTGGAGTATTTCGAGGACGAGGGGATGCCGGTCACTCGCCGCTTCGTCAAGCTCACACGCAGCTATCGCGAGACCGACATCGACCCGTTCCTCTATCCGGTCGATCCCGTCGAACCCCTGATGGGGTTCCAGTACTGGTTTCAGGAGGAGGGCCGTGGCCCGTACGCTCGCTTCCTGCTCACCCATCCCGGATTTGTAGACAACGCCTTCGGCCATCTCGACAACGCGCTGCTCTACCCGGATGTGGACGGGGTGGACCAATATGAGTCCGAGCAGGGGCCCTGGCGGTTCCCGCTCTTTACCGACCTGCTCTATCCCCGCAACCCGTGGTTGCCGCTCGTGTACCTCGGAGCCGTGATTGGGCTCGCGATCGCTGCGTTCGCCCGGGCCGGTCCGCGGCTCTACTGGGTGGTCCCGGCCTTTCTGATCGGAAGCTCCCTTCCCTTCGCGGTCTTCCTCTACCACGGGGACGCGATCGAGATCGACCGTCACGCCTTCATCGCGTCCCTTTTCCTGCGGCTCGGAACCCTGCTGCTGCTGCTTATGGCAGTCGATCGGCTGCTGACCGCACGCGCGAGCGCTACTGAACGACCGGAAGCTCGGTCCCGCTGATCGGAGCGGGGGCCGCAGCGGCCGGAGGCGGCGCCTGCATCACCGGCAGCTCCTGCGGCGTCGAGGCCACGATCCCGCGGGCGGCGTGGCGGATCGCCTGGGAGGCGGGAGCGTCGGGCTCGGCGATCACCAGCGGCTCACCGCTGTCGGCGTGCTCGCGCAGGTCCTCGGCCAGCGGCACCTTGCCCAGCAGCGGCACGTCCAGCTCGTCGGCCAGCAGCTGTCCACCTCCCTCACCGAAGATCGTGAAGCGCTCGCCGTCGGGGGTCGTGAAACCCGCCATGTTCTCGATCACGCCGAGCACCTCGAGGTCCACCTTGGCGGCCATCTCGGCCGCGCGGCTGGCCACCGACTGAGCCGCGGGCTGCGGCGTGGTGACGATCACGAACTTGGCCTGCGGCAGGAGCTGGGCGAGCGTCATCGAGACGTCGCCGGTGCCGGGCGGCAGGTCGAGCAGCAGGTACTCCAACTCGTCCCAGGCGACGTCCTCGAGGAACTGCTGGATGGCCTTGTGGAGCATCGGGCCGCGCCAGACCACCGCCGCGTTCTGCTCGACGAAGAAGCCGATCGACATCACCTTGACCCCCGATGGAGCCTGCACCGGCATGATCTTGCGCTCTGCCGAGACGTCGGGCTTGCGATTGACGCCGAGCATGCGGGGGATCGAGTAGCCGTAGACGTCGCAGTCGAGCGCGCCCGCGGAATGGCCATCGGCCTGAAGCGCCGCGGCCAGGTTGGCGGTCATCGTCGACTTGCCGACGCCGCCCTTTCCGGAAGCCACGCAGATCACGTTCTTGACCTGCGCCAGGGCGCCCTCGGGGAGCTTGCCGCGGCCGAGCGCCTGCTGGAGGTTGCCCTTCTCCTCGTCGGAGAGCACGTCGAAGCCGACCCCGACCGAGCTGACGCCGTCCAGAGAGCGGACCTGCTGCGCCACGGCCTGCTCGAAGTGGGCGCGAATCGGGCAGCCGGGCGTGGTCAGAGAGACGACCACCTCGACCCGGCCTTCGTCCTTTACCTCGATCGAGCGCACCATTCCCAGCTCGACGATCGAGCGGCGCAGCTCGGGGTCGATGACCGCGCGCAGCTTTTCGGTGATCTGTTCCTTTGTGGGCATCTGCATGGGTCCTCTGAAGAAACGCCCGGACGATGCCCGGGCGTGGGACCACATTGTCGCAGAGGGGCGCTAGCCGCCGGTCCCGCCGGTCGGTGGCGGCGGCGGGTCGTTGGGGTCGGCCGGGGCGCCCGGCGGCGGCGGCGGCACCGGATAGGGCGCCGGGCCCAGGTAGCGGCTCTGGCGCAGGTTGCGCGCGATCACGTTGCGGCTGCGCGGGTAGTTCTCGAGCCGATAGACGTTGCTGTCCCCGAAGTCCTGGTAGTAGACGAGCATCTTGGTCCGCTTGTGGCGGCGGATCCAGGCGAACGATTTCTTGACGAACTTGGCGTCGTCGCCGGCCGACACGCCCCACTCGGTGAGCGCGAACGGCTTGCCGCGGAACTTCCTGGTCCGGTAGAAGCGGGTCAGGGTCTTCCAGACCGGATAGCGGGAGTAGATGTCCGTCCCGACCCAGTCGACGTATCGCGAGCCGGGCCAGTACCGCGTCGGCCGGTTCTTCTTCGTCGCCGGCGAGCCGCCCGGCAGCGGGCTCCAGATCATCACCACCGGCGCCGGTGGAAGGTTGTCGGGCTCGACCCCGTCCTTGGCCTTGCGGTCGAGCGGCGGCAGACCCACTGCGTCCAGCCGCGCGTTGACCTCGCCGAGCGTGCCTCCGCGCAGCACGATCGCGATGCGGCGGAAGGCCTGCTTGTACCAGTACGGCGTGTAGGCCGTGCCGCGAAGGTTGCCCGCGCAGTCGTAGGAGGCCCAGGCATTGAGGCAGCGGTTCATCTCACCCAGCGGGCGAATGAACACTCGCAGCTGGCGGGTCCCGAAGCTGGAGTTGAGCCGGATCAGGTAGTCGTCGCTGGTGGCGGTGGCGATGCCCTGTGGGGTGATGATCTCGTGGCCGTCCTGGTCGTCAACGGTCGAGATGTGCAGGACGGGCTGCGCCGCTGCGTAGCCCCAGCGGGGGATCGCGAAGTGCAGGTTGTTGCCCCAGGGGTGGAAGGTCTCGATCACCGAAGGGTGCTTGCCGACCAGATCCGCGAAGGTCTGGAAGTCCTCCAGGTAGCCGGTATCGGTGACTCCGAAGTAAACCTTGCCCCTGGACGGTTTCAGCAGGCCGCCGGCGCCCGCCGTCGCGGCTGCGACGAGCGTGCAGCAGAGCACTGCGATCAGGGCTACCGCGAGGCGGAGCCTCGCGCGCCCAGACATCCGTGTGGCACCGGGTGCACCCACAATTTTCCGCAACACGCCCGAGCCGTGGCTGTTGCGGAGCGACGGACACTAGGACGGCTCGGTTCCATCCCTGCAAAAAGCATTTCACGATGCTGCCTGCGGTGGCAACGCGTGCGCAACACCGTGCCTGCGGGGTGCCTGCGATGATCGCTCCCGATGGCCAAGGTCCTCTTCGTGTGCCTGCACAACGCCGGCCGCTCGCAGATCAGCCGGGCGCTGTTCGAGCGTGAGGCCGAGGGCCGTCACCAGGCCGACAGCGCTGGAACCACGCCCGGCGACCGCGTCCACCCGGAGGTGGTCGAGGCGATGCGGGAGGTCGGCATCGACCTCGCCGACCGCGTGCCGCGACTGCTCGAGCGCGAGCAGGCGGAGTGGGCCGACGTGGTGGTGACGATGGGCTGCGGCGACGAGTGCCCCTATATCCCCGGTAAGCGCTATCTGGACTGGGAGCTGCGCGACCCCAAGGGCCTGCCGCTGGACGAGGTGCGCACGATCCGCGACGAGACCGAGCGACGGGTGCGCGAGCTGGTCGCCGAGCTGGACGCCGGCACGGGCGCGGACCCGTAGGGTTCGCCACGATGTCCGCCGCCACGATCCACACCAACGCAGGCACCGTCGAGGTCGAGCTGTTCGACGAGGACGCGCCGAAGACGGTGGAGAACTTCCGCAAGCTGGCCTCCGACGGCTTCTATGACGGCCTGATCTTCCACCGCGTGATCCCCGACTTCATGCTCCAGGGCGGCTGTCCCGAGGGGACCGGCACGGGCGGGCCCGGCTACACCTTCGAGGACGAGTTCAACCAGCACAAGATCGTCCGCGGCGCGTTGGCGATGGCCAATGCCGGGCCCGACACCAACGGCTCGCAGTTCTTCATCGTCACCACCGAGGCCGCGCCGTGGCTGGATGGAAAGCACACGGTGTTCGGGGGCATCACGGACGGCATGGACACCGTGGACGCGATCGAGTCGACGCAGACCGACTCCTCGGACCGGCCGGTCGATCAGCAGACGATCGAGCGCATCGAGCTGGGCGACTAGCCCGGGGTCGTGCCCGCCCGCGCCCTGCGGAGGTCCAGCAGGACCAGCACCGCCCCTCCCACGATCTCGGCGATCCCGCCGACCAGCGAGACGTAGTTGACGATGTCCCTCGCCGCCGAAGAGGGCTCTTCGGGGACGTCGAGGCCGGACAGTATTGACCGGTGTTCTCTCAGTTTGACCTCCGCGAATAGGATCGCGCCCGATGGCCGCGAAATGGACAGCCGCCGACATTCCGGACCAGAGCGGCCGGATCGCGGTGGTCACCGGAGCCAACAGCGGCCTCGGGCTGGCGACGGCCCGGGAGCTGGCCCGCGCCGGCGCCGAGGTGATAGTCGCCTGCCGAAACACCGAGAGCGGGGCCAGTGCGGTCGAGGAGATCCGCGCGGCGGCGCCGCAGGCGAAGGCCGAGGTCGCGGAGCTGGACCTCGCCGACCTCGCCTCGGTGCGGGATTTCGCGGCCCGGTTCGGGAGCCGGGGCGAGGGACTCGACCTGCTGGTCAACAACGCGGGCGTGATGGCGCCCCCTTACCGCGAGACGGTGGATGGCTTCGAGTCGCAGATCGGCACCAACCACCTCGGCCACTTCGCGCTCACCGGCCTGCTGCTGGACGCGTTGCTCGCCCGGCCGGAGCCGCGCGTGGTGACGGTCAGCAGCGGCGCCCACCGCACCGCGCAGGTCAACTTCGACGATCTCAACGGGGAGCACGGCTACCGGCGCTGGCGGGCCTACGGCCAGTCCAAGCTCGCCAACCTGCTGTTCTGCTTCGAGCTGGACCGCCGCGCCCGCGAGGCCGGCGTTGCGCTGCGCAGCGTTGCGGCCCATCCCGGCTGGGCGGCGACCAACCTGCAGTCGGCCGGCCCCAGCGCGCTGCACGAGCGCCTCGTCCTGGCGATCGGCAACAGGCTGATCGCCCAGAGCGCCGAGATGGGCGCCCTGCCGTCGCTGTATGCGGCCACCATGCCCGACCTGCCGGGCGGCTCCTACGTCGGCCCCGACGGGATGATGGAGGGCCGCGGCCATCCCACGGTCGTCAAGGCGCGCGACACCGCCTACGACGAGGACGTGGCCAGGCGCCTGTGGGAGACCTCCGAGGAGCTGACGGGTGTGCGGTTCTCCTTCGGCGCCCGGGCAGCCGCCTGACCGCAGCGGAGGGGGAGGGATTCGAACCCCCGGGCCGGGGAAACCCGGCCAGCTGCTTTCAAGGCAGCCGCAATCAACCAGACTCTGCCACCCCTCCGGGAGTGGAACAGCGCCAAGGGTAGCCCCGCCGCAACTAGGCTTCACCTCGATGGCCACCACGGCTACGCGACCGGCCGCGCGGACGCGGGCCCAGACCTGGCGCAACTGGGCTGGCGACCAGGCCTGCACCCCGGCAACGGTCGAGCGGCCGCGCAGCCGCGAGCAGCTGGCCGAGGTCGTCAGGGCCGCGGCGGATGCGGGGCGGACCGTCCACGTCGCGGGCTCCGGGCATTCATTCACCGAGGCGGCCAAGTCCGACGACGTGATGGTGCAGATCGAGGCGCTCAATCGCGTGCTCGACTCGGACTCGGATTCGGGGCTGGTCAAGGTCGAGGCCGGGATCGTGCTCGCCGACCTAAACGAGGCGCTGCAGCAGCGCGGCCTGGCGATGGAGAACCTCGGAGACATCGACCGCCAGACGATCGCCGGCGCGATCTCCACCGGCACCCACGGCACCGGCGCCAAGCTGCGCAACATCTCGGCCCAGGTCGAGGCGATGGAGCTCATCACCGCCGACGGCGAGCTGCAGGCGCTCACCGCGGAGAGCAGCGCCGAGGAGCTGCTGGCGGCACGGGTCTCGATCGGGGCGCTGGGGGCGATCTACTCGGTGACGCTGCGCTGCGTCCCCTCCTTCACGCTGCACCGGGTCGACGAGCCGCGGCCGCTGTCTGAGGTCGTGTCCACCTTCGACCGCCTCGCCGACGCCAACGACCATTTCGAGTTCTTCGTCTTCCCCTACACGGAGAAGGCGCTGACCCTGCGCCGCAATCGCAGCGACCGCAGCCCTGAGCCGCGAGGGCGCGCCCGGGCTTGGCTCAGCGACGTGCTGGTCGAGAACACGCTCGGCGACCTCGCCTCGCGGCTCGGCCGCCGCTTCACCGGACTGATCCCGCGGCTGACCCGCTACGCGGCGGCAGGAATATCGCAGGGCGAGCGGCTCGACCGCAGCTACCGGATCTTCGCCAACGAACGGCGCATCCGCTTCACCGAGATGGAGTACGGGATCCCGCGCGAGCACGGCGCTGAGGCGGTCCCCCGCGTGCTGGACTGGATCCGCTCCAACCGCTACCCGGTCGGCTTTCCGATCGAGTGCCGGGTGGTCGCCCCCGACGATGCCCTGCTCAGCCCCTCGCACGAGCGCGAGACCGTCTACATCGCCGTGCACCAGTACCGCGGGATGGAGTGGCGACCCTACTTCGAGGCGGTGGAGGCGATCATGAACGAGTACGGCGGCCGCCCCCACTGGGGCAAGCGCCATTTCCATACCCACGAGACGCTCGCCGAGCGCTACCCGCGATGGGCCGACTTTGCCGCCGTCCGCGACCGGCTCGACCCCGACCGCACCTTCCGCAACGAGTACACGGACCGCGTCCTCGGTCCCTAGAGGAACGTCTGGCCCTCGCCCCGATAGGTGGGGACTTCGTCGACGATCCCTCCGCCCTCGACCAGGAACAGAGAGGCGAAGCGCTCGCAGAGCTCACCGGCCTTGGTGTGGCGGAAGTAGGCGCGGTCGCCGACCGCCAGCGAGTCGGCGGCTTCGCCGAGCAGTGGCGTCTGCACCTCGCCGGCGCCCTCCTCGTCGTCCAGCCGCAGCCCCTCCGGCAGCCAGGGCGTCGGCAGGCGCACCGCGTCGCCGCTGCCCGATGCCAGGTAGCCGCCGCCCAGCGCCGTCGCCACGCCCCGACCCGGGCGGCGCACGATCGGCAATGCGAACGCGGCGGCCGGCGTCAGCCTGAAGCTCGAGTAGTGGTCGAACAGCACCGGCGCGTAGAACCCGGAGCCCGCGGCCACCTCGGTGACTGCGGGGTCCGTCGCGGTCACATCGAGGCTGCCGGTGCCGCCCCCGTTGACGAACTCCAGCTCGGCGAACTCGTGCACGGCGACGACGATCCGCCCCCGCCGCTGCAGCAGCTCCTTGGACGAGCGCCGCTGCATGAAGCGAATCGCGGCGCCGCGCAGTGCCTTGCCGGGCGGGCGGTCGCCGACCCCTGCGATCTGCCCCTCGTAGGCCATGATCCCGACCAGGCGTAGCTGCGGGCGCCGCTGGATCTCCCTCGCCAGCTCCACCGCCTGGTCGACCATGTGGACCGGGGAGCGCTTGGGGCCGATCTTCAGGCGCCCGCCCAGCGGCCACCAGCCGGCGTCGATATCGATGCAGACCCGCACCGGCGCGGCTCCGGCCCCCAGCACCGACTCGATCAGGTCGAGGTGCTCGGGACAGTCGACCATCACGGTCGGCGCCTGATCGGGGTTGGCGGCGCTGCGCACGGCGAGGCGGGCGAGCGCGTCCTCGTCGGTGGTCGGGTAGGCCACCACCAGGTCCTCGTAGCCCTGTTCGGCGAGCCACAGGGTTTCCGGAAGCGTGAAGGTGAGCAGCCCCTGGAACCCCTCGTCGCGGGCGAGGATCCGGTCAAGCAGGGGACGGCAGCGCACCGACTTGGAGGCGACGCGGATCGGCTTGCCTTCGGCGCGGCCCAGCATCTCGTCCGCATTGGCCCACATCGCGTCGAGATCGACGAATGCAAACGGCGCCTCGACGTCGGCGAAGATCCCTTCGTAGCGGGCGTGAGACTGATCGGGGACGGGCACGGCGCGAGCCTATATCCCTTCTAAGATTGTTCGCTCCCGGAGAGGTGGCCGAGTGGCTGAAGGCACTCGCCTGCTAAGCGAGTAGGGGGCGCAAGCTCTCTCGAGGGTTCGAATCCCTCCCTCTCCGCTAGCCCGCCCCCGCGATGCTCCGAAAATTCCTGATAGGCCTCGGCTTGATCTTCGCCTCCGCGATCGGGGTCGTGGTGGTCGCCGTGGCCCTCTTCGGGGCCGGAAAGGGCGGCGACACGACGGCCGCCGGCAACCAGCCGGGCCGGCCTGTGGAGGTGGGAGTGACTGAGGGGGAGGCGGAGGACCAGCCCCCAGCCGAGCCGGTCCCCTCTCTGATGGACAAGCCGCGCAAGGGGCCCTTCTTCCCGATCGTGCGCCTCTATCCCGGCGCCCGGGTGCCGATGCGCGCCGCTCCCGGAGGAGAGCTGATCGACATCCTGGGCTCGCAGTCGGAGTTCGGCTCGCCGACGGTGCTCGGGGTTGCCGAGCAGCGCGGGCCGTGGTTGGGGGCGACCACGCCGCTTCGTCCCAACAACACGCCGGGCTGGATCCGCCTCGACCGCGAAGACCTCGACCTGTACTGGACCCGCTACTCGCTCACCGTCCGGCTGCCCGAGCGGACCCTGGAGCTGCGCTACGGCCGGCGGCTGCTGAACACTTATCCGGTTACGGTCGGAGCGTCAGGCAGCACCACGCCGATCGGCCGCTTCTCGATCACCGACGCGCTGGAGTTCGATGCCAGTCCGTACTACGGCTGCTGCGCGCTGGCGCTCTCCGGGCGCCAGGAGAGCCTGCCGCCCGGCTGGCTCGGGGGCGATCGCATCGCCATCCACGGCACCCTCGGCCCGGTCGGCGACGCGGCATCGCAGGGCTGCATCCGCGCCACTGACGCGACGATGCGGACCCTGTTCGCCCGTATCCCGCTGGGCACGCCGGTGTTCGTCAGCGGCTAGCGGTCAGGCCGCTGATGTCTGCTCGGCCAACACGGCGTCGAAGGCCGCGGCGAGGTCGTCGATGTCGCTGACCGCGTCGCGGTCGCCGGCCAGCCCGAAGAAGACGCCGCCGTCGTAGCTCAGCACCCCGATCGAGAGCGCGTGGTTCTGCGGCGAGAGCGGCACGAACGGATAGACCTCGAGCAGGCGGCGCCCCAGCAGGTAGAAGGGCATCTGCGGGCCGGGGACGTTGGAGATCACCAGGTTCCAGGTCAGGGGACGGGCCATCACGTCGGCCAGCACGCGGTTGATTGTCGGGGGCGCGAAGCCGGTGGCCTGGATGATCAGCGAGGCGGCGCGCGCCTGCTCCGACTCCTTCAGCCGCGCGGTCTCCTCACGGATCAGCTCGAGGCGCCGGGCGGGATCTTCCTCGGCCAGCGGCAGCCGCGCGAGGATCGTGCTGATGCGGTTGCCCAGCTCCAGCTCCTCGTCCGGGCGGCGGATCGAGACCGGCACCAGGGCGACCAGATGGGGCGGGATGTCGTCGCCGCGCCCGGCCAGGAAACGGCGCAGGGCCCCGGCGCTGACCGCGAGGATCACGTCGTTGACGGTGGCGCCGGCGTCGCCGCGCGCATCCTTGATCGCCTGCAGCTCGGCGGGGACGTAGGCGACGCGGCGGTCACGGCCGATCGCCACGTTGAGCGGGCCCGAGGAGACGCGCGGCCCCCCGGCGGCGAGGCCGGCGAAGCCCTCGGCGGTGCGCATCACCTGCGACGCGGTCTCGCGCGGCATCGTGATCGCCCCCGTCGCCGCCTTGCGCGCGGCGCGCAGCGGCGAGCGGATGCGGTTGGTGGCGGCGCGCACGAACAGCATCTCGGGGCTGGGCTCATCCGCCTCCCAGGGATCCTCGAGAATCTCCATCTCGGTGCCCTCAGGGTTGGGGTCGAGCAGGATCGTGCCGATGTCGACCGCCGAGACCCCGTCGACCAGCGCGTGGTGGGTCTTGGAGAGGACGGCGTGGCGATTTTCCTCCAGGCCCTCGATCAGGTAGATCTGCCAGAGCGGCCGGGTGAAGTCGAGCGGCTCGGACATGATCTGGCCGATCAGCTCGCGCAGCTGGGCGAGGTCGCCCGGGGAAGGAAGCGCGACGCGGCGCACGTGCCATCGCAGGTCGAAGCGGGGGTCGTCCTGCCAGCTGGGGTTGCTGAACTTCAGCGGCGTCTCGCTCACCCGCTGGCGGAAGCGCGGCACCAGGTTGAGCCGGGCATCGACGTGCTCGATCAGCTCCTCGAAGGCGGGTGGCTCGCCCTCGACGACCAGGGTGCCTCCGACGTGGACGTGGATGGGCCCACGCTCTGCGAGCAGCGAGGAAACGTCGGACGCGGAGAGGCGCTCCACCGCCGCAAGCCTCTCACAGCGACGGCGGAGAACGCCTTAGAATCGGTGCCTGCGGAGCCCCCGGCTCCGCTTTCCGCGCCCGTAGCTCAGTTGGATAGAGCGTCGGTCTACGAAACCGAAGGTCACAGGTTCGAATCCTGTCGGGCGCGCTGATTCAGAAGCCCAATCTGACGTGAGCGGTGGTCAGCAGCTCTTCGTGACGTCCTTGCCCGCGCCGCCGACGCAGGTGTCGTTGCCGCCCTTGCCCAGCAGCTTGTCACCTCCGCCGCCGCCGACCAGCTTGTCGTTGCCGCCGCCGCCGACCAGCTTGTCCGCGCCGCCCTGACCGTAGAGCTTGTCCTTGCCCCCGCCGCCCTTGACCGTGTCCTTGCCGCCCTTGGCGCAGACGGTGTCGTTGCCGCCCTTGGCATTGATCGTGTCCTTGGCATTGGTGCCGACGATCACGTCCTTCTTGTTGGTGCCGTTGAAGGTGCGAGCCAGGCCCGGCCGCGCGAAGATCGTCGCGGTCTTGCCCTTGCACTTGGGTGCGACAACTGCCGCGCCGCCGGCACCGGCACCGGCACCGGCACCGCCGCCGCTGGCCGGAATGTCGGAGGGCTGGAGCTCGAACGCGCCGATGTCCGCTCCGTCGGCTCCCGCAGCCGAGCTGTTGGCAATGCTCGAGAAGTCGAACGGCCGCGGTTCGAGGCGCTGGTCCCACGAGATGGAACCTGAGCTGTTTCCTTGATCTACCGCCGGGCTGGTCGGCGCTGGCGCCTGCGTCTGGACGTCGTAGGCGCTGGTGTGGTCCGCCAGCGGGCCAAGCTGCGGGTCGACACCGGTGATGTTGGAGTTCGGGACCGTCTCGGTGATTGCGGTCGAGCCGTCCTCCACCAGACTGAAGTCGGCGTTGAGATCGCCTGAAGAGTCTGGATTGATGCCGGACGGCCCCAGCAGGCCGTCGGCGACGATCGTGTTGCGGAGGGTGGGCGCGTCGCCTCCCCCGTCCATGTAGAGGTTCCCGCCGTCGGTGTAGGCGAAATTGCGATCGAACGTGACGTAGTCGAAATAGGCGCCATCGGAGAGGTTGTCGTTGTAGGCGAAGACACCCCCGCCGGCGTCCGCATCGTTGTCGTAGATGGTCGAGTTGTAAGTGTCGAAGTCCGAGTAAAAGACATACATGCCGCCGCCGCTCGACTCGGCGTGGTTGCCGCTGATCGTTGAGCCGGACATGTACCCGTCGAAGACGGTCATTCCGCCCCCGAAGTCGGCGGAATTGTCGTAGATGGTCGAGTAATAGACGCCCAACCTGGAGCCGTCCGGGCTGAAGATCCCCCCGCCGGTCGGGGCGCTGTTGCCGGTGATCGTCGACTCTATGACGAGCACGTCGCCGCTCAGGACTCGGATGCCCCCTCCACCGGTGACGCCGACGCCACCCCCTCCGGTGATTGTCAGTCGAGTGAATCTGGTCTGGTAGCTGGCATCGGTATCGACCACGAAGACGCTGGCATTGCCGGGGCCGTCCACGGTGATCGCTCCGGGTTGGGCGGAGATGAAGGCCCCCTCATCGGCGATCGTCGGTAGAGGGGAGTTCAGGCTGACGGTGCCCGACAGACTCGAGTCGAAGACGACGTTGTCGAGCTCACCCAGGTTGGCATTGGCCCCCGCGATCCCTTCGCGCAGGGTGCATTCCGCGGGAATGCAGTTGCCGTCGCCCGGGTCAGCGAGGCTCGTGACCGTGAAAGTGCCCGCCTGAGCGGTGCTGCCTGCGACGAGCGTCGCGCCGACCGTGAGGGTCGCACCCGTAGCAATCCTCCGGCGGCTCGGGCGAAAGGTGCCGTGCCGTCGCTGCTTTTCTTGCCGTTTGCGCTGCCGCTTGCTCACGAGTCCCTCCTCCGTCGATCCACTAGCGGCAACCCTATGGACCTCGGGTTGGGAGAGTCAACCCCATTTTTCGATGTTCGGCAACCGCTTCGAGCGGCAGCGCAAGGTGGCAACGAGGTGGCAACTGAAGCCACAGGACTCCATAGGACTCCAGTGGGATCGGCCTAGCCGGGATCTGCACAAATAGCGGGGAGAAGTCCGACGCAACCGGACGGCGTAACCTCCGATCGAACCTGCAACAAGGAGGAGCAATGGAGACCACCGTCGATACGCAGGAACTCGAGACGAAGGTCAGGGACATGTACTGCCACGTGGCCCGCCACCCGCACGGGGAATACCACTTCGAGATCGGACGTCCCCTAGCCGAGCGGTTGGGTTACCCCGCCGATCTGCTGGACCGTATTCCGGAGGAGGCGATCGAGTCGTTCGCCGGGGTGGGCTACTTCTTCGACCTCGCCAGCCTTAAAGAGGGCGAGAGCGTCCTCGACCTTGGTAGCGGCTCAGGCATGGACGTGTTCTCAGCTGCGGTGCAGGTTGGAGAGGAGGGCCGCGTCGTCGGAATAGACATGACTTCCGAGCAGATCGAGAAATCCGGCCGGCTTCGCGAGGAGGCCGGCTTTGGCCAGGTCGAATTCATCGAGTCGCGCATCGAGGGGCTTCCGCTCGAGGATGCGAGCTTCGATGCGGTCATTTCCAACGGCGTGATCAACCTGTGTCCCGAGAAGGAGAGGGTCTTCGCCGAGGCGGCGCGGGTCCTGCACCCAGGTGGCCGGCTGGCGATCGCGGACATCGTCAGCGAGCAGCAGCTCAAGGACAGCATCGTGTGTGATGCCGAGCTTTGGGCTGCCTGCATCGGGGGAGCCGCCCAGCAGGATGCCTACCGCGAGACGATCGAGGGCGCCGGGCTTCGAATCGAGGAAATCCGTGAGAACGCTTACAGGTTCATCTCCGAGAGAGCGCGCGACGCCAGTGCAAAGTACGGCGTCAAGAGTGTGTCGCTCTTGGCGGTCAAGGGTGCAAGCTAACTGGATCCCTGTTCAACGCATCGTCTCTGCCGTAGGCCCTCGATTCGAGCGCGCGACCATCACGCTGGCTCAGCCGGACAAACAGTCGGTCTACGAAACCGAAGGTCACAGGTTCGAATCCTGTCGGGCGCGTCTCGATTGATCGTCGCAAACGGCTTCAGACTGGAAGCATGGAAGGAGCCGCGGTCGGCGGAATTTACGTCGAGAGGTTGATTTCGAGCCCGTGCGTGACAGGACTATCGCGCGACTATCGCGCAGGGCCGATTCGAGCGGCTTCCAGAATTCGACCTTTCGCGCGAAAGAGCCCGACGCTGTTTGGCCGCC
Source organism: Candidatus Mayfieldus profundus (assembly GCA_038040325.1). Lineage (GTDB taxonomy): Bacteria > Actinomycetota > Thermoleophilia > Solirubrobacterales > 70-9 > Mayfieldus > Mayfieldus profundus. The sequence continues at coordinate 41,477 of JBBPIM010000003.1, forward strand.
GCGAGGCCGGGTACTCCGCCGCAACGCCTAGTCGAGCAAGAGCTTGCTCCTGCTGATCCTCTACCGCGTGTTCACGGGCCGCCGAATGAGCGGCCGAGAAGTGCGCTATTGACTAAACGGCCACTGGTCCTACTCAGCCGAGAACGTGAGGTCGCACGGGGCCGACGACGTCGGCGCCGCCTCCTATTCGTGCTCAGCGTCGGTGCAGCGCTTTCCTTCATGGTCGGCCTCCTCGCCGGCGCGGGTTCGCCGCCGAACGGAGCGGGGGGCGACCCCGAGGCGGGGGGACCCCCTGCCGAGCTGCCAACGGGAGGCCGGGTCATCTTTCCCCGCCACCTCGTCGTTGCCCTCTATGGGGCTCCCCAAGCCGAGGAGCTCGGGGCCTTGGGAATCGGCAGCCCCGACAAGGCCGGAGCTCGGCTCGTTCGGCAGGCTCGGGCGTACCGAAGAAAGGGACGCCCGGTCATGCCCGCTTTCGAGTTGATTACCGCTGTTGCCGCGGCCGACGCCGGCCCCGACGGTAAGTACAGGTTCCAGCAGCCGCATAGCGTCATCAAGCAATATCTCGAGGCGGCGCGGCGCAGGCGGGCGCTGCTGATCCTCGACATCCAGCCAGGACGCGCGGAGTTCATGGACGAGGTGCGGCGGCTGTCGCGGTACCTCTCGGAGCCCGACGTCGGTCTTGCCCTGGACCCCGAATGGCACGTCGACGAGGGAGAGATCCCCGGCCAAGTGATCGGTTCCGTCGACGCCCAGACCGTGAACGAGGTCTCCGCCTACCTTGCGAAAATCGCTCGGGGCCACGACCTTCCCCAGAAGCTCCTGGTTGTACACCAGTTCACCGAGGACATGATTGAGGATCGCGAGATGCTGCAGACCCGGAGCCGGGTGGCGCTCACGCTCAACGCCGACGGCTTTGGGGACCCGGCGAACAAGAAGTCGAAGTACGCGGCCCTGCGGCCGCCGCCGCGGCCGCGGCCGCTCTACTCAGGGTTCAAGCTCTTCTACCGCGAGGACACCGACCTGATGGCCCCGCGGGAGGTGGCGGCACTGCTGCCGTCGCCCGACTTCGTCGTCTACGAGTGAGCTAACGCCATCCGACCGCGCGCCGGCCTCGAGCGCGAACGGAAAGCATTGGTGCTCCAGTAGGCCAATTGAGTGACGAGAGGCGCCCGGGTCCGGCCCGACCCGGTTCTAGGATTGTCCCTTGCCTATGCGAAGCCGAAGGTCACAGCTTCGAATCCTCGGGCGTGCTCTTGGAACGGCTCCGAAGGAGCCGCCTAGCAGCTCTTCTCGGTGTCCTTGCCGGGGCCGCCGACGCAGGTGTCGCCGCCGCCCTTGCCCAGCAGCTTGTCAGCTCCGCCGCCGCCGACCAGCTTGTCGTTGCCGCGGCCGCCCACCAGCTTGTCCGCGCCGCCCTGACCGTAGAGCTTGTCTCCCGCGACATCGCCCGCGCAGTATCTCGCTCTGTGCCCACCGCTGCTCTGGGCGACCCCTGACCAGTTCGGCGCTGGACGCCCTTATCTCGCCCTTGGCATAAGGGCGCGCCAAGGGTTGTCTGGGGTTCTCGTGGGCCGCTACGGCTGACGTCGCACGTCCGTCAATAGCGGGCCAAAGTTGGCTGACATCCAGCCCTAGCAGGGACTTCCAACAAGGATCCGTTTCGTTCTACGAAACCGAAGGTCACAGGTTCGAATCCTGTCGGGCGCGCTGGGATTTGAGGCCGACATTCCGCATGGCCAAGCGGAATGTCGCCTCTTGGCTTGAGTCGCCTGTTTCTGCTCGGGCTCGCTTTCGCCACGCCTGTCGCCTATCGCGACCATCGCAAAAACCATCGCGCGCATTTCTGATCGCAGAGCCATCTTGGCGGCCCTGGCCTGCCGCGACCTTCGCAAAGGCGGGGTTATCGCGTGCCGGGCTATCGGGCTGCGCGCTACCGCTTGTCGTCCGATGCAGCAGCGAGCTGGGCCTCGACTATGCGGCCCCAGACTTCTGCATTCTCAGCTATGCGGAAGCGCCAATGGCGCAATCTGGCCCTTCAGAACCGGGAGCCTGAGCTGACAACTTTGGAGGGGTCCAGGCCACCTGGTGACCTAGTAGTCCAAGGCCAAGCGAGCTGTGTCAGCGACCTTGGTCACGTGCCAGCTTGGTAGTGCGCGAGAATCTGCGCGGGGCTAAGCCCGTACTCGTAGACCGCAAACTCGTCCATCCGGCCGTTGAAGGGAAAGCCAGCCTGCTGGGGGTCGGCGCCGAGTACCAAGTTGCCGGGGGAAGCGGGGTAGGCATCGCCCATTGTCTTCGTGCCCTTGCTGACGCCGTTGATATAAAGCTCGGCCGTGTCAGTCGGCTCGTTGAAGACCAGCGCCCAGTAGACCCATTGAGCATTGCCGGGCCATGCGGCTGTCCAGATGACTTGCGCTGATCCGGCGGATCGAAAGTCAACGTCCTGAGTGCCGGTCGATATATAAAGGTCCGCCCTCGTCGCGGAGTTGCCGGCGATAAGCTCATGAGACGCCGCGCTGTCGTCCCGCCAAGCCCAGCCCTCGAAGGTGCGGGTCGAACCGTTGACGAACGGGTTGTAGGTCGAGAGGACGTATCCCGAGGAGCCGTTCAGATCAACGGCCGTGTCGGTATCGCCGGTAAGCGAACCGCTGGCCCCAAGCGTGTAGCCGCCCGAATATGTCCCGTCCCGATTGTTGGCCGTCTCGTCGTTGGCGTTGGTTCCGCTTCCCTCGCCCAGCCGCCAATAAAGTGCCGGGCTGTCTTGGAGGACCGTGCCGCTGTAGCTGGTCGGTGGCGGAGATATGCAGCTCGTCGGAACGCCGACGGCGTCCCAGGCGGCCTGCGTCGACAGCGCTTGTTGGGATCCCTGCCCGAAGTCGGCCTTTGCCCTGGCCTGCGTCGCGGCGCGCGCCTCGCACATCGTCGCGTTCTGCGGCAATGAGGTGAAGCCCTCGAAGAAGATCCGCTCCGCGTCCCCCACCCCGATGCCCGTGACGGTGACGCCGCAGTCTGCGGTGTGCGTGTGACCGCCGGAACCGACGTTGTCGCAGCCCGCGTTTGTGCCGCCGGCGACCAGCAGGTAGTAGGCGTGGTTCGGGATGCCGCTGTTCGTGTGGACGCCGCCGTTGTCGCCGCCGCCGACCTGGCGCTCGCTGTAATGGTCCGGGTCGCCATCTTCACGCGGATCCGACATGTTCCTGAAACCGGGAACGGTGTCGGAGACGAGTGAGACGTCCTCGCTGACCCACCAGTCGCTACAGGAGGTCTGCCCGGTCGCGAGCGTGCAGTTGCTCGAGGTTGGCTCGTTTGCAAAGAACTCCGAGCTGCTGCCCATGGTGTCTGAGAACGATTCGTTGAGCGCCCCCGGCTCGTCCTGGTAGATCAGCTTGGAGGTGCAGTCGGTGACGCCGTGCGTGTTCTCGTGGGCCACCACATCCAGCCCACCGCTGAACCCCCGGTAACTCACGCCGTCGCCGTCGCCGTAGATGGTGTACGTGCCGTTCCAAAACGCATTCGAATAGTTCCGCTTGTAGTGGCCGACCGACTGCATGCCATTCGGGTAGCAGGAGGTCCAGCTAAGGCCGTGCCGCGCCTGGTAGTAGTCGTCGGTCACGTTCGCGTAGTACTGCGCGTCGATCAGCGCTGGCTGGCCCGGCGACGTCCTGCCGCTGGTGAGCCAGTGGTTGTCGAGGTCCGTGGCGTAGTAAAGGAGCGCGCTTTTGTTCTTCGCGTCGTAGGTCTTCTGTCGGTTGTCCTTCGAGAAGAGGTCCCAGTGCGGCCCACTGGCGCCGTGCCCCGACGAGTTGTGGAAAGTCGTCAGGTCGTCAGCAGTGCTTACGTTGTCGGCGCCGTTGATGTCCTTCGTGTCGCCCTTGACGCCGATGCCGTGGTCATCGGCGATCGCATTGAAGCGATTGATCACGCCACCGCTTCCTGCGTCGATCCAGTGAATCCAGCGGCTGGCCAGGCGGCGCGTCTCGACGCGGTAGAAGTAGCGCCCGCTGGATGGATTGAGGAGGAGGTCCACCGTGCGGGTGCCCTTGCTTCCGATGTCCCGCTCCACCGTGCGGCGAGCGTCGAGCTTCGAGACCGCGACGGAGTTCTTCGACTCAAGTCCGGGATAGTGGGTGCCGATGACGCTCGTCGCCGAGCCGGAGCGATCGCGATAGACCGTGATCTGGCCACCGAGGACCTCGGCCTTGCGGCCCCCGAAGAACTGCTGGTAGCGCTCATATCTAGCTCCCGATTTCAACTGCAGTGTCCTCACGAGCTCCATGTCGCTTGGACCCGTGAAGCGTGCTGCATCCCGCCCGGCGAGCGCGCGGAAGCCGCTCTCCGACTCGGCCGCGGGCGCGCCAGGGGCCGTCACGAGGGTCGCTACGACAACAAGCAGCAGCAGCAGCAGGATTCGCCGCGGGGGAACTGGCATGGGTTCACTGTACCCCCCCTGGCGCTCCGCATTGGTGGGGAGCGCAGGGAGGCGCCGCCCACGGACGCAGAATCCCTCCGGTAAGCGGTTCTCAGGCGATCGTCCGCAGGGTCGCGCCCCCCGCGCAGCACAGGATGCGAAGGTCGGGGCCTGCATTCGCTCGATAAACCGCTTGTCCAGCGCGCCCGACAGGATTCGAACCTGTGACCTTCGGTTTCGTAGACCGACGGTTCGTATTAGCCGTGAATTCAGTGCTGCAAGATCGGTGACCCGAGCGTCCCTCGCAAGACCAACCAGCGGCGTGTTACGCGGGGCCTGGGTTCGCGTCGGCAAGTCAGGTGAGAGGGTTCAAAGCGAGCAGCGGGTGCACGGCCCGGCGGCTTGGCGCCCACTTTTCGGCGAGGAGCACTCAACGAGTGCGACTGGATCCACCCGGACTGGATCCATCCGTTTTCAATAGTTGAGGCGACATCTCGATCTGCGCGCTGGGCAGGTCGACTGCACAACGGCTATCAACACAGCAGCACTCTCACGACGGAAGTCTCCTAGCAAAGTCGGGCGACTCGTTCCCCGAATTGCCTTACGCGACGAGCCTCAGCTGGGCGACCCGCGACTTGCGAGTCGGCCGAGGGAGACGCCCTTCTGCGGCACGCTGGCTTTCGCGCGCCAAGTCATCTAGCTGGGCCGCCCCTGTGGCGCGTCGGTCAAGCCAGGCAACCAGATCGCCAGCCGGCATCGGTCGGCTGATGCCGTAGCCCTGAGCGAAGTCAGCGCCAAGCTGGCGCAGAAGCTGCATGTGACGTTCTGTCTCGACGCCTTCGGCCACAACGCGGAGGCCGGCCGTGTGGGCGAGGAAAATGGCCGTGCGAACGACCTCCGCACTAAGCTCGTCCTCAATCATCGGGATTACGAAAGAGCGATCGATCTTGAGCGTGTCGACGGGTAGCGCCACGAGTCGCCCCAGGGAGGATTGCCCGGTGCCGAAGTCATCGAGGGAGATCTTGACCCCGAGCTCGTGAAAGCGACTGAGCGTCTCGACGCTTCGCTCGAAGTCCGCTTCTAGATCCTGCGCTCCGCATTCGGTGATCTCCAGCTCCAAAAGATGAGCTGGTAACGCGTGCTGATCCAAGAGGCGCCTGACTGTGAGGACCAGCCCGGGCCCGAGGCAGGCGGGAGAAATGTTCACCGCGACTCGAAGCGTCAGCCCGTTGCGTCGCCACACGGCCGCCTGCCGAACCGCCTCCTCGAGCACATAGGCATTGAAGCGATGCACCAACCGACTTCGCTCCACCTGGGGAACGAAATCATCGGGCCCAATCACTCCCTTGCGCGGATGGCGCCAACGCACGAGCGCCTCCACCAGGCGCACGTCGCCGGTGCCAACGTTCACCTCGGGCTGATAGTGGAGGACCAACTCCCGCCGTCGCATCGCTTTGCGGACTCTGCTCGCGACGATCGTGGCCTTGGCCTTTTCCTCGGCATCGACGGCAATCCCCATCGTCATCAACGCTGGCGCCAGCAGTGCCCACAGGACCGTCGCCCCCCAGTCCGAGATCACAAGCCAGTCCATGGCGACGAAGCCGCTGAGGCCAAGGAGCCACGTCCCTGCCAGCAGCGGTACCCCTGTGGAGCTCATTTGGCGCAGTTGCCGCACTTTTGCCTTCCATTCCCTCTTGCCGCCCGCTGGGTTGCGGGCGCGTTAGATACTCAAAAGTATCGACGGTCTTGTCCATTCTTTTAGGGTGTCTGGACGGATGTCCGGCACCGTCTCAGGCACAGCCTTGGGGGACCACGCGACCGGGAACAGCCACTGCGCCGATGTGACGGTCGTTGCGATGGTCCGAGCGTCGCCTAGGCGACGCAGCTTCGGCGAGACTTGGCCTGTAGGCCTTTAAGCCAGAAACTCAGAATCCGCATGGTTGCGCGGAATGACGGCGCTTCAGCCAGCGCGCCCGACAGGATTCGAACCTGTGACCTTCGGTTTCGTAGATCGAGTGTTTGTCTTGTTGCCTAGCGTCGACAAGAGCTGCGGCTGAGAACACGCGAAGGATTCATCGGCTTCCGCTTGGCATGGAGGCTGTCGCACAAACCTCCGTCCGAGCAGGCACGCATGATCAGATCCAGAGACTCGAGCTTCTGGGCGGCCCGCAGATACCCCTGCTGTGTTGAGCGTGTTCCCTCCGGGGCTTCAAGAAGCAACCCGGACATTTCCATCAAGGGCGCGGCCATCAGCAAAGTCCGCTCGAGGTCGCCGAGCCGCTTCCCTGCCAATCGGTGCCGCGGCGTTCGATCCCTAGTCAGAGCTGCTCTCCCTCGCGAGCAACTGGGCCGCCTTGACCACGACCGCATCGAGATCGTGTGCAGCCACGCCGGCGTCTCGTGCGCCCGGGTCACGTTCACATGCCGCTCGAACATCAGCTTGTGCACGTCGGCGCACCGCCTCGCCTACTTCTGATGCCGCGAGCTCCGCGAGTGTCCTCGTGCTTCGCCGGGAGCGTGGCGGGAGCCGAAAGGTCACCCGGCCGTCCACAGCCGCTTCCGCTAGCTCACGTATCAGGAAAGACCGCGTGACGCCGCGGTATTTCGCGATCTCGTCGAGTCGTGCGAGCAGCGGTTCGGGCAGTTTCGCCGCCACCGTCGCCCTCGATTTGGCTTCGTCGTTTGGCACACATTCAGGTTTACCAGCGACTTTGCTCAGGGGCCCATGCGAACCCGCCGGCCGTAGGAACCATCGCGCGCTCTATCGCGCACGTTCGGCCAAGCCGCCGGATTCGGCTTGCTGATGCGAAAACTGGCGAGGCCAGCTCTCCATCTACGAAACCGAAGGTCACAGGTTCGAATCCTGTCGGGCGCGCTCTAGAAAGCCCCGCTAACGCGGGGACTTCACGCGAGGCGGAGATGCGAGGACCGAGCCGTGCGCCCTTGTAGCGCCCTTAGTCGGGGCTGCCGACCGCTGAGCCCGCTACTTAGGACGGTGGCGCGGCTGCCGCCTCGTAGATCGCCAGCACCGTTGAGGCAAGTTCTTCCGCATCGTGGATTCCTTCAACCTCTGCTCGCAAGGTTCGAGCAACTCGCGAAGCACCGGATCCTCCGAGTCATCGGCGATCCACGTCGGCACTGCCCGCTCGGGCCTGCTCGGTCGGCGTGACGGCGACGACTGTCGCGACCATCCCCAGCAGGGCGAATAGCCTCCCGCGGCGCATGGGCCCGGTGTCGGGTCGTGGGAACCCACCGCAAGGAGTGCGAGCGCGCTTGCAGAGAGTCGCATAGCCTGTCCCGGTCCTTGGAGCGAGTCAAACCAAAGGAGATGTGATCTTGAGACGAGCGACGATCGCCGTATCGCTGGTTGCGGCCCTTGTGCTGCTGACGGTCACGGTGGCCACTGCACACTTCAAGAAGTACGCGACGACCGCGACCATCACCCTCGAGGGAAGCCCAAGCGGGGACTCCTTCAAGGGCAAGGTGAACTCCAACTTGAGCAAGTGCGAGAAGCGTCAGGTGCTGGTCTATCGCCAGAGCGCCCTGGTCGGCCAGACGCGCAGCGACTCGACCGGAGCCTGGGAGCTGTCGCTCGGCGGCAAGTTCGCCTCTCCGGGCAAGTACACGGCCAAGGTCCTGCGCAAGAAGCTGCAGCGGTCCGGGCACAGGCACATCTGCAAGTCCACCGTGAGCCCCGAGTTCAAGGTCGGCGGCGGAGGGCCCTAGGGCGGACTAACCCCAAGTTCCCCCGACACCTCGGGGACCGGTAGCGACGGCCCAGGCAAGGACGTTCAGAAGCAGTAGCGGCAACGGACGTGCGGGATGGTCCGCTCCTCAAGGGATCGGTAGGTGGCAACAGGGTGGCAACTGAAGCCACAGGACTCCACCGGACTCCACGAGAACCGGGCTAGCCCGGTTCTCCGCAAATGGAGACTCGGTCTTCTGGACGAGCACACAGCTTCTGACCGTCTCATCCCAGCTCCCGAACCCGATCTCGACACCCGCACGCGTGCTCGATGTGTTCCTGCAGGCGTACGCGATTTCTGTGGTCGCGATGCTTGCGGGATCCTTTGGCGCGTTCTTTCACCGGCGCGGCATCGAGCGCGACCCGCCAGGGAGTCCACAAGGCGCGCAAGTAGCGCGCTGAACGCAGGCGCCCGGACTCCGGTGGAACGTGGACATCCTCGTCGCGGTCATGTACGGTTGTCAGGCTTGGCGCGGGGGGTGGTGTGCCAGGCGGCTACCCAGAAGCCCCGCAAGAAGCATTCCGTCCGAACTGCCGCGACAACCCTCCTCGCAATGAGATCACTTGCAATGAGATCACGCCGGCTCCGGCCGCGATCGGTGATGGGACGTCCCGCTGCGCTCAGGACAATCGTCGTCATCTGGGCGTTGGCGATCTGCCTCGTCATCCCGTCCGCCAGCTCCGCGGCCCAGCCCAGCCAGTATTGGGGGGCCGAGATCGGGGATCAGCTCACCGGCACACAGCCGCCGTGGGACATGAACGCGGTCTCGAAGTTCGAGCAGATGGCGGGCAAGCCGCTCTCGCTGGTGCAGTTCGCCACACCATTTGCCAACTGCTACTCCTCGCCGTGCACGTTCTACGGCTTCCCGACGTGGGAGATGCAGACCATTCGCCAGCACGGAGCGATCCCGTTCTTCTCCTGGGCCTCGCAATCGATTCCCTCCAGCCTCGACCAGCCCGACTTCCAGCTCTCCGACGTGATCGCCGGCACCTATGACACCTACATCCGCAACTGGGCGACCGCCGCCAAGAGCTGGGGGCGCCCGTTCTTCCTGCGCTTCAACTTCGAGATGAACGGGAACTGGTTCCAGTGGTCAGAGAGCGCCAACGGCAACCAGCCGGGCGAGTCCGTCGCCGCCTGGCGCCACGTGCACGACATCTTCACCTCGGTCGGGGCGACCAACGCCACATGGGTCTGGTGCCCCTATGTCGACCCCAAGAACACGCTCCAGAGCCTGAGCACGCTCTACCCCGGCGACGCCTACGTCGACTGGACCTGCCTGGACGGCTACAACTGGGGCCCCAATGCCAACCCGCCAAGGGTCTGGAGGAGCTTCGACTACCTCTTCAGCTCGACCTACCACCAGATCGTCGACACGATCGCGCCCAGCAAGCCGATGGTGATCGGCGAGATCGCATCCACCGAGTACGGCGGCTCCAAGGCCGGCTGGATCACCAACATGTTCTCGCAGCTTGCGACCAACTACCCCAAGATTCGCGGCCTGCTCTGGTTCGAGAAGTACGCCGACGGCATGGACTGGCCGATCGAGACCTCCACCGCCGCCACCAACGCCTTCGCCAAGGGCATCCAGAACCGCACCTACTCCACCAACAAGTTCGCGCGCATCAGCACCAGCCCGATCCCGCCGCCTGGCTGACCGAACCTGTCCGCGCTGAGGTCAGCGCAGAGGACTACCTCGAATAGGCCAGCGGCTTCGAGGGCTTCCTGCCGCTCTTGATTCATGCAGCAGCGCGCGATGGGCCGTCGCGGATCGTGAACACCCGGTGACACGACTCCGCAACTCCATCCCATCGCGCCCTCGCACGTAGAGCGTCCACGGCACCACCACGTGCTCACCGGTTTCTATGAATTCGTCTGCGTCGATCCGATTGGACATATCGGGCCCCCGCTTCGCCATGGGTCCGCGTGGCCACCCTTCATCCCACCAGTCATTACGCGGCCCAACGGAGCACCCCAACGCCAAGCGAAAAGGACCGGAGTCGATCGAGTACGTGCCTAGCGACCTAGCTCCGACGCTCTACGAAACCGAAGGTCACAGGTTCGAATCCTGTCGGGCGCGCTCTAGAGTCCCTGCATCCGCAGGTCGATCCGCCGCGCCCGGCGGGTACCCCGGGCCGGATCAGGGCCCGCAGGCTCGAGGCAGCGATGAGTCCCAGCCCGACCCGCGGTCTTATGGGTATGTAGTTATCACCAAGGCGCCGGCCCGCCGGCGCGGAAAGGAGACAGCATGGGACAGCCGGTAGTCCATTTCGAGATCATCGGGAAGGACGGGGAGAAGCTGCAGAGCTACTACTCCGACCTGTTCGGGTGGGAGATCGACTCCAACAACCCGATGAACTACGGAGTCGTGCAGCGCGATGGGAACACCAACGCCGACGGCGCCGGGATCGGCGGCGGCGTCGCAGCGGGGCCGGAGGGGTACTCCGGCCACGTCACCTTCTACATCGAGGTCCCCGACGTGGAGGCCGCGCTCGCGAAAGCCGAGAGCCTCGGCGGGTCGCGGGTGATGGGCCCGGACAAGGTGATGGAGCAGATCGAGATCGGCCAGTTCACCGACCCCGAGGGTCACTTGGTCGGTGTCGTCAAGACCGCGTCGTAGCACCCCCCGCATGCTGCAAAGGGCCCCGCTTTATGCGGGGCCCTTTGCATGCGCGGGGCGTCTCGTTGCCGCGGAAAGTTGCCGCGGAGAGTGCGCCCGCAGCGCCTCGCTCAGCCCGAGGCTAGGCCTCCTGATTAATCGCGAACGTGTTGCCGTCGGGATCCCTGACCCAGGCGACCTTGATGCCGCCGGCCTCCGCAATCCCCTTTTCGTCGGTCTTGATCCCGGGCTGGTCGTACTGCTCGAAGACGACGCCCCTGGAGATGAGCTCGTGCCCCACTTTCTCGACGTCATCCACGACCCAGCCGGCCAGGGTGGCGGTCGACTTGCCCGCGTGGTCCGGCGAGAGATAGACAAGGATGCCGGTCCCGTCCGCGCACTCGTAGGTTCGCGTCTCGTCGGAGTCATCCGTGCCGGGCGACAAGCCAAGCTTCCCCTCGTAGAACTCCTTTGCTCTGTCCATGTCGGAGACGGCCATCACCGCTCCCACCTTGTAGTCGCTCAAGCTCATTGGAGCCTCCTCTCGATCTGTTTATTGCGTCACTTCCTAAGACCGCCCGGTGAAGCAAAACTCATCGGTGTCGGGCAGTAGGGCGGCGCCGCTGCCCCGCGGTGCCTAGAGCCGGCGCGCGGTCTCGCAGGTCTTCGCGCCGTCCTGCGCCGCCCCGCCGTTGCAGCTGTCCACGCCTCCGCCGCCGCGGAGGAGATCGTGGCCGCCCCTTCCTCTGAGCTTGTCGGGGCCCCCGCCGCCGCGAAGCCTGTTCGGCTTGTTGTCGCCGGTCAGCACGTCGGCCCGGCCGCTGCCGGTGAGGTTTTCGATCTGCTTGAGGCGGTCGCGACCCTGCCCCTTGGCCTTGCGGGTCGACGCGGTGACCCCGTGGCCCTTGGCGAAGCTCGCGGTGTCCTTGCCCTTGCCGCCCGCAAGCATGTCGTCCCCGCGGCCGCCGATCAGAAGATCGCGACCCGCCTCGCCCAGCAGCGAGTTCGAGCGCTTGTCGCCGGTGAGGACGTCCTTGCCGGGCGATCCGGTGAGCTGCTCGACGCTCGCAAGGTTGTCCTTTCCCTCCCCGGTCGCCTTGCCCCTGGCCAGATCGGCCTCGACCGACGCGGCTTGGCTGAAGGAGGCCGAGTCGGTGCCGTCCCCTCCCTCGAAGCCGTCGTTGCCCGCCCCGGCGGCCATGGTGTCGTTGCCCGCCCCGGCGCAGATCACGTCGTCGCCGGCTCCGGATTCGATCTGGTCATCGCCTCCCAGGCCGACGATCACGTCGGCTCCGCTGGTACCGACCAGCGTCTCCGAGGCGTTGGTCCCGACCAGTGTCGGCTCCCGCCCGAGGCATGCGCCGATGCCCGACACCTCCCGGTAGAGGGCCTCCGCGACGGAGTCGAAGTACGGGCCGTACATGTCGTTCGGCTGGAACATGTATCCGTAGCTGATCACCGAGTTGACGAAGGTGTCGTGGATGACCCAGCCGCCGCCGCTGGAGCCGGCCGTCATGTCGCAGGAGATCAGCATCGGGCTCGGCGGCGGCTCCGAAGAATCCTCGCCCCCGTACGCCGAGTCGCAGGCGAACAGCCGCTCTCCCGTGAACTCGAATGGAGGCTGCTCGGCGGGGTAGCCGAAGGCGCGAAACTGCTGTTCGCGCGCCTGGTTGAAAGCGATGCCACGTGCACCGACCGCCTGCTCCAGCTGCGAGCCGCCGAGAGGCTGCATCACCGCCATCCCGACGTCGTAGCGGAAGTCCTCGGCGACCCAGCCCGGTGTTGAGGCAACCGTCTGCGCAACCCACTCTCCGAACGGGCTCTGCCCGTCGTGGTAGCCGGGGATAAATGTCCAGTTGGTGGCCCAGGTGTTGCTGAAGCCGGCGTCGAACACGCAGTGCCCGGCCGACACGGCGACGTTCCCGGCCGGGCTTCCGATCGCGGTCCCCGAGCACGCGAAGTCGCCCTCGCCGGGGAAGGTGAGAAACACCCTGCCGTGCACTCGGGCCGGATACGAGGTCGTGTCGGTGATCTCGAAGCGGTTGACGCCGGCGTGGGTGAGCGGGTTCGGCTCGATGCGCGGGGCCCTTTCGGCTTCGGCGGCGCTGCCCGATGGAGCCGCCGCCCGGCGCGCGAAGTCCAACGGCTGGGCCTGCCGCATCCGCTGCGGCGTCCAGTAGCGCCGCACGGCTGCCGGGTCCCGAGTGACGACGTGCGAAGGCAACGCCGCCGCCGGCCCTTGATGGCTGCCGGCCTCTGCACCCCAGGCTGCGCTCCCCTGGACCATCAGGAACGCCATTGCCGCGACTGCCGTGGTCTTCGCCCGCCTCACGCACGGTGAGAATAAGCATCGACACCCGCCGCCTGCGCCGTACGGAACCCGCCGGCTGCCGCGGTTGCGATCATGGCGCCCCTTGAGGATCAACGGCTCGGTCTACCGGCTCGACCTCTAGGTGTAATCCCTGAGCCCGTGTTTTCATCCACGGGGGGCGGGGCTGACCGTCCGCACCCGTGCCAAAAAGCGCTGCGGGACCCGAACTGTCGCCATTTCCGCCCGTGGAGAGGATGAAGGAGGCGACAGTTCGGGCGTTCGGGCGTAACCGCCAAGACCGCGCGGCCCAAGCTCGGCTTGCCGAGCCAAACAACCCGCTCGGGTCTTACACCTAGGCGCCCCCCTCGAGCCGCTCGGCAAGGCGGTTCATGCCGCGCTCGCGAGCGGCTCTCGCGGCGCCCTCCCAGTCGGTGGGCCGGTCGGGCAGTCGCTCCACGCCCGCCTCCTGAAGCGTTGCGAGCTGCTTGAACACAAGCAGGTCATCGCGGGCGTCGAGCAGGGCTCCGCGCAGCTTCGGGCGGCTCTCGCCGATCGCCGCGTCGAGCACCGCCTCCAGCGGACCGTGGCGGCGCAGCAGCTCCGCAGCCGTCTTCTCGCCGACGCCCTTGGCGCCGGGTATCCCGTCGGAGGGGTCGCCGCGCAGGGCGATGAAGTCGGGGACGAGCTCGGGCGGAACGCCGTAGCGGCGCTCGACCTCCTCGGGAGTGACCACCTCCGCGCCCCTGCCGCCGGTGCGGACATAGAGCACGCTCACTTGCTCGCTGGCGCACTGGAACATGTCGCGGTCGCCGGTCAGCAGCAGGGCGCTGCCACCCGCTTCGGCCTCACGCCGGGCGTAGGAGCCGAGCAGGTCGTCGGCCTCGAGTGAGTCATGGCTCGCGACCGTCCATCCGAATGCCTCGAAGAAGTCGCGGCTGTCGGCCCACTGCGGTGCGAGCTCCTTAGGCAGCTCGTCGCGGTCCGCGTGATAGTTGGGAAACAGCTCAACCCGGTAGTGAGCCGCGTCGGGCCCGAAGCAGAGCACCACCGCGCGCGGATCGTGACGCTCGACATCGCGCAGGATCAGGTTCGCGGCGCCGAGCAGGGCGTTGACGGGCTTGCCGTCGGAGCCCGTGATCGAGGCCGGCAGCGCATAGAAGGCGCGGAACAGCATCGAAGGGGCGTCGACTGCAAGCAGGGGAGCCGGCACGGCGCCACCGTAGCGCTGCGGCGGCAGCGAAGCCCGCGCCACCGGCGCCGCCGCTACGGTCCGTTGCCTGCGGCGCCTTCTAACAATGCTGGCCGTCTCCGGAACCGGCTTGCTCGCCATCGCAGCTGCGGCGAGCGCTCGACCGATCGGCCCCTCGCCGGTCGACCGCGGCGTGACTGCCTTCACTGAGTGCCGATGCTCCGCATCCTGGCCGCACTGATCGCGCTTGTGGCCGTGCCGGGTTGCGGCGGCGGGCCCGAGCCGCACCAGCAGCAGGGCGCCGCAAGCGGCGACCGCGCCGGTTCCGCCGCTCGCCGCGAGCAGCAGGCTGCCCTGCGCCCGCCTTCCTGCCCGCCTGACGCAACCAACTGCCGCAGCGCCGGCGGGCGCATCCTCTACGTGGAGCGGGTCGACCCCGACGGGGACGGCGACGCCCACTTCGTGCTCTCCAGCTCGCAGAGCGTGACCTTCCCGGGTATCACGGTGGTGGACGTGCGGCGCGACCTGCGCCCGCACCCCCTGCCCGGGCCGGGCGACTTGCTGGCCGCCTCAGGGCCGGTCTTCCGGGGCTCCTACGGCCAGCGCCAGATCCAGGCCGACGCCGTCCGCGTCAGGCGGTCTGGGTGACCGCGGCCTCACCTTCGCCGTCGAGCGCGTCGAGCTCGGCCGTGTCCAGCGGAAGGCAGACGTCGCAGAAGTCCTCGCCGAACGGGGTGAGATGAATGCTGCGGCGCACCGTGCTGCCCCCGCGCCCCGCCTTGCGCATGGCCGCGGTGACGTCGGGCTGGGCCTCGAGTACCTGGTAGCGGTTGCGATCCTCGACCGGCTCGCGGGAAAACCAGACCAGACCCAAGCGGTTGAGGTTGTTCAGGTAGGCGGGGACCCGGTCCAGGTTTCGGCAACCCGCCTCCTCGGCAATCATCGAGAGGCCGAGCGCCACCAGCTCCGATCCGATGTTGAAGGGAAGCCAGCCGCCCCGGACGTCAACTGCCGGCTGCGGCCCCTCCTGCGCCAGCAAGCGCAGGATGCGGCCCTCGTCCGGGGTCAGGTCTTCGAGGATGCGGGCGTAAGCCGGGTGAGTGTCCTCCTCGAAGTGAACGTCGGCGGACTGGCGCAGCAGCTCGGTGCCGCGCTCGCGCAGCGCCTCGGTCGAGCAGTCATCGCCGCGAGGGCGGTCCATGGTCGGATCCGACTCGCCGCCCATTGCTCCGTCGGGATCCACCACCCCGACCAGGCGCCGTGCGTACTCGCGGAGGTCCGCGCCGGCCCCCTCGAAGAGCGCCGCCGGGGAATCGCCGGAGATCGCGGTGCGCATGACCCGGGAGCCGGCGCGAAACGACGACTCAACGGCCCATTCGGCGGTGCGCAACCAGGCCGACGCATAGATCCGGGCCAGGCCGGGGATCGCCTCGGCCAGGCTCTCCTGGGCATCGCTCTCCTGGGCATCGTCGTGTGACGCTTCGGGCGTCGGTGTGCCGTCAATTCGTTCCTGGTCGTTCATCTGCTCACCCGAAGATAGCCAGATGGATCAGTCCGCCGACGAGACCCAGGACGGCGCCGTGAAGGTAGAGCAGCCATTCGTCCTCGCGCATCGCCGTGCGCAGCATCTCAGAGAAGTCCGCCGGCCCGAGCTCTCGCATGCGCGCGGCGATCAGCCTCCTGATCGTGGCGCTGCGGTCCTCGCTGAACTCCGGATCTCTGAATGGGGTCACCGCATACTCGACCGTCTCTGTCGCAACCGACTCTCGGATCGCGTCGTATTCATCGGTTCCCAACGCCACCCGCACGGCCGGGCGGGTGGGGCCGACGGCGCGGTCGACCGCCGGGCGCATCGCATCCTCGATCATCCGGCGCGTGCGGTCGGAGCGGCGCCCATTGAGCAGCTCGTCGCCGATGTTGCGCAGCGTGATGATGTCGTCGGCGATGATCCCTGCGTAGAGGTCGGCCACCTCCGGCTGGCGC
Organism: Candidatus Mayfieldus profundus; assembly: GCA_038040325.1. Classification (GTDB taxonomy): domain Bacteria; phylum Actinomycetota; class Thermoleophilia; order Solirubrobacterales; family 70-9; genus Mayfieldus; species Mayfieldus profundus. Next base: position 57,716 of record JBBPIM010000003.1, read on the forward strand.
TTCAGGAACAGGCCCTGGATCTTGAAGCCGAGGAACTTCCGCGGCTCGAGCGGCTGAAAGATCATCCAGATCCCGAGCAGGTTGGTGGTGTAGCCGATCAGCACGCCGGAGATCGGCAGCAGCCACCAATAATCGAAGACCACCTCGGTCAGAAGGGCGGTGGGGATGCCGAGCAGAAAGCCGAAGAAGAAGCCGAAGTTGACCATGAAGCGCAGCTCTTTGCGGCCCACCTCGAGGTAGACGCGATTGGCCAACTCCGGGCTCTCCTCAATGTGGCGGATCACCATCAGCTTCACGTCGAGCAGCTGGTCCACGTGGGCGCCGATCTGATCGGTGATGGTGCGGATGATGTCCGGGAGCTGCTCCTGGACCCGCTCGTGAATCGCTTCGCGCACCCGCGGTGGCAGGTCGTTCCAGAGCTGCGGGTGCTCGCGCTCCATGATCCGCTCGACCACGTCACGGATGTCGGCACGGGCGCTGACGAGGATGTGCTCGGCGATCTTGTCGGGCTCGAGCTCCTCGTAGAAGTCGCTTGCGCTGCCGACTTTGGCGATCCCCTTGTCGACCGCGATCGACCCCATCTTCGCCGCCCGTGAGGGGATGATTCCCTGCCAGCCGACCCCGCCGTGCATGACGCCGGGGATCTGCTGGATCTTGCGCGGCAGCAGCTCGGCGAGCGTGGCCAGGCCCGGCACCCGAAACCCGGCGAAGTGGACCGGGTAGAACAGCATCCAGACCCCGCTCAAGTTGGTCACGTACCCGATCGCCCCGGTGAAGAAGGGAACCGTGATCAGGCTGATTGTCTCGCTCGACATGGCGCGTCGTCCGGCGTCGCCGGGGTGCTCCCGCGCGATCCTATCCCGCCTCCGCGGCTGCCCCCGCGGTTCGCCGTTGCGGGGAATTCGGCTTCAGGGTCAGCCGGCGGGGACTGGCGCCGGCTGGGTGACCTGTGGTTCCGGCGCCGGTGCCGTGGAGGCGACGACCCGGTTGCGCCCCTGCTCCTTGGCCGAGTAGAGGGCCTCGTCGGCGGCCTTGAACAGCTCGTCGTAGGAGACGGCTTCGCCGGCGGCGGCGCCGACGCCTACCGACATCGTCAGCTCGAGGCCACCGGGGCGCGCCTGGTCCACCGTGCTGCGCAGGCGCTCGGCGACCTGGGTGCCCTCTTCGAGATCGGCGCCGGGCAGCACGACGAGGAACTCCTCGCCGCCGAGCCGGTAGATCAGCTCGAATGAGCGCAGGGACTTGCGCAGCTCGTACGCCGTCGCCTTCAGCACGGCGTCGCCGCGATCGTGCCCGTAGGTGTCGTTGACGCGTTTGAAGCCGTCGAGGTCGCAGGCCACGAAGCAGACCGAGTCGCCGGTCATGCCGGCTTGGTGTTCGAGCTCGGCGACACGGGCCTCGAGGGTGGCGCGGTTGAGCAGGCCGGTAAGCGGATCCAGCACCGCCGCCTCGCGCTGCTGGATCTCCGCATCCATCAGCGCCCAGGTCACGCCGGTGACGCTGACCAGGAGCGCCAGCGTGACCAGGAGGGGAACCGGGTTGTGCGCCGCGGCGGCGGGGTCGACCCCAAACGACACAGCGACCGCGAGCAGCGCCGTGAGCGCGGCGAAGGCGAACACGACGGCGCCGCGGAAGCGCAGCGGAGCGACGGCGGCCGGGATCACCATCCAAGGCAGACCCTCCCCCTCTACGCCTCCGTCAATTGCGGCGCCGATCGAGAACAGGGCGAGCATCAGCAGCAGGGTTCTCGCCGCCACACGCTCCGGCCGCTCCGCGCCTGCGAGGCGGCGGTCGAGGGTGCCCAGGTCTAGCACCGCGACCGAGAAGAGGATCAGCGTCCACCAGCCGTTGAAGGGCGCGGAGGCGATCAGGGACAGACCGACCACGATCGCGATCAGCGTCCGCGCGCGCCGCACGCGGTCGTTGGCCTCGACCACGCGCGTGCGGTCGAGCTCGTTTGGGCACAGCCAGGAACGCGCCTCCATGCGCCCTCTTATCGGCATCGCACCTCCCGTCGTGAAGAACTTTTCGGCGCCCGGCTGGCTGCTCAGCCAGGCACAGCGCATGTGTAGCCGTAACGGATCGCGCCCCGTGATGACTTAGGCATTGCGCATGAGAGCCGCAATCGCACCTGCCGTCGCCTTTGCCGCGCTTGTCCTAGCCGCCTGCGGTGGCGACGGCGACTCGTCGTCGGATGGGTCCGGCGCCGGAGCGGGCTACGGCGCCGTCGCACAGAAGCCGGCGACCGACAAGCCGGCGACCGACAAGCCGGCGACCGATGGTCCCGGCACGGCCAAGCCGGGCACCACGATCAAGGCCGCGGACAGCGAGTACGGCGAGATTCTCTTCGACGGCGACCAGCGCGCGATCTATCTCTTCGACAAGGAGCAGTCGCCAAGGAGCGAGTGCTACGGGGCATGCGCCGAGGCGTGGCCGCCGGTGCTGACCAAGGGAAAGCCGCAGGCCGGGGGCGGGGCCCAGGGCTCGATGCTCGGGACCACCAGGCGAGACGGAGACGACGGGTCAGTCCAGGTGACCTACGACGGCCACCCTCTCTACTACTACGTCGACGACCCGCCGGGCGAGGTCCTCTGTCACAACGTGGTCGAGTTCGGCGGGCTGTGGCTGGTCGTGCAGCCGAACGGCGACGCGGTGAGCTAGATCGCCTGCGCCCGCCGGTGAGGCGGTTGTAGCGGCGCAGCAGCCGCGCAGTGACGCCCTGCACCGTCTTGGCGCCGTACTCGAGCGATGGGTTGCCCTCCGTCAGCACAGCGAGTGCGAGCCGACGGCGGCCGCGGCGAAGCTGGGCGACCTGGTGGATCCGCCAGCCGCCCGCCGCGGGGATGAAGCCGCCCTTGAAGTAGACGCGCCAGCCGCGCGGCCGCGCCGGGGGCGTTCCCCAGCGCTGGTAGGAGACGACGTGGGAGAGCAGGTGGAACGCATAGTGGCGGTGGCGGCGCGGGATGTAGCGCCTCAGCCGGTACATCAGCAGGGCCTGGTCCCGGGCGCTGATCCTGGTCGACCCCCAGACGACGTTGGTGTGGAAGTCGCGCATGTGCGCCGCCCGGGCGAGGTGCAGCAGCGCGTCGTTGCCGACGATGTCGCGGATCGCGGTGGCGGTCGCGTTGTCGGAGCGGCGGATCATCGGCGCCAGCAGCTGCCGGTCGCCGGCGTGCAGCCGCCTGTGACGGACCCCGGGCCGGCGCAGGTAGCTGAGCATCAGCATCACCTTCACGACGCTCGCCGAGTGGAATTCGCGGCGCGGCTTGTAGCCGCGCAGGGTGCCGCGCTCGCCGACGATCGCGAAGGAGGCGATGCCGGCCCGGCGCCGCGCGAATCGGCGGGCCGCGGCGACCCGCTTGCGCCACGGGTAGGCCCGGTGCTTTCCCTTTGCGGAGGAGGCGGCGGCATCCACCCGCGGCACCTCCGGTCCGGGCAGCGCGCCCAGCGTGACGAGCCCGGCCACGACGGCCGCCAGGAGGATCGTTCCCCTCCGTGCGGCGCGGCTAGATGTAGGTGTCTCCACGCTCCTGGCTTGCCAGCATGCGACCCGCCAGGACGATCAGTGCTCCGGCCAGTGTCGTGAAGATTCCCGCCTCGAGGCTCGCGTCGAACTCGAAGCCGTTGACCTCGTCGACGGGAAAGATCATCCGCAGCACGACCATCGCCACCGCGGCCAGCGCCAGCACCAGGCTCGCCGACGCGGATGCCTCCGAGACGGTCTGCCCGCGGGCGGCGGAGAACACGATTCCCAGCGACGAGGCCGCCGCGGCGACCATGATCAGATTGGCGATCGTTCCCAGGAACCCCTGCTCCTCCCAGGCGCCGAACGTGTCGATTTCCGCATCGCCGACGCCGTACCAGTTGAGGAAGAACATCCCGATCAGCAGCACCACGCCGCCAAGCGCCGCCACGAGATTGCCGGGCCCGATCCTGTCCATGTTCACGCGGCGACGCTAGCCGAACCGGCGGCGGTCCGCAAGGCGCGGGCCCGTTGTAAAGAGGCGCCGGCCGCCGGGACTGTGCAAATGCCGATGAAGATCGCCACCACTCTTGCGCTCGCGCTGCTCCTGCTCGTGACGGGCGTCTCCGCTTCAGCGTCGAGCGAGCGAGTATCCCCGCTCGACCGTGTGCAGCCCAAGGGCAAGAAGATCAAGACCCGCTCGAGCCGATTCGGAACAGTTCTGACCAATGGGGTCAGGCAGACGATCTACGCGTTCAGCAAGGAGGAGGGGCCGAAGAGCGAGTGCTTCGGAAATTGCGCGAAAGTCTGGCCGCCGGTCTACACCAAGGCCAAGCCGCGAGCCCGCGGCGAGACCCGGGGCGGCCTGCTCGGGACGATCAAGCGCGGCGAGCGCAGGCAGGTCACCTACAACGGCCACCCCCTCTACTACTACGCGAACGAGGGGCCGGGGGAGATCCTCTGTCAGAACGTCGACGAGTTCGGCGGGGTCTGGCTGGTCGTGAACCCGGCTGGCGACCCGGTTCGCTGAGCCTCAGGCTCCCCGCGGCGCCAGCTCGATCACCGGGATCTTCCGCTCGCCGGCCCGCTGCTCGTAGATCGCGTAGCCGGGGTAGCGCCGGACCACCAGCGGCCAGGCGCGCTCGCGATCGGCTCCGTCCAGCTCACGTGCGCTGTAGGCGCGCTCCTGGGCGTCGATCGAGAACCGCACCTCGGGGTTGGCGACCACGTTGCGGTACCAGGCCGGGTGCTTGACGTCGCCGCCGCGCGAGGCGACCAGCAGGATCTTCTCGCCGTCGCGGGTGTAGACCAGCGGCGTGGTCCGCTCCAGCCCCGACTTCGCGCCCTTGACCTTGAGAAACCCGACGCGGTGCCGCCCGCCCGTGGTGAACCGGCCGCCGGTCAGCCGCAGCAGCACCCGGTCCAGGTGCGGCGCGACGTTTACGTAGAACCACGATCCCGGCCGCGACGACACGAGCGGGGTGAGGATCCGGTCGATCAGCGGGTTGCTCTCGCGCTCGCTCATTCTGCGTCGGGCAGCCACGGCTCGTACCACTCGCAGATGCCGCGGGTCAGCTTGTTGGCCTCCTCCGGGCCCCAGGAGCCCTTTGGATAGGGGATGACCGGCGGGGGGCTTTCCAGCAGCGGCTCCACGATGCGCCAGGTCTGCTCGATCTGGTCCTCCCGCATGAACAGGGCCAGCTCGCCGCGCAGGGCGTCGTCGAGCAGGCGCTCGTAGGGCTCGGGCTCGGAGCCAGGCACCCTCTCGAAGAGGACCTGGAGGTCGGCCGGCTCGTAGGCTTCCTCGCCGGCCTTTTTGGCGATGAAGCGGATCCGCGCGCCGGGCTTGGGGTCGATGCGGATCACCAACTGGTTGGGATCGGGGCGTGAGGGCGGTCCCACCCCCAGCGGCGGCGGCCGCTTGAAGACCACGTTGACCTCCGTCTCGCTGACCGGCAGGCACTTTCCCGCGCGGATGAAGAATGGCACCCGCGACCAGCGCCAGTTGTCGATCTCCAGCTCCAATGCGACGTAGGTCTCGGTGCCGGAGTCCTTCGCCACCCCGTCGATCTCGCGGTAGCCCTCGTACTGCCCGCGCACGTAGCGCTCGGGGTCGGCGCTGCGCACGGCCTTGAACAGCTCGAGCTTCTTGTCGCGGACCGAGTCCTCGGCGTTGCCGGACGGGGGCTCCATTGCGACCAGGGCCATCACCTGCAGCAGGTGGTTCTGGACGACGTCTCGCAGGGCCCCGACCGGGTCGTAGAAGCGGCCGCGGTCCTCGACCCCGAAGTCCTCGGCCATCGTGATCTGGACGTGGGAGACGAACTGACGGTTCCAGACCGGCTCCAGCAGCGTGTTGGAGAAGCGCAGGTAGCTGATGTCCATCACCGGTTCCTTGCCGAGGAAGTGGTCTATGCGAAGGATCTGCTCCTCCTCCAGCACCGTCTGGAGCTCGGAGTTGAGCTGTCGCGCCGACTCGAGGTCGTGCCCGAATGGCTTCTCGACCACGACTCGGGCCGACTCGGCCAGCCCCGCCTCGCCCAGCCCGCGCACCACGGTCGCGAACAGCGAAGGCGGAATCTCCAGATAGAAGACCGGATGCTTGCGGCCCTCGATGGCCTTCGCGACCCGCTCGAATGTGTCCGGGTCGGTGTAATCGCCCCGCACGTAGCTGAGGCGCTTGGCCAGCGCGCCCAGGACGCCCTCGTCGGGATCGTCGATCGAGCTCGCGATCGCCACGCGCACGTGGCGGTGCAGGTCCTCGTCGTTCCAGTCGTTGCGGGCGACGCCGACGATCGGGCAGCCGAGGCGGCCGCGGCGCTCCAACCGGTACAGCGCCCTGAAGGTCATCTTCCTGGCCAGGTCGCCGGTGATTCCGAAGATGACGAGGACGTCCGCGCTCTCGGCCACGGCGTGAGGCTATCCCGCGGGCAGGCCGCTTCGCCGGATGCCCGGCGAAGCGGCCCCCTCCCGTGCTCGACGGATCAGGCAGCCGTTTGGATCGGCGCGGGTGAACGCCCTCGCATATCCGTTTAGTGCCACGCGCCACAAGTAACCGCCACGCCCGGCGCATAGGATCCAGATCATGCAGCTGGGGATGGTCGGCCTGGGCCGAATGGGGGCCAACATCGTGCGGCGCCTGATGCGCGACGGGCACGAGTGCGTCGTCTACGACGTCAGCGCCGAGGCCGTCAAGACCCTCGAGCAGGAGGGGGCGACCGGGGCCGGCGACCTGGGCGAGTTCGCCGCCAAGCTCAGCAAGCCCCGCGCCGCCTGGGTGATGGTCCCGGCCGGCGAGATCACCGAGAAGGCGGTCGGCGACCTTGGCGAGCGGATGGAGGCCGGCGACGCGATCATCGACGGCGGCAACTCCTACTACCACGACGACATCCGCCGCGCCGCGGAGCTGGCGGAGAAGGGGATCGACTACCTCGACTGCGGGACCAGCGGCGGCGTGTTCGGGCTCGAGCGCGGCTATTGCCTGATGATCGGCGGCCCCGACGAGGCCTTCCGGCGGCTGGAGCCGATTTTCGCCACGCTCGCCCCGGGCGTCGACGCCGCCGAGCGGACGCCGGGGCGCGACGGGGACCCGGCTGCGGCCGAGCAGGGGTACCTGCATTGCGGCCCCAGCGGCGCCGGGCACTTCGTGAAGATGGTCCACAACGGCATCGAGTACGGCGTGATGGCCGCCTACGCGGAGGGGCTCAACATCCTCCGCAACGCCGACGTGGGAAGCCGCTCACGCGAGGCGGACGCCGAGACCGCTCCCCTCGAGCACCCGGAGCACTTCCGCTACGAGATCGACGTCGCCGAGGTGGCCGAAGTCTGGCGGCGAGGCAGCGTGATCGGCTCCTGGCTGCTCGACCTGACGGCCGCCGCGCTTCGCGAGTCGCCGACCCTGGACGAGTTCGAGGGGCGGGTCTCGGATTCGGGCGAGGGGCGCTGGACCTCGATCGCGGCGATCGACGAGGGGGTGCCGGCACCGGTGCTGACCATGGCGCTGTACTCGCGCTTCGCCTCGCGCGGCCTCGACGACTTCGCCGACAAGGTGCTCTCGGCGATGCGCAAGCAGTTCGGCGGGCACGAGGAGAAGCCGCAGTAGCGCCGCCGCGGCTCGAGGTGCGGCCGGATCCGGCGGCCGCCGCGCGCCGGGGCGCCGAGCTGATCGGCGAGGCCGCGCACGAGGCGACCGGCGCGCGGGGCGGCTTCTCGCTGGCCGCCAGCGGAGGCACCGACCCCTGGCGGATGTACGAGCTGCTGGCCGAGCAGGAGATCGATTGGAGCAGCACGGAGGTCTTCCAGGTGGACGAACGGATCGCCCCGGAAGGCGATCCCGATCGCAACCTGACCCACCTGCTGCAGAGCCTGCCCGCGGCCGCGCGTGCGCGAGTGCGCCCGATGCCCGTGACCGACGAGGACCCGGAGGCTGCGGCAGCCCGCTACGCCGGGCAGCTCGCTGGGGCACTCGACCTCGTCCACCTCGGGGCCGGCCCCGACGGCCACACCGCCTCGCTGGTCCCCGGCGACCCGGTGCTCGACGTCGACGACCGCCGCGTCGCGGTCACCGGGGGCGAGTATCAGGGGCGCCGCCGAATGACCCTCACCTACCCGGAGCTGGCTCGGGCGCGCGCCATCCTCTGGCTGGTCACCGGCGAGTCCAAGCGCGAGGCGCTGGCGAAGCTGCTCGCCGGCGACCGCTCGATCCCCGCCGGCCGCGTCGATGCCGGCCACTCGACAGTGATCGCCGACGCAGCAGCGGCTGCGCGCTAGACACCCTCAACCCACGGTCGCCGGCGCGGGATCCAGCGCGGCACCGCCCGCCTGTAGTCGTCGTACTTCGCGCCGAACCGCTTCACCAGCCCGGGCTCTTCGACGAGTGGGATGTAGATGCAGATGACGAGCACGAAGGCCGCAAGCCACACCAGCAACGGCGGCGAGCCGAGGATCGCCGCCTCGCCCAGCAGCACGAACGCCACCGCGCTGATCATCGGGTTGCGGACGCGGCGGTAAGGGCCCTGCACGACCAGCTTGCGCGTCGGGTCCCAGGGGGCGAGCGTGCCCTTGCCGACCGCGGCGAAGAGGCGCACCGTCTCGGCCCAGAGCCGCAACCCGACGAGGATCAGCGCGGCGCCGGCGATGCCAAGCGCGATCGCCGCGGGCGCCGGCAGGCCCCAGCCGGGGTCGGCTCCCGACATCACTACCAGCAGCGCGGGCACCCCGACCGCCGCCATCCCCGGCAGCAGCACGATCGCCCGCAGCTGGCGCCCGATGCCCATCGGGTCAGAGCCGCTCGACGGAACCGTCGCGCCCGACCAGGACCTCGCTTACCATCGCCGCCGGGAACAGGCCGTGCTCGACCACGCCCGGCACCGCGGACAGCCGTGTCGCCAGCTTGGCCGGGTCGCCGACCGTACCGAAGTAGTCGGCGATCACCCCGCCGTCGGGGCTGGGCGGCGCGTCGCGCCGCCGCACGTCGTCGAGGCCGCCGAGGCCGTGCAGCGTCGCCGACAGCCCGAACTCGTGCAGCTCCAGCGGGACCGGCGGGGCCAGCTCCTCCACCAGCTTGCCCGAGTCGACGATCACCACGAAGCGCTCGGCCGCGGCGGCGACGATCTTCTCGCGCGTGTGCGCCCCGCCGCCGCCCTTGACGACCCAGCGGTCGGGTGCAACCTGGTCGGCGCCGTCGATCGCGATGTCGAGCTGCACCAGGGTGTCGAAGTCCTCGACCCCCAGGCCCAGCTCGCGCGCTGCCTCCTCGGTCTGGGGCGAGGTGGCCACGCAGCGCAGCTGCAGCCCCCGCTTTGCCAGCGCCGGCAGCAGGTAGGCGACGGTCGAGCCTGTCCCGAGCCCGACGCTCATGCCGTCCTCGACCAGCTCGGCGGCGGCCTCGGCGGCGACCTTCTTCTCCATGTCGGCGGTGGGGCTCATATGGAAGGGGGAATCTATCCGCGGAGGACTAGGATCGAGCCGAGATGGAAGTTGCGACCGCGGCGAAGACCGACATCGACCAGCTCTGCGTGAACACGATCCGCACGCTGTCGATCGACGCGATCCAGAAGGCCAACTCCGGGCACCCGGGCACCCCGATGGCGCTGGCCCCGGTCGCCTACACGCTCTGGCAGCGCTTTCTCCGCTTCGACCCCTCCGACCCGATCTGGCCCAACCGCGACCGCTTCGTGCTCTCGGCCGGCCACGCCTCGATGCTGCTCTACTCGCTGCTGCACCTGACAGGCGTGCGCGCGGTGGACGCCGACTACGAGTCGCTCGGCGAGCCCTCGGTCAGCCTCGACGACATCAAGTCGTTCCGCCAGCTCGACTCCAAGGCCGCGGGCCACCCCGAGTACCACCTCACCTCGGGGGTCGAGACCACCACCGGCCCACTCGGCCAGGGTGTGGCGACGTCGGTTGGGATGGCGATCGCCGGCAAGTGGCTGGGCGCCCATTTCAACCGCCCCGACGCGACGCTGTTCGACTTCGACGTCTACGCGATCTGCGGTGACGGCGACATGATGGAGGGGGTCTCGGGCGAGGCCGGCTCGCTGGCCGGGCACCAGCGGCTCGACAACCTCTGCTGGATCTACGACAACAACCACATCACGATCGACGGCCACACGGAGATCACCTTCAGCGACGACGTCGCGGCGCGGTTCATGGGCTATGGCTGGAACGTCTCCCGGGTCGGCGACGCCAACGACCTCGAGCTGCTCACGCGCGCCTTCGAGAACTTCCGCCTCCAGGACGACCGTCCGACCCTGATCATCGTCGACAGTCACATCGGCTACGGCTCGCCGCACAAGCAGGACACCGCGGAGGTGCACGGCGAGCCGCTGGGCGAGGAGGAGGCGCGCGAGACCAAGCGCAGCTACGGCTGGCCCGAGGATGCGCAGTTCCTGGTTCCCGACGGGGTCTACGAGCACTTCGCCGAAGGGATCGGCGCCCGCGGCAAGCGGCTGCGAACGGAGTGGGAGCAGCTGCTGGCCGCCGGTGACCCCGAGCTCGCCACCCAGGTCGACCTGATGCAGCGCCGGCTGCTGCCCGAGGACTGGGACGCCGACATTCCCAGCTTCGACGCGGACCCCGAGGGCATGGCGACGCGCAAATCATCCAACAAGGTCCTGAACGCGATCGCCCCCCGCGTTCCCTGGCTGCTCAGCGGCTCGGCCGACCTCACCGGCTCGGCATCCAGCGGACTGGACTTCGAGGGAGCCGGCAACTTCCAGCCCGAGGACCGAAGCGGGCGCGTCCTGCACTACGGGATCCGCGAGCATGAGTCGGCCGCCGTGTCCAACGGGCTATCCCTCTGCAAGCTGCGCCCCGTCTGGTCGACCTATCTGATCTTCTCCGACTACGCACGGCCGGCGATTCGCCTCTCGGCGCTGATGGAGCTGCCGGTGATCCACTGGTTCAGCCACGACTCGATCGGCCTCGGAGAGGACGGCCCCACCCACCAGCCAGTCGAGCAGCTCGCCTCCTTGCGGGCGATGCCGGGCCTCAACCTGATTCGGCCCTGCGACGGCAACGAGGTTGCCGAGGCCTGGCGGGTGATGATGGGCCAGCGCCACCAGCCGACCGCCCTGGTGCTGACCCGCCAGCCGGTTCCGACGCTGGACCGCCGACGCTACGCATCCGCGGAGGGCCTGCGCCGCGGCGGCTACGTGCTGGCCGACTGCGAGGGCGAGCCGCAGGTGATCCTGATTGCCACCGGCAGCGAGGTGCAGCTTGCGATCGACGCCTACGAGGACCTGACCGCGGAGGGGGTCGATGCCCGGGTGGTGAGCCTGCCCTCCTGGTACCTGTTCGACCTCCAGGACTCCGAGTACCGCGAGAGCGTGCTGCCCAGGGCGGTGCGGGCACGGGTCGCGGTGGAGCAGGGCTCGACTCTGGGCTGGGACCGATACGTCGGCCCGCACGGGCGGATCATCGGCATGCACACCTTCGGCGCCTCGGCGCCGTTGAAGGAGGTCCAGCGCAAGTTCGGCTTCATCGGTGAGCGGGTGGTCGAAGTGGCACGCGAGCTGCTGGCGGAGCGGGCCGCGTGAAGCCGACCCAGCAACTCCACGAGTTGGGCCAGAGCCTCTGGGTGGACAACATCACCCGCACGATGCTGCGCGACGGCACGCTGGACCGCTACATCGACGAGCTGTCGATCACCGGGCTGACCTCCAACCCCACGATCTTCGACAAGGCGATCTCCGACAGCGACGCCTATGACGACTCGATCGCGCGCCCCGCCTCCGAGGGAGTCGGGGCCGAGGAGATCTTCTTCGACCTCGCGCTCGAGGACCTCCGGGACGCCGCCGACCTGTTCGCCGAGGTGCACCGCCGCACCGACGGAGTCGACGGCTGGGCCTCGCTGGAGGTTTCGCCGCTGCTCGCCGACGACGCCACGGCGACGATCGAGCAGGCAGCGCTGCTCAGCGGCCGCGGGGGAAGGCCGAACCTGTTCATCAAGATCCCGGGAACAGTGGCCGGCCGTCAGGCGATCGAGGAATCGATCTACGCCGGCATCCCGATCAACGTCACTCTGCTGTTCTCGACCGACCAATACCTCGGCGCCGCCGAGGCATACATGCGGGGGCTCGAGCGGCGCATCGAGGTCGGCCTCGACCCGAGCGTGGCGTCGGTCGCCTCGCTGTTCATCAGCCGATGGGACAAGGCGGTTAGCGAGGCCGTGCCCGACGATCTGCGCGATCGGCTCGGCATCGCAGTGGCCAAGCGCGCATACCGTGCCTACCGCGAGCTGCTCGACTCCGAGCGCTGGCAGCGCCTCGCCAACGAGGGCGCGCGACCGCAGCGGATGCTCTGGGCGAGCACCGGCACCAAGGACCCGGAGGCCTCCGACGTGCTCTACGTCGAGGCGCTGGCGGCGCCGCTGACGGTCAACACGATGCCCGAGAAGACGCTTCTTGCATTCGCCGAGCACGGCGAGGTGCGCGAGCCGCTGCCCGCCGATGGGGGCGACGCCGAGGAGGTGCTGGCCCGCTTCGCCGAGGCGGGGATCGACGTCGACGAGCTGGCGGTGCGGCTGCAGAAGGAGGGCGCGGAGACTTTCGTGCAGTCCTGGCGCGAGCTGCTGGAGTCGATCGAGTCCGAGAGCGAGCGGCTCGCCGGGACGCGCTAGCTCTAATCCCTGAGCCCGTTGTTTCATCCCGGGGGGCGGGGCTGACCGTCCGCACCCGTGCCAAAAAGCGCTGCGGGACCCGAACTGTCGCCATTTCCGCCCGTGGAGAGGATGAAGGAGGCGACAGTTCGGGCGTTCGGGCGTAACCGCCAAGACCGCGCGGCCCAAGCTCGGCTTGCCGAGCTAAAAAACCCGCTCGGGTCTTACAGCTAGGCGCACGCACCGAGGGGCGGCCTCGCGACCGCCCCTCGATCTCCATGGACTCCCGGTCCGGCGTCAGTTCGTTCGCCGCATCAGCAGCAGTTGGCCGTCCTCGACGGTGTTCGGCGCCGGCGCCGCGGTCGGCGACTGCGCCTGCACGTCGAACAGCCAGCTGCCTCGACCGAAGAGGCGTGAGGTGGAGATGATTCCGCTCGTCTCCCAAATGCCCGGTCCGACGGCGGCGCCGTCGCGCCCGGGTGGGTCGAGCTGCGCCACCCGTCGCCGCGCGAACCCGTGGGCGAGGTCGAAGCGCCAGATCGATCCGTCGCGGCCCCTCCGGCCCATCACCGGGCGGCTGTTGGCCGTCCCGTCCTCCTGCACCATCAGGTAGCGCCGGCTGGTGTCGACGTTGTCGGGGCTGATCGCAACGTCACCGCCGGCGGCGACGATCCGGTCGGCGTTGTAGATGACCTTCAGCTGCGCCGCTCGGGTCGGGTTGCCGGGATGCAGGTCGAGCCTGTAGCCGCGTCCGAGGCGGTTGCCGGTTCCGCCGCCGGTGGTGACGAAGTAGTAGATCCCTTCCTCGGTCTTGCTGGCGGCGCCGTCCTCCGGGCGGATGAACCCGAAGGCCCCGGCTGCGTCTGCCGCCGTCTCCAGCTCCGCGTCGGTCTTTTCCTCGGCGTTCGGTATCTCGACCCAGTGGCCGTTGAGCGTCCCGGTCCGGAAGTCGGCCTCGCTGGTGTGGCCCGAGGCCACGAATACGAACAGCCGACCGTTGTCGAGCCCGTTGCGTCCCAGCACGGTGTCGACGTGCCTGCGCTTGCGACCGACGTACATCCAGAGCTGGGAGTCCGCAGTGCTGGGGCCGTCCTCCATCGGGAAGATCACCGTGCGCTTCCCCGTCTCCGGCATCACCACCCCGTTCTCCTTCGCGAAACGGCCGAGCTTCGGCAACGTGTGCAGCTCGTTGCCGAACACGGCAACCGACAGCCCGCCGCGACCATCGAACGTGTCGCTTCCGGTCGACTCCTCACCGGTCAGGTAGACCGGCTGGCTGAAGCCCACGCGGCCCGTGGCGAGAAAACCGGAGCAAAAGCTGCCGAACGCCGGGGTCGTGTTCGAGGCATCGGGCGCCGGCCCGATGAGCGTGTCCTCGGCGAAGACGTTGTCGTAGGCGAGCTCACCGCCGACCACCGATCCGTTCTCCCTCAGCAGCCAGCGCGAGACGAAGGCGCCGCGGGCCAGGGGACGCCCTACCCGCGGCTCGGACTGGGTCGGCTTGGGAAGCTCATGGTTGGAGAACACCTCGACGCGGTCGCCCGACCGCCGCGCTCCGAGCCCGTCGGGGTTGCCGATCATCTGGTACTCCTCGCCGGCCGCGCCCAGCTCGGGCACGCGATCGCCGACGCTGAGCAGCGGCTCAATCTCGTAGGTCGAGCCCACCGGCTTCGCGTAGGGCTCGACAGGGGTCTTGAATGCCGCGGCCGACGCTGCGACCGCCACGACAATCGCCAAGGCGACGAACGTGGCCACTGCTCTGGATCTCATCACAGCCAGTTGAATCCGGACCGCGCAGCTAGCCTTGCCGCATCAACGGGCCCGCCGACATCCCGTCGCTGCGCCAGCGCGCCGCCTGGAATGCGCTGCAGCGCCACCAGGCGGAGATCGGTGGACGCCACCTTCGCGATCTGTTCGCCGCCGACCCCGATCGCGGCGAGCGCCTGACCGCCGAGGCTGCCGGGCTCCACCTCGACTACTCGAAGCACCGCATCAGCGACGAGACGATCGAGCTGCTGGTCCGGCTCGCCACCGAGTCGGGGCTGGCCGAGCGGCGCGAGGCGATGTTCCAGGGACAGCACATCAATGTCTCCGAGGACCGCGCGGTGCTGCACGTGGCGCTGCGGATGCCGCGCCAGCGGTCGCTGGTGGTGGACGGCGAGGACGTCGTCAAGCAGGTGCACGAGGTGCTCGACCGGATGGCCGACTTCTCCGGGCGGGTGCGGAGCGGGGAGTGGCGCGGCCATACGGGCGAGCCGATCCGCAACGTGGTCAACATCGGAATCGGCGGCTCCGACCTCGGCCCGGTGATGGCCTACGAGGCGCTCCGCCACTACTCGAAGCGGGAGATGACGTTCCGCTTCGTCTCCAACGTCGACGGAACCGACTTCGCCGAGGCGACCCGAGACCTCGACCCCGCCGAGACGCTGTTCATCGTCGCCTCGAAGACCTTCACGACGCTGGAGACGATGACCAACGCCCGCAGCGCGCGCGAGTGGGTCGCCGGCGCACTGGGTGAGCAGGCGACCCCGAAGCACTTCGTGGCTGTCTCGACCAACGCCGAGGAGGTCCAGGCGTTCGGCATCGACACCGCCAACATGTTCGGGTTCTGGGAGTGGGTCGGGGGCCGCTACTCGATGGACTCGGCGATCGGGCTGTCGACCATGCTCGCGATCGGCCCCGAGCGCTTCGGCGAGATGCTGGCCGGGTTTCATTCGGTCGACGAGCACTTCCGCGAGGCGCCGACCGAGCGCAACCTGCCGGCGCTGATGGGTCTGCTGGCGGTCTGGTACGGCGACTTCTTCGGCGCCGAGACCATCGCGGTGCTGCCCTACGAGCAGTACCTGAAGCGCTTCCCGGCCTACCTGCAGCAGCTGACCATGGAGTCGAACGGCAAGCACGTGACCCTTGACGGGACACGAGTCGACTACGAGACCGGCGCGATCTACTGGGGCGAGCCGGGGACCAACGGCCAGCACTCCTTCTACCAGCTGATCCACCAGGGGACGAAGCTGATCCCCTGCGATTTCATCGGCTTCAACCAGACACTCAACCCGCTCGGCGACCACCACGACCTGCTGATCGCGAACGTGTTCGCCCAGACCGAGGCGCTTGCCTTTGGCAAGAGCGCCGAGCAGGTGCGCGAGGAGGGGACCCCGGAGGAGCGGGTCCCGCACCGGGTGTTCGAGGGCAACCGCCCGTCCACCACGATCATGGCCGAACGGCTGACCCCCGAGACGCTGGGGGCGCTGGTCGCACTTTACGAGCACAGCGTCTTCACCCAGGGGACCGTTTGGTCGATCGACTCCTTCGACCAGTGGGGGGTGGAGCTGGGCAAGGTGCTTGCCAAGCGGATCGTCCCGGAGCTTCAGAGTCCCGACGAGCCGCCGCTCGACCACGACAGCTCGACCAACGCGCTGATCCGCCGCTACCGGGCCGCGCGCCGGCGCGCATGACGGTCATCGAAGCCGTCCTCTTCGACATCGACGGCACGTTGATCTCCAGCGGCGGCGCCAGCCACGTCTCCTGGCAGCGCGCCTTCGAGGAGCTCCACGGAGTCGGCAGCGACATCGACGAGTACACCAACCCCGGCATGACCGACCCCGAGGTTGGGCGGCTCGCATTCGCCGGAGCGCTCGGGCGCGAGCCCACACAGCGCGAGCTCGCGCAGCTGATGGCTCACCGTCTCGCCCATCTCGGCGATGCCGTCGCCGAGTCGCGGGGCTACCGGGTGATGCCAGGGGTCGAGTCCACCCTGACCGGAATGGTCGAGCGGGGCCTGCTGCTCGGGCTGACGACGGGAAACGTCGAGGCCGCCGCCCACATCAAGCTGGCGCGGGCCAACCTCAACCGCTTCTTCTCCTTCGGCGGCTACGGCTCGGACTCCACCGATCGCACCGAGCTGACCCGCCGGGCATTGGAGCGCGGCGCCCTTGTTTCGGGCGGCACCCTGGAGCCTTCCCGGTGCGTCGCGGTTGGCGACACGCCGCTCGACATCGAGGCCGGGCACGGCGCCGGGATCCGCGTGATCGGGGTCGCGACAGGGAGTTTTTCGGTCGATCAGCTGCACGCGGCAGGCGCCGACCACGTGCTGGGCACGCTGGAGCACAGTTTTCCGCTCTAGACGAATGGGCGCCCCAGCAGCTTCACGGGCAGCGGGAACAGCGGGTCCTCGCGGGGCCCGGTGACCATCAGCGCTGGCCCGCTCCCGAGTAGAAGTCGACCCAGGTGCCGCAGGCTGGGGGTAGCGGCATCGTGCGCTCCGGGCCGACCGGCCTCGCGGTCAGCTCCCCGACGTAGGCATTGCCGCCGTAGTCGCTGATCCGTTGCAGCGTGCTGGGTTCGTCGACGCTGATCGTGAAGCGCAGCCGGCTCGGGGCGCCGAGGCGGATCGAGCCTGCGGGCCAGTACTGGCCGTCGTTGAAGAGGCTGAGCTGGTTCGGCCGCTGGCCGTCCAGAGCTGCCTCCAGGCGGGTCGTGAGGCCCGCGCCCGGCGCCCGCAGCTCGAGCGGCACGGGGCTGAAGTACTGAAGGGAGAGGTTCCAGCGCCCCGCCGGCAGGCTCAGCGTCTGGCTCGTCTCCTCACCGAGGCCGAGGCGGGCGCCGGCGTCCCAGCTCTCCTTGGGGCCGACCACCGGAGTCGGGAAGGTGGATGCAGTCCCCGGTCGCGAGATGAAGATCTTCACCTCGGGTGCGGAGCAGTCCAGCAGCTCGGCCGGCGCCCCGCCCTCGAGCAGGGTGCGCCGGTTGCGAGCCGTGGGCCCGGTGCGCTTCCACAGCACGTAGGAGGGGGTTCGCCGCACCGTCCTGAAGTTCGGCGGCGCCTTGCTCGCGTAGGCGGCCCGGGTGGTCACCACGAAGTCGAACCTGTCCAGGGTCCCAATCGAGAACGAATCGAAGTCGATCGGGCTGTAGGAGACCCCCGTGTCGAACGGCTTGGTGGAGCGCTCCTGCACCTGGTCGTCACCGAACTCGATCAGCGGAATGCTCGGGTCGCTGCCGCGCAGCTCCCATTGAGCGAAGCGGTCCTGGCCCGCGTACAACACCGTCCGGCCGGCGGTCAGGTCTGCGAACTCGCGCAGCTCCGCGCCGTGGCCGGGGGGAGCCACCGGCGTGTCGCGGAGCACCAGCAGGCTGGAGTAGGCGGCGCCGGCGATGAAGACCGCGCCGAGCGCAGCCCAGGCGCCACGCGGAACCCGCCAGCCCGGCAGCGGCGAGGAGAGCAGCGCCCGCACCGCGATCAGCATCACCAGCGGGGCGACGATCATCAGCGCCTTGGCGCGCACGTACTCGCCGCTCAGCGGGTTCAGCGTCAGCAGGTAGATCGCCACCCCGCCGGCCAGCGCGGCCGGCACCGCGAAGTCGCGTCTGCCCAGCCACCAGGCGAGTCCGGCGACGAGGGCGAGCGCCGCGATCGCGCTGGTCAGCCAGGGAAGCGTTGCGCCGCCGGCTGTGTCGAGCCGGTAGTTGGACGAGGTCCAGAAGCCCAGCGCCTCCGCCGGCGAGACCGTCCCGAAGGTGTTTGCACCCTGCACCTCGGCGAAGCTCTTGGCGAAGCCGAACGGCCCGACGAGGCCCAGCACCAGCGCCGCCCCCGCCAGCACCGCGATCCCGACCAGGACGGCGGGGCGGGCAAGGGCGCGCAGCAACCGCCGCGGCGACAGGGCGGCGCGCACGGCGGGCAGGCTGAGGCTCCAGATTGCCACCGCCGCGGCGGGCCAGGCGAGCCCGGCGAAGCTGTAGGAAAAGACGATCCCGCCGAGCAGGACGATCAGCGGGCCCAGCGCGCGCAATCGCTGGGCGCGTTCGGGAGGAAGCGGCCAGGCGGCGGGCAGCGCGATCGCGAAGGCGAGCGCGAAGAGCGCCTCCGCGGTCTCCTTGAAGGCACTCTGGGCGAAGTAGGAGACGGCCAGGTAGGGGAGCGCGACCAGCACGGCGGCGAGCAGGCGGCGCCCCTTCCCAAGCTCGCCGAGCCCAGCCAGCGCGGTGAGCGCGGTGAGGATCGAGATCGCCAGCACGAGGCCCGTGAATGCCTGGTCGAGGCCGATCCCCGGCAGCTCCGCAAGCGTCGTCGCGAGTCCGTGCGGCCCGAGCGGGTAGCCGGCCGCCGGGGTCGGCCCGAGCCCATCCTTGAGCCACTCGGCCCAGGCCAGGTGCAGTCCCAGGTCGTTGTTGAAGCCGACCCCGATCAGACCGTGCCGGCCGCTCACGGCGAAGGGGATCGAGAGCAGCGCAAGGGTGATCAGGGCAACGGGCAGCCCCGTCCGCAGGGCGTCGCCGTAGCGGTAGGGGGTGCGCCGCACCACTACCACCGCCGCGATGGCCATCAGCGCCACGAAGACCGCGGCTCCGGTGGCGTGACCGGGCGCCCGGGCAAAGAATCCGGCCACGGTGAACAGCGCCGCCAGGCCCACTGCGGGCTCCAGCCAGGACCAGCTCTCGCGGCCCAGAGCGGCCAGGATCGCCCGCCCCACCAGCAGCGACGCGGCGCAGGCCAGCGCCGCCGAGATGTACGTCCCGATCATTGGGGCGGCAAACTATGTCCTAACGACCTATGGAGTGTCCGGACTGCGGCAAACCGAACCGTGAGGGAGCCAGATTCTGCGACTCCTGCGGGGCGACGCTGGAGCCATCCGGCGAAAGCCCGCCTGCGCAGTCTCCGGCCGAGGCCCAGGAGCCGGCGGAGACCATGCCGCCGGCCGAGCCGCCACCGCCGACCGAAGCCGCTCCCCCCGACGCGCCCGACGAGATCGCGGGGCGCTACGAGATCCGCCGCTTCCTCGGGCGCGGCGGGCGCAAGGACGTCTACCTGGCCCAGGACGCCCAGGTGGACCGCGAGGTCGCGGTGGCTCTGTTCAGCACCGAGGGGCTCGGGGAAGCCCTGCTGGCGCGGGCGCGCCGCGAGATGCAGGCGATGGAGAAGCTTGGCGACCACCCTCACGTCGTCACCGTCTTCGACACCGGCGAGCAAGACGGACGGCCCTACATCGTCAGCCGCTACATGCCCGGCGGCGACGTGCAGCGGCTGCTTGCCTCCAGCGACCAGGGCCGCCTCGAGGTGGGACGGGCGGTGGCGATCGCGATCGACGTCTGCCGCGCGCTCGAACACGCGCACTCCCGCGGCATCGTCCACCGCGACCTGAAGCCCGCGAACGTCTGGCTCGCCGAGGACGGCGGGGCTCGGCTCGGCGACTTCGGCCTCGCCGAGACCGGCGGGCGGCGCGCTTCGGGCGGCGCGCTGGTCGGCACCGTCGCCTACCTGCCGCCCGAGCAGGCCCTCGGACGCCCGTCCGGACCGCGCTCGGACCTCTACTCGCTCGGGGCACTGCTGTACGAGATGACCGCCGGCCAGCCTCCCTTCACCGGGGACGACGCGGTCTCGATCATCGGCCGCCATCTCAATGCCGACCCGGTCGCTCCTTCCCATCACAGCTCGGCCGTGCCCGAGGCGCTCGACGAGCTGATCCTGCAGCTGCTGGCGAAGTCGCCGGAGGGCAGGCCGGAGAGCGCCGCCGCCGCCCGCGAAGCTCTGGAGGCGGTCCGCGACGCACCCGCGAAGCCGGTGGACGAGGGGGCCGAGGAGGAAAACCCGCTGGAGGGGCTGGAGGGGCGGGTCTTCGTCGGGCGCGAGGCGGAGCTGTCCGAGCTGCGGTCCGCGGCGGACGAGGCCCTCGCCGGTCGGGGCCGCCTGGTGCTGATGGCGGGCGAGCCCGGGATCGGCAAGACCCGCACCGCCGAGGAGCTTGCGACCTACGCGCAGGTGCGCGGCGCGAAGGTCCATTGGGGCCGCTGCCACGAGGGCGAGGGAGCCCCGGCCTACTGGCCCTGGGTGCAGGCGATCCGCTCCTACGTGCGTGAGGCCGACCCGGTGGCGCTGGCCTGGGAGCTGGGCGCCGGGGCCGCCGACATCGCCAGGGTGGTCCCCGAGGTCGCCGAGGTGGTGGGCGAGGTCCCCGCATCGCCGAACGGTGACGATGAGGCCGCTCGCTTTCGCCTCTTCGACTCCGTCTCCACGTTCCTCGCCGGTGCCTCGTCCTCGCGCCCGCTGGTGGTGGTCCTCGACGACCTGCACTGGGCGGACGAGCCGACGCTGCTGATGCTCCAGTTCGTGGCCCGCGAGGTCGCCGACACGCAGCTGCTGCTGATCGGGACCTACCGCGACGTGGAGCTGGGGCGCCACCATCCGCTCTCGCGGGTGCTCGGCGAGCTGTCCGGCTCGCAGCGGGCAAGCCGCGTGGTCCTGCGCGGCCTCGGCGAGGACGACGTGCGCCGCTACATCGAGATCACCGCCGGTACGGAGCCCTCGACGCAGCTGGTGGATGCCGTCAACGCCCAGACCGAGGGCAACCCGTTCTTCCTCAGCGAGGTGGTGCGGCTGCTCGCCACCGAGGGTGGCCTCGAGGACGGTGGCGCGGCACAGATGACGATCCCCGAGGGCGTCCGCGATGTGGTCGGGCGACGTCTCGACCGCCTCAGCGAGGAGGCCAACCGCGTGCTGACCGTCGGCGCGGCGATCGGGCGCGACTTCGACCTGGATGTGCTGGCGCACGTCACCGAGATCGAAGCGGCCGAGCTCGCCTCCCTGCTGGCCGAGGCGGTGTCCGCGCAGTTGCTCGAAGAACCTTCGCCGGGGCGTTTTCGCTTCTCCCACGCACTGGTCCGCGAGACCCTCTACGAGGAGATGAGCGGCGCCAAGCGGCCGGCCCTTCACCGCCGCATCGCGGAGGCGATGGAGGACCTCTACGGCGCCGACCCGGACAGGCTGGAGCGTCGGCTCGCTGAGGTGGCCAACCATTTCCTCGAGGGCGCGCCGGCGGGTGAGGCCGACAAGGCGGTCGACTACGCGGTCCGCGCGGCCGAACGGGCGGTCGCCCAGCTCGGTTACGAGGAAGCCGCCGAGGACTACGAGCGGGCGCTGGAGGTGCTGGACCTATGCGAGCCCGACCCACGACGGCGCTGCGAGCTGCTGCTTGCCCTGGGCGAGGCGCAGACCAAGGCCGGGCAGTTCGTGCCCGCGCGGGAGACCTTCGAGAGGGCGGCCGACGCTGCGATCGAGCTGGGCGCGAGCGAGCTGCTCTGCAGGGCCGCGCTCGGAGTCGGCAACGTCGCCGAGGTCGGCTCGGTCGACCAGCGCGTGATCGAGCTGCTCGAGGCGGCCCTGGAGGCGATCGGCCCGGAGGACGGCCCGGTGCGGGCCCAGCTGCTCTCCTACCTCGGCACCGAGTACTACTGGGAGGACCCGCAGGGACGCTCGGCGGAGCTTCACCGCGAGGCGACCGAGATGGCGCGCCGCCTCGACGACCCCAGGGCCCTCGCGTTCACGCTCAGCCGGGCGCTGTTCGTCGACATCGACCCCGAGGCGCCCGAGAAGGGGATCGAGACCAGCGGCGAGATCCTCGAACTGGCGCGGCGGGTTGGCGACCGCGAGCTGGAGATGCGCGCCCATGTGCTGCGGCTGCGCTTCCACCTCGACCTCGGCGACATCCCCGCCGTGGACCGCGACCTCGAGGCGTATGCCCGGATCGCGTCGGAGCTGCGCCAGCCGCAGCACCTCTGGCACGTGCCGCTGCTGCGCGGCACCCGGGCCCTGATCGACGGCCGCTTCGCGGAGGCGGAGCGCTTCGCGGGGGAGGCTCTGGCCGGGGGCGAGCGCGCCCAGGAGCCGATCGCCCAGCAGTTCTGCACCATCCAGATCTCCGTGCTCTACCAGCTGCAGGGCCGGATGGGGGAGATCGTCGAGGGGATCGACGCTCTCGCCGCCCGCTACCCGGCGATCCGCGCCTGGCGGGTCGCCCGCACGGTGACCCTCTCCGAGATCGGGCGCCTCGACGAGGCGCGCACCGAGTTCGAGCGGGTCGCCGCCGGCGACTTCGCCGACATCCCGCTCGATGCGCAGTGGCTGGTGGCAATGGCGCTGCTTGCGCGATCGGCGGAGAGGCTGGGCGATGCGAAGCGAGGCGAGCGCCTGCACGAGCTGCTCGAGCCCTGGCGCGGCAAAACGGTGGTCGCCGGCCGCGCAGCGGCCTGCTGGGGCCCGGTGGCGCTCTATCTCGGCATGGTCTCCAAGGCGGCCGGGCGTCACGACCGCGCGGTCGGAGAGTTGGAGGAGTCGATCGCGATGTCGGAGCGGATGGGCGACCGGCCCTTCATGGCCCAGGCGTACCTGCTGCTGGCGGCGGTGCTGCTGGAACGCGACGGCCGTGGCGACCGCGAGCGGGCGCTGGAGCTGCTCGACCGCTGCCTCGACGCGGCGCAGGAGCTGGGAATGAGGACGCTGACCGATCAAGCTCTGGCGCTGAAGCTCGAGGCGCAGGGCCTGGCCGGGGTCGACGTGACCACGTCGATCGACGAGGTGATCTCGGCGGTGGAGTCGGAGCGCCCCGACATCCGCGCCCACGCAGCCCCCGACGGCACCGTGACGATCCTGTTCAGCGACATCGAGGACTCGACGATCCTCACCGAGCGGCTCGGTGACCAGCGCTGGTTGGAAGTGCTGCGCTCCCACAACACGGTCTTCCGCGAGCGGCTGAGGGATCACGACGGCTACGAGGTAAAGAACCAGGGCGACGGCTTCATGCTCGTATTCCCCAGCCCGACCGGCGCGCTGCGTTGCGCGGTCGAGGTCCAGCGGGCCTTCGCCGAGGGCGCCGAAGAGAGCCCCGAGGAGCGGATCAGGGTGCGGATGGGCCTGCACACCGGGGAGGCGATCGCCGAGGAGGGCGATTTCTTCGGACGCAACGTGATCCTCGCCGCCCGCATCGCGGCGCGGGCCACGGGCGGAGAGATCCTCGTCTCCGAGGCGCTGCGCGAGCAGGCCGAGGGCGAGGACGGCCTCACCTTCGACGAGGGCCGCGAGCTGGAGCTGAAGGGGATGGCCGGGACCCACACCGTGCACCGCGCGGAGTGGGAGGCCGAGGCCGCGCCGGCCTAGAACCCGGGCCACGGCAAGCATCGAAGCAACCGGCGCGCAATCGCGATGCTGTGGCTACGCTCGTGACGGCGTATGCGGGTTCCAGGGAAGCGCTCCGGCGGTCGCATGCGAGCAATCGTGTTCGCGCTTGCTTGCATGCTCGCGTTGCCCGCAGTGGCAGTGGCGGCCTGGCCGGGCAGCGATCCGGCGGAGAGCGTCCGCATCAACACGCCCAACGACCCCGACTTCGACCAGTGCGAGCCCCATGAGGCCGGCGAGGGCACCCAGACCTGCACCAACACCTTCGGCCAGCAGTTCGCGCGCTTCGGGTTCGCTCCGGACAACAGTCAGAGCAGCGCGACCTACAAGAACGACAGCTGCCAGCTCGCGGTATCGGTCGCCACCCTGACGCTCTGCGGGGACCCGCACACCCGCCGCCTGATCGAGCAGAACCTCACGGCGGGCCGCAACGGCCCCGGCCAGGTTTCCGGGGTCTCGGCAGACCGCGCCTGGAAGTACTCGACCGGAGACCCCAGTGTGCAGATCGCGATCCTCGACACGGGGATCCGCTGGGACAAGGGCTCGCTGCGACTGCGAGTCCACCTGAACCGGGGAGAGCTTTCGGCACCCCGGGGCACCTGCACGGGTGGGGACCCCTACGACTGCAACAACGACGGCCAGTTCAACATCGCCGACTACGCGGGCGATCCTCGCGTTTCGCCCACCACGGGCGGCGCCAGCAGCCCCGGCGGGACGGAGGGCGACGGCTTTCTCGATCCCAGCGACCTGATCGCCGACCCCGATTTCGCCGACGACGTCGACTCGGAAGGCAACGGCTACGTCGACGACATCGCGGGCTGGGACTTCTTCGACGACGACAACGACCCCTACGACGCCTCCAGCTACAGCTCCGCCAACAACCACGGCTCGGGCCGCGCGGAGGACGCCGCCGCGGAGGGGAACGACAGCTCCGGCGGCCTCGGTACCTGCCCCGGCTGCCAGGTCGTCCCGATGCGCGTCTGGGACACCTTCGTGGTCGACACCAACAACTTCGGGCAGGCGGTCACCTACGCAGCCGACAACGACTTCGAGGTGGTCGAGGGGGCCGTCGGCGGCCTGTTCAACTCCAGCTTCGATCGCGAGGCGTTCGCCTACGCGTACGAGAACGGGACCCTGCCGGTGCTGGTGTCGTCAGATCTCAACACCGCCGACCACAACTACCCGACCAACTACAACGAGGCGCTGCACGTTCAGGGAACGGTCGCCGACGCACATGGGCTGGGGGAGGACTGCCCGGGGCCGACGGCATTCTGCGATTTCTTCACCGACGCCGGGATCCCGTTCAACGCGCAGGTCGGCACCTGGTTCCGAAACTCCGGCCTCACGCAGTACGGGGGCCACGCCCACATCGTGATGCCGGCCGATACGGGCTCGCAGGCGACCGGACAGGCAGCCGGGGCGGCCGGCCTGGTTGCCTCGATGGGCCTGGAGAAGGGAACGCCGCTCGAGCCCAACGAGATCAAGCAGGTGCTCACCCTGACCGCCGAGGACGTCAAGCCCGAGAACACCCCCGGCACAGGAATTCCGGACCCGTCCCAGGTCGGCTGGGACCAGCACTTCGGCTACGGGCGCCCCGATCTCGGCCTGGCGATGGAGCGGGTCGACGAGGGCAAGATCCCCCCGCAGGCTCTGATCACCGCCCCGGACTGGTTCGCGCCGCTCAACCTCAGCCGGCAGACCACGGTCGCGGTCTCCGGCGCCATCTCGGCCCGTTACGCGAACTCATACGACTGGAAGCTGCAGTGGGCACCGGGCATCGAGCCCTGCGAGGCCGACTTCCAGGACTTCGCGACGGGTAGCGGAACCTCCGAGACCTCAGGCGACCTCGGCACGCTCGACCTCGTCGCCGTCCGCGCCGCGCTCGACAGTCGAGTGCTCAGCTCCAGCTGCGGCAACGCCCCCGCGCCGGTGACCGGCGGCTCGACGCCCGACGCCACCGCTCCGTCGAAGGGCCCCGGCGACGTCGACCCCAACGAGCCCGCCTTCACGGTCCGGCTGGTGGTCACCGACGACGAGGGAAACCGCGGAGAGGACCGTAAGGTGCTGTTCGACTACAGCGACAGCACGCTGCACGACGGAGCGTCGCGGCCGATCGGCGGCCAGCAGAACGCCTCCGGCAGGGCGGCGACCGGCGGCGAGGCGTCGCAGCGGCTGTTCGACCTGGACGGCGACAACCGGCTGGACATCGTCGAGGCGGACTCGAGCGGGCAGCTGCACGTCCTGCAGGCAGACGGTACTCCGCTGCCGAGCTTCAACTCGGGCCAGCCGGTGACCACCGACGTCTACCCGAACGTCCACTCCGGCGCTCCCTACCTGAACGAGCTCGACCCCCCACGCGAGGTTCTGCGGACCCCCGCTATCGGCGACATCGACGGCGATATGGAGCCCGAGATCGTCGATGCGGCGGGGGAGCACGTCTACGCCTGGAACACCGACGGCTCGCTGGAGTTCAAGGTGAGGCTCGACCCGGCTCTCTCGCAGCCGGCGGACCGCACCCGCGCCAACCACATAAAGCGCGGGTTCTCCGGCTCCCCGGCCCTGGCGGACCTAACCGGCGACGGGCAGCTCGACATCGTCGAGTCCGCGCTCGACGAACACCTCTACGCCTGGGACGGGTCCGGCACCCCGCTGCCGGGGTTCCCGGTCAAGCTCCGGGTCGGCCCCTGCAGCGACGCCTTCCCATGCGCGGAGAGCGTCAACAGCCCGGCGGTCGGCGACATCGCCGGCGACTCCAAACCGGAGATCGTCGTGCCGACCAACGAGATCGAGTCGGCCGATCCCGGGCCCGAGGATCTGGCCGACGCCTTCAACCAGGGCCTGATCAACGCACTCACGGGTGCGGTCGGAGGAACCGGCCGGGTGTATGCCGTCCACGCCGACGGCAATGGGCACGCGGGCGGCCCGTTCGTGGGCGGGTGGCCGATCAAGCCCGGCGGCGTCGCCCCCGATGCGCTGCCGTTCGCCGGTCCTGGCATCGACCCCGCGCTCGGCAACATCGACGGCGACCCGGCGCTGGAGGTGATCGGGAGCATCACGAGCGGCACGGTCTTCGCCACCAACGGCAACGGCTCGAACGCGGTCAACTACGACCCCTCCGCGTCGAGTGCCGACATCACCGACAAGTCGGCGGCGCTCGGCCTGTTCGAGTACCCGGTCCTCGCCGACCTCGACGGGCTGCCCGGCCTCGAGGTGCTGAAGGGCGGCTTCACCACGAACCAGCTCGCCAACCTGGTGGTGGTCGGGCAAAACCTCCCCTACAACCACGTGCTGTCGGCGTGGAACGGCCAGACCGGCGCCAGGCTGCCCGCCTACCCGCAGGCGGTCGAGGACTACCAGCTGCTGTCGAGCCCGGCGGTCTCCGACGTCTCCAGCGCTCCCGGAGCGGAGGCGATCGTCGGCACCGGGCTCTACCTGCTGCGAAACATCAACGCGCAGGGAGTCGAGGGCTCGGGCTGGCCCAAGTTCACCGGGGGCTGGAACTTCGCGGTGCCGGGGATCGGCGACGTGGACGGCGACGGCAAGCTCGAGGTGTCGAGCCTGACCCGCGAGGGCTTCTCCTTCCTTTGGGACACCGACCAGCCGGCCTGCGGAACCAACGACCAGTGGTGGACCTCACGCCACGACGAGTTCGGCACCGGCAACTACAACACCGACTCGCGCCCGCCGGGAACCCCGACCGAGCTGACCGCGACGCCGACCGCGAACGGCCTCGACCTGAGCTGGAAGCAGCCGGGCGACGACTGGCTGTGTGGGACCGCCACCCGCTTCCGGGTGCTCGCCTCGGCGACCCCGATCGAGCATCCGACCGACGGTCTGCAGCTGCTCGAGGACGACGTGACCGGCGCCGCCGGTTCGACCGAGACCGCGTCGCTGCCCGGCGCGGCGCGCTATCTCGCCGTCCTTTACCGCGACGAGGCCGGCAACTGGGGGCATTTGGCGAGCATCGACCTGCTGGCGCAGCCTCCGGGTGGTGGCGGCAGCAGCGATACCGGCGGCGGCCAGGGCGAGCAGCTCAAGCCCGGCGGCTGCGCCAACGTGAAGGGCGGGACGTCCGGCCCCGACGATCTCAAGGGCACCTCGAAGGGCGACACGATCCGTGGCTTCGCGGGCGACGACCGAATCAGCGGGCGGCGCGGCAAGGACTGCCTGGCCGGCGGCCGGGGCGATGACCGGATCAAGGGTGGCTTCGGCCGCGACAAGATCAAGGGTGGGCGCGGCGACGACGTCATCTACGCCGCCAGCCAGGGCCGCGACCGAGTCAAGTGCGGCGCCGGGGACGACGTCGCCTTCGTGCACGCCGGCGACACGGTCGCCCGCTGCGAGTCGATTCACCGGCCCTGAGGCCCGCCCCTAGTACTTCGTCGCGGCCCGCTCCAGCGCGGCCCGCACCCCGGGGCCCTCGAGCGGCTCGTCGTGCCCGGCGCAGACCTTCGCCGGGTCCAGCTCGGCCAGTTTCAGCACCGACTGCTTGGCCTTCGCGGTGTCCCAGTTCCAGGCGGGGTGGGGGACGCTCGCCTCGCCCTCGGGAAGCGGCTTGAGCCGCTCGGAGTCGGCGAAGTAGACGGTGTCGGTGACGATCGCCAGCCGGTCGGACTCGCGGAAGAGGCCGATCTGGCCGGGCGCGTGCCCCGGGAAGTCGTAGACCCGAAAGCCCGCCACCTCGTCGCCCTCGGAGACGGTGCCGGAGATCTTCACCGCGCCGCCGTCCCAGCGGCGGTGCAGCGTCGGGTAGATCCGCCGCGACCAGCCGACCGAGATCTTCGAGATGTCCCAGTAGTCGGGCCACTCGTCGCGCTCGGCGTAGGTCACCTCGTCGGGGTGGCAGAAGACCTCCAGGTCGAGGAAGGGGGCGGTGCCACGGTGGTCGGTGTGGCTGTGGCCGAGCACGATCCGCTTGATCCCGCCCAGCTTCTCGCCGACGGCCTTGACCGCCCTGACCATCGGCTTGGTGCCGGCGTCGAACTGGACCACCCCGCCCTCCTCCTCGAGAAAGTAGATGTTCATCCCGCGCTTGATGTCGCCCCGCAGCAGCCAGACTCCGTCGGCGACCTTGCCGAGGGCGGGACTGAAGGGGCGACCCGCGAAGACCTTCTCTTCCTCCATCTGGCAGGCCAGTCTATGTCGGCGCCCCGGCCCTCTAGCCTGTCGGCCGATGCCCGGCGTTTGGAAGGTCACGATGGTCGTCCTCGTCGGCTGCCTGGTCGCCGCGATCGCGATCGGCGTCGTGAAGCTCGTCACCACCCCGACCGAGATCTTCGGAAGCCTGCCCCTCGACGGCCAGGGGTGGCGCGGATCACCGCTGCGGCGTTAATATGCGCCCGCTCGACCCGGTTCCCAAGAGGAAGAGGAAGAGGCGCGAATGTTCGGTCGCATCGTTGTTGGCACTGACGGCTCCGACACCGCCGCGGAGGCGGTTCGCCAGGCGACCGAGCTGGCGAAGCAAAACGACGCCCGGCTCGACATCATCACCGCCTACGAGCCGATCCCGCAGCAGCGGCTCAAGGAGGAGGCCCGCGAGGCTCCGGGCGACGTGCAGTACGAGATCGGGCCGCGCGAGGACGTCAACCTGACCCTCGAGAACGCCGCCGCGGCGGCAAAGAAGGAGGGCGTCTCAGAGGTCCAGACCCACGCCCGCGAAGGGGACCCCGCGGACGCGATTCTCGACGTCGCCGAAGAGGTCAAGGCCGACCTGATCGTGGTCGGCAACAAGGGCATGACCGGCGCCCGCCGCTTCCTGCTCGGCAGCGTGCCCAACAAGGTGTCCCATCACGCTCCCTGCAGCGTGGTCATCATCCGCACGACGTAGCTAGCGCTTCGTAGCCGCCCCGGCATCGATCAGCCCGGCACCGGACTGGTCGTCGCGACCGGGGTCGCCGAGGTCGCGCGCGGTTGCCTGGAGGCGGTCGAGGACCCGATCGGGCGTGGGGTTGGCGCCCAGGACCCCGCTGGCGATCACCATCGCCGCCACGCCGGAAACGTGGGCGGCGGACATCGACGTGCCCTCGTAGAAGGGCGGGATCGCGAAGCGCTTCGGCTGGCCGGTGCGGAAGGTGAGCTGGTAGATGGGGCGGTCGGCGGTCTGGACCGGACAGCCGAGGACCGGCAGGCCGCCGCCTGGCGCCACCAGGTCGATCTGGGTCCCCACTCGCGAGTAGTTGCCCAGGCAGCCGTCCTCGGTGGTGCCGCCGACCGCGATCACGAGCGGATCCGAGGCCGGCATCGTGATGCAGCCGCGCGGTTCGCCGTTGCCGACCGAGGAGACCAGGACCGCGCCCCTGCGGCTTGCGAACTGCAGCGCCTGCGCGACCGGCGGGACCGGGTTTCCGCAGCTGAAGTTGAAGCTCATGTTGATCACGTCGGCACCGTGGCGGGCGGCGAAGCGGATCCCCTTGGCGATCGAGTTGGACTTGCCGCTGCCGGCGGCGTTGAGGACCCGCACCGGCATCAGCTTGGCCCGGTAGGCGAGCCCGGTGAGGGCGGCCCCGTTGTCGGTGCGCTCGCCGATCGTGCCGGCCACGTGAGTCCCGTGGCCGTTGGCATCGAGCGGCTCGTCGTCCTTGGAGACGAAGTCGTGGCCAGGCACGAACTGGTTGTGCCCGAAGTCGGGGCTGCGCTTGAAGCGCGGCATGTCGGTCTTGTAGGCGATGCCGGTGTCGAGGACGGCGATCTTCGTGCCCAAGGCGCCGGTGCGACCCGCCTTGCGGAGGTTCTTCCAGGCCGCCAGCGCGTCGATTCCGCCTGCGGACTGGGCGGCGAGCGGCGGCAGGGTCGGGTTGCAGTAGCTGCCGCAGGGCAGGAAGTTCCACTGCAGCGAGGTCCAGCCGCCCTGCGGCCCCCTCTTCGGCGGCACCGTGCCGGGGTCGTTGGGGATCGCGGCCGAGGCGGTGGCGATGTAGTTGGGGACCGCATAGGCGACGGCGGGGTTTGCGCGCAGGGTTCGCACGGCCTCGCCGACGCCCACGTCAGCGGGCAGCCGGACGGCGCGGCCGGGCCCCTCTCCCTGGAAGCGGACGACCACCTCGCCAGGGGCGAAATCGGGGGCGGCATCGGTGGACGGGACCGCGTCGGCGCCCGAGGCCGGAGCCCAGGCGAGCACGGCGAACAAAGCCGCACAGA
The DNA here is from genome assembly GCA_038040325.1 of Candidatus Mayfieldus profundus. GTDB lineage: Bacteria > Actinomycetota > Thermoleophilia > Solirubrobacterales > 70-9 > Mayfieldus > Mayfieldus profundus. The sequence continues at coordinate 88,364 of JBBPIM010000003.1, forward strand.
GGGCGGGCATGGCCGCACGGGCGAGTCTTGTTGCTCGTCTGCTCATTTCCGATCGGTGGCTTGCCGGAGCCCGGGCGAGGGTGGCCCGGGCGAGGGTGGCGCGCGCACGTGCCTAAACACGGCCCCAGAGGCGAAGTTGCCGTGCGCCGTACCCGTCTATCTTGCCTGGCGGTGGCCGAGCTTGACTTCACAGGCGACGACGGGCACTACATGCGCCTGGCCCTGCAGCGCGCCGAGGAGGCGGGCGAGCACGGCGATGTGCCAATCGGCGCGGTCGTCGTGCGCGAGGGCGAGGTGATCGGAGCTGCAGGAAACGAGCGTGAGCTGCGCCGAGACCCCACCGCCCACGCGGAGATCCTCGCCCTGCAGGCCGCGGCCGAGCGCCTCGGAGGCTGGCGCATCCCCGATTCGACGATCTACGTGACGCTGGAGCCCTGCGCGATGTGCGCCGGGGCGATCGTGCTGGCGCGCGTGCCGAGGCTCGTCTACGGGGCGGCGGATGCCAAGGCCGGGGCGGCGGGAAGCGTGCTCGACGTGCTCGGCGAACCGGCGCTGAACCACAATCCCGAGCTGATGGCCGGAGTGCTCGCGGACGAGTGCGCGGCGTTGCTGGAGGCCTTCTTCAGCGCTCGCCGGTAGCGAGAAGCCGCGCCGAGATCTCAACGGGGTACGGGGCCGCGTCGCCGGGCGGCTCCGGCCGGCGCAGCTGCGCGGGCAAGGACCGCAGGGTGGCCTCGGTGCGCTCGCGCATCTGCTCGAGGGACTCGCTGCGGACGATCTCACCGCCCTTCATGACGGGCACCAGCAGTGGCTCTCCGTCCACCTGCTCGTCCTCGGTGGCGACGACGTCGCCGCAGAACTCACCGCCCTCCGAGCGGCGAAACACCTGCTTGGGGCCGGGCAGGGTCTGCTTGTCGGCGGAGAGCTTGCGCACGCCACGCCATCCTCCCCGCGGATCCGTGTCGGCGACCAGCTTGTAGACCCCGTTGACGGTCGGCGAGTCACGGCTGGTCCCAAGGTCGGTGCCGACCCCGAACAGGTCGATCGGGGCACCGGACTCGACCAGCGCGGCGATCCGCAGCTCTTCGAGGTCTCCGCTGACGATGATCCTGGTTTCCTCCATCCCCGCCTCGTCCAGCAGCTCCCTGGCGCGGCGCGACAGCGCCGCCAGATCGCCGGAGTCGATGCGGACCCCGCGCAGCGCAGCCCCGGTCTCGCGCGCCGCCGCGATCGCGGTGCGCACCCCCTCCTCCACGTCGTAGGTGTCCACCAGCAACACGCCTTTGTCGGGGAAGGCGTGCAGGAAGGCCCGAAACGCCTCCAGCTCGGCACGGAACGAGAGCACGTAGGAGTGGGCCATGGTGCCCAGCGGCACCAGCCCGTAGCGGCTCGCCGCGGCCACGTTGGACGTACCCCCGCATCCTGCGATCGCGGCCGATCGTGCAACCTTCATCGCCGCGTCGATGCCGTGGTCGCGGCGCGGCGAGAAGTCGATCACCCGGGCGCCCGCGCCGGGCTCGTCGCCGCCCGCCGCCAGCACCACCCGCGCCGCCTTGGTCGCCGCCATGGTCTGAAAGTTGACCTGGTTGAGCAGCAGGGTCTCCAGCAGCTGGGCCTCTATGCGAGGGCCGGTGACCCGCAACAGCGGCTCGTTGGCGAAACAGGCGGTGCCCTCCGGCATCGCGGCGACGTCGCCGCTGAAGCGAAACGAGCCGAGGTACTCGAGGAACGACTCCTCGAAGCCGAGCGTGCGCAGGTAGGCGACCTCCGCCTCGCCGAAGCGCATCTCGCGGACCAGGCGAAGCGCCGGCCCGATCCCGGCCACCAGCAGCCAGTCGCGGCGAGGGGGGAGGTGACGCACGAACAGCTCGAAGACCGCCGGGCCGTCGATGCCCTCGCGGTGGTAGCTGGCGGCCATGGTCAGCTCGTAGAGGTCGCACAGCAGCGAGACCTCTGCGGCGCTCAGCAGACCCGGGTCGTTGGCATCGGGCGGGTTCATCGCGGGTCGAATCTTGCTGGACGGATTGTCGGGCCATTCTCTCTGGACGCGCCTGCGAGCTTGGCCATGGAAGGCGACTCTAGGCGTGCAGAGCCGCGCTGCCATCCGCAGCCAGCACGGAACTTGGACTGCGGGGAACTACGGATACCCTTTTGGCCAGCACCCGGAGAGGTGTCCGAGTGGCTTAAGGAGCGCGCTTGGAAAGCGCGTGGGCGGGTTACCGCCTCGTGGGTTCGAATCCCACCCTCTCCGCTCCCGCTAGCCTTTTCCCGACTTCCCCGGAGGGGTGCCGGAGTGGTTGAACGGGGCGGTCTCGAAAACCGTTAAGGGCCGTTTGGTCCTTCGTGGGTTCGAATCCCACCCCCTCCGCTTTGTGGAGCCAAGACCGCAGGTGGTGTCCACGTCACCACTGCCGACGCTTGGCGCCGAACCACTTCAATTGCCGCGAACGATGTCCATGGGCTCCTCTCCGCGGCAGACCCGCTGCATGTTCTCCAGCATCATGGCCACCATCCTGTTCATCGCCTCGCGGGTCTGGCCGGCGGTGTGGGGGGTGAGCAGGGCGTTCCGGCAACGGCGCAAGGGATGCGAAGGGTCCAGAGGCTCGTCAGAGAAGACGTCCAGGGCGGCCCCTGCGATCGTTCCTCTCTGAAGTGCGTCGGCGAGCGCAGCCTCATCGACCAGCGCGCCGCGGGCGGTGTTTATGAGCAGGGCGCTTCTCTTCATCGTCGCGATCTCCTCCCGTCCGATCAGACCCTGGGTCTCGGTGGTCAGAGGGATGTGGAGCGAGACGAGGTCGGAATCGCGCAGCAGCCGCTCGAGCGATGCCGGTTCGAGTTCCAGATCGGTTCCGGCGCTTTCGCGCAGGTCGTAGTAGCAGACGCGCGCGTCGAATGCCTTGAGTCGCGCCGCCACCGCGCCGCCGATCGCCCCTAGTCCCACCAGTCCCACGATCTTGCCCTGCAGGTCGAAGATCCCGCTCCCGACGACTTCCCGCACGGGCCAGCGCCCGGCCTTCATCAGCAGCGTCGATTCGAAGACCCGCCGGAGCAGAGCGAGGATGAGCATGAGCGTGTGCTCGGCCACCGTGGCGGCGTTGAAATCGGGCATGCTGCAGACCGGTACGCCGCGGCGCGACGCGGCGTCCACATCGATGTTGTTGTGCCCGCGGCCAAGTCGCTGGACGAGCTTGAGCCGGGCCGCGCGGTCGAGGATCTCCTCGCCGACCGGCTCGAGCCCCACGGCGAGGAAGTCGGCGTCCTCGACTTTTTTGAGGTCGTCTTCGGTGTAGCGCCCATCCGCACCCGAGCTGATCACCGCGCTCTCCCAGCCCTCCGGCGTGCTGCTCGCGATCCCCGGGTTCTGGAGGAGATAGACGATCTTCACGACGAGGCTGCCCGCTTACCCGATGCCATCCGAGGCCGGGCGGCCAGTCGCGCGAGGGGATGCAGCGCTCGCTCCGCGCACCGTGCGAGATAGCCGGCCACCGCCCGGCCCACGGCACTCGCAACGTGCCGGGAATAGGCCGGGAGGAGGCCCGCCTGGCAGCGGCTCCCGCGCAGAATTGACAAGGTCCGCCGATCGGGAAAGGTGAGCTCGACGAAGGCGAGCAGTCGGGCAAGCCACATGAGCCGCGCCTCGGAGCCGCGTATCCAGATCGATCCCGCCAGTCTCTTGCCGATGCTCGCCGATCCCTGATGCTGGGCTTGGTGAGCGACGCCGTCGAAGATCCAGCCACGCAGGCGGTGTCGCGGGCGGCTGCGCAGCTGCTCGAGGACGTCGGGCGGCGCTGCCGGGCCCAGGAGGCTGTTTGCCAACGAGAGGCTCACGTAGACGGCCTCCTGAAGCTCGCTCTCTCGAGCCCGCTCGACGAGGAGGCTCCAGTCGATCCGCTCCGCATACTGCCGGATCACCTCTGATATGTCGGTGAACCGGATCAACCGGTTGTTTGTCCACGGTGCGAACAGGAGGTCGGCGGCACGCATGTGGTCAAGCCCGACTCGATTGAAGTAGCCCTGATTGTCTGCCTGGGCGCAGAGGTACAGGACGAGGTCCACGGGCGAAAGCGCCATTGCCTCCGCACCGCAGACCCTCGCGGGCTCTGCCCTTGCCCACAGACCGGCGGGCGAGAAGCGATGGGCGCGGGGCCAGTTGATGAGGTCACACCGCACCAAGACGCTCACAGCTATGTCGCGGGAGGCGGTGAAGACCCACTGCGGACAGGTCCACCGGTAGACGCCCTCGACCAGAGCCATCGGCTCGCGCACATAACCGAGCTCGCGCAACTGGCTAGTCGATTGCTGCACCTTCCCGGAGGGAATCAGGAAATCGAGATCGATCAGGGGCCGCAGAGCGAAGTGCCCGTAGGCGAGCTCGAGCAGCGCGATTCCTTTCGCGACGATCACCTCGATGCCGGCTGCGCGGAAGGTCTCAATGAGCACCCGGCCCTCGCGCGCGAAGCGATCGTTTTGGTAGGCGGTGCGGTGGTAGAGCGCGAGCAGCTGTCGCCTGGCGCCTCTGGGGAGGTCGCCGTAAGCCCTGCGGCCTCGCAGATGGTTATGCAGCAGCGGGGCGACGCTGTGCAGGCGTGCGTGCCAGACGAGCGCGTCCCACTCAAGCTGCTGCCCCAGAAGCTCGTCCACGCGATAGGCCTCAGGGTCGGAAAATGTGGTGCGGGCGCACAGCAGGAGGAGCTCGCGCTCCTGAGTGCCCAGGCGCGGAACCTCTGCTAAGTGATCACTCATGCTTCCCGCCGCCGATACCCCTGCCGAGCCCTGGCGAATGTGAGCCTCAACCCGAGCGTCCCCGACACGAACCCGACCCTCTGCGCGAGCTTCCGGACGAAGTCCACGTAGGCGTCAGAGAGCCGTGCGCGTCCCTCGCGATTCTTCACCACGCTCGATCCCGCTGTCTTCACCAGCCCCCAGGCGCCGCATCCGAGGTCTCTCCACGCCCCGAGCTCGTCACGCCACCCCCACTCCAGGTACCGGCTGTACCTCTGGCACATGAGCGCGCGCCCACGGCCGCCTCGCATCTGTTGGGTAAAAAGAGCCCCCACCGTCGCGCGATGCCGGTGGAACACGATCGCGGTGCGACAGTAATCGAGGCGATGGCCGGCGCCGAAGAAGCGGAAGCTGAAGTCGATGTCGTCGCAGCCGATCGCGCTGGGATCGAACGCACCGATCTGGCCGAACACTCCGCGACGAAACGCCGAGTTGCCCAGCAGGAACCACGGCACACGAGCGCGAGCCACCCATTCCTGCCAGTACGGTTTCCTCCGGGCGACGTACCGCTCGGCGGGCGTCCTCGGCGGGTACGCGACGATCTCCCCGACCGCAGCCGAGGCGTTGTCGTCGCTGAGGGGCCGCACAAGCTCCGCCAGCCAGCGGGTGGTCACCATGCAGTCGGCATCGGTGAAAGCGAGAACCTCTCCCCGGCTCTCCGCGATGCCTCGGTTGCGCGCGTGCGAGACCCCCCGCCGCCCCTCGCGGACACAGCGCACCGGAAAGCTCTGGACGATCTGCGCGGTGCTGTCGGTGCAGCCGTTGTCCACCACGATGATCTCGCACCGATCACGCGGGTAATCCATTCTGAGCAGCGAGCTGAGGCAGTCGCCGATCGTTTCTTCGCCGTTGAGGACCGGAACAACAACGGATACGAAGGGACCGGCGGACGTCACGCGATCACCGGCCGAGGATCGCTGCCGCGGCGAAGCCGCTTCGCTGCCCGAGCAGGCGAAGGAAGTCGAAATACCGGAACGCCAGCTCGGCGTCTCGGTCGGCTCCGAGCAGGGAGCGGATGCCGGCCTTCGCCAGGCCGGCCACGCTGGTTTCCAGCTCCGACGCGGCTCGGACTCTCTCGGCCCAGCTCCAGCGCAGCTCCTGGCTGTACTTGCCGTAGATCAGCGAGAGGCCATAGCCGTATCGGTACTGTTGGACGAGGAACTCCCGGGCAGTTGCCCGGTAGCGGTGGAAGACGACGGCTCGCGGCGCATAGCGGATCTTTGCACCGTCCCTTGAGAAGCGCCAGCAGAGGTCGGCGTCCTCCCATCCGCCTCCGGGGAAGCGCGTGTCGAACAGCCCGACTCGGTCGAAGATCTCTCGGCGGAAGGCCAGGTTGGGAGTCATCGCGAACGGGCGAAGCGGATGGCTCAAGACCCGCTCCTGGCTGTGGGACCTTCGCCGGGCGGCGTAGAGCTCCGCGTGGGTGCGGGGTGGGTAGGGCACGATTGCCCCGGCCACAGCGTCGACGTCAGGATCGGCGAAGCCGCTCGCCAATTCCAGCAGCCACTGCTTGCTGACGAGGCAGTCGGGATCGGTGAACGCCACGACGTCGCCACGGCTCGCCCGGATCCCGGCGTTGCGGGCGTGGCTGACGCGAGAGCGCGGCTCATCCAGGTTCCGGACCGGGAACCGCTTGACAATCTCGGCCGTCCGGTCCCGGGAGCCGTTGTCGACGATCAGCAGCTCGTATCGGCCCGCCGGATAGTCGATATCGAGCAGCGAGGCAAGGCAGCGGTCGAGCTCGCCCTCGGCGTCGGGGGCCGCAACCACGACCGAGACCAGGGGCAGAGCCTGCGCAGTGCCGGGTTCGCCCGTCACGCGTACAGGTACCCCTGCGAGAAGGCCTGACGAATAAAGCCCGCCCTCAGGGCCACTTTGCGTAGCAGCTCAAAGCCGGCGAACTCAAGATCGTCCCTGCGCCTTCGCCCGATGAGGTAGCCCACCGTAGTCGCACCGAGCCCGGAGGCGGTGCGCAGCAGATCGAGGTAGACGCTCACGGTCTGCGGCCACCCCCAGGGGATCTCGTCCCGGTATTTGATGTAGAGAAACGCGTGGCCCCGCCCATAGCTCCACTGCTGATGCAGGAGGTCACGGACGGTCGTCCGGTGCCGGTGAAAGACCGCTGCCCTCGAGGCCAGGCGGAGTTGCAATCCCGTGCCTCGGAAGAATCTCGTGCAGAAGTCCGTCGACTCCCCGCCTCGCGGGGAGCGCGGATCCATGAGACCGACGAGATCGAACACCTGGCGCCGGAAGGCTAGGTTCGCCGTGACGGCAAAGGGGAAGATAGGGCGCCGCAGGTACCGCTCGGGCGAAAGATGCCTGATCCTCGCCGCGTAGCGCTCCGCTGATGTCCGAGGCGGATAGGGCAGGACCTCGCCCGCCACACCCCCCACTTCCTCAGCATCGAAACAGTTCACGAGCTCTCGCAGCCAGCCAGTGCTCGCCAGGCAATCCGCGTCGGTGAACGCAATGATCTCCCCGCTACTCGCCTCGATGCCCCGGTTGCGAGCACGGGCGGCTCCGCGCCTCGGGGCTCGCAGGCAGCGCACCGGGAAGCTCCTGATGATCTCCGCGGTGCGGTCCGTCGAACCGTTGTCCACCACCAGGACCTCCCGCCTATCCGCCGGGTAGTCGTTCCGGAGCACCGACACCAGGCAATCTCCGAGCGTTCGCTCCCCGTTGAGGACTGGGATCACGACGGAAACGAAGGGGGGCTTGCCTGCCACGCTCATCGCCGGGCCCTGCTGGCGCCCTGGGGGCCCCGGCTACTCGGCGAGAGGAAGCTGAGGATCGAAGGGCGAGGCGGAGACCTCGTGGAGGGGTTCATCGTGCTTCACGAGCTCCGGCTCGAGGAACGGCCGCCCTGTCGCCCCACTGTGCCCTGACGGTGCTTCTCCGCCCGATCTTGCCTCGGTCCGGGCTTGATCAGAAGCGACCACGAGCCGCTCCTGCTCAAGCTCTCGCAGGAATGCGGAGACGGAGGTCCGCGCCCGCTCCTCATCAACATCGAAGGCGTGCGTGAGAAGCCGGGCTAGCTCATCCGGTCCCGTGGCTGACTCGAGAAGCGACCAGATCTCAAGCCCCTCCTGGTTGAGGCTGTAGTAGAGCCTGGTCTCCATGTTCAGGAGGACTGCCCCATCCTCCAGCTCGGTGGAGACAACTTCTGGGCTGCGAGCAAGCCATGCCATCGATCCTCCTCCTCGCTTCGCGGATTCCTGTCCCGGAAACAGCCGGCCAACTCCCCGGCGGACCCTATACGAGCTTTGGGGAAACCTCAAGTGGCGAATGCGCCATTAGCCGCCCGCGTCGACGTCGCTCGCCACCAACACGCGGGCACTCGCCTGCGTCTCGAGAGCGTCTGGGCTGATCTAGGCATTGCGACGCCAGATGATTTGGAAGCCACCCACGCCGAGAAGGGTGATTGCATACCGGCGTGGCCCCACTAAGCGACATTACCGCGGTGGTGCTCACCATCGGGGAGGGGACGACCGATCGAGCGATTGCGAGCGTGCGCCGGCAGACGCTCCCTCCCAGGGAGGTCCTGGTCATAGAAGGAGTGACGCCCTTTCATCGAGCCCTCAATCTCGCCGCCTCGAGGGTCCCCACCCCGTTCTTCATGCAGGTGGACGCCGATATGGCTCTCGACGAGGATTGCCTGGAGAGCCTGAGGGCGCACATGAGGCCGGGGGTCGGAGCGACCGTAGGACCACTTCGCGATCCGCTCATGGGCAACGTCGCCGGGATCAAGCTCTTCAGCCGCGCGTGCTTCGATCACGCAGAGGTCCCAAACTCAATCTCGCCCGACACGGATTTCCTCGCCCGGATCGAGCGACACGACTGGCTGACCCTCCATGTGCTCAAGCAGCGGGGAGCGCGCAGTCAGTCCCATACCTTCGGCGAGCACCGGCCCGACTTTACCCCCGACTACCTCTACGCGACTTACTACCTCCTCGGGACCCGATATCGCTACCTACGCGAGATCCAAGGGCTGATGTGGCGCCTCGAGCGGTTGCGGAGGACCCGGCATTCCTTGGCGGTGATCGGCATGATCGGCATGGGACACGGGCTCTTTTTCCGCCGCGAGGACGATGTCCCGAAGTCCCACGCACCGAGGCAAGGATTGGAGTTCCTCGAGCGGTTTCTCAGGACGCGCGGCGAGTATCCGGATGCACACCGGGAGGCCGGGTCGTGTCTGGCCCTTCCCCCCGATGACATGCTCAAGCGATCTTATGAGCTGGGGGTGGCGCTGCGGCGTGCCTCAGCCTATCCGGCATTACAGCGCTGTATCCGCATCCTGGGCGAAGCCAAAAGCAACACCTCCTGGGTGGCCGAGGTGGGGCTGTATCACGGACTGCTGTCCCAAAGTGGACCGGATACGGTGCCTGAGACCGACCGTGAGATCGTTTCCGAGCTCCTTCGGTGAAATGAGCCCTGGGAGGCGGCCCTGGATTTCGTTCCGGTTTCAATCCCCCTGGCATTCCCCCGGACCTGCTACTTGGCTGTAGGGGCCGGATTGAGGGACCTCCTCGCCGGTCTCGAAAACCGTTAAGGGCCTTTGGGTCCTTCGTGGGTTCGAATCCCACCCCCTCCGCTTTATAGAGCCAGATTCGGCATGTCCACCCCGGTGGTGCCGGAGCTGCAGTTCTGGGTTCAGACAGCGGAGGGTTCGTCCCGTCAGAAGCGAGCGGCGCGTTCAGCAGCCGATGAGTCGATCAATGGCATCGGCGCTCTTGACCGTGTCACGACCCCTGCCGCACCTAACCCGATCGGCCTTCCCGTCACGGGCGACGATCACGTCGCGGCCCCGAGCGCCGAGCAGCAGGTCGCTTCCCGATCCGCCGACGAGCCTGTCGGCACCACGAGATCCTGAAAGGCGGTCGTCTCCGCCTCCGCCTCGCAGCTTGTCATTGCCGCGGCCGCCATAAAGACAGTCGTCGCCGTGGCGGCCTTTGAGCCGGTCATTGCCACCGAAGCCGAACAGTTGATCCCCGTTCTCCGTACCGGCATGGCGATCGGCTTTCCTGCTGCCGTTCCAGTCGTTGGCGCAGCGACCGCTCTTGCCGCCACCGGCTGAGCACGAGGACTTGGTCTCGACGGTCTGCGAGGCGCCATCCGCGTAGCCGAAGCTCGCCAAGTTCGTCCAGCCCTGGCCCCCGGGGCACTCCCCGGGCGTGGTGATATAGCCGCGCCTGGCGTTGCCAACACTCTTCGTCACTTCGAACAGCCTCTCCTGGACAACGTCGACAGCCCCCCCGTCGGGCGGCGTTCCGGGGAGAGGAGGAGCGCTGCAGGTGACTCGCCGACCTTCGATCGGACAGCGGCTGACGAGGCGGGCGCCGGTGCCGCGTTCGGTGAACAGGACGATCAGCTGGCCGTCCCGGTTGAAGAGGACGAGATCGTTCTCGAGGAAGCGGGAGGAGCCGCTAAAGCCGGTGTCAATCCGGGCGTATCCGAAGCCAACTCTGCTCTTCGCCGGGCAGACGTCGGGGCCAAGAAGCATCAACTGAACGTCGGCAGCTGTGCACTGTTCCGGTACTGAAGTGTCGATCTGGGTCCCCTCGGCGAGCCGAGAAATGATGGTGCGAACCGGAATAGGCTTCGCGTTTGCGTCGTCGGGGTTGACATAGTCGATGTTGAAGGTCACTCCTGTCGGGGTCCCAGGGCGCTGCTGGTCGAACTTCACCGATGCGCTCTGCCGCGACCCTCCCGCCTGCGCTCCAGCGATTCCAGCGCAAAGGGTTAGCCAGCATGCGATCGCCAGTCCGATTGTCCGACCTGCGCGCATCGGGGTCCTCCTCTGAGTCTTTGTCCGGTCTCTTCCGTACATTTGTACGGTACAAGCGTACGTTAGGCTTCTCAAGATGTCAACCAGGAACCAGCCGAGACCACCCACGGCGCCTGAAAGGCCCGCGACGACAGTCACAGATCAGCCGTCGGAGCGAAGCACTCGCGCGGGGCTTTCGCGCGCCCAGATCGTTGAGGCCGCCCTCGCGCTCCTTGACCGCGAGGGGCTCGATGGCCTCACCATGCGCAGGCTGGGCCAAGAATTGGGGGTCGGGACGATGACCGTCTACGGCTACTTCCGAAGCAAGGATGAGCTACTCGACGCGGTCATCGACGCCGGTGCGGAGCGGATAGCGCTCGAGCCCCCTGCTGGATCCTGGAAGGCGCAGCTTCGGGAGCTCCTCCTGAGCCTGCGCGGGACGCTGGTCAAGCATCCCGGCGTGATCGAGCTGCGATTCAAGCGCCCGATCGTCAGTCCCGGCGCCCTGGAGCTGACTGAGGCGGCGATGCAGATCCTGCGCGAGGCCGGCTTCAGTTCGCGGACCGCGGCGCGCGCCTACCGGATTCTGTTCATCTACACCTTTGGCTTCTCGGCCTTTGGTCCCGGAGAGCAATCGCGAGCTGATAGTGAGCGGACAGAGGCGGCTATCGGCGCCCTTCCCCCTGATCGCTACCCGGCACTCAGCGCGGCGGCCGACGAAGCCGCCGCCGCGATGGCCGATCAGACCTTGTTTGAGTTCGGACTGAACTTGCTGCTCGACTCTGTGGAGAGTCTTCAGGCAGACGGCTCGCGTGACCGCTGAGGAGGCGGTGAGGTCCCAGCGTCGGCGGAACGCGGTGCCCTCGAGGTGGGGGAGTCGGTAGTGCGGCCTTCGCACACAGGGAACGACGACGCTGTTTGCTCGCCGCTAGAGTTGGCCCACAACGGTTGGGAGCCCGGTCGTCACATTCCTGCACTACCGCGGCGTGGTGGAGCTGATCTACGAGGACGTCCTCGCGGCCAGGGCGGGCCACTCCGCAGTGGCGGGGTCGACTGCGTTCGACGTGGCGGGTGTCTACCCGTGAGCGAGCGGTGGCAGAGCTACGAGCTGCAGCAGGTGGAACGCGTCCCCGGACTCGACCGCGCGATTTTCCGCGAGCGATTCCAGGGTCAGCGGCCGTTGATAGTCCCGGGCGGCGCGCTTGACAGCCCGATGCTCGCGCGCTGGGATCTGTCGTACCTCGCCCAGGCGGCGGGTCACGCCCGGGTCACGGTTGCCGCGTATCCCGAGGACCGTCGGGACTTCGGCAGCATCGAACCTCGTGAAATGTCGCTCGCGGAGTTCCTCCGCGGCCTGGCCCAGCCCGCGCGGGACGAGGTGCGCTATCTGTTCAACGATCCAAGCTGCGTCTTCGCGCGCAATGAGGCAATCACTCGCCTCCACGTCGGCTGGGCCGCAGCCTTGAATGCCGGGCTGGCGCCGCTCGCCGCTGACTTCCGCGTCCCGTCGTTCGTCGCGTCGGAGGAATACGTGTTGGCCGTCCTGATCCTCGGCTCGCGCGACAACGCTACCGCCCTGCACTACGACAACGGCGGCGAGGCGAAGGTTGTGGTCCAGGTGCGCGGGCGCAAGCGGATCATCCTTTTCCCGCCCCAGGCAGCTCCGGCGCTCCGGCCGCACACGCACTTCCGGCGACCCGAAATACCCGGTCGCGCCGGCAGCCACGCGATGGTCGACATCCATGCGCCCGCCGACGCCTCGGCGAGTGCAGACGCACCGGCTGGGTGGGTGGCCGAGCTCGAGCCCGGCGATGTGGCGTACTGGCCGCCGTTCTGGTTCCACGACGTCGAGAACCTCGACGACGTGACCATGGCGGTCGGCGTCTTCGTCGACGAGGTCCGGCTCCCCGCCCTGCTGCTCCGCCATACCGCCCACCTGGTGTTCCAGGAGCTCCTCGCTGGTGCCGCGGCGCGAGCGCGCGGTGACGGCGCGGCCGTGCAGGGCGGGTCGCCCAACGTCCGAGCCGGCTGGGGCGTAGAGCTCGCTGTGGGCGACCGCCCAGCCGGGAACCTTGCCGAACTGTTCCAGGAGCTGGAACGCACGCTCCTCGCGACGGACGCCAGCGATGTGCGGGGGCTGTGGGAATGGAACGGTCGCCTTGGCCGCGACCGGTGAGCTATTGCGAATCCCCCTCGTGGATCTGCGCCGGCTCGTAGGTCAGGATGAGGCAGGCACCGGCCGGCTTCGAATCCACGAGTCGTAGAGGGGTCGTGTCGCTCAGGTCTCCGAAGAGACGCTTTCCGCTCCCGAGGACGACCGGAAAGACCATGAGCCGGTATTCGTCGACCAGGTCATGCTCCATCAGCGTCCGCATGAGCTGGGCGCTGCCGTTGACAAGGATGTCCCCGCCCGGCTGCTCCTTGAGCTTGGCGACTTCTTCCGCGACGTCGCCCTTGATCACGGTCGAGTTGTTCCACTGCGGCTCTTCCAGCGTCGTCGAGACGACGTACTTGGGCATGCTGTTGAACTTGTCGGCGAATTCGCCCTCCCTGGACGGCGAAGCCTCCGCAAACGCTTGAAAGGTCTCCCGACCTAAGAGAAGAGCGTCGCTCGCCAAGACCTCATCGAGCTTGAACTTGTCTCCTTCGGGACCACGCTCGAACTGAAACGCCCAACCGCCGCGGTCGAACTCCTCGGCGCCGCCTGGGTCCTCCATGACGCCGTCCACCGTCACGAACTGCGAAACGATCACCTTTCTCACTTTGATCCTCCTATCTCTTGGGTTCTCCACGGCGCGGCGCGGTTTCGAGTTGCGACCAGTTGGTACGGGCGAGCTACGCAGCCTCGGAGTAGGCCGGCTCCGCGTCCGCCGGCTCCGCCTCGGCCGCCAGCTGCCGCTCCGCCTGCTCCTCCGACTGGAGGACCGTCATCGCGACGACGATGGCCGCCACGACGAGCACGGCTCCGATCAGGAACGCCAGGTGGTAGCCGCTGGTCAGCGCAGCGGCCCTGGCCTCCCCGCCATCAATCAGGCTGTCGCTGCGCGTGGCGGACAGGGTCGCGAGGACCGCCAGTCCGAGCGCGCCTCCCACCTGCGCCGAGGTGTTGACGAGACCCGAGGCCAGGCCAGCGTCGTCCCTCGTCGCCCCCGACATCGCCAGCGTCATCAGCGCGGGGAAGGAGAGGCCGGCGCCGAGGCCGAACAGGATCATCGGCGGCAGGACGTGCTCCACGTAACTGCCGTCCACCGGCGCACGGGTGAAAAGGACGAGCCCGACGGCTATGAACCCCATGCCGGGGAGCAGCGTCGTCCTGGCGCCAAAGCGCATGATCAGCGGCTCCGTGTAGCGGATCGACAGAGTCCCCATGACGATTGTCACGGGCAGGAAGGCGAGGCCGATCTGTAGGGCGTCGTAGCCGAGCACCCGCTGCAGGTAGAGGGATCCGAGGAAGAACATCCCGAACATCCCGGCGACCGAGAGCGCCTGGATCAGGTTGGCTCCCGAGACGTTGCGCGAGCGGAAGATCCGCAGCGGGATGAGCGGATTGCCGGCCCGCGCCTCGCGCACGACGAAGGCGACGAGCAGCACCAGCGAGGCGGCAGCGAGCCCGAGCGCGCGGCCCGAGCCCCAGCCGAACTCGGCCGCTGGCGAGACGATGGTGTAGACGCCGAGCATCAGGGAGCTCGTGATCAGCACTGCTCCCGCGACGTCGGCCCCCTCGCCGAAGCCGATGCCCTCGTCGCGGTCGAGCAGCCGCGCGGCCAGGATCGCCGTGGCGATGGCGATCGGGATGTTTACGAAGAAGATCCAGTGCCAGTTGATCGACTCGGTCAGCACGCCGCCGGCCAGCAACCCGACCGAGCCGCCGCCGGAGGCGACGAAGGCGTAGATGCCGATCGCCTTGGCTTGCTCCCGTGGCTCGGGGAACATCGTGACGATCATGCCGAGGATCACGGCAGAGGTCATCGCGCCGCCGACTCCCTGGACGAAGCGGGCCGCAACGAGCACCTCCTGGCTCTGCGCCAAGCCGCACAGGAGCGAGGCCACGGTGAAGACACCCAGGCCGGCCATGAAGACGCTCTTGCGCCCGAGGATGTCGCCGAAGCGCCCGGAGAGCAGGAGCAGGCCGCCGAAAGCGATCAGGTAGGCGTTGACTACCCAGGCGAGGCTCGACTGCGAGAAGCCGAGGTCGTCCTGGATCGAAGGCAGTACCACGTTCACGATCGTGATGTCGAGGACGATCATCAGCATCCCTGCGCAGAGCACGTAGAGGGCGAGCCAGCGGTTTCTGTCAGTCATCTGGTGCTCCGTCATCGCTTTCGCCTCCTTTGTCGCTGCCGTTTTGTACTTGGGACCGGCTGAAGTCCCAGAACTCATCGGTGCTTCGCGCTTTCGAAACGTTGACCACCGGTGAGATGCGCAATCACGACGCGGTCGTTCCGGCGGCGGCGTCCTCGTACTCGTCGTGGCGGCGAGGCCAATCCTCGAAGTCGTCGCCGCGTCCCTTCGGCGCCCTGTCGAGCAGCTGCCAGGTGCCGTGCAGCACGTCGGTGCCGCGGTCGTAGCACGAGTAGGTGTGGTAGACGACACCGTCGGAGAGCGCGAAGGCACTGAGGCCGTGCAGCTCCTCGTCGAAGAAGTTGTGCTCGGCTCTGCGAGGCGTTCCGAAGTTGAGCCCCTTGCCGGTTCGCCGCTGCTCCTCGGTGAACAAGGCGAAGTCGAGGTTGAAGTCGCTTCCCCCCGAGGACACCCACGGGAAGCTCCAGCCCATGCGGCGCTTGTAGGCGTCCAGCCTCTCGAGCGGCGCGCGGGATGCGGCGAGGAACGTCACGTCCCGGTGGTTGAGGTGGACGACGGCGCCGTCGACGTGATCCGCCATCCACGAACAGCCGGGGCAGCCGGCCGTGTCCTCGGGGCCGAACATGAAGTGGAACACGAGAAGCTGCGAGCGCCCGCCGAAGAGCTCCGCCAGCGACTTCGTCCCTTCGTTCGTCTCGAAGTCGTACTCCTTCTCGACGGGCACCCACGGCAGCTCTTGCCGCTGCAGCGCGAGCTCGTCACTGCGGCGGGTCAGCTCCTTCTCTCGTTGCAGCAGTTCCTTGCGTGCCACCAGCCACTCCTCGCGGGTGCCTACCTTGTCCGCCGTCATCGCGTTTGCTCCTTTGTCGTTGCCGGTCTCCACACTAAAGACCGGCTGAAGTCCCAGAACTCACCGGGTGGCCGTTATCGCGGGCTTCACATGCTGCCGGTGCGGCGCGGTATTTTCGCCCGGATGCAGGTGCTCGCCATATCCACCCTGGCGCCGCTCGTGTTCCTCGTCCTCTCCTTTTCCTCCGGTGACCGCGACAGGCTGATCTTCCCCGAGGGGGATGCCCGCGCGGAGGCGGCGCAGCTTTCCAGCAGGACGCCCGTGGTCGAGGTGGTCTTCGACGGGCTCCCGACCGCAACCCTGATGAACCGCTCGGGGAAGCGGATCAACGCCAAGCGCTTCCCCGGCTTCGCAAAGCTGGCGGACCAGTCGACCTGGTATCGCAACAACACCACGGTCGCCGATTTCACCGGTCGTGCGATCCCCGCCATCGAGACCGGGATCAATCCGGGCTACAGGACCCTGCCGATCGCCTCCGAGCACCCGAACAGCATCTTCACCCTGCTCGGCGGCGAGTACGAGTTCAACGTCCACGAGCCGGTTACCAGGGTCTGCCCGCAGTCGCTCTGCCCTCGCTCCGGCCCCAACCCCGGGGGCGAGGGGCTGACCGCAGGAGAATTTGCCCAGGAGATGTTCGTCAAGCCGAGGCCCCGTCAGTTCAAGCGTTTCCTCGACGGGATCCCTCCGCATGGGCGCAGCTTCAACTTCATCCACTTCGAGGTGCCCCACGAGCCCTTCCACTTCCTGCCCGACGGCCGCTCCTACAACTTCACCCCGATCTCCGACGTGGCCAACCACAACGGGCAGAAGTGGGCCGGCGGTCGCGGCGGCACGGCGACCACCTGGCAACGCCACTACATCCAGACCGGCTACGCCGACACGCTCACCAGGCGGATGATCAGGCGCGTCAAGAGGGCCGGCATCTGGAACGAGGCGCTGGTCATCGTCACCGCCGACCACGGCATGAGCTTCGACCCGAGAACCTTCCGCCGCATCGCATTCCCGGGCAACTTCGGCGGCATCGCCAACCCGGTGCTGTTCATCAAGTACCCCGGACAGACGGAGGGTGCGGTCTCCAACCTGCACACCAGCACGATCGACATCGTGCCGACCACCGCGCAGGTTCTCGGCATCGAGCTGCCCTACGAGACTGACGGCGTGCCGATCTCCGAGGCCGGCTACGGAGGCTCGATCAGGATCTCCAACGCGTTCAACAAGGTCGCCCATGAGCCTTTCCGGAAGTTCCGGCGCGAGCGCCGCCGGGTGCTGCGGCGGGCGGCCCGACAGTTGGGATCGCACACCGGCCTGTTTCAGCTCGGCCCCCGCTCCAGCCTGCTCGGCAGGCGGGCGCGTGCCTCCCACGGGGGCTCGGCCGCGAACGCGACCCTCGACAGCCGCTTGGACTTCAGGCCCGTGGTCCTGGGCGGCGGGCGCAAGGTTCCCGCCTTCGTCAACGGCACCATCGGCGGCAGCGCGGCGGGGAGCGTGATCGCGATCGCCGTCAATGGGCGGATCGTCGCGACCTGCCGCGCATTCCGCTTCAAGGGCCAGACCAGGTGGGGGGCTGTGGTGCCGCCGTCCGCCCTACACAGCGGCAGCAACTCGGTCGGCGTCTATCTCGCGCGCCGCAACCGCCTCGTTCGTCTCAGGTAGCGGCAGCTAGGTCGGGGCCGTGTCGGCCTCGAGGATCGCGCTTTTTGGCCAGATCACGCAGGCCTCTGGCCACTCGTCGACCATGAACGCACGGCGCCCCCGATCTCTCGGGGGCGCCGTGCTTTCCGTGCCCGGCTTGCCCTGGGCTGAGGGTTATTCGTCCCCGGGGCTAGTTGCTGGCGTTGGGGTTGCTGGGCTCGTCGGCGTGGCCCCCCGGGCCGTCATCGTCGGGGACCTCCGAGCCTGACTCCTGCTCGGTGCCGGAGTCCGCCTGCTCACCGGCGTCGTCCTTGTCGTTGACGTCATCCGGGCCAGATGCGTCGTTGGCATCGGACTCGGTGCTTTCGTTGGCCTCGCTGCCGCTCTGGTCGCCGTCCTGGACGTTGTCCGGATCGGCGGCCGAGTTCTCCCGGGCAGCGCTCTCCTCGACAGCCGCGACCGCGGGCAGTGCCGCCGCCGAGCTGGATTGCTGCGGTGGCGAGCTTGAGCCCGATGACTGGGCGAGTGCGACCCCACCGACGCCGAGCGCGGCCAATAGGCCGGCGACGATGGCGGTGGTGGTCTTGCTTCGGAACCGCTTGAACATTCATTGCTCCTTTGGGTTGAGTGCACTGCAATGAGCCCAACCTAGGAGCCGTCCGTGAGACGGCGGTGAAAGGCGGAAGCCGCTTTTAGCTTCCCTTGAAGTTCTCCCGCTAGGTCCTTGTCGCCCCCCCGCCGACGCGCTCTCCGCATCGGGGACAGATGTGGGGTCCGCGGTAAGGCACAAATGAATCTTCACCGGACCTGATGAGGCGCAGGTGAAGAACTGTTCAATACCCGGTGCCGCGCTTGACCCGCTTTCGCTCCGACTCGTGGGCGCCGCCCTTCTCGGCGAGCGTCGAGCAGGCCTGCTCGATGTCCTTCGCAAGGGTGTCGACGTGCTCGCGGCTCATCGTCTCCTTGACCAGCGCCCGCAGGACCTTCACGTGGTCGGCGTCGGGGGGCAGCGTGTAGGCGGGGACCATCCAGCCGCGCTCAGCGGACAGCTGCCAGGCGATGTCGAACTCGTCGTAGTCCTGGTCGTCCGCGAGCTTGAAGGCGGCGAGGGGAAGCTGCTCCTCGCCTTCGCCGATCAGCTCGAACACCCCGATCGCCTTCAACTTCTCGGCCAGGGCGCGCGCGTTCTCCTCCATCATCTTCATCACGTAGGCGTAGCCGTCGCGCCCGAGGCGCACCAGGTTGTAGTACTGGGCGAGCACCATCGACGAGCCGGTGGAGAAGTTGAGGGTGAAGGTGGCGTCCGTCTTGCCGAGATAGTTCTCGTAGAAGACGAGATCCTCCGCCAGGTCGGCCTTCTCCCTGAAGATCAGCCAGCCGATACCCGGGTACACCAGTCCGAACTTGTGCCCGGAGACGTTGATCGACCGGACCTGGTCGAGGCGGAAGTCCCATTTGGAGTCGGGGTACAGAAATGGCCACACGAAGCCGCCGCTGGCCGCGTCGACGTGCAGCGGCACCTCGAGGCCCCTCTCGTCCCGCAGCCCGCCCAGCAGCGAGTCGATTCCGACGATGTCGTCCATGTGGCCGGTGAAGGTCGTGCCCAGCACCGCCGCCACACCGATCGTGTTCTCGTCGATGTGAGGCTCCACGTCCTCGGGGCCGATCGTGTACTTGTGCTCCTGCAGCGGGACGATGCGCGGCTCGACATCGAAGTAGCGGCAGAACTTCTCCCAGACCACGTGCACGTCGCCGCCGAACACGAGGTTGGGCTTGTCGGTGGGCTTGCCGTCGGCCTCGCGCCGCTGGCGCCATTTCCACTTCAGCGACAGGGCGCCGAGCATGATTGCCTCCGACGACCCCTGCGTGCGGGCACCGGTGGTCTCCCCGGGCGCGTTGAAGAGGTCCGCCAGCATGCGAATGCAGCGCTGCTCGATCTCGGCGGTCTGCGGGTACTCGGCGTGGTCGATGAAATTGCGATGCAGGTTCTCGGCGATGATCCGCTGTGCCTCGGGCTCCATCCAGGTGGTCACGAAGGTGGCGAGGTTGCGCGGCGGATCCCCGTCGAGGACGAGCTCCTCGGCCACCAGCCGCATCGCGTCGACGGCCGGCATGCCGGAGTCGGGGAACTCGCGGTTCGGCACCTCCTGCGTCAGGAACCGGTTGCCGTACAGGCTCGAATCGCGTTGCCCGGCGTCTTCCATGAGGTCTCCTCTCGTGGCCGCGGAGGGCGAGCATAACTGGGCGGATATGCTCCGAGATCGATGACCGGCAAGGCTGACTTCACCGAAGAGGAGTGGGAGCTCGTCCTGTCGGCGCCGGCGAGCGCGGGCCTGCTCGTCTCCACGGCGCAGCGCGGCGGGACGTTCCGGGAGGCGTTTTCGATCGCCAAGGCGTACTCGGAGGCGCGCAGCGAGCACGGCGAGTCCGCGCTCCTCGACGAGATCGTCTCCGGGAAGCCCAAGATCGACCGCACCCGCCACGGCTCTGTCGAGGAGCTGAAGGCGAGCATCTTGCAGCAGTTGCGCGATGCCGTCACGCTGCTCGAGCAGAAGGCGATGCCCGAGGAGCTCGACGACTACCGCCGTTTCGTCCTCAGCCTGGCCGAGCGGGTGGCCGGGGCGAAGGAGGAGGGCGCCGAGCCGGTCAGCGACACCGAGCGGGAGGCGATCGGACAGATCGCCGAGGTGCTCGGCACGTCCGCAGGTTAGGGCGAGCGGCTACTACGGCGAAAGCGGGCGCTCCATCACCACGCGGGTGCCCTTGCCCGGCGCCAGGGTGATGTTGCGGGTCTTGACCCGTTCCGGGCGTGGGTCCGGCGCGGTCAGCTGGGCCCGCTCGAGGATCGCCCGCAGCACGATCCGCATCTCGTACTGGGCGAAGGCGGCGCCGATGCAGCGGCGCACGCCGCCGCCGAACGGGATCCAGGCGTAGTTGTCGGTCTTCCCGTCGAGGAAGCGCTCTGGGCGGAACTCGTGCGGCTCAGAGTAGATGTCCTCGCGATAGTGGATCGCGGCGATCGCCGGCAGAACCATCGTGCCGGCCTCCAGCTCGTAGCCGCCGATCTCGGCGGGTGCGGTGAGCTTGCGCGCCACGTCGACGATCACCGGCCGCACCCGTAGCGTTTCCTTGATCGCCGCGTCGAGGTAGTCGTCCTCGCCGGCCTTGATCGACTCGCGAAGACGGGACAGAACACGCGGGGTGCGCAGCAGGCGCTCCATCGTCCAGGCGAGCCCGGTGGCGGTGGTCTCGTGCCCGGCGCCAACCACGGTCACCAGCTCGTCGCGCAGCTCCTCGTCGCTCATCGGCTCGCCGTTCTCGTCGACCGCGCGCATCAGCAGTGAGAGCACGTCGTCGCGCTCCTCGCGGTCCGCTTCGGCGCCGCGTGCGGCGATCTCCTCGTAGATGAACTCGTCGAGGGCGGCCCGGGCGCGCACGAAGCGCGCCCAGGGGCTGAAGCGGCCGAAGCTGCGGCGCATGAAGGGGAGCTGGATGATCGTGTTGGTGCGCCGCGCGAACTCGTCGACCAGCACGGCGGCGCGCTCGAAGCGCTCCCTTCCGCGCACCCCGAACACGGCACGCAGGATCACCTCAAGCGTGATCCGCTGCGTGTGGTCGCGCAGGGCAAACGCGCGGGCGACCGGCCAGGTCTCCATGTCGCGCTCGGTGATCTCGCGGATTAGCTCGCCGTAGCGCGTGATGCTGTCCCCGTGGAAGGGGGGCAGCAGCAGCTTGCGCTGGCGCAGGTGCTCGTCCTCGTCAAGGGTGAGGACCGAGTTCGGCCCCAGCGCCGGCTCGAGCACCGTGGCGTTGGCCTCGCCCGCGTGGAACGTGGCCGGCTCGCCGGTGAAGACCCGCTTGACGATGGCGGGGTCGGCGACGTAGACGATGCGGCCGAAGTAGGGAAACGAGACGGTGAAGACGTCGCCGTAGCGGCGGTGCAGGCGGATGAAGAACCCGATCGGATCGCGGGTGTAGGCGATTCCCTGCAGCGCCCCGGGAAGGCGTGGTCCCGGCAGCGGAGCGGCTGCGGTCGTGAGGGGTCGTTGACGGGATACCGCTTGTTCCATCGAGGTCGCCGTCCGAGACTAGGGCAAATGCCCGGGCCGTTCACAGAACTGCGACGCCTGACCCCGCCACGGCGCTAATCTCGCGGACGATGGCAGTCGGGAGATGTTTGATCTTGGCCTTGGTCGCAACCGTCGCGCTGATGGCGGGGCCGGCGGAAGCCAAGAAGGCGCCCAAGTCCTGGCCGCCGGTAAAGGGCAAGGGTTTGCTCTTCGCCCACTTCGGCGAGGAGCACTGGAACGACGACGACAGCGACATCACCCTGCCGGCGGTAGTCGCCGATGCCGCCCGTTACAAGCCCGACCTGGTGACCATGTCGGGCGACAAGGACAACGACGGCACTGTCGACCAGCTCACCCGCTGGAAGCAGATCATGTCCACCTTCGACCAGGCGGGCGTTCCCTATCTGCCAGGGGTCGGAAACCACGACCGCACATCGCCCCCCGGCACTCCGGCCGGCACGGCGGGCCTGATCGTCCCGGGGGTGCAGGGCAGCCTCACCAACTACAAGAACGTCTTCGCCGACCGGCCCTACCCGTTCGGCGACGCGGCGCCGTACCCGGGCATCGGCCCGTCCCGGCCCGGCGGCGACCCCGACGGGGCCTCCTCGCACTACTTCGCGGACATCGGCAGCGTGCGTTGGATCTTCATCGACAACTCGTGCTGGGGGATCGCCGACTGCGACAGCGTTCAGAACCCGTCCTTCCCGGACGCGGAGGGGATCGACGGGCAGTTCGACTTCCTGGAGCGCAAGGCGCGCGAGGCGAGCGACGCCGGCCGGACCGTGTTCGTGGTCATGCACATCCCAACCCGCGACCCGCGCGACCAGTCCCAGATCGAGACCACCAGCTTCAACCACGTGATGGGGAAGGGCCTCAATCCCAGCCAGGCACCCGACAACGCAAGGTTCGAGGATGTCGCCGACCGCAGCGGGGTCGACGGCGTCTTCGTGGGGCACATCAAGGGCCAGTGGCTCTACAAAGGCCAGGGCGGCGTCCCCTATTACATCGACGGCGGCGCCGGCGGTGAGCTCTACACCAACCGGCCGCTGGGCACCGACTCCGGCTACTGGCACGGCTTCCGGCTGGTGCGCGTGCGCGGTACGGACATCACGACCGACGTGGTGCCGATCTTCAAGGCGGGGAGCATCACGGTCAAGGGGCCGGACGTACTGCGACGCGGCCAGGTCTCCCGCTTCGAGGCCACCGGCATACAGGCCAAGCAGATCGGCCGTCGCATCGAGCTGGATCTTCGCGACCCGGACCCGATTCCGCGTACCCGCACCGGCACCCTCGGGCAGCTCGGCGCCTTCCTGACCGGGGATGGCCTGATCCTGGTGCCTCCTGCGGCGATGCTGATCGTGCTCCTGCTCGGATCCATACGGCCGGCGCGCCGCCGGCTGGCAGTCCTAGGTCCAGCCGCCGCGGCGGTTGCGCTGGGAGGCCTCGGGGCGGTTGCGCTGGCCGAACAGAGCATCCCCACCGACACGCCCAAGTCCAGCCTCCCCAATCCAGCCCGGATCTGGACCAGCTCCGACCGTTTCGCGCTCGCACCCGTGTCCTCCTCGACCGACGATCCGCGCCGCAATCGCAAGATTCAGACCCAAGACGGAGCCTTCCGCGGGAAGTGCCCGGGTCGGGCCAAGCTGACCGTCACGTCGGGCTTCGAGAAGGGTTCGAAGCGGGTTCGGGTTCCAAGCCGGCGTGGCAAGATCGTCCGCTCGATCGCGATCAATGGGCCCCGCGCCCGAGTGCGGCTGCGCCAGCGGGCCGAGGTGTTCGCCCGAGTCAAGCGCGGCAGGCGCGTCGTGCGCCAGCTCGGGCACCGCTGCTTCGGCGCCGGCAAGGTGCGCTTCCGCTGGAACCGGCGGATCAAACGGGGCAGGTTGGTCCAGGCGCCGCAGGGGCGCTACCGGCTGCAGGTCGTCGTGCTCTCCGACCGCCGCCCGGTGCGCCGCAGCGGCGTCGTCCGCGTCGGCTAGCCCCGCAAGCCGGTGGGCCTTGCGTTACGGAAATTCGGCCAGGCGCCTAAGGGAACTGAGTACTGATGCCGAAGAACACAATGCACGTGACGGCACCGCTTTCACAACGGCTTCGCTGCGCGATAACCGGGCACGACTGGCGCCGGGCGATCGCGCCCCGCGAGGGTCACTACCTGCGCTGCCGCCGTTGCTGGACGAACCGCTTCGAGGAGAGCCCGCAGCAGCGCACGACCGCCTCCGCGGGCTCCCAGCGCTCCGCCTGACCGCACCTCTCGCCTGAGCGACCCGCCCGCGTGATTTGGGCCTATAGGCTTGCCTGGAGTGAGCGAGCGAGCCTGGAACGTCTACCTCTCGGGCGAGATCCACTCCGACTGGCGTGAGCAGATCGCGGCCGGCGTCGAGAAGGCCGGCCTGCCGGTCTCCTTCAGCGCCCCCGTCACCGATCACGCCGCGTCCGACGACGCCGGAACCGGCACCCTCGGCGAGGAGTCGGAGGCCTTCTGGCGCGACCACAAGGGCGCCGGAGTCAACGCGATCCGCACCCAGACCCTGATCCGCAAGGCCGATGTTGTGGTGGTGCGCTTCGGTGACAAGTACCGGCAGTGGAACGCCGCCTTCGATGCCGGGTATGCGGCGGCGCTGGGAAAGCCGGTGGTGACCCTGCACGACGGCGAGTTCGACCACGCCCTCAAGGAGGTCGACCGAGCGGCGCTGGCGACGGCTCGCGACGCCGACCAGGTGGTGGACGTGCTGCGCTACGTGATCGAGGGCGAGCTGCCAAGCTGAGGTCACGGCGATGTCAGAGGTCAACATCGAGCTGATCCGGCGCTTCTACGAAGCCTTCGACCGCCACGACGGCGAGACGATGGCCGCCTGCTACGCGACAGACGCCCATTTCCGCGACCCCGCCTTTGGCGACCTTCAGGGTGCCGAGGTAGGGAGCATGTGGCGGATGCTCACCTCCGGCGCCGAGGAGCTTGACGTCGAGCTGCACGAGCACGAGGCCGACGAGCGGACCGGCTCCGCCCACTGGATAGCCCATTACACGTTCACGCAGACGGGCCGCAAGGTGACCAACGACATCCGCGCCACGTTCGCCTTCGAGGGCGGACTGATCACCGACCACGTCGACGAGTTCGACTTCGGGCGCTGGGCGCGCCAGGCGCTGGGACCGATGGGGTGGGCGATCACCGTACTGCCGCCGCTCCGCAACGCGGTTCGCAAGCGGGCGCGCGGGAACCTCGACGAGTTCATGGCAGGCGAGGGAGACTCACCCGGACAGTGAAGGATTTGGTCCCCTATGGCGGACCCAATCCTTCAACCCCGCGCCGCTGACCGTCCCGTCTGGGCGCGGCTACCCGTCCGGGACTTCGAACAGCTCCCGCTGCATCAGCCGCCACCCTCGTCGAGGTCCTCGAACCTACACTCGCGCGGGTCCTTGTCGTCGCGGAAGCGCAGGAAGCGGGTGCCGTGGCGGATCCGCCCGGCGCTGGCGTGGTCGTAGCCGACCTCGATCACCAGCTCCGGGCGCAGCGCGACCCACTCGAGATCGCGGCCGCCGGTCCAGCGGCTGGGCTCGCCGCTGCCGTGCTCGCCGGTCTCCAGCGGCGCCAGCATCTTGCGCAGCGACCGCTTGGTGCTCGCCGTGAACCCGGAGATGTGGCCGACCGGGCGCAGCTCGTCGCCGTCGTAGAGCCCGAGGATCAGCGAACCGACGGTCCCCTCCTCCTTGCCGGGCCGCCAGCCCAACACCACGCAATCGATCGTCCGCTCCCGCTTCACCTTCGCCATCCCCTTGCGCTTGCCGGGGATGTATGGGGCGTCGAGCTGCTTGGCGACGACGCCCTCCGTGCTGCGCAGCCATTCCTCGGCTTTGGCGGTGTCGCCGGTGAGCTCCGTCAGATCGAGGTCGCCGTCGCCGGCGGCCAGCTTCTCTAGACGCGCGCGCCGATCGCGCAGCGGGCGCTCCAGCAGCAGCTCGTCGCCATCGGCGAGCATGTCAAAGGCGACGAACCCAGCCGGTATCTCTTTGGCCAGGAACTGGATCCGCGATTCGGCGGGATGGATGCGGCTCTGCAGGGCATCGAAGACGAGGTTGCCGTCGGCGTCGCGCACGACCAGCTCCCCGTCAATCACGTAGCG
The DNA here is from genome assembly GCA_038040325.1 of Candidatus Mayfieldus profundus. Classification (GTDB taxonomy): domain Bacteria; phylum Actinomycetota; class Thermoleophilia; order Solirubrobacterales; family 70-9; genus Mayfieldus; species Mayfieldus profundus. Next base: position 113,885 of record JBBPIM010000003.1, read on the forward strand.
GCCCGGTGGGAAGCTCAACTCGGGGAAGTAGCGGACCAGCGACTTGCCGCTGCGCGATTGGATGTAGATCTCGTCGCCGTCCACGAACACGATCGCGCGAAAGCCGTCGAGCTTCTGCTCGTACGCCCACTCCTCGCCTTCGGGGAGCTGCTTTCGGGTCAGCGCCAGCTGCGGTTTGACCGGTGGCTTCAGCGGCAGGCTCACGCCTCCACCTTGATCCAGGAGTCGCTGCGACCGGGCTCGTAGCGGGAGTCGAGGCGTTTGGCGACCAGCCCCGCGAGGCCCCGCTCCCGCGCCGCGTCCAGCAGCTCGGCCCCGTCACCGCGATGGTAGGAGGGGGTCTGCCAAGAATCCCCCGCCAACCCGAGGCCCTCGAGCAGCCCCCGGCGCTGCCGGTAGCTCAGCTCCATGGTGCGCCGGCCGTCGAGGAACGGTACGTCGAACAGCATCAGGGTCGCCGGGGACTCCCCCGACAGGCGCTTCGCCACCGACTCCGAGGAGGCGCGCTTGCGCTCGCGCAGTTTCGAGGCGCTGGGGCGCCCGTCCCCGCCCATCACCACGAGCTCGCCGTCGAGAACCGCCTCGGTCATTCCCAGGGCGCGGGCAACGGGGCGCAGCTCGGGGAACAGCGAGACCGGCTCGTCGAGGCCGCGCGCCTCGCACTTGCGGATGTGGCCGGGCTCGCACCAGACCAAAGTCCGCAGGCCACCCCAGGCGATCTCGAACCCGTAGGCCTCCTGGTTGCGCGGCAGCTTCCCGCGCCTCGGCAGCATCGGCCGCAGGTCGTCCGGCATCAGGACCCGCCCCGGGTCGAGCGGCGGATTCATCCGGTGGATCATCCAGTTCTTGCCGCGGGTCTGGAACAGCGCGTAACGCCCGCGCATCCGCTTGCCGAGGAGGGTCGCGATCACCTCGTCTGAACGCAGCTTCTCCGCCTCGTAGCGGCCGCTGTCCCAGATGGTCATCTTGCCGGCGCCGTACTCACCGGCCTGGATCTCGCCCTCGAAGTCGATGTACTCGAGCGGGTGATCCTCGGTGTGCACGGCGAGGCGGTTGGCGCTGTTATCCGGCAGTTGCGGGATCCCGCGCGGCAGCGCCCACGAGAGCAGCACGCCGTCGTGCTCGAGGCGCAGGTCCCAGTGCAGGTTGCGGGCGTGGTGCTCGTGGACCACAAAGCGGCCGCCGTCCTGGTCGCCGGTGCCGTCCGAGTGGGGCTCGGGCGTCTTCGAGAAGTCGCGCTTGGAACGGTACTCGTCGAACTTTCCGACCATGGGGCGGAGATTAGGCGAGCGCCGGTCCGTGCCGAACTATCAGCGGCGGCCTGCGGCACATGCGGCGTCACGCCCGGGCGATTGCCCGGGCGATCGCGCGCGACCGCCGCTAAGCCTGCGCCGGCTCGACATCCGGTCGCGCCGCTCCGGCGGTCTGTGGGCTCTCCGGCACAACCTCCGCCGACGCCGCCTGCTCGGCGCTGACGTTGCGGGGGTGGTGGCAGGCGGCGATCCGCCCCTCGCCGAAGTCCATCAACGGCGGCTCGATCTCCGAGCAGACCGCGCTCGCCCAGGGGCAGCGAGTGTGAAAGCGGCAGCCCGAAGGCGGGTTCACGGGACTCGGCACGTCGCCCTCCAGCACCAGCGGCTCGCGTTCCCTGTTCTCCTTGGGATCCGGAATCGGGACCGCGGACAGCAGCGCCACCGTGTAGGGATGGACCGGATCGGTGTACAGCTTCTGCGCCGGCGCGGTCTCGACGATCTTGCCGAGGTACATCACCGCGATCCGGTCCGAGATGTGACGCACCACCCCGAGGTCGTGCGCGACGAAGATGTAGGTCAGCCCGAACTCGTCCTGGAGGTCGTCGAGCAGATTGATGATCTGCGCCTGGATCGAGACGTCCAGGGCCGAGACCGGCTCGTCGGCGACGATCAGCTTCGGCCGCAGCCCGAGCGCCCGCGCGATTCCGATCCGCTGGCGCTGGCCGCCGGAGAACTCGTGCGGGAAGCGGTTGTAGTGCTCTGCGCTGAGCCCTACCCGGTCCAGCAGCTCCTCGACCATTCGCTTCACGTCGGATCCTTCTGCCAGGCCGTGGAGCCGCATCGGGTCGCCCACGATCTGCCCAACGCGCCTGCGCGGATTGAGCGAGGAGAAGGGATCCTGAAAGATCATCTGCATCTCCCGGCGCAGCGGCCGAAGCTCACGCTGTGAGATGCCGCCGATCTCGCGTCCCTCGAAGCGGATCGACCCGGACGTGGGCTCGATCAGCCGCAGCAGGGTTCGGCAGAGCGTCGACTTGCCGCACCCGGACTCTCCGACGAGTCCGAGCGTCTCGCCCTCGCTCAGGGTGAGGCTGACGTCGTCGACCGCCTGCACCCGCGCGACCTCGCGGTCGAGAAGCACCCCCGACTTGATCGGGAAATGTTTGACCAGGTGCCGCACCTCCAGTAGGGGTTCCTCGTTCCTCGTTCCTCGTTCCTCGTTCAATCCGGTGCCTCCAGGCCGATCCTGCCTTCGACCTCGCGTTTGCTTCGCTTTTCGTCCGGGTCCAGCCAGCAGCGATCGAGGTGATCCGGCGCCTCTGCAAGCCTCGACTCGAGCGGGGGCACTTCCTGGCATTTCTCGAAGGCGTGCGGGCAGCGGGGCCGGAAATGGCACCCTTCGGGCGGCGCGAGAAGCGACGGAGGCATGCCCGGGATCTGCGGAAGGCGGCGAGGTCTGGGCCGGTCGAGTCGGCTCAACGAGCCCAGCAGCCCCCACGTGTAGGGGTGCTGGGGCTCGTAGAAGATCTCGTCCAGGGTGCCGTCCTCGACGATCCTCCCGGCGTACATGACCGCCACCCGGTCCGCCACTTCGGCGACCACCCCGAGGTCGTGGGTGATGATGATCACCGCCATCCCCAGCTCGTCCTGCAGGCGCTCCAGCAGCTGAAGTATCTGCGCCTGGATGGTCACGTCGAGGGCTGTCGTGGGCTCGTCTGCGATCAGCAGCTTGGGCTCGTTGACCAGGGCCATCGCGATCATCACGCGCTGCCGCATCCCTCCCGACATCTCGTGCGGGTAATGGTCTGCCCGCCGCGCCGGATCCGGGATGCCGACCAGCTCGAGCAGCTCGATCGCGCGGTCTCTCGCCGCGGAGGTGGGGACGTTCTGGTGGGCCTGGACGGCCTCGATCAGCTGGGTCCCGATGTCGTAGAACGGGTGAAGCGAGGACAGCGGGTCCTGAAAGATCATCGCGGCCTCGTTGCCGCGGATCCTTCGCAGCCGCTCGGTCCCGAGCGCCAGCAGGTCCTCTCCCTCGAACAGCGCCGAGCCCGATATCCGCGCGTTCGGTGAGCGGGTCAGACCGAGGACCGAGAGATTGGCGACGCTCTTGCCGCACCCGGACTCACCGACGATGCCCAGGGTCTTGCCCTCCTCTACCGAGAAGGACACGCCGTCGACGGCCCGCACAAGGCCGTCCTCGGTCTCGAAGTGGACTTGCAGATCGTTGACCTGGAGCAGGGTCATGCGTACCTCACCCGCGGGTCGAGATAGGCGTAGGCGATATCCACGACGATGCTGAGGGTGATGATGAAGAAAGCGCCGAACAGCACGACCCCCTGCACCACCGGCAGGTCGGAGCGCTCGATCGACGTGAATATCAGCCTGCCGACGCCGGGGATGTTGAACACCGACTCGGTGAGGATCGCGTTGCCGGCGAGCAGCAGGCCGATGTCGACGCCGAGCAGGGTGACAATCGGCGTGATCGCGCTGCGCACTCCGTGGCGCATGATCACGCGCCGCTCGCCCAACCCCTTCGCGCGCGCGGTGCGGATGTAATCCTCGCCCATCACGTCGATCAGGCTGGAGCGCAGATACCGCGCATAGATCGCGGCGGAGGCCGCGGCCAGCACGATCCAGGGCAGGACCAGGGCACTCGCCCAGTGGCCCACGCCGCTCGAGATCGGCGTGTAGGCGCCCTGACCGGGGAAGATGGGAAACACCCCGATGTCATCGGCGAACAGATAAAGGAGCACCAGCCCAAGCCAGAAGACCGGGGCCGAGTAGAGGACCAGGGTGGTCACCATGGTCGCGCGATCGAACGGCGAGCGTTGCCTGACCGCCGAGATGATCCCGACCGGAATCGCGGCCAGCAGCCAAAGCACGACAGCGCCGCAGACCAGCGAGATCGTCGCCGGGAGCCGGTCGAAGATCAACTCGCGGACCGGCGCGTTGCTCTCGTAGCTGTAGCCGAAGTCGAAATGAAGGACCAGATCCTTCATGTAGATCCAGTACTGGGTGTAGATCGGCTCGTCGAGCCCGAGGGTCTCGCGGATTCGATCGATCTCCTCGGGCGTCGCCAGGCGGCCCGCCCGCGAGGCCGCCGGGTCTCCCGATGGAAAGGCGTAGAAGATCAGGAAGATCACCGCGCTGACCATGAACAGCAGCGCGATCCCCCAGAGAACTCGCCTGACCACATATCGGAGCACTTGGGTTACCGGGCAGAGGCCGCCCCGCCGCCCGGATAGGCGGCGGGGCGATCGGCCCCTACGTAGCGGTCCTCTTGGTCACTTCTTGATCGACGTGAACGAGAGGTCGGGGGTGGCGTTGAACAGGTTGATCACAACGTCGACGTTCGCCGAGCTGACGGCGGGCTGCTGATCCCAGATGTAGGGGATCGCCGGCGCTTGGGCCATGATCTCGTCGTCGACCTTGCCCCACGCCTCCGCTCTCGCCTGCGGTTCGCTGACGAGCTTGGCCTTGTCGAGGGCCTTGTTGATCGCCGGAACATCGAGCAGCGGCCAGTTGGAGTTGTTGGTCGGCACGATGCTCGCTCCGTTGAACGGCACGTCGAGGATCGACTGAGGATCGTTGAAATCCTTCAGCCATCCGGTCGTCGCGCAGGCGTTGTAGTTCGACTTCGGCACACCGCAGAACTTCGTGTATGCCGTGTCCGAGGACACCTCGCGGAGGTTCACCTTGAACCCCAGCTTCGTGAAGATGTCCCCCACAACGGAGCTGACCTGCTTGTCCACCCCGGCGTTCTCCCCGATCACGAGAATCGGGTCGTCGCCCTCGTACTTGCCGCTCGCAAAGCCGGCCTTGCGCATGTACTCGGCGGCCAGCTCCGGATCTCCCTTCGGGTTGGCGATGAAATCGAGGTCGGGGCCCTTGTCGCCCCCGGCCTCCTCGAACCCGGGGATGTTCGGCGGGATGAAATGGGTGGCGATCGGCCCCACCAGCTCGCCGCCGCGCGCCAGGCGCAGCGCCTCGCGGTCCGCGGACGCGATCACCGCCTTGCGCACGTTGATGTCGTCGAACGGCGGGATCTGGGTGTTCAGCGAGATGTAGCGGTTGCCGCCGCTGTCGACCAGCGACAGCTGATCGGGGTACTGGGTCGCGGCCAGCTTGAGCCCCTGGGGCTCGGGCAGGATGTCGCCGTTCACCTGCGAGTCGCCGGTGAGGATCTTCCGGGTCGCCGAGTTCACGTCGGTGAACCCCTCCTTGAAGTCGATCCGGTCGACGTAGGCGGGACGGTAGTCGGTCGAGGGATCCCAGTTCGGGTTGCGAACGAGGATGATCTCCTTGCCCGGGCTGTAGCCGGTCACGTTCCCCTGGTCGTCGTTCTCGATCATGTAGGGGCCCGTGCCCACCACGTGCTCGCTGTAGGCCGATGGGCTCTCGGCGTCGAACGGCTTCGCGTACTCCTCCGGAACCGGAGCGCCGAGCGGCAATGAGAGCGCCTGCACCGCCACAGTGGCGGTCGGCTTGGTCAGCTTCAGCACCAGCGTTTGGTCGTCGGGGGTGGTGATGCCGCTGATGTTCGGCGCGACTGTGCTGTCCTTCCCGACCGCCGCAACCGCCTGGTCGTATCCAACGAGATCCCCGAGATAGGGGCTGTGGTAGCTGGTGGCTACGCCGGGCAGCATGCCGCGCTCGATCGCGTACTTGAAATCGGCCGCCTTGATCTCGCGGTCCACCGGCGGGCTGTACTTGATCCCCTTCTTGATCTTGAAGGTGATCGTCTTGAAGTCGTCGGAGATCGTCGGCTCACCATCGGCGAGGTCGGGCACCGGGTCCTTGTTCGCGTCGGGCGGCCATCCCACGATCGTCCGCTGCGTGGCGAAGTCGATCATGTAGGTCGGCTGGTAGTAACCGGCGCCGGGATCGATGTAGTCGACGTCAGCGGCGTTGACGACGGTCAGCGTGCCGCCCTTCTGGGCGTCGTCCGGGGGCGCCGTGGGCGGCGGGAAGTCGCTCGCCGTGGTGCCGCCGCCTCCACCGTCGCCGTTGTCGTCCCCGCAGGCCGCGAGCCCGAGGGTCACGAGGATCAGAAGCGCGGGCAGCACTGCCTTCAAAGGCATGCGTCGCATGTTCAGTCCTTTCGGTTCGTTTGGGTTGCGATAGTTGTAAGAGCTACGGCGGATCACTTCCTGCTCGCCTTTGGATTGAGGGCGTCCTGGAGCGCATCGCCGACCAGGTTGAATGCGACCACGGTCAGCAGCAGGGCGATGCCGGGAAACAGCATGTACCACCAGGCAGTGTCGAAGATCTGGGTGGCGTCGGAGAGCATCTGCCCCCAGCTCGCCGTCGGATCCTGGACGCCGACGCCCAGGAACGAGAGTGCGGCCTCGATCAGGATCACCTGGGGGACCAGCACCGAGGCGTAGACGATGATCGGGGCGACCAGATTGGGGAGGATCTCGGTGAAGATGATCCGCGTGTTCCCGCTCCCGACGGAGCGCGCCGCCTCCACGAACTCCTTCTCCCGCAGCGACAGCGTCTCGCCCCGCACGATGCGGGCGATCGGTGTCCAGCTCGTGAAGGCGATCACGAAGATCACCACGCCGAGGCCGGGCTTAAGCAGCCCGCCGAAGCAGCCATCGCCGAGCGAGCAGGAGGCGGCGAGCCCCGTGGCGAGCAGCAGGTAGGGGATGGCGAGCAAGACGTCGATAGAGCGAGACACCAGCGTGTCGACCCAGCCCCGCAGGTAGCCGGCCAACAAGCCGGCGACGACCCCCACCATCGTGGCGAGACCGGTGGCGAGAAAGGCCACGAAGAGCGACACCCGGGCGCCGTAGATGGTGCGGCTGAACACGTCGCGGCCGATCTGATCGACGCCGAAGGGATGGGCGGAGCTCGGCGCGGTCGGGGTTCCGAACACGTCCAGGGAACCGGTGTCGCGAACGCTGGGCGCCGGCGTGCCGGCGATGCTGACTATCAGCGGGGCCGCAATCGCGACGACCACCAGGAACCCGAGGAAGACGAGGGCCGCCATCGCGAGGCGGTCCTCGCGGAACCGGCGCCGGAAGAGCTCGAAGGGCGTGCGAGCGGGGAAGTCGAAATCGGCGGCACCGGGAAGAGCGACCGGGGTCCCCACCTCGAGGGCCTCTCTCACTGGCGACCTCCCTCGGTAGCCTCAGCCAAGCCGACTCCGTTCAGGCTGCCCGGACGAGCCCGGCCTCACGCGCGACCCTGAGCTTCTGATCCTCTCCATCACGTTCCCCAACAACAAATTGCTGCCGGCGCCTCAATGCTCCGGCGACGCTCCCTGTAGGCGCAGCTCCAACATAGCGCTGCTGTCCTCCTCGGGGACGGCCGGGTCCGTTGTCTCTTCGTCCTCTACCCAGGGAGTCCTGGCCAGGAACGGGATGGCCAGCGCGACGACCGCGATCACCCCGATCCCCGCCACCAGGAACGCGGCGCGCGGGTCGTGGCCGGCGGCGACGAAGCCTCCGAGCACGTAGCCGACCCCGGGCATCGCCGCCCCGATCGACTCCAGCACGCTCATCACGCGGGCCTGCATCGAGGTGCGGGTCATCTCCTGCACGGCGCTGACCAGAGCAACCCACTGCACGCCGTTGCCGGCGCCGCCGACCACCGACACGCAGCAGGCCACCAGCAGGGTTGGTGCGGCCGCCATGCCCAGGTATGCCGCCCCGACGGCGAGGGTGCTGAACAGCAGCAGCTTGGGAAGCGAGGCCCGCCGCACCGCGGCGAACAGCAGGCTGCCGAGCACCATGCCGACCCCCCAGCTCGCCAGCAACGCCCCGTAGCCCGAGTCCCCCGCTTGCAGCGTCTCCTTTGCGTAGATCACCTCGATCGGGATCACCGCGGCGAAGAAGATGAAGGCCGCCGCCTGCGCCGTCATCACTCGCCGCAGGGCCACGCGGCTGCCGATGTAGTCGATACCGCCGCGCAGCCGCTCGCGCCAGCGGCCCGGCTCGGGCTCGGCGCGCGGCAGCGGGCCGGCCAGCATCACGCAGGCGATCACGTAGAAGGACACCGCGTCGAGCAGCAGCGCCGCCTGCACCCCCAGTCCGGCGACGATCACCCCCGCCAGGGCCGGCCCCACCGCGGCGCCCCCGGTGAAGCCGATGTTGAGGATCGCATTGCCGGAGCGCAGCTCCCCGGCCGGCTTAAGCAGCGCCGCCGCCACCGCCCGGGTCAGCGAGCGGCCGCACAGCGCCAGCGTCCCGTCGAGCGTGGCCAGGACCACGACCGCGGCGAGCGAGAAGTCGTCCGCGAGCAGCGCCAGGGCGGCGAACGCCGCTGCCTCGCCGCAGTAGATCACCGGCAGCGCGAAACGGGGCGGTGTGCGTTCCGCCCGCACGACCAGCGCCGGCGCGAGCAGCGCCGGCGCGAAGCGGGTGCCGAGGAACAGCGCCGTCGTTGCAAGAGCGCTGCCAGTTCGGTCGAAGACCAGCACCGCCAACGCGATCACCCCGAGCCAGTCGCCCAGCTCGTTGACCGTGAACGAGAGGGCCAGGCGCCGGAAGGCCGGCCTGCGAAGGGGGGATGAAAGCTCCATTGCGCCTGCTATTTACGCACGGACTTACTCAGAATTTGCACAAGTTTCCTCGAAATGCACAAGTTCGTCGGACCTTCTGGTACAACTGCTTACAAGTTATCCACAGCTTCTACGCGGTGCGGGTGCGCCGAGCAGCATTTGAAGCGAAGGGTTAAGGAGGGTTTGATATGGGTTTCCGGCACTAATTAGGCACTAATTAGGACTTAAGTCAAAGCGAACGCTACTTGCACGTTCGTTGTATTCGAGGGGCGTCCTGCGTGGACGCTCTTCGTACGTAGAGGGGCGTCCCGCTCGGGCGCCCCTCGGGCTTCGAGGCGGCGCCCCGCGTCCCTCCCCGAAAACCTGAGGACGATCGTCCAATCGCTCACGCACGGCTTGCCGTGGTCGAAATATGCCCGTAAGCTGCGGATTTGCAAGTAGCGTTTGCAGCTTGGCACTTGCCGTGGGGGCGCAGGATTCCGGCGATCCGACCGAGAAGAAGGTGCCTCCCGCGCAGGCCAGGGTTGCGAGGGATGGATCCATGGACGAGCCGGGCAAACAGCGCCCCACCACCTTTACGCTCGCGATTTCGGTTGCGGGCCTGATAGCCGCAGCCGGCGTAGCCGTTCTCGAAGCGCCGAACGGCAACTGGATGATTCCGCTGCTGGTCGTGCTGCTTGCCTTCTCGCTGTTCAGCGACCTTACGGCCGTTTCCACCAATTCGCGGGTCAAGATCTCGGGCAGCTTCCTGGCGCTGGTTCTGGCGATGGTGTTCCTCGGCGGCGCTGCGGCGGCACTGATCGGCGTCGTGACGATCACGGTTGGGTGGCTGCGCTGGCGCGACGCCGGCCACTACTTCCTCAACAACCTGCTGACCTACGCGGTCTTCCCGCTGGTCGGGGGAATCGCCTTCGACGCAGCCACGGATTGGGCCAGCCTCGGGCCGTCGGATGCCTGGTTCTACGCGCTGATCTTCGCGTTGTTCCAGGTCGCGCTGACGATCAACTTCCTGATGATTGCCGGCTACGGCTCCTATGTCACGCGCACCCCCTTCTCCGACAAGGTCCGGGTACTGGGTGCGGTGCTGCCCTCGGAAATCGCCAGCGGCATGATGGCGGTCGGGGTCGCCTACATCTACCACGAGATTGGCGTGGCCGCGATCGTCCTCTTCGGGGTCGTGCTGATCACCTTCCAGTACCTGATCGGCTCGCTGCTGCTGTCCCAGCAGCGCGCCGAGGAGCTCGAGCGACGCACCAAGCAGCTGGCCAGCTTCCAGGTGGGAATGCTGAGCGCGCTGCTGCGAACTCTCGACCTGCGCGACGAGATGACGGCGCGCCACAGCGCCTCGGTGGCCCGCTACTCGCGGGGGATCGCAAAGGAGGCGGGCCTCTCGCAGCGCGAGCAGGAGCTGGTCCACGTCGCCGGCCTGATGCACGACATCGGCAAGTTCATCCTGCCCGACAAGATCCTCAAGGCGAACGTCCCCCTCACGGAGGAGGACTGGATGCTGATCCGCCGCCATCCCCAGCAGGGCGCGCGGGTCGTCTCGGCGGTCGACGGCTACGGCCCGGTGGCCGAGATCATCCTCGCCCACCACGAGCGGATCGACGGCAAGGGCTACCCGCGCGGGCTGAAGGGCGACGAGATCCCCGAGCTTGCCCGGATCATCGCGGTCGCCGACACCTATGACGTGATGACCGCTCGCGACTCCTACCGCGAGCCGGTCTCCTCCTTCGAGGCGATCCATGAGCTGCAGCGGGTCGCCGGCGCGCAGCTGGACGCTCGCTACGTCAGGGTCTTCATCGAGCTGCTGCAGGGCAAGGACTTCACCTTCCGCCACGGCGAGGACGTCGACTTCGACGTCGAGCTCGCGCTCGACGAGAAGATCGCGGTGGCGGCAGAGCCGGGCGCCGACCGCTATATCGCGGGCGGCGCCAAGGTCTCCTAGAGGGAGCCCAAGAATCATTGCGGCGCCTACTGCGCCTGACCAGCCAGTGCCGCGGCGCAACGCCGCGGCTCAAATCGCTTTCCCGGCCGCGGAAACTGCGTGCCGACGAAGCGGTCCCACATGCGGTCGCTCATTACCCGCCGCGCGCCGAGGCTGAGCCCGGCCGAGGCCGTGACCTTGTAGCGGGTGCGGGGCCGCCGCGCCGAGATCGCCCGCTCGATCTTGCGGGCGACGGTCTCAGGGCCGCCGCCGAGTCGCGCCAGGCCGCCCTCGTAGACGGCGGCGGTCTCGCGGCCGACCGCGGTGTTGAACTCGGCGTAGGGGCCGTCGCTCGGCAGCTCGTCGGAGATCGAGCCGGCCGCGGTCTCCCCGAAGCGGGTCTTGATCAGCCCCGGCTCGATGATCACCACGTCGACTCCGAACCCCGCCACCTCGAATCGCAGCGCGTCCGAGAGGGCCTCGACCGCGTGCTTGGTCGCGTGGTAGACCCCGCCGCCGGGGAAGACCAGCTTTCCGCCCATCGAGCTGACGTTGACGATCCGGCCCCAGCCCTGGCGCCGCATCCCCGGCAGCGCCAGCTGGCACATCCGCAGCAGCCCGAAGACATTGGTCTCGAATTGCCGGCGGACCGCGTCGAGGGGTACCTCCTCGAGCGCGCCGCTCTGGCTGTAGCCGGCGTTGTTGACCAGCGCCCCTGCCGCGCCCTCGGCCTGCTCAACCGCGGATACGCAGGCGCTCATCGAGGCCTCGTCGGTGACGTCGCAGGCCAGCGTCTCGCATCCTTCGGACTTGAGGTCTTCGATCGACTCCGGCCTGCGCGCCGTCGCGTAGACCTTCCAGCCCTTGCCGGCCAGGTGCCGGGCGGTCTCGTGCCCGATCCCCGACGAGCAACCGGTGATCAGGACCGCCTTCGATGCTTCCGCCATCTCGCTCCCTCCGTCGTCTCGGGAGGGCCCAGCCTAACTCTTGGCGATAGCGTTCCGCTGCAGTGCGCGCGGTCACCTATCAGGCTCCCGGTGAGGTTCGCCTCGACGAGAGGCCCGAGCCGGAGATCGGCTCTCCCGACGAGGCGGTGGTTCGGGTCGAGGCGAGTGGCATCTGCGGCTCGGACCTGCACATCTACCACGGCAGGGTCCAGATCGAGCCCGGCTTCGTGATCGGCCACGAATACGTGGGCACGGTGCTCGCGGTCGGAGACGAAGTCAGCGGCGTCGCCGAGGGGGACCGGGTCCTGGGGACCTACTGCACAGCCTGCGGCGAGTGCTTCTTCTGCCGCCGCGGCGACTTTCACAAGTGCGATCACGGCCGTGTCTTCGGCCATGGAGCCACCCTCGGCTCGCTACAGGGCGCCCAAGCCGAGCAGCTGCTGGTGCCGACCGCCGACCTCACCCTGCGGCGCATCCCCGAGGGCCTCTCCGACGAGGTGGCGCTGTTCGCCGGCGACGTGATGGGCACCGGCTACCACGCGATCGACGCACTGGAAACTGGCTCGGGCGACTCGGTGGCGGTGCTCGGGCTGGGCCCGGTCGGGCTCTGCGCGGTGCAGGCGGCGTGGGCCGCCGGTGCCGAGCAGGTGATCGCGGTGGACTCGGTGGACGACCGGCTGCGAATGGCCGAGTCGTTCGGAGCGACGGCGGTGCACCTGACCGAGGACGACGTGCGCGGCGCCGTCAAGGCGGCAACCGAGGGACGCGGAGTTGACGGGACTGTCGACGCCGTCGGGCACCCCGACGCGCTGGAGATGGCCTGCAGGCTGACCCGCAAGGCGGGCGTTGTATCGGCCACCGGGGTCTACGCCGAGCGCATCGACGTCCACATGGGGATCGTCTGGATCAAGGCGCTGACCCTGAAAACCGGCCACGCCAACGTGATCGCCCACCTCGACCCGGTTCTGGAGCGGCTGCAGAGTGGCGAGCTGGACCCGGCGCCGCTGGTCACCCACCGCATGAAGCTCGAGGACGCCCCCGAGGCCTACGCGACGTACGACCGCCACGAGGCGCTGAAAATCGTTCTCAGCCCTTAGGCGCCGGCTCGCGCGGCGGGGGCAGGCGCGTCACAATGGGCGCGTGGACGAGTCGTTGCGCGGACAGCTCCTGATCGCGGCGCCGAGCCTCTACGACTTCTTTCGCCGCACGGTCGTGCTGATGGTCGAACACAACGAGCAGGGTGCGTTCGGCGTGGTCCTCAACCGCGCTTCGGACTCGAGCGTCGACGATGTGGTGCCGGCGCTCGCTTCGCTGGCGCCCAACGGCGAGACGGTGCGGGTCGGCGGGCCGGTCGCCCCCGACACGGCGGTCGCGCTCGGACTCTTCAGCGAGCCCGGCGAGGCGGCGGGAATCGTGGTCGGCGACCTCGGGGTGATCGATCCCGACGACCCGGAGTGCGAGGTGCGCGAGATGCGCGTCTACGCCGGCCACGCGGGCTGGGGTCCGGGCCAGCTCGAGTCGGAGCTCGAACGCGATGCCTGGATCGTCGAGCCCGCATCGCCGGAGGACCCGTTCCGCGACGGCGACCTCTGGTCGTTCCTGCTGCAGCGGCGCGGGGGAGAGTTCGCCCTGCTGGCGCGAATGCCCGAAGACCCGTCGATGAACTAGTGCCTACGAGCCGGGCGCGGCGGGGATCCACTCCGGCGCGAACTCGATCGGGAACGGCTCTCCGAAGCCCGGCACCATCCGCATCGCCAGATCGCCCGCCGGGCGCGGCTCGATCAGCGGCCGCAGCTGCGGGTAGTTCATCAGCACCCGCACCGAGGTGGCGATCTGGAAATCGGCGGCATTGGGCTGCTCGGCGCCGATCACGCCCGTCGCGATCAGCTCGTCGACGGTCACCGCTCAGAACTTCACCGCGTAGACGGCCAGGTCGCGCGGGGCGCCCTTGGCCCGGAAGAAGCGGCGGCGCTTCAGCCGCAGGGTGCCCTCGCCGACCCGTTCGCGCACCGTCTCGGAGACCAGCACCTCGCCGCCCCGCGCGGCGTCCGCCACTCGGGCCGCGATGTTCACGTCGGTGCCGAGGTAATCGCCGCCGAGCCGGCGCGGGCGCCCCATGTGCACGCCGGCGCGCATGCGCGGCCGGTAGCCGTTCACCTCGACCTGGTCGATCGCCCGGCTGGCCTCCACTGCCGCCTCGACCGCCTGGCGTGGGTCGTCGAAGGCAGCCATCAGCCCGTCGCCGAGTCGCTTGACCACGGTCCCGTGGTGGCGCTCGACGGGCGGCTCGATCGCGGTCCCGACCTGGCGAAGCAGCTCGATCGCGGCGCTGTCGCCGGCCTTCAGCGACCAAGACGAGAAGTTGACCAGGTCGGTGAAGACGATCGCCAGCTCGCGGTCCCCCTGGGCGCTGCCCTCGTCGGAGATCGCCTCCCAGACCTGCAGCGCGCTCAGCCCAACCTCGCCCAGCAGGCTGGGCCGCTCGGCGCTGAGAGTCGAAAGTCGCCGCCCGATCTGCTGGGAGGGCTGGCTTCCGGCCGTGGAGAGCGGGTCGCCGTAGTCCTTGTCGCCGGGCAGCAGCTCGCGGGCGAGCCTGGCGGCTACGACCAGCTTGGGCCGCTCGTCGGACTGCCGCAGCGCCTCAGCGAGCCTGCTGAGCGTGCGCTTGCGCGACTCGCTGTCGGCGCCGCTCTGCTCTTCTGGTTCTTGCCGTGCCACGTTGGACACGGCGCAGGATATGCCGCGAGCGCTAGGCGTAGTTCCTGACCACGTTGTTCATGGGGGGTGGCAGCCGTTTTACTCCCTATCTG
>JBBPIM010000004.1:0-24435 GCA_038040325.1 Candidatus Mayfieldus profundus
GAGCGCAGGCCGATCTCGTCGAGCTCGGAGCGGGGAATCTCCCACTTGTCGGCGATCATCTCGGCCGAGATCCCCTGCGGCACCAGGTTGTAGTGCTCGAGCAGCTGCGGGGAGAAGGCCGCGCCGTGCTCCTGCATCACCTGCATGCTGTCGGCGAAGGAGATGTGGCCCATGTGCTCGACGCCGGAGCCGATCACGGTGTCGTGCACGCCGGAGGCGACCAGCGCCGCCCCGAAGTTGACCGCCTGCTGCGCGGAGCCGCACTGGCGGTCGACCGTGGTTGCGGGGGTCTCGATCGGAAGGTCGGCCTCGAGCCAGGCGTTGCGGCCGATGTTGAGGCCCTGCTCACCGAACTGCTGAACGCAGCCGCTGATGACGTCCTCGACCTCGGAGGCCTCGATCCCGGCCCGCTCGATGACCTCGCTGTAACAGTGGGCCAGAAGCGTGGAGGGATGGGTGTCCTTGTAGTAGCCCTTCTCCTCGTGGCCGCGCCCGATCGGGGTGCGGACCGCCTCGACGATGACGACCTCTCGGCCTCCGAACTTGCCGTTTTCCATCAGGGAAAGCCTCCGTTCGCTCTCGGTTGGTGAGGCGGCCTGCACGCTGGCCGCGCAAAGCCAACGATAACGAAATTGACTGGCGGGTCAGCCAGGGTCCGGGAGGCGCGCCTCAGCTCGCCGGCTCGGGCACGGGCTCCGAGGGCGCGACCCGCAGTAGGCGTGCGAAGCCGCTGGGCAGCCACCAGTTCCAGCGCCCCATCAGGGTCATGATCGAAGGCACCAGCAGGGCGCGGATCACCGTCGCGTCGAAGATGATGCCCGCCGCGAGCCCGATCCCGAACTGCTTGATGTCGAGGCTGGGGCCGGTCGACATCGAGAAGAAGGCGAACATCAGCACCAGCGCCGCGCTCGTAACCAGCTTGCCGGTTCGCATCAGGCCGAGCCGGATCGATTGCGGCGTGCTGCCGGTCTCGTCGTAGGCCTCCCGCATCCGGGTCAGCATGAATACCTCGTAGTCCATCGAGAGCCCGAACAGGAAGGCGAAGATCATCAGCGGGATCCAGGGGATGATCGACTGGGTCGCCGAGACGTTCCAGATCGCTTCCGATCCGTGGCCCTGCTGGAAGATGAAGACGACGATCCCGTAGGCGGCGCCGAGTGAGATCAGGTTGAGGATCACCGCCTTCAGCGGCAGCAACAGCGAGCGGAAGGCCCGCGCCAGCAGCAGGAAGGTGAGCACGACGACGAAGGCGAGGACGAGCGGGAAGTTGCTGTACACGGCGTCGACGAAGTCGCGGTCCTCGGGCGCAACGCCGCCCAGCGAGTAGGTCGTGCTCCCCGCACCGGTCTCGGCCGCCGGCAGGACGTTGTCCTGGAGGTTGTCGATCGTCCCGCGAATCTCCTCGCTCCCACCGTCGCTGCTCGGGAACGCCTCGACCAGGGCGGTGCCATCCGTTCGCCAGCCGGGTGAGTCGGGCGCCACGGCAGCGGTGACGCCGGGTGTCTGATCGAGCTGCGAGACGAGCTGATCGAGCTTCGCGGGGGTGGCGCCACTCTTGGCCAAGATCATGAACGGCTTGTAGACGCCGGCCGTGATCCCGGCCCCCTCGAGAACGTCGCGGCCATCGATCGCGTTGCCGGCGCCGGGCAGGTCCTTGGCCTGCGCCTCGCCTGGGTTGAGCTGGAAGGCGGGGATCAGCAGGGCGGCGACTATCACCAAGCCGGCGATCGCGGTCGCCAGCGGGCGCCGCAGGACGAATTCGGCCCAGCGGCCCCAGAAGCCCGTGTCCACGTACTCGCCGGCGTGGAAGCGGCGGGGCAGCAGGCGGATGCTGTTGATGCGCGGCCCGAGCCAGTAGAGGAGCGCGGGCACAAGGGTGATCGAAGCCAGCACCGAGACCAGGGGAATCAGCAAGCCGCCGATCCCGATCGCGCGGATGAAGGGCAGCGGCAGGACCAGCAGGCTGATCAGCCCGATCGCCACGGTCGAGCCGGAGACGACGACCGAGCGCCCCGCCCGGCGCATCGTCTGCGCGATCGCCTCCTCGACGTCCTCGCCCTTCGCCAACTCTTCGCGGAATCGGAAGATCATCAGCAGCGAGTAGTCGATTGCTACGCCGAGCCCGATCAGGGCGATCAGGAACTGGACGATGATCGAGACGTCGGTGACGTAGGTGACGAGCCAGACGACGCCGTAGGTTGTGAGGATCGAGCTGGCCGCGACGGCGAGCGGCATCACCACGGCGGGAAGGGTTCCGAAGACGAACAGCAGGATGAGCAGGGCGCCGACGCTGGCGATCAGGATCTCCAGGGCCAGGCTCGGGCCCTCGGCGCCCCCCTCGTCCTCGTAGAGCGGGTCGCGTCCGGTGAGGTAGGTCTTGACGCCGGGCGGTGCCGTCTGCTCGATCGCAGCACGGGTCCTCTTGATCGTCGGCGAGACCTCGAACTGCTGCTGGCCGGCCGGGTAGATCTCGGCGAAGGTGGTGTGGCGGTCCTTCGAGACGTAGGCCGGGTCGCCGGTCGAGAAGTAGGAGCTGAAGCGGGAGCCCCGGTTCTGCTGCGCGGCGGCGGCGACCGCCTTCTCGATCCCCGGCTCCCGTGTGACGTCGCCCTTGGACTGGAACACGGCGACCAGCGGAGCCTGCTCGCCTGTGCCGAAGGTCTTAAGCGCCCGCTGGTTTGTCTCGTAGGCCGAGTAACCCGGAATCGAGAACTCCTCCTGCCAGCGATCCGAGATCTGGCCGGCGCCGAACATCCCGAAGATCACCAGGCCGACCCAGGCGAGGATCACGGCGCGGCGGCGGCGCACCACGAAGTGGCCGAGCCGCTCCAGGGTGCTCATCGGGTGCCCCTGCGAGTTGAGAGCCAACTCAACATCCAGTTTCCCTTATACCGAATCGGCTCCTTCGGCTTGTTGTCCGATCGTGATAACAACCGCCGGGTGAATGCGACGGACGGGTACAGGCGGCCCGCGATCGCGGGCAGCGGCGTGATCGCCTGCGGGTTGGCGGCGACCGCGACCACCACCGCCAAGACGATGCTGCTCGCGCGCAGCGACGCCTCGGCCTGGCGCGCCGAGGAGGAGGCTACGGCCGCCTGCGCCAAGGTGGACGGGGCCGACTCCTCGAAGCTGCGGGTGACGACCGACCCCGCCGATCTCGAGGGTTGCGACCTGGTGATCGAGTCGGTGATCGAGGAGACCGAGGTGAAGGCCGAACTGCTCGCCTTCCTCGGCGACGCCGCCCCGGAGGCCGACCTCGCCACCACCACCTCCTCGCTGTCGGTCGGCGATCTCGGCGAGCGCAGCGGCCACGCCGAGCGGGTCTTCGGCATGCACGTCTTCAACCCGGTGCCACGCATGAAGCTGGTCGAGCTCTGCTTTCCCGACGGGGTGCGCGACGGCGTCCGCGAACGCGCGCTGGCCTGGTGCGGGAAGCTCGGCAAGACGGCGGTCGAGGTCCCCGACCAGTCGGGGTTCGTGGTCAACCGCCTCCTCTTCCCGTACCTGTTCGACGCGGTGCGGATGCTGGAGCGGACCGGAATGAGCCCCGGCGAGGTCGACTCCTGCATGACGCTCGGCGCCGGACATCCCATGGGCCCCCTGGCGCTGCTCGACTTCGTCGGCCTCGACGTCGCACAGGCGATCGGCGACGCGCTGCACGCGGACTCCGGCGAGGACGCCCACCGGCCCCCCGGGCTGCTGGTCGAGATGGTCGGCACGGGCAAGCTCGGGCGCAAGAGCGGCGCCGGTTTTTACGACTACGACTGAGCCGTGCTAGTTCGGCTAGCTGACCGGGCCCCGGCCAGGCGTGCTTGGTTGGGGACCGGTCGGCTTAGCTGACCGCGCGGCGGCGGCCGCTGAGGTCCCAGATCACGTCGGCTTCGGAGATGCCCTGGCGGTCCGCCTGGTCTGTGACCTCGTCCCAGGGAAGCTCGGCCTCCGGCAGGTCGTCCCAGCGGGCCAGGTCGAGTGCCTCCAATGCGCCCTGCAGCGCGGGACCGAGATGCTCCTCGGAGCGAAGCAGCGCCCTCAGTACCTCGAGCTGCTTATCGGTCAACCGCACTTCCCACATGTGCCGCCTCCGGGAGGTGGAAGGTCGGGTCGGTGGCGGAAATTAGGCAGCGCGGCGGACGGAATGAAAAACCGCTGCAAACCAAGGATCAGGTGGCGGCGCGCTCGCGGATTCGCACCGCCTCGATGCGGTTCTCGCGGACCGACTCGACCCGGATCGTGTAGCCATCGGCGGTGATCGTGTCGCCGCGCTTGGGCAGGCGCCCCAGCTCGGCGAACACGTAGCCGCCGACCGAGTTGTATGCGTCGGTGTCCACCGGCAGTTCGATGCCGGCATCCTCGAGGTCGCCGAGTGAGACGTGCCCGCGCACGAACCAGTCGCCGTTGGTGAGCTGGCGCAGCGCCGCGGCGCGGGGGTCGGTCTCGTCCTCGATCTCCCCGACCACCTCCTCGAGGATGTCCTCGACGGTGACTATCCCGATCGTGCGCCCGTACTCGTCGACCACAACCGCGATCGAGGTTCGCTGGCGCTGGAGGTCCTGGAGCAGGTCGTCGAGCGGGCGGGTCTCGGGGACGATCAGCGCGTCGCGGATCACCGGCTCGAGCGATGCCTCGGGCCCGTCGCTCATGTAGAGGCGGGCGAGGCTGTTGTTGTGGACTATGCCCTTGACCTTGTCCGGGTTCTCGTCCTCGGTCACGACGAGGCGCGTGTGACCGGAGGTGACGCAGCGGCGCAGCGCGTTCTCGACCCCCTCCGAGGCGTCAACGGTGACGACCGCGGGGATCGGGGTCATCACCTCGCGTGCCTGCTGCTCGTGCAGGTGAAACACGCCGGTGAGCATCACCGCCTCGCCCGGGTCGAGATCGCCGCCGCTGCGCGAGCGGGCGATGATGTGCTTGAGGTCCTCGGAGGTGTGGCGCTCCTCGAGGTCGTCCGGGTTGACGCCGAACAGGCGCACCAGCCGGTTCGCAATTGCGGTCAGGGCCAGTGTGAACGGGGCGCTGGCCGCACGGAACCAATTCAGGGGCGTCGCCACCCGGCGCGCAATCGACTCGGCGCGGCTGATCGCCAGCATCTTCGGCACCTGCTCGCCGACGCTGATGTGCATCGCGGTGACGAAGATGAAGGCGATCGCCACCGCGATCGCGTGCGCAAGCTCGGAGGAGAGGTCGAAGGCGTTCTCGATCAGCCGGGCCACGGCGGGCTCGCCGAGGAATCCGATCCCGATCGAGGTCATCGTGATCCCCACCTGGCAGGCGGAGAGCGTCTCGTCGAGTTGGTCGAGCTGCTCGGTCACCTTGGCCGAGGCCTTGTCGCCCTCCGCTGCGGCCTGCTCGATCTTGCCCCGCCGCGCGCGCACCAGCGCGAACTCGGCCGCGACGAAGAAGCCGTTCACCAGCACCAGCACGAACAGCAGGACGAGCAGGATGACACTCACCGGCGCTCTCCCCGGCAGCGCGCGGCGCGGCCCCTACGGCCCCTATGAAGCCTCGTACTTCGAGGTCGGTCGTCGTCGGCCATCAACGGCAAGTCCAAATTACCACCCCGCCCAGCCCCCTACGGGCGTCGCCGTGCCACTACGGGTGCCGCCGGGGGCCGACGTGGACGCCGGGCGGGCGGTGCTTGAAGTTCTTCGGCCGCCGCGGCAGGCCCAGCGCCTCGCCTCGCCGCACCAGGATCGCGGCCGCCCGCTCGCAGACCGCGGAGATCGTCAGCGAGGGGTTGACCCCGAGGCTGGTGGGGATCGCCGAGGAGTCCATGCAGTACAGCCCCTCGTAGCCGAACACCTGGCAGCCGTGGTCGGTGACGCCGAAGTCCGGGCTGTTCGCCATCCGGCAGCCGCCCAGCGGATGCGACCCATAAACACCGGGGGTCTCGGTCAACTTCAGGAACTTGCCCACGCCCTTGCGCTCGACCAGCTTGCGCATTGCCGCGTCGGCGCGCTCGCGCACCCGGATCGACTGCTCGGAGAGCTTGTAGTTGAACAGCCCGACCCCGACCGGACCGGGGTTGGGCCGAATGTGGCCGTTGTTGAGCGGCGGCGGCGGCACCGCGAAGAACTCGCCGTCGTTGGTGTCCTCGACCATCGCCAGCAACTCGATGTGGTTCTTCCAGGTCGCCATCGAGCGCTTCTTGTCGCGCCCCCACCAGGAGGGGTCGCCGGGCGGAGTGCGTCCGTCGTCGTAGAGGATGTTGGTGAGCTGGGAGAGCAGGATCTCCTGCAGCGTGAAGCGGGTCCCGTCGAAGCGGTGCGAGCGCCGCCCCGCGTACCAGTCATAGCTCATCGTGGTGATCGGCTTGCCCTTGTAGAACTGCGACCCGCCGCGCAAGCCGAGCACCCGGCGCACCCGCTTGGGGTCGAACTCCGCTCCCGCCACGTGGTCGCCGTTGATCCCGAGGTGCTTGCCGAGGTGGCCGGAGATCGACTGCAGCGCCCCGCTCTGCTTGGAGCGCATCAGGATAGGCGTCGTCCCCATCGCGCCGGCGGCGACGATCAGGACCTTGCACTCGACGTCCTCGAACGCCCCGGCCGGCTGCCCGCCCGCGTCGACCCGCTGTCCCTTGACGAGATAGCGGTAGGGGCGCGCGCTGGACTCGCCGATCTCGTCGACCTGGATCTGCGGGCGCACCTCGACGCCGGCCCGCTCGGCCGAGGCCAGGTAGTTGGTGATCAGCGAGTTCTTGGCGCCGAAAATGCAGCCCGTGTAGCACCATTTGGCGTCCACGCAGCGCTCGAAGTCGATCGCGATCGGCACCCGGTCGCAGCTGTGGCCGGCGTTGTCCAGAACCGCGGCCCACAGCCCTCCCGACTTGGAGACCTGCTTCCAGGAGGGCTGGCGCACCCGCAGCCCCAGCTCGATCCGCTTGTAGAACGGGTTGAGGGTCTTGCGACTGATCCCTTGAGGCCACATGCGCCGGTTCGGGCCGTCCTCGGGGCGGTGGTCGCGACGCTCGAAGATCTCCCGCGGGGCGCGCAGCGAGGCAGCCAGATAGAGGTTGGAGCCACCGCCGACCAGGTTGGCGATCACGATCTGGGCGCCCTGGCCCTGGATCAGCTGGTAGACGTCGGCGAGGTGGTCGACGTCCATCGACTGGCGAAACTCGGTGTGGCCCTTGCGCAGCCCCCGCTCCAGCACCAGCACGCTCGGATCCTGGTGATGGGCCCGGTAGAGCTCCGCCAGCCGCCACGCCGCGATCGAGCCGCCAAAGCCAGACCCGACGATGCAGACGTCGACGCGCTCGGCCATCAGGGCAGGTAGCCCTTCTTGGTGCGCCCGCGCGCCAGGCGCTTGCGGAACGAGAAGCGCTTGTAGCCGTGCGGTGCCGTGCCGGGGTGGCCCAGCACCTGGTAGCCGGAGGCGGTCCGGATGGTCGCGTTGATCTGGGTGGCTGCGGCGGTGAAGGCGGTGAAGGGCACGGCTGCCGCAGCCTCCCAGAGAACTCGGGTGGAGTTCGAGTAGGCAAGCCCCTCGACGCAGACGGCCTGGCGGCGCTCGTAGTCGAGGTTGAGGAAGTCGCCGCCCCTGGGCAGCGAGCGCGCCTCCAGCTCGGCGAGGAAGGTGGGCGCCAGCGCGTCGAAGCCGATCTTGGGGTGGTGGGCGAGCAGCAGGGCGTCAGCCTCGACCGCGCCGGGCTCGGGGTCCACGCCGGCGATCGCCAGGGGGTGGACCGAGTTGCCGAGGTCGGTGACGTCGACCTTGCGCCCGGGGATGATCGTGTCGAAGAAGGCCTGCAGGGTCGCGTCGCTGAGCGGGTCGGCGGCGGCGGCCTGCTCGGGCAGGCCGAGGCGCTCGATCAGCGGCAGCGCCGAGATCACAGCCGCCGCCGCTCCCAGCGCGCCGCCGCGCTGCAGCAGCTCTCGCCGGGAAAGCTCGGCCGCCACCTCATTGCGGATCACCCGATCCGTCTGCCCCATGTAGGCGGACCGTAGCGCTCGCACCCGGCCACCGCAATCGACAACTGTGGGTGGTCGGCGCGCCCCCGGGGGCGCCGCGCTAACGTCCCACGCGGGTCATGGGCAGACGGGCACAGATCCCCATCGGGCTGCTCGTGGGCGGGCTGGTCGCGCTCGGGGCTTGCGCGCCGGCCGCGGCGCAGGGGCCGCAGAAGGCGTACAGGGGACTGTCGCCGTTCAATTGCGACCTGCAGTACGTCGGCACCGGCGTCACCTTCCCGAAGCCCGGCGCCGAGCCTTTCTGCGTCGAGTTTGACAAGACCCAGCAGAACGTCTCCGACTTCGGCATCTTCGACTTCTTCGCCAACGAGCCCGCGCGAGTGGCGGCCGCCTCGCCCAAGTGCTTCTACTTCCAGCGCGATCACTGGACCGGGTCGTTCGTGCAGGGCACGGACCCCGAGTTCTGGCACTGGGACGGCAGCTACTTCTTCGACAAGTCGAACGGCTCGGGTGGGGCAAACCTGGCCAACTTCCGCAGCGGCGGCCAGGCGCTGAACGCCGCCCCCTACGCCCCGGCGGAATTCCAGCCGTTCCTCGCCCCCGGCGGCGGCGGCGGAGGGTACGCCGAGGGAGAGGTCGAGTCGGACCCGAGCTGCGCCAAGCTCGTCGACACGCCGAGCGAGAGGGCGCAGGTCTACTACCACGAGATGGAGGCGGGCAAGGTGTTCCGCAGGCGGATCACGCCGCTCCGCCTCGGCGAGCGCAGCGGCGCGCTGCACCACGACCAGGGCCCGGCACATGAGGTGCTGAACGGGACCGAGCGCTTCAACGTGAAGGGCGGCGGGCAGCTGCGCATCGCGTTCCGCGGCGGCGTGGCGGCCCGAGCCTCCGCGGACTCCGACACGGTCGCCGCGATCCTCACCACCTCGTCGAAGCACTTCCGCGGCAGGGTCAGCCCGGGCGTGACGGCGAAGAAGGCCAAGCGAAAGCTGAAGGCCAGGTTCCGCTTCCGCGCCCGCGCCTACCGGGTGTTCGAGGCCAAGCGCAAGCCCGGCACCCGGCTTTTCCTGGGCGTGCGGCGCCGCAGCCTCGAGTGGCTGGCCGTGGTCGACCCGAAGCAGCTACGCAAGCGCCGCGCCGTCAAGCGCACCCTGACCCGATTGGGTCGAACCGGCAAGGGCGGCCGGATCGACTCGATCGGGATGCCCTGGTAGCTCGCTACTCGCTACTCGCTACTCGAAGAACGAGGAGCGAAGAACGAGGAGCGAGGAGCGAGCAGCGAGGACTCAAGCCAGCGCATCGATCTTTCCTGCCAATTCAAAGTCGCTGTCTGTCAATCCGCCCTGTGCGTGGTTGGTGATCGTCACCTTGACCTTGTCCCAGGAGATCTCCAGGTCGGGGTGATGGCCCATCCCCTCGGCCGGCTCGACCAGCGAATCGACGAACTTCACCGAGCCGACGAAATCGCCGCGCTCGAACGTCTTGGCGATTGCGTCGCCCTCGCGCTGCCAGCCGTCCAGCTCACCGAGCCGTTCGTCGATCTCCGAATCTGAGAGAAGTGCCATATTGACCTCCAGGTGCGTATCGCCAGCCTCGTTCCCTCTTCCACCGAGATCCTATTCGCCCTCGGCCTGGGCGACGACGTGGTCGCCGTCACCCACGAGTGCGACTACCCGGCCGAGGCGCCCTCCAAGCCGCACCTGACCCGCACCGTGATACCGGAGGGTCTGTCGGCGCCCGAGATCGACGCCGAGGTCAAGCGGGTCACAGGCGAGGGCCGCGCGCTCTACGAGCTCGACGAGGAGCGGCTGGCCGGCCTCGACCCGGAGCTGATCGTCACCCAGGCGGTCTGCGAAGTCTGCGCGGTCTCCTACGACGACGTGGTCGCGGTGGGCGCGCGGCTCCCTTCCCGCCCCCGCGTGGTCTCGCTCGACCCCTCCTCGCTGGACGAGGTTCTGGCCGACGTCGACCGGCTCGCCGAGGCTGCGGGCGAGCCGCGGGCCGGCGCCGAGCTGCGCCGGCGCCTCGAGGATCGGCTCGCCGCCGTGCGCGAGCGCGTCGCCGGCCGCGCGCGCCCCCGTGTGCTCGCGCTGGAGTGGCTCGACCCTCCCTTCATCGGCGGGCATTGGGTGCCGCAGATGATCGAGGCCGCGGGCGGTGAGGACGCGATCGGCCGCGCGGCGGAGAAGTCGCGCGAGGCCGCCTGGGAGGAGCTGGAGGGGCTTGCGCCGGACGTCGCCGTGGTCATGCCCTGCGGCTACTACGTCGACGAGGCCCGCGACCAGTCGCTCGCCTACCGCGAGCGCCTCGAGTCGCTGGGGGCCGGCCGCGTCGTCGCGGTGGATGCCGCCTCGGCCTTCTCGCGACCCGGCCCGCGGCTGGTGGACGGAATCGAGTTGCTCGCGCACCTGTTCCACCCCGGGGTTTCCCCCGCACCCGAGGGAGTTCGTTTCGCCGAGTGCGCCCCGTCCGCCGATGGCGATCCGCTTCTGGCGAGCGAAAGCCGAGCATGGCAAGGACGCAGAGAGGGCGAATAGTCAGGGCTATTCGCCCGACCGAGGACGCAGCCAGGCGACGGCTTGCAGCCGCCAGAGCGGGGCGTTCATTGGTGGACGGGGCGCTAGGGTCCAGCGCCGGATGGGCGTCCACAGCGCCGAGCAGCAGATAGAGATCGCGGCCGCCCGAGGCCTGCTTCGAGGCGATCACCGACTACGAGACCTTCCCCGACTGGCAGGACCCGGTGATGGCAACCGAGGTCACGAGCGCTGCCCCGACGGCCTCGGCAAGCTGGTCGAGGTGAAGCTCGACGCCAAGTTCCGCGAGGTCACCTACCGCCTCCACTACCACTACGACCGTCCGGGCCGGATCTGGTGGGACTTCGTCGAGGGCCACGGCGTCGAGCACGTCGAGGGCGAATACCTCTTCGAGGCGGCGGGCGATGGGACGCCGAGGTCGAGCGGCGCCAGGCCGGTTAGGCGACCGCGACCGTCGCCACGGCCGAGATCACGCCGAGTGCCACCATCGCCCCGATCTCGGCGACCATCCGGTTCGGGCCCAGCCGCCCGCGGTCGCCGGCGAGGATCAGCAGCGCGCAGAGCACCCCCGCCCCCGCGCCGAACAGGTGGGCGCCGATGCTGATCCTGGGAACGGTGAAGGTGATGAGGAGGTTGAGCAGGATCAGCGCCCCGAGTTGTGTGGCGATCTGCTCCATGCCGCGCCCACGGGCGATCACGAAGGCGGCGGCAAACAGGCCGAAGACCGCACCCGATGCGCCGACGCTGTTGGTGACAGGCTCGAGCACCACGACGCCCAGCGACCCGGCCAGCATCGAGGCCACATAAAGGGCGGTGAAGCGGGCAGCCCCCAGCGACGGCTCGAGGAACGTGCCGAGGATGTAGAGCGCGAACATGTTGAACAGCAGGTGTATCGGCCCGGCGTGCAGGAAGGTGCCGGTGACGATCCGGTACCACTCGCCATCGGCGATCGCCGGGCCGAACACACCGAAGTCGGTGATTACCGGGCCGCCTCCTTCCAGGCCCCCGACGCCGCCCGCCAGCTCGGCGAGGAAGGCGACGACACTGATCCCGATCAGCACGAAGGTCGCCGGCGCGCCCGCCGCGCGCCCGAAGGCGCTGGTCCCGGTCCTCACCTTGGTGCGCTGCCGCGCGCACTCGGGGCAGCGCATCCCGACCGGAGTCGAGGTCATGCAGTCGGCGCAGATCGGGCGCCCGCAGTTGGAGCAGGAGACGCCGGTCTCGCGGTCGGGGTGCCGGTAACAGACGGCCATCAGCGCCCGGGAGGCTAGCGGCCGCCCAGGCGCGCGCCGCCCCTCAGCTTTCGAGCTCGAGCGTGACCAGCGGGTTGGTGGTCGGCTGGGTGCGGCCCGGGCGATCCTCGAGCGTGACCATGACGTTGTCGGCGCTGTCGAGGTTCGGGATGCGGGCGCTGGCGCTCCCGTCGGCGCGCATGTCGAGCTGCGAACTGCGGCTGACCCGCGTTCCCTGCTGCACCCACGCCTGGTAGACCTGGCTCCCGGAGGGCCGTTTGACTCCTGTGAGCTCCAGCGTTCCCGCCTCCCCTTCGCTCGAAAGGGTCGCGCTCACTTCACCTTCCTGCTCCATGAAGACCGTCGTTTCCCGGTCGCCGTCGCTGCCGGCCACCACGTAGCCCCCCACGCCCGCTCCGATCACGGCGGTCGCTGCGAGCGCCGTCGCCGGGCGCAGCATGAAGCCGCGGAACCGCTCGCCCAGCGGGCGGCGAGCCGATGCCGGCTCGGCAGCCTTGCTTGCGTCCTCGCGCACCTCGGCCATCAGCCGCGTGCGCAGCTCAGCCGGCGGCTCGATCCGCGCCGCCGAGTCGGAGAGCACCTCGATCGCCGGGCGCAGCCAGCGAAGCTCGTTGCGGCAGGGCTCGCAGGTCTCCAGGTGCGCCTCCAGCTCGGCGCCCTCCTCGTCGGGAAGCGAGCCGAGCAGATGGGCGGCGAGGTCGTCGCGCCAGCGCGTGTGCCCCTGATCGCTCATGAGAATCCCTCCGCGAGCTGCGTGCGGATCTTCTCCATCCCCAGGCGCATGCGTCCTTTCACGGTCCCGAGGGGCATGCCGAGCATCTCCGCAATCTCCGAATGGCTGAAGCCGCCGAAGTATGCGAGTTGGATCACCTTGGACTGCTCTGTGGGCAGCTCGCGCAAGGCGCCTCGCAGCTCGCTGGCCTCCTCGCGCCGCATCGCCTCCTCGTCGGTGAGCTCGCCAGAGGGGCGCTGCTCGAGGATGCCCTCGTCGTCGAAGGTCAGCTTCGGAGCCCGCCCGGACTCGCGGCGCAGCGCGTCGATCGCGCGGTTGCGGACGATGCCCAGGGTCCAGGCGCGGACGCTGCCACGGGTGCGGTCGAAGCGCGCGCCGCTGCGCCAGATAGACAGGAACGCCTCCTGTGTGACGTCCTCGGCGCGGGAGCGCTCGCCGACGATGCGGTAGGCGAGCGAATAGGCGGCGCCGCCGTGGCGGTCGTAAAAGACCTCGAACGCCTCGGGGTCCTCGTCCGCGATCAGCGGCATCAGGTCCTCGTCGGCGAGGCGCTCGGCCCTCTCTCGTTCGATCGGCATCCCGTTTTTTACCCAGTTCTCGGTGTTGGCTCGCCCGGCAGGATCCGGCTCGGAGCGTGACGCGTATCCACCTGCGACCTAGCCTACGCCCGTGCGGGCTGCATGGATCACCCCGGGTGCGTCCGCACGGAGCAGGAGAATCGCAACCAACGTCAGTCCACCAGGAGGGAACCAAATGGAAGGGTCCAGTCCAGCAAGGCTCTACGCCGTTTTGGTCGGCGGCACGCTCGTGGTCATCGGCATCATCGGGTTCTTCATCAACGCGAGCTTCGACGTCGGAAATTCCGTCCAGGCCGAGAACCTCGTTGGCGTGTCGATCAACGGATGGGAGAACGTCATCCACATCGTGACCGGCGGCCTCGGGCTCCTGCTTGCGGGCACGCGAGCCCGCGAGTATGCGCTCGGACTTGGTGCCGTTTACCTCCTCGTCGCCTTTCTCGGGTTCATCGACTTCGGAAGCGGTGACACGACGGACACGATCCTCAAGCTCATTCCTGTGAACACCGAGGCCAATCTCGTGCACTTGGTGCTCGGGGTGGTCGGAGTTGCCGCGGGACTGGCTACTCCGAAGCAGGGCGCGCGGACAGCGACGCCGCCGCCCCGGGCAACCGCGTAGGCCGTCCGAGAACCGTCCCGAAGCGCCCGCTCCGGCGGGCGCTTCGCGTTACAAGCGAGAGCGCAGGTCCTTCGCGAGGTCGCCCAGGCCCGGGCCGCTGCGGCGCCCGCGGCGGCGCATCTCCAGCACCACCAGGGCTCCGGTCGCGATCCCGCCCGCCGTAACGGCGACCACCGGCCGCACCCAGTTGCGCGGATCGCGCAACGCGTCCAGCTCCGCCTCCGACAGCTCGTCGGCCCAGGCCGACAGCTCGGAGGCGGCGGCCTCGGTCACCGACGAGAGCGTGTCCTCGAGGCGGCCGCTGAGGCTTTCGGGAGGCTCGATCGGCCGCAGCGCATCCGCCAGCAGCCGCTCGACGTCTGTCACCGGCTCACCCATCGCCCCCTCCATCGCGGTCCATCTCCTCCTGAAGCTGCTTGATCGCCCGGTGGATCAGCACCTTGGTAGCGCCGTCGGTGCGGCCAAGAGCGCGAGCGATCTCCCGGTTGTCCATTCCCAGCGCAAAACGCATGATCAGCGCCTCGCGGCGATCGGTCGGGAGGTGCTCCAGGTTGGCCATCACGCTGCGCAGCTGCTCCCGCCCCTCGACCAGCGCCTCGGTGCCGTGCATCGCGGCGATCGGGTCGGCGTTCTCCAGCGGCGTCTGCGGTCGCCGCGCGCGGTCGCGGTGGTAGTTGGAGGCGAGGTTGTGGGCGATCCGGATCAGCCAGGGGCGCAGCGGGCGCCCGTTTGACTCGCGCCGCGCCCGGTCGAAGTGCCGGTAGGCCTGAAGGAATGCCTGCTCGGTGAGGTCCTCGGCGTCGTGATGGTTTCCCACCCGGTAGTAGGAGTAGGAGTACACGTCGCGCAGGTGGGCCCTGTAGAGGTCCTCGAATGCGCGGTCCATTTCCGCCTTGGCGGCAGGGTCTGTTGGGGGCCCGGGTGCCGTCTTTTTCTCTGCCACGCGCCAAGCCTACGCTCCTCATGCCGCCTGGCGGGACCTCTCCGCCCGCCGCAAGCCCGCCACCCAGGCGTCGGCGCCGATCTCGCCCTCGATCAGGCTCG
Source organism: Candidatus Mayfieldus profundus (assembly GCA_038040325.1). Classification (GTDB taxonomy): domain Bacteria; phylum Actinomycetota; class Thermoleophilia; order Solirubrobacterales; family 70-9; genus Mayfieldus; species Mayfieldus profundus. The sequence goes on from JBBPIM010000004.1 coordinate 14,666, forward strand.
TCAGCCCCTGCAACCCCTCGGCCTCGATCCCCGCCGCGGCGATCGCCTGCGCGATCAACGGCACCGAGTCGAGCGCCTCGGAGGCCTGGCCGATGATCGCCGGGATCTCCTCGGCGCGCGTGCCCTTGCCGAGCAGCTCCCCGGCGCGCCGGTTGCGGCTGTTGGGCGCCAGCACCGTCGCGGTCAGGTCGCCGACTCCGGCCAGCCCGGTGAAGGTGTCGAGCTTGCCGCCGCGCGCGATCGCGTAGTCGACGCACTCGCGCCAGATCTCGGCGGCGGCGATCCCGGCCGCGTTGAGGCCGTGCGGTGCCGCGGCGGCGGCCGCCAGGGCGACCGCGTTCTTGGCGGCGCCGGCCACCTCGACCCCGACCACGTCGCCGGAGCGCTCGCAGACCAGCCCGGCCCGGTCGAACACCTCGCCGAGTTGGCTGCGCAGGTCGGCGTCGGAAGAGCCCAGCACCAGCGCTGCGGAGCCCGAAACGGCCTCGCGCGCGTGCGCCGGGCCGCCCAGGGAGGCGATCGCGCGGACGCGGACGCGGTCGCCGACGTAGTCGGAGGGAAGGTCGCCCTGGGGCGGCACCATGCCCTTGCTGAGCATCAGCACTGCGGAGCGCTCGCCGAGCCGGTCGGCGACCTGGCCCACCACCTGCGGCAGCGACTTCGAGGGCACCGCGAGGCAGACCAGGTCCATCCCGGCCAGCTCGATGTCGGCGCCGCGCTTTATCTGCAGCGACTCCGGCAGGCGCACGTCGGGCAGGTAGCGCTCGTTGATGCCGGCAGCGTTGATCTCGTCGGCATGTCCCTCGTCGCGGGTGCCGAGCTGCACCTCGAGCCCGCCGCGGGCCAGCAGCACGGCCATCGCCGTGCCCCAGCTGCCGGCGCCCATAACCGCCGCGCGGCGCATCCGCGGCAGGCCGCCTAGGTCCTCCCACTGAAGCTCGACGTTGGGCCAGATCCGCTCGGTCACCGTCGCCGCCAGAGCGGGCGAGGGACGCTCGGCGCGCGGGAAGGTCAGCGGGCGGCCCATGCGGATCTTCACCTTGCGGGGCCGGATTCGCCAGCCGCGGCGCACCTTCTCGGTTCCGTGGACGGCGACCGGCACGACCGAGGCGCCGGTCTGCAGCGCCAGGCGGCCCACGCCGCGCTTCGGGGTGGAGAGCGAGCCGGTGCGGATCCTGGTCCCCTCGGGGAAGATGCAGATCGTGCCGCCGCGCTCGACCACCATGCGGGCGGTCTCCATCGCCTCCGCGTCGGATTCGCCGCGGCGGATCGGGAAGGCACCGAGGCGGGACAGCAGCCAGCCCTGCCAGCGCTTGTCGAACAGCTCCTTCTTGGCGACGTAGTTCATCGACCTGCGCCAGGGCAGCGATGCGCCGATCACGAATGGGTCGAGGAAGCTGCGGTGGTTGGCGGCCACGATCAGGCCGCCCTTGACGCGGGCGTGCTCGCGCCCGTGGCGCGAGATCCGCAGCCAGACGAAGAAGGCCGGCTGCAGGATCGCGCGCACGAGCACGTACATCGCCCAGTTGACGCCGTGCTTGCGCGTGTACTCGTGATAGCGGAGGAGTTGCTCCTCGCCCATGTAACGGGCTACACGAGGGTTCGGGGCGCGTTACAGGCTGCGTTGTTCGTTGCTCGTCGCTCGTTGCTCGGCTGCTTCACCAAGCCGAGTCGATGATGCCCTGAATCTCGGCGCGGCCGGGAGGGTCGGGTGTGAAGCCGAGCTCGGGGCGGGCCTCGATCCCGTCCAGAGCCTCGTCGAGGCGCTCGCGGTCGGCGCCCAGCTCGCCGAGTCCGCGCTGCTCGCCGGCCAGCTCGGCAATTCGCTCGCCGATCGAGCTTGCATCTGTCCCGATCGCCTCGGCCAGGGCGGCGATCTGGCGCGGGGCGCGCTCGCGCATCGCCTCCATCGCGCGAGGCAGGATCGCGGCGTTGGTCTCGGCATGCGGGATCTCCAGGATGCGCACCAGCGTTTGGCAGATCACGTGATGGATCGCGAAAAGCCCTGAGTCGAACGCGTATCCGCAGAGGATCGAGCCGAGCGCCAGCTGCGAGTGCTCGCGCGAGTCGCGGTCGGCGTCCAGCGCGGCGGCGATCAGGCCGGCGCCGCGCAGAGCCGCCAGCTCCGACATCGGGTTGGCAAACGGGGTGTACAGCGAGTCGGCGCCGTGCGCGAGCGCGTTCATCGCGCTGGCGCGCAGCGGCTGCTCCGGGGCGCTGGTCATCGGCCCGGGGTCGGCCAGCACGAGGTCGGGGCGGACAAGCCCGCGGGCGCGCTGCTCGGCGCCCGCCGGCAGGCGGTGGACCCCGGTCATCTCCGCGCCGGAGAGGGTGGTCGGGATCGCGGCGACCGCGGCGCCGCTGACCGCGGCGATCGCCTTGGCGGTGTCGATCACGCGCCCGCCGCCGAGGGCGACGAGGCGCTCGGCCGACACCCGGTCGAGCAGCTCGGCCGCGATGTCGGGAACCGCTCCCGGCGGCACCTCGTGCACCGCGCCCGCCGCCGCCGCCGCCAGGTCCGGGGCGTCGCCCAGGGCCCGTTGTGTGGAGAGCAGCTCGAAGGAGTCGAAGCCGTGATCGGCGAGCAGCCCCGGCGCGGCGTCGAGCGCGCCGGCGCGAAAGACGACCGTGCGCCCCGCGTCCCTCCAGACGAAATCGCGCGTTTGGGGCAGCGTCAACTGCCGCTCTCGACGGCGGCGGTGCGCGGGTTGCGGATCGGCTTCAGCTTCGGCTCGACCTCCTCGCGCAGGTGCTCGTAGTCGGGCGGCAGGGACAGCTTCTCGCCGAGATGCTCGAGCGGCTCGTCGACTGTGAAGCCGGGACCGAGGGTGGCGATCTCGAACAGCACCCCGCTCGGCTCGCGGAAGTAGATCGAGCGGAAGTAGAAGCGGTCGATCACGGGGGTCGGCTGGGCGCCGCCCTGGATCACGCGCTCGCGCCAGGCCAGGTGCTCGTCGATCTGCGATGCCCAGGCGATGTGGTGGACGCTGCCCGCGCCCTGCACACCAGGTTCGGCGGGCGGCTCGTCGTAGGCGTAGAGGCCGCCGCGCTTCTCGCCGCGCGCCTCCCAGCCGTCATCGGCGGGCGTGAATTCGAGCGCCTCTTCGAACAGGGCGCGGCTGGCGTCGGGCTCGGCGCTGTAGGCGCGTGCGGCGTGAAAGCCCTGCAGCGCCAGCTCGGCCGGAACCTCCGGGTGGTCGGCGATCAGCGGCTCGTCGCTGACCTCGGCGACCAGAAGCTCGTGCTCGAGGCCCTCGGGGTCGGCGAAGCGCAGGCTGTCGTCCTCGCGCTCGGACTCTGTGTCGTGCTTGGCGAGGCGCTCGGCCCAAAAGTCGAGCGAGTCGGTCGAGGCGACGCGCCAGACGATGCGGTGGATCATGCCGGCGCCGGCGCGGCCCTCGGGGATCCCGGGGTACTCGAAGAAGGTGAGGTCGGAGCCGGGGTCGCCCTTCTCGTCGGCGTAGAAGAGGTGGTAGACGGTCGGGTTGTCCTGGTTGACCGTCTTCTTGACCAGGCGCAGCCCCAGCACCCCCGCGTAGAAGTCGACGTTGCGCTGCCCGTCCTCGGTGATCGCGGTGATGTGGTGGATTCCCTCGAGTTTCATGTTGCCTTTCGTGGATACTTGACTACTCAAGTATTGCACACAGGGGTGGCTGCCCTGCAGCTACCCAGGGTGGCGATCCAAGTCAGGTCGGAGAGCCCGGAGCGGGAATCGAACCCGCAGCCTCGGCTTTACAAGAGCCGTGCTCTACCAATTGAGCTATCCGGGCAGCGGCGCACTCGCGCTCACTCAATTTAGCCCTACCCCAGGTCCCTGCGCCAGCCACCCCTTGAACATCCGGTGCACCGCAGCGGCGCCGACCAGCGGCTGGTCGGGCACGGGGTAGCCGGCGGGCGCGAGCACGAACGGGTGCGACTGGGTGCCGCCGATGCCGCCGTGGCTGCCGATCAGCTCCTCGAACGCCGCGACCTCGCCGGTAGAGGGGTCGTAGAGGCTGCCGACCAGCAGGTCGGGGCAGTGCTCGAAGGCGTGGTTGCGGAGCAGGTGGCGTGCTGCGTTGGGCCCGAAGTGCGCCAGCGGGTCTTCACCCTCGAGCTGGCCGCCGCCCGCCCCATCCAGCCGGCGCTCACCCGCGCCGCCGAGCACGATCGCTCCACCGTCGCCGGAACGGACCATCACCCAGCCGACTCCCTCGTGGCCGGCGACGCCCGCCAGCAGCCGCGGGCAGCGTGCGTCGATCTCCTCGCGGGTCAGTCGGTGCTTGCTCTCCGTGAAGTAGACGAGCCCGAGGTTGCCCGACGCCATCACCAGCAGCTCCGGCGCCTCCGCGCCGGCGGGCGGCTCCTCCTCCCCCGGCCCCAGCGCCATCTCGCCGTCCTCCATCCGCCTCGACGCCAGCCTGCTCAGCCCCCGCGAGTCGCGCAGCTCGTCTGTCAGCGCCGCATTGAGGTGCGCCCAGCCCTCGTCCTCCTCGGCCGCGGCGTCCACCGACATGCCCGGCTCGGACAGTCCCCGCACGAGCTCCTCCAGCGTCTCCCCGTAGCGCTGCTTGAAGGTCGCGCCGTTGCTCTGCCCGTGGTCGGAGAGGACAACGAGGTCGTAGTCCCGGTCGGCCAGCGACGCGGCGCGCGCGATGTGCCCGAACTGGTGGTCGAGCCGCTCCAGCACCTTCAGAGCGTCCGGCGCCTCGCTCCCCGAATGATGGGCCACCTCGTCGTAGCCGACGAAGGTCGCGTAGGCGCAGGGCACCCCCGCGAACAGGTCGCCGATCAGCGCGTAGACGGCGAGGTCGCGAAGCACCACCGTGGTCGACGCTCGCAGCAGCGGATACGACCCACCCCGCTTCAACCGCGGCTGCACGCGCCCCAGCCGCGCCCTCCACAAAGCCCGCTTCTCGGCCAGCACGTCGAGCGTGACCAGCATCAGCGTGCGGGTGAAGCTGTATGGGTCGGCGAAGAACGAGTCGTAGTCGATCGCGCGCTCGCGTCGCAGGTCGCCGCGCAGCGAGCTCAGTGTGAAGGCCGTGTAGGCGGCGTCGCCGGAGAGCAGGTTGCCGCGGCTCCCCCCTCCCTCGCACAGGAGCCCGTTGCCGTCGGAGACCCGCCGCTCGATCTCGGCGGCGTCGTCGAGATGGTTGGAGACCATCGTGCGGCCGCTGTCACGCTCGTACCAGCGGAAGGCCGGCATCCCCTCGTTGGTGCCGTGCAGCAGGCCCGCCTGGCTGGCGCCGGTCTGCGAGGAGAGGTCGCACTCCCACTCGACCAGGCGGTGGCTGCCGCTCTGCAGCCACGTTGCGATCGTCGGCACATGCCCCGACTCGATGGCGCGGCGCAGCACGTCGGCGGCGAGGCCGTCGATCTCGAGGAAGAACAGCCCGCGGCCATCGCCAACGTCGGCCGGCGCGCGGCGGCGGGCGCGGCGCCGGATCACCGTCAGGTAGTAGGTGCCCTCGTCGTCGAGCCCGGCGATGGCGGTGGTCGCCGAGGCGGCGATCGTGAGGACGAAGGCGGCGATGATCCCGGTCGCGATCCCGTCCACGGCCAACCCTTGGTCGAAGTTCGAGACGGCCACCACGATCGCGCCGTTCAGAACCAGCGCGAACAACCCGCCGGTGAACAGCGCCAGCTTCAGCGTCAGCCGGACCAGCAGCGGATAGAGCAGCGCGTTCAGCAACGCGATGAGCGCAACGGCCACGATCGCCCCGCCGAGGCTGTCGATCGCCATCCCGGGAAGGATCCAGGCCAGAAGCAGCAGCGCCAGTGCCTGGGCGACGCCGATCAGGGCGACCCGGATCACCTGTTGTCTGCGGCTCGGCAGCTTCACCGTCTCCCTTGAGAGGAGGTCAGGCTATCGGCAGCCGCTCCAGCGGCTCGAGGATCCGCACCTCGACCTCCGGCGCCTCCTGCGCGGCAAGCCGCAGCAGCTCGTGCGGAGGGTCGGTGAGCCAGCGGGGGCGCTTTCGCTGCAGGTGCAGCGGCACCAGCGTCCCCCAGTGGATCGGCACGCAGAGCCGGGGGCGGATCCGGCGCAGCGCCTCCACCGCTTGCTCGGGGTCGAGATGTCCGGTCGCGGCCCGCGGCCCCCATCCCCAGACAGGGAGCAGGGCCACGTCCACGGGGCCGATCTGCGACATCTCCTCGAACAGCTCGGTGTCGCCGGCGAAGTAGACCGAGCGCGTCCCCTCGATCACGAAGCCGAGTGCCTCGCCGGCCCGAGCGAGGGGATGCCGACGCGGATCGTGTGCCGCCGGGACCGCGCGTACGCGCAATGGGCCGACCTGGGTCGCTTCACCGGCCCGGACCTCGACAACCTCGCGGCGGCTGAAGCGCAATGTCCTTCGCGTCCCGGCGGGCCCGATCAGCGGGATATCGGCGGGCAGCAGGCGCAGCGAGCGCCGGTCGAGGTGGTCGGGATGCAGGTGGGAGACCAGGATCGCATCGGACTCTCCCGCCGGCGCGGGGTCGGGCGCCGGGTGCAGGCGGCGGAGATGCAGCACGCGCTCCCTCAGCAGCGGGTCGGTGACGATTCGCGCGCCGTCGATCTCGACCAGCACAGTCGAGTGGCCGAGCCAGGTGATCGCGCCAGCTTGCTCCACCTCGCGGGCTAGCCTACGGGGCGATGCTAGGGGTCACGATCTTCGCCCTGCTGCTTGTCGCCGGGCTGACCGACGGTGGCGGAACGATCCAGGCAGGCGAGAACCCGGCCACCTCCTATCTGACCGAGTTCCTGTTCGTGGCCGGCGACGGCATCTTCCCGGTGCTGCCGGGCGAGACGACGATCAACACCGCGGCCGTGCTGGCGTCCGAGGGCAACCTCTCGCTGCCGCTGGTGATCCTGGCCGGTGCACTCGGGGCGATTGCCGGCGACTCGATCGTCTACACGGTCGGGCGCCGCGGCCACGGCTGGGCGCGGCAGCGGATCGCCCGGGTCGCCGACGAGGACCGCATGAAGCGGGTCGAACGACTGTTCGGGCGGCGCGGGCCGATCATCGTCGCGCTGGGCCGGTTCTGCCCGGGGCTGCGGCTCGTCACCAGCTTCACCGCCGGAATGACCCAGATGCCCGTGCGGCGCTACTTGCCGCCGCTCGCGCTCGGCGCCACGGTCTGGTCCACCTACTGCTCGTTTCTCGGCTACTGGGCCGGGCAGACCTTCGACGGCAAGATCTGGGTCTCAATCGCGGTCTCGACGGTCGCCAGCGCTGCGCTGCTGGGATCCGTCGGCTACCTGGAGCGGCGCTCGCGCCGCCAACAGGAAGGGACGGCGCCAACCACGTGAGAAGGCCCGCCGTTCGGCGGGCCCTCTCGTTCCTCTGCTGAACCGGACCCCTCTGGGGCCTTCAGCTAGAAGTCTGAATCGTCATCGCCGAGGTCCTCTTCCTCGTCGCCGAGGTCCTCTTCCTCGTCGCCCTCGTCATCGCTGCAGGTGGCGAAAGCGCGGGACAGGCGCTCGGGGTCTTCCTCGCCGAGATCGTCGCCCTCGCCCTCGAAGAAGTCGTCGTCACCAATGAGGTCTTCGTCGTCGAGCAGATCCTCGGGGCAGACCTGGCCCAGTGACTTGCGAAGCTTCTCGCTGATGCACCTGGCCAGCGCCTTGGGCTGGCTGCGGCTCGACCGGTACTTGCGGGCGAACGGGTCCCTGCCCATCCGGCGGCGCTCCTGCTTGCAGGACCTGGCCATCGGCTGCGCGAGCTGCTTGACGAAGCGCTTGCAGGCCGGCGCGGCGGGCGAGCCGTATTTCGCCCCGAAGGCCTCGCCGCCGACAGCGTTGCGTTCCTTGGAGCAGGTCTGCGCGGCGACCGCGGCCACCACGCCCCTGGTTCCGCCTCCACCCTTGGCGATCGCGGAACCGGCCGGCACCAGCAGTGCCGACGCAAGAATCGCTGCCGTGAGCGATGCCCGTCGCATGGGCAGTCTCATCGGAGCGCGCCGCCCGCACCTGAATCCCGCCCGGCCGTGCCTGGACCGATGTACCGAGACGCAGACTCGCCACGGCGGGCGATTACTGATTAGTGATGACCGCTACCTGTATTGGGTGCTCTGGCGTAGCGCCCGCCTGAAGCTGTCGGGGTTGCGGAAGATCCGCGAGTAGGTGGGCTTCTTCACCTCGTAGCCCATCCGGTCCAGGAACCCCGATGTCTCGAGGTCGACCAGGTCGTGCGGCTTGCGGCGCCCGGTGGGACGCTGCAGCGAGCACGGGGTCGCGGCGATCGTCTGCGGGTCGGGAATATCGGGGCGGTTGAAGTTCGGCGAATTCCAGTCGAACGTGCGCCCGATGTTGAACGCGTAGCGGTGGCGCTTGTTGAGGGCGCCTAGGCCGAACCTGTAGGAGATCAGCTTCAGGATCGACTCGAACGTGCAGGACGCATGGTTCACCCGGCCACGCTTCACGTAGGGCGATACCACCACCGCCGGGACCCGGAAGCCGGTCATCCCGAAGTCCTCGTAGAGGTCCCTGCTGCGGCGGTCGTCGGGCACGAAGTGAGGCCGCGCGTGGTCGAAGAACCCTCCCCACTCGTCATAGACGATGAACAGCGCCCCGCGCTTGAATTGCGGGGAGTCGATGAAGGCGTGTACCACGTCCGACATGAACGCCTGCCCCAGGCGCACGTCGCCGTGCGGGTGCTCGTCGGCCGAGACGCCGTCACCGCCGCCGCCGTCCTTGAACGGCGGGTCGACGTAGCTGATGTTGGGCAGGTTGCCCGCCGCCGCCCGCGTGTAGTAGTTGCCGATCGGCTGGGTGATGGCCAATCCCTTCGGCCCGTACAGCGCCGACACCGGCAGGTCGGAGTTGAAGTAGGTGCCGCTGACACCCTTGCTCGCCGCGCGGTCGAAGATCGTCTCCCAGCTGTTGGCCTGCTGAATGTTGCTCTTCTGCCCGCCTGACTGCGCCGACCACATGTAGTGCCGGTTCGGGTAGGTCGAGGCCATGATCGAGCAGAAGAAACGGTCGTAGAGCTGGAAGGCGCCTGCCGCGTGGGGGATGAAGTCGAGGTCGGACTTCAGGTAGTAGCCGGCGGCAAAGGAGTCGCTGCCATCCCCGGCCTGGTTTCCTTGGACGAAGCCGTTCATCTGGCCGCCCCCGTACTGGTGGCGGCCGCCGTTCCATCCGTGGTCGGGGTCGCGGAAGTCGCAACCCTGGAAGTCCGGCGTGAGATGGTGTGTGGCGACGGGGTTGCCGGCGGCGTCGGGGTAGACAAGCCCTGCATTGCGCCCGTCCGCCTTCGGGTGCCAGCCGAAGTAGTGGTCGAAGGAGCGGTTCTCCATCATCAGCACCACGAAGGTGTCGATCGGCATGTTCCTCGGGCTGGGCAGCTTCACCCTGCCCTGGAAGCGCGCCGCGGCGCGCACCAGCTCGTCGGGCGGCAGCATGCCGGCCAGCGCGGCGCCCCCGGCCAGCGCGGCGGTGCGGCCGAGGAAATCGCGCCTGCGCATCGCCTCATCCGGGTGCTCGGCCTCGAACTGCTCGGCGAGCTCCGGGTCACGCAGGTCAACGCCGTCGGGCTTCATCGGGCTCCTCCAGTTCGTGTGGTGGTGGGCTCCAGCACGGTCTCGCAGTCGATCACGCCGTCCTCGGTCGAGTCGACGATCGCGACGTCCTCCCCGGGCCCGCAGTTGATCGCGTCCTCGGTCCCGTCGCGGGCGACAATCGTGTCGTTGCCGCCGCCGCCGACGGCCTCCCCATCGATCTCGTTGAACTCGTCGCTGCCGGCGCCGCCGCTGATCTTGCCGCCTCCGGGGCCGCTCAGCAGACGGTCCTCGCCCTTGCCGCC
>JBBPIM010000004.1:24535-100257 GCA_038040325.1 Candidatus Mayfieldus profundus
CTTCAGCCGGTCCTTGCCCTTGCCGCCCTTCAGAAGGTCGGGCCCCTTGCCGCCCTTCAGCCGGTCCTTGCCCTTGCCGCCCTTCAGAAGGTCGGGCCCCTTGCCGCCCAGCAGCTTGTCCTTGCCGCGGCCGCCGACCAGCCGGTCACCGCCGCCGCGGCCGCTGAGCCGGTCCTTGCCGCCGCGGCCGAGCAGCTTGTCGGCGCGGTTGGTCCCGGTGAGGCGGTCCGGGCCCGCCGTGCCCCGCAGCTTCTGCGCCCCGGCCCCGGCCACCAGCGCGCCGAGCAGGATGCCGAGCAAGAGCAGCGATGCGGTGCCCCGGTACGCCAAGTCGTGGCAAAAGCTACGGCATCCGCCGCCCCGCGTGTTGCAGTCGGGTGAAGCCTTGCGGCTAGTGCTTTACCTCGCGCGAGGCGAGGTGCGCCCCGACCTTGCGCTTGACCCGCTGCAGGGCGTTGTCCACGGTCTTGGTGTCGCACTCCAGCCGCTCCGCGATCACCTCGTAGGAGTACCCGTCGAGATACAGCGAGAGCACCCGGCTCTCGAGGTCGGAGAGGACACCCGACAGGCAGGTCACCAGGCTGGCCAGCTCCTCGGTGGCGATCACCTGGTTGACCGGGTCGGCCGCCGTGGGGCCCGGCAGAACCTCATCCAGGGTTGTGTCGGAGTCGCCGGCCGCCGCCGGGGATTGGCTGAACGACACGTACTGGTTGAGCGGCGTGTGCTTGTTGCGCGTCGCCGTCTTCACTGCGGTGATGATCTGGCGGGTGATGCACAGCTCGGCGAAGTTGCGAAAGCTCGACTCGCGGTCGGTGCGGTAGTCGCGCACCGCCTTGTAGAGGCCGACCAGGCCCTCCTGAATCAGGTCGTCGGCCTCGCCGCCGAGTAGGAAATACGAGGACGCCTTCAACCGCACGAAGCCGCGGTAGCGGCGAATGATCGCGTCGTAGGCGTCCGAACGGCCCTCCTTCGCCATCGCGACCAGGTAGTGGTCGTCAAGCTCAGGTTGAGAGTTACGCTGCTGGGCAGGCGCGCCGGCGCCGCCGGGCGCCTTGTGTACCTGCATTTCCTGGGTAGGGGTAGATGCGGCCACTGAACTTCCCTCCTTCGAGTGAAGCGTCGTGGCGCCGCGTACCTCCCCTGGGCGCCCTCTCCTCGGGTGCTGCCTCAGACTGAACCTGAGGTTCACCCTTTATCTTGACGCGGCAGTCTGACGACATCGCGGAGTTCTGTCAACCCCGAAAATTGAGTAAGCGCCGCGCCTGCAAGCGCCCTTGCAGCTCAGCCGCGCTGGCGCAGCGCCTCGAACAGCAGCACTGCGGCGGCTGCCGCCACGTTCAGCGACTCCACCCGTCCGGCCCGCGGGATCGCGACCAGCCCGTCGCATGCCGAGATGACCCGCGGCCGCAGCCCCTTCCCCTCTCCGCCCAGCACCAGCACCGTGCCGCCGCTCAGGTCGGCGTCGCTGTGACGTGTCGGGGCGCTCGCGTCGGCCCCCCAGGCCCAGAAGCCGGCCTCGCGCGCCTCGCCGAGCCAGTCGGCGAGGTTGCGGACCCTCGCCACCGGCAGGTGCTCGACCGCGCCCGCCGACGCCTTGCAGGCCACCGCGGTGACCGCGGCGGCGCGGCGCTCGGGTATCACCACGCCGGCCGCGCCCGCGACCTCGGCCGAGCGGCAGACCGCGCCGAGGTTGCGCGGGTCCTGCACCTGGTCGAGCGCGACCAGCAGCGAGCCCCGCTGAGCCAGCAGATCCGCCGCGTCGGCATAGGGGTAGGGATCGACCTCGGCCACGACTCCCTGGTGGTCGGGCGACCCGGCCAGCCGCTGCAGCTCCCCGGCGCCGATCTCGGGCGCCTCCCAGACGCGGTGGACGCGCCGTCGCCCGCGCTGCGCCTCGGCGACCGGACGGCGCCCGTAGATCCGCTCCAGCTCCTCGGCCACCGGCAGATCCCTATCCGCTGCGCACGACGCGGGCGCCCTCGGGGGTGTCGCGCACCTCCCAGCCGAGCCGCGCCAGCTCGTCGCGGATCCGGTCGGCGCGCTCGAAGTCGCGCTCGGCGCGGGCCGCCTCGCGCTCGGCCAGCAGCCGCTCGGCGTCGGCGTCGGGAACTTCCTCGGCCCCCGCCAGGGAGGCGAGCCCAACGATGTCAAGCATTTCGATCAGAGCCTCGGGCGCACCGGGCAGGTCGCGCCGATTTCCCTCGGTGACTAGATCGAACCCTTGTGCCATTGCGGCAGGGGTCTTGAAATCGTCGGCCAAGGCATCGAGGAAGTCCTCTCGCCGCTCAGTGACGAAGCTGTCCTCCTCCTGCGAACCGTGCTCGCCCGGTGGATGCTCGCGGAGAAAATTGCGGACGCGCTCCACCCGCGCCACAGCCTGATCCAATTGCTCCGCGCTGAAAGCCAGTGGCTGTCGGTAGTGGCCGGAGAGCAGGTAGTCGATCACGACTTCACGCCCGTAGCGATCCAGCGCCTCCGAGAGCTGGAAGATGTTGCCCTCCGACTTCGACATCTTCTCGGCGTCGGTCTCGACCATCCCGTTGTGCATCCAGATGCGCGCCAGCGGCACGCCGCGCGCCGCCTCGGACTGCGCGATCTCGTTCTCGTGGTGGGGGAAGACGAGATCCGAGCCTCCGCCGTGGATCGCGAACGGAGGGTTCAGCTCGGCCTCGGCCATGGCCGAGCACTCGATGTGCCAGCCGGGCCGCCCCATGCCCCACGGCGAGTCCCAGGATGTGTCCTCGCCCTCCTTTTGCGCCTTCCACAGCGCGAAGTCGAGGCGGTCCTCCTTCAGCGACTCGGTCCCGGCCTCCTCGCCCTGGTCCATCTCCTCGGGGTCGCGGTTGGAGAGCTTGCCGTAGCCCTCGAAGCTGCGCACCCGGAAGTAGACGTCTCCGCCGGACTCATAGGCGTGCCCGGAGTCGATCAGCGCCTCGATCAGCTCGACGATCGGGCCGATCGACTGCGACGCCAGCGGCTCGGCGTCGGGGCGCCCGAGCCCGAGCCGGTCGGTGTCCTCCACGTAGGCGCGGGTCATCTCCGCTGCGAGGCGGTCCGACGGCTCTCCGGCCTCGCGGGCGGCGTCGTAGATCTTGTCGTTGATGTCGGTGACGTTGATCACCAGCCGAACCGGGTACCCCTGTTCAGCCAGGAACCGTGCGAGCAGCGAGAAGACGACATACGGACGGGCGTTGCCGATGTGGATGCGGCTGTAGACGGTCGGCCCGCAGGCGTAGATCTCGACCTCGGAGCCGGGCTCGAGCGGGCTCAGATCGCCCGTCAGCGTGTCGCGGATCCGCACCTCTCGCACGGTTAGTGGCCCATCCGGTGAGTCGGGTGGCGATTGGGCGAGCGAAAATCGAGCCGGCCGCGGACGCAAGGAGGCCGAATGCTGGTCGGCATTCGGCCGACTGAGGACAACGGCCGGCGAAGGTTTGCAGCCGCACAATCGGTGCCTGAATTTGCCGGATGGGCCACAAAGGCCACTCTATGCCGTGCCGCCGGGTCGATTCACTAGGGTTTGGCGGCGCTGATGGCGGCAAGCTCGATGCACACTCACCGGATGCGCCGGGTGCAGGAGGCATTCGCCTCCCTTCCCGGGCGCTACCTCGGTGCCGAGGAGGACTACGAGGCGACCGTGCAGATCCGCCTCGGCGACCTCGGGCGCAGCTGGGAGGTCGAGATGCGGCCCGAGCGCTGCAAGGTGCGCTCCTCGCCGAGCCGCCGGCCCGACGTGGTGATCGGCACCGACTCCGCCACCTGGCTCTCTCTGCGCGAAGGGAGGCTCTCCGGGCTGGACGCCTTCTCGCAGCGCCGCCTCTGGGCCCGCGGCGACCTCGACGTCGCGGTCGGGTTCGAGGGCCTGTTCCGGCTGCCCGACGACCGCCCCCCGCTGCTGCAGATCCACGACGTGCGGGTCAAGGGTGCGCGGATCTCCAGCCTCACCACCGGCATCGGCCAGGAGCACGTGATCCTGGTCCATGGCCTCGGTGGCTCTAAGAGCTCCTTCTACGAGACCGCGGCCGCGCTCACGCCCGAGTACACGGTGCACGCGATCGACCTGCCCGGCTTCGGCTCCTCCTCCAAGCCCGTCGGCGCCTCCTACGACGCGGGCTTTTTCGCCACTCACGTGCTGCGCTTCATGGACACGCTGGCGATCGACCGCGCCCACCTGGTCGGCAATTCGATGGGCGGCCGCGTCTCGCTGGAGGTCGGGCTTCAGGCGCCCAACCGGGTGCGCACCCTGAGCCTGCTGGCGCCCTCGATGGCGTTTCGCCGCGGCCGCGAGTGGGTGCCGGTGGTGCGCCTGCTGCGGCCCGAGCTGGCGCTGATCCCACACGCCCTCAACGAAGGCCAGGTGCGCAGCCGCTTCTGGAACATGATCGCTCGCCCCGACCGCCTCGACCCCGCCGTCGCCGACATCGCCTCGGACGAGTTCCTTCGCACCTACCGCTCGCGCGCGGCGCGCATCGCCTTCTACGCCGCCGCCCGCCAGATCTACCTCGAGGCGCCGGACGGCCCGCGCGGCTTCTGGACGCGCCTCGAGGGACTCGAGCCTCCGGCGATGTTCATCTGGGGCGAGGGCGACCGCCTGGTGTCGTCGCGCTTCTCCCGCCACGTCGCCTCGGCGCTGCCCGACGCCCCGCAGGTGGTCCTGCACGACTGCGGGCACGTGCCCCAGATCGAGCTGCCCGAGCAGACCCACGCGATGATCCGCGAGTTCGTGGACAGCTCCGGCGCGCCCGCCGAAGCGGCATTGCAGCAGGCGAGTAGCGCATAGAGCGCGTAACGCGATGACGGCGTGCCCGGGGCGGTCCAGAACCAAGCTGGGCGCCGCGCGCGGGCGAAGCCGGTAGTGGTGACTACCGGCGAGACCGTGGGTGGCGATCCAGCGCCGGTGCTGGATCGCACCGGGTGCGGCGCTTCATTGCGTTAGGTGCTCTTAGAATCCCCGCTGATGGCGACCAGCACGCTCGCCGAGCAGGCGAGGCACAACGGCAGCGGCGACTCCGAGGCGGCCAAAGAGCGGCGAGACCTGCCGGGCGGGCCGCTCGGATCGCTTCTGGGCCGCGCTGCCGGGGCGATCGGCGATGCGATCTCCAGCCGGCTCAACGCCGAGCTCGACGACCGCGACCCCGACTACATTCGCGAGAACCTGCCGCTGGTCTGGCTGCTGTCCAGCATCTGGTTCCGCGGCTCGGTTCGAAACCTCGGCAACATCCCCGAGGACCGGCCGGTGCTGTTGGTCGGAAACCACTCGGGCGGCAACATCACCCCCGACACCCTGATCTTCACCCTTGCCTTCAGCACCTACTTCGGGGTCGAGCGCCGATTCTTCCAGCTCGCCCACAACCTCGTCCTCGCCTCCCCCTTCGGCCAGATTCTGCGCAAATACGGGACCGTCACGGCTTCCCCCGAGAACGCCGAGAAGGCGCTTGACTCGGGCGCCGCGCTGCTCGTCTACCCGGGCGGCGACTGGGAGGCGCACCGCTCCAGCCTCGAACGCAACCGGGTCGACTTCGGCGGCCGAAAGGGCTTCATCCGCCTGGCTCTGGAGCAAGACGTCCCGATCATTCCCGTGGTCTCGGTGGGCGGCCAGGAGACGGCACTGTTCCTCAGCCGCGGCAACTGGCTGGCGCGGGCGCTCGGCGTGGACCGGCTGCTGCGCCTCAAGGTGATGCCGATCTCGATCGCCCCGCCGTGGGGACTCAACATCGGTGACTTCCTCGGCCACGTGCCGCTGCCAGCCAAGATCACGATCGAGGTGCTGCCGCCGATCGACCTGCGCGAGCAGTTCGGGCCCGAGCCCGACGTCGACGAGGTCTACGAGGAGATCACCGAGCAGATGCAGGAAACCCTCGACGCGCTCGCCGCCGAGCGCCGCTTTCCGGTGATCGGATGAGGCTCAACGAGTCGGTTGTGATCTCGGCACCCGCCGAGGACATCTGGGACTACCTGGCGGACCCCGAGAACTACCTGCGCTTCATGTCCGGGGTGACCCGCTGGGAGGTCGCCGACGACAAGCCCAGCGGCCTCGGCGCCCGCTACCGGATGCTGATCCGGGTCGGCGCCGCGGAGGTAGGGGGCCTGATCGAATTCGTCGAGTGGACCGAGCCCCGCGACATGGCCTGGACGTCGGTCACCGGCGTCGACCAGCGCGGCCGCTGGCGTATCCGCGAGTTGGACGACGGCCGCTGCCGGGTGGAGCTGCGCTTCGCCTACGGCGTGGCCGGGTCGGGCATCCCCGGCTGGTTCGCCGAGCTGGTCGCCGCACCGACGCTGGGGCGGCATCTGCGCCGCACCCTGCACCAGCTCAAGCGCCAGGTCGAGCACGAGCGCCTGCGCGCCGAGGCCGAGCGACGCCGCGCGGCGCGCGAGGGCGCCACGGCCTAGACGCGCGCCGCCGTGTCCAGTGCCGCCACGTAGCGGTCGCCGGTACACGGCCCTTGCCATCGCCGCCACAAAGGCGTAGGGTCGGTATGACCTACCCGCCAGCAAGGAGGCAAGCATGTCCAGAGAGAACATCGAGGCATCGCGCCGGGTGATCGAGGAGGGATTCAGCGGGGGGAATCTCGATGTGGTCGACGAGGTCTGCAGCGACGACTTCACGAGCCATGACCCGATCGCCGGCGAGCAGGACGCCGAGGGCGTCAAGCAGAGCATGAGCGGTTACCGGGAGGCGTTTCCCGATCTGGAGGTCACGATCGAGGACATCTTCGCCGCCGGTGACAAGGTGGTGATCCGCTGGACCGCCATCGGCACCTTCGAGAACGAGTTCATGGGCCAGCAGCCCACCGGCGAGAGGGGCAATCCCGTCGAGGGCATCGCCATCGACCGCTTCGAGGACGGCAAGATAGCCGAGACCTGGGCCCAGTGGGACACGCTGGGGTTCCTGAGGAACATCGGCGCCGTGCCCGACCAGGCCGCGACCGCCGGCTAGGCGAACCGGCTGCAGAAAAACCGAGTGAGGCCGGACTAGAAGGTCCGGAAGCTCTGCGACCCGCTGCGCGGCCGCTCGTCGGCGCCGTTTTCGCCGCCGCTTGAGTCGTCCTCGGACTCGTCCTCGTCCTCGCGCGCCCAGCGCGGGGCGCTCTCGGTCGCCGCCGCCATCGCCTCGCGGCGCGCGCGCTCGGCGGCAATCCGGATCTGCTCCTCGGCGGCGCTGCGGGCCAGCTCCGCGCGCTCGTCGGCCTCGCGGCGGATCCGGTCCGACTCCGCCCGCAGTCGGTCCTCGGCCTGGGCGCGAGCGGCCTGCTCGGCCTCCCGCCCCACCTTCTCGATCAGCTTGGTGACGCGCTCCTCGGCTTCCTTGCGAACGCTCTCGGTCCCCTCCATGATGCGGCGCTCGATCTGCCCCTCGATCTGGGCGATCCGCTCGCTCGACTTGCGCTCCAGCTCGACGACCCGCTCCTGAGCTTGGCGCTCGATCTCGGCCACCCGCTCGCGCGCCTTGACCAGCCGCTCCTCTGCCGCGCGCACCCGCTCCTCGGCCTGGCTCTCCGCCGCCTGGCGCGTCTCCTGCTCACGCTTCAGCGCCTCCGCCTCGGCGCGCTCGGCCGCCGCCGACGTCGCTGCCTCGGCGGCCTGCTTGGCGGCCGTGATGGCCTCCTGGTCGCGCTGGACCTGCTCCTTCAGCTCCGCGACCGCCTTCTCCGCCGCGATCCTGGCCTCCTCGACGTGCTCGGCAACCAATTCCGCCTGGCGGGCTCGCGCCTCCGCCTCGGCCTTGGCGTTGTAGGCGGCGGCCATTCGCTCCCGCCCCTC
Source organism: Candidatus Mayfieldus profundus (assembly GCA_038040325.1). Lineage (GTDB taxonomy): Bacteria > Actinomycetota > Thermoleophilia > Solirubrobacterales > 70-9 > Mayfieldus > Mayfieldus profundus. Next base: position 32,300 of record JBBPIM010000004.1, read on the forward strand.
GTCGCCCAGCTTGCGCAGCGTCTCCATCGCCTTTTCCTTCAGCTCGGCGCGGATCTCCTCACAGGCGTCCTCTGCGCTGCTCATGGCCTGGGTGGCGCGCCGCTCGGCGGCCTCGGCGCGGGCCTCGGCCGCACGCGCGTGCTCCGCGGCCTCGCGGGCCAGCTCCAGCGCCCGCTGCTCGCCCTGGCGGGCCTCCAGCCCGGCCTTGCGGGCGCGCGCCTCGCGCGAGCGCCATTCCTCGACCAGGCGCTTGGCCTTCGCGTGGAATCTCTCGGTGGCCTCTCCGACCTGGCGCAGCTCGACCGGTCGCAGCGGCTGGGGCTCGGTCGGCTGCTCCGGCGGGCTTGCCCCCGGCGCCTCCCGCGCCGGCTCCGGCGTGGGAGCTGCCAGCGGTTCGCTCATCGTCGCGAGAAGTTACTACGCACTGTGGTCGCTACGAGGTGCCGTTCGCCACAACATGCGCAAGCTGGGCGATCAACGGCCACGCTCGCTGAGCAGGGCCACGGGTAGGCCGAGGCCGGCCTCGCGGCGAGCGGTCGCGATACGCCTGCCGGTCTGCACAGCGTCGCGGATCTCCCCCAGCCGCTCGCCGAGCAACTCGGCGGCGCGGTCGATGTCGGCGACACGGAAGGTGATCCCCCAGAAACGGGGTGGGCCGTCCCCCAGCTCGGGTTGCTCGACCACCTCGATGATCACCTCCCCCGCCCGCACGAAGGCCTGGCGCACGGGCGGCCCCGGCTCGGAGGGCTCGCGCAGCCGCCGCAGGTCCAGCCCCGCCGCCTGCAGCGCCGGCACCGTGCGCCGCAGCTCCGGCGTGAAGACCACCAGGTGGTCGATCTTGGTCACCCCGTTGGGGTGCTCGGCCAGCTCGGGCGTCTCGGCCCTCGAAACGACGGTCGGCAGGCCGTCGAGCCGGTCCGAGGAGGCACCGCGCAGAGACCAGCGGGCCACGCCCGCGCCGTCGGGGGCGAAATCGAGCCGCACGCTCCCCACCACGCACGAGTCGCCCTCCACCGCGAAGCCGAAGTCACGCCATGCCTCGGCGGGGGCGGCGATCCGCAGCTCGTCGATCTCGGCGGCAGGGCTCAGCTTCCGCCCGCGGTGGCCTCGCGGCCGCTGCGCTCCTGCTCGCGCTCGACCAGATCGCGCTTGAGGACCTTGCCGGTGGCGTTGCGCGGCAGCTCGTCGAGGAACTCGATCTCGCGCGGCACCTTGTAGCGGGCAAGGTTCTCCTTCACGTATCCCTTCAGCTCATCCTCGGAGGGATCCCCGTTCTGCACCACCACGAATGCCTTCAGCCGCTGGCCGAACTTGTCGTCCTCGACCCCGATCACCGCCGCCTCGGCCACCGCCTCGTGGTCGGAGAGCAGGTCCTCGACCTCGCGCGGGAACACGTTCTCGCCGCCGGAGACGATCATCTCGTCGTCGCGGCCGTCGATGAACAGCCGACCCTCCTCGTCGAAGTGGCCGACGTCGCCGCTGGACAGCAGGCCCTCGATCACGTCCTTGCCACCGCCGCCGGTGTAGCCCTCGAATGCCATCTCGTTGCCGACGAAGATGCGGCCGGTCTCGCCCTGGGGGACCTCCTTGCCGTCCTCGTCGTAGATCTTCACCACGGTGTTGCGCGGCGGCCGCCCCGCGGTGCCGGGCGCCTCACGCAGCTCCTGCGGGGTGGCGATCGTCGCGTAGGCGACCTCGGTCGAGCCGTAGAGGTTGTAGAGGTTGTCGCCGAATGTGTCCATCCACTTGGTGGCCAGCTCGCCGGGCAGGGCCGAGCCGCTGGCGGAGGTGATGCGCAGCGAGCTGACGTCGTGCTTTTCGATCGTCTCCTGCGGAAGCTCGAGGATTCGCTGCATCATCACCGGCACCACCACCAGCACCTCGGCGTGGGTCTCGGCGATCGCGCGCAGGGTGTCCTCGGGATCGAAGCGGCGGCGCAGCACGATCGTCGCGGCGGTCGGGAGGCTGAGCACGAAGTGCGTGAAGCCCCAGGAGTGGAACAGCGGCGCGGCGATCATCATCGTCTGGCGGCTCTGGAATGGGATGCGGTCGATCAGCGCCGCGAACGAGCCGATCCCCTCGGGGTTGGAGCGCTGGGCGCCCTTCGGCGTGCCGGTGGTGCCGGAGGTGAGGATCACGAAGCGCGGCGAGTCGGCGGGGGGGCTGAGGTCGGAGCTGTCGCCGTCCTCGATCAGGCTCTCCAGCGACGGGTCGCCGGTCTTTCCCTCCTCCTCCCAGGCGACCAGCCTCTGCACGTCGCTGCCGACTCCCTCGAGCAGCCCCGCGAACTCCTCGTCGTAGATCAGCACCTTCGGGCCCTCCTGCTCCACCACGTCGGCGAGCTGGCGGGCGGCGAAGGCGGTATTGAGAAGGAGCGCGCTGGAGCCCAGCTTGGAGCTGGCCAAGGTCGCATCGACGAAGCCGCGGTGGTCGCGGCACATGATTCCGACCCCGTCGCCGGGCCCCACGCCCATCTCTGCGAGGGCGTGGGCGAGGGCGTTGGAGCGCTCGTGCACCTCGAGGAAGGTGAGCTCGCCGAGCTCGTCGACCACCGAGGTCTCGTCCGGGTATTGGATCGCGGTGACCGCGGCGCCGGTTGCGGGGGAGGCGCCCCAGCGAGCGAAGGTCCAGCCCATCCGCGCCAGCTTGTCCGGCCGCACCGGCTTCAGCAGGCCGCGCTGGGTAAGCACCTTCAGCTCGAAGGCGCCGTCGGCAATCTTTCCCAGGGGGTCGAAGGGGATGCGCCGGGCCGCACTCATGCTTGTGAGGAGATTATTCGCTCTCCAGCGCCGCCACGGCGATGCAAGTGATCCCCTCGCCGCGGCCGATCCATCCCATCCCCTCGTTGGTCGTGGCCTTGACGTTGACCCGCGCCGATAACGCCTCCGAGAGCAGCCGCTCCATCTCGGCGCGATGGGGCGCGATCCGGGGCTGCTCGCAGATCAGCGTCGCGTCGACGTTGAGCACCCGGCCGGAAACCCGGCCCAGCACCGTGCGCAGCAGGTCGAGCGAGTCGGCGTCGCGCCAGCGGTCCTCGTCGTCGGGGAAGAGCCCGCCGATGTCGCCCATGCCGGCGGCGCCGAGCAGCGCGTCGATGATCGCGTGGATGAGGACGTCCCCGTCGGAGTGGCCGGCGAGCCCGCTCTCGTGCTCGATGTCGACGCCGCCCAGCACCAGGCGACCGCCCCGCACGAAGCGGTGGCTGTCGTAGCCGATCCCGACCGACGCGCTCATTCCTGTTCCACATCCTCGCGTTTCGCGGCCCCGAGCGGCTCCAGCCGCCGCCGGCGCCGCTCGAACACGCAGATCTCCCCCACGTCGATTGCTCCCAGCAGCGCTTCGGCCTGGTCGTAGGCGTGGCCGACGTTCTCGGGCTCGTGGGCATCGGACGAGAGCGCGAAGACGGCCCCCGCCTCGGCACACATCTCGGCGAACGCGGGGGCCGGGTAGATCTCGCCGGCCGGCTTGCGCAGGCCGGCGGTCGAGACCTCGACCGCTATTCCTGACTCCGCGATCGCCTCCACCACCGGCTCGTAAAAGGAGCGCGAGTCCCCGGGCGGGTGCGGCCGGCCCCTCCCCCAGACCTTGACCAGGTCGGGGTGGGCGAGGATGTCGAACAGGCCGCTGCGCGCCGCCTCGGCAACGACCTCGAAATAGCGCCGCCAGACGTCCTCGGGGCCCGCAGCGCGTTCCCAGGCGTCGTAGCCTTCGTGGTCCACCGCCCGCTCGCCGATGAAGTGGACCGAGCCGACCACGTAGTCGAAGTCGCGGCCGGAGAGCAGATCCGCGATGCGCTGCTCGGCGCCGGGCACGAAGTCGGCCTCGATGCCGAGCCGCAGCGGCGTCGTTCGCACGAACTCGCAATAGGCGTCGAGGTCGTCGGTCGCCTGCTGCTCCCAGAACGGGTGGCGCCAGACCTCCAGCGCCTGGCGGAAGCGGTAGACGTGCTCGGAAACGCCCAGCTCCTCGATCCCGGCGTCGCGGGCGGCATCGAGGTAGCGCTGCACGTTGGCCTCGGTGAACCAGCGCTCCTCGGGAGGCGTGGAGTCGGCGTCTGGACGCAGGTGCAGGTGGTAGTCGGTCAGCACCGCGAGCAGGCTAGTGGTCGCATCCGGGCAGGGTACGCTTGGCCGCGATGGTCCACCTGCGGATAGTCCTGTTGCCCAGCTACCAGGCATGACCGCTCTCGGTCGCGAGTTAGGCCTGCTGACGGTCGCCTTCGCGGGGGGAGCGGCGCTCGCGGGTGCTCTCGGAGCAGTCAATCTCGGTACCGCGCTCGGCGTCGGGCAGCTCGCTTTCGCCGCCACGCTGGTCGGGCTGCTGCTGCGCGGCTAGGTTGAACAGACTCCAGGCTAGGTCAGCGGCGCGTCGCGGACGTGCTCGACGGCTGCCGCGGCGCCCTCGGTCCACGGCTCGCCGTGGCCGGGCAGCACCAGCGGCGCGTCAAGCCTCTCGATCTTCGCCAGCGACTCGCGCGCGGTCGCCGTCGACACGTTGAGGCTGCGGGGCATCAGCTGCGGGCCGCGGTCGCCGGTCATCGGGTTCCACGTGCAGAGCGCGTCGCCGGCGAACACCGCGCCGTGCTCGGGGAAGTGGAAGGCGACGTGGCCCGGAGTGTGGCCGGGAGTCTCGATCACGTGCGGTCGACCCGGGACCTGAAGCGTGGCCCCCTCGACCAGCGGCGTTGTCTTCTCGATCTGCGGGGGTCGCGCCGCACCGTTGCGGACAAAGTGCCAGAGCAGCCGGTAGGCGGTGACGTGGGTGAGCATCCCCAGCGCGCTGGCCTCGGTCTTCTTGCTCTCGCCATGGACCAGCTTCTCGTCTTCGGGGTGCAGGTGGACCTCGATGCCGTTCTCGGAGCGCAGCTTCTCCGCGACGCCCGTGTGGTCGGCGTCGCCGTGGGTGAGCAGCACGCACCGCACGTTGTCGATCGAGCGACCCAGCAGCTTCAGGCCCGGCTCGAGCTGCGGGCGATAGCCGGGAACCCCCGCGTCGACGATCGTGACTCCGCTCTCGTCGGCTACCAGGTACCAGTTGACGTAGGAGGTGCCGAGGCGGACGACGTTGTCGGCCAGAAGCCGCGGCTCGCTCATCGCGACCCAGCCTAGCGATCGGAGGGCTCGCCAATGGTGGGGCGAACCGCGCCAGCGAGGCGCCTTATTCGCGGTATGCGAGAGGAACCTGCCTCACCCGACCGACTCGCCGCACGGATCGCGGCGCGCCAGTACGGCGTGATTTCCTCCTGCCAGCTCGCCGAGTTGGGAATCGGCAAGGACGGAATTCTGCGCCGACTACGGGCGGGAAGACTGCACCGGCTGTACCGCGGCGTTTATGCCGTCGGACACGTTCGATTGAGCCAGGAAGGCAGGTGGATGGCGGCGACGATTGCCTGCGAGGGCGCCGTCCTCAGCCACCGCAGCGCCGCCGAGCTCTGGCGCCTGCTACCTGCGGCGGGTGGCCCGGTCAGCGTCACCCTTCCCGGCATGGGCGGTCGCCGAAAGCGCCAAGGCATCCGCATCCACCGCTCCCGCACCCTGACGACGACGATGGTCACACGCCGCCAGAACATCCCCACAACGAGCCCCGCCCGAACTCTGTCTGACCTGCGTCGCTTGGTTTTAGCCGCCGACCTTCGCAGAGCGATCCGCCAGGCAGAAGTGCTCGGGCTCGATGTCGGTCGAGATCTCGAGACCGACCGTACTCGGAGCGAGCTCGAGCACCGGTTCCTGCGTCTCTGCCGTCGGCAACGCCTTCCCATCCCGGAAGTCAACGCCGAGGTGGGGCCGTTCGTCGTTGACTTCCTCTGGCGTGATCGGGCACTGGTCGTCGAAACGGACGGCTATCGCTACCACCGCGGCCGCGAAGCATTCGAGGACGACCGGGCGCGCGACCTGCAACTGCGCCTCCGCGGCTACCAGGTTCTGCGGTTCTCCTACGTGCAGGTTGTCGAAGAACCGCGCGGAATCGTCGCCGCGCTCCGCCCTCTATTGCGCTAGCAGCAGCTCCGCCGCACGGAATCGTCGCCGCGCTCCGCCCTCTATTGCGATAGCAGCAGCTCCGCGATCCGCAGGTCCAGCGGCGTCGTCACCTTGAGGTTCTCGGCCGGGGCCTCGTGCAACAGCACCCTGCCGCCGATCCGCTCCACCAGCATCGCGTCGTCGGTGGCCTGCGCGAGCAGCGCTGTCGAGGCCAGCGCCTCGCGCAGCTGCTCGGCGCGGAATGCCTGCGGGGTCTGCGCCGCCCAGAGGCTGGAGCGGTCCAGGGTGCGGTCCACCTCCATGCCACGCGCCACCTGCTTGATGGTGTCGGTGACCGGCGCCGCGGCGACCACCGCGCCGGCATCGGGGTCGTCGAGCAGGTCGGCCACGACCGCGTCGACCAGCTCCGCCGTGACCAGCGGGCGGGCGGCATCGTGGACGACCACCACCTCCTCGCCGACCAGCTCCATCGCGGCCGCCACCGACTCCGAGCGGGTGCTGCCGCCGGCCACGACCTCCACCCCCTCGGCCTGAATCCGCTCCTGTTCGCCGGGCGGCGCGGCGATGATGATGGGGCCGACCGACGAGGCCGCCCGAAAGGCCTCCAGCGACCAGTCGAGCAGCGGCTTGCCCGCCAGCTCCACGAAGGCTTTCGGGCCGCCGGCTCCGAGCCTCTCGCCGGAGCCGGCGGCCGCGATCACTGCAGCGGCGTTGGAGCTAGGCGGTCGCCTCGGCGACGAAGCGCTCCTCCAGCAGCTCGTCCAGGTACCCCTCGGCGCCCTCCTCGTCCTTGTCGAGCGCGTACATGAACTCGGAGGCGAGGATCTTCTTGGCGCGGGTGTACATCTGCTTCTCGCCGGTCGAGAGGCCCTTCTCCATTTCACGGATGGCGAGGTTGCGAACCACCTCCGCGAGCTCGAAGACGTCTCCTGTCTTGATCTTCTCGCGGTTGTACTTGAAGCGCCGGTTCCAGTTCTTCGGCATCTCCGACACATCGTCGGTGAGGACGCCGGTGACCTTCTTGACCTCGTCCTCATCGATCACGCGTCGCAGTCCGGCCTTGCCGGCGTTCTCGCAGGGAACCATCACGGTCAGGGCGTTATGAAGGATCTGGATCGTCAGGTACTCGCGCTTTATCCCCATCAAATCCTTCGTCTGCTTCTTCTGAACCAAGCCGGCCCCGTGGTGGGGGTAGACGACTTTGTCGCCCTCCTCGAAATCGCAGACGAATTCAATCTCGTCCTCGAGGCCGGCCTCGATCGCTTCCTCTAGCTCGGGAATCGGTTCCTCCTTGTCGGTGACGGTCATCGGCGCACCGTCAGCTCTGCAGATAACGGTCGACGAGGTCGACCTCTTGGAGTCGTCTCGAGCCCTCGCGGATGTCCTTGGCCCTTGTCTGGCCCACACCCTCGACGGCCTCGAGGTCGGCGTCGGAGGCCGCAAGGACCTCCTCCAAACCACCGAACTCGTGGATGATCTTCTGGATTACAAGCCTTGGCAGGCGGGGGATCCGCCCAAGTACGCGGTAGCCGCGCGGCGCGACCGGGAAGTCGAGCGTGTTCATCTTTCGGTCGTAGCCGAGCATCTCGGCGAGGCGGCCGAAGTCGAGCACGTCCTGGTGGGGCAGGCGCGCCAGGGTGGAAAGCACCGTGTCGAGGTTTCCCTCCGAGTCCTCGACGCTGTAGTCGCGCACCAGCGCGGACTTGTCGGCGGCGACGCCGTCCATCGTTTCCTCCAGCTGCATCTCGATCAGCCGCCCCTCGGTGCCGAGCTCGATGATGTAGCGCTCCACTTCGACCGCCATCCGGGTCACCAGCTCGGCGCGCTGCAACACCGCCAGCACGTCGTACAACACGCCACCGCCCTCGAACTCGAGGGCGGTGAGACGGGAGGAGACCTGGTCGAGGCGGGCCCGGTACTTGTCGAGGGTTGCGAGGCCCTGGTTGGCCTTGGCCAGCACCGCCGGGATGTCCTGGAGGATGTACTTGCTGCCCTCCGCGTAGAGCGAGACCACGTCGCGGCGCTGTGATATCGCGATCACCAGGGCGTCGGTCTGCTTGGAGACGCGCTCGGCGGTGCGGTGCCTGGTGCCGGTCTCTGTCGAGAGGATTGTCGGGTCCGGCATCAGCTGCACGTTGGCCCAGGCGATCTTCGTCGCCTCGGGATTGAGCACGATCGCCCCGTCCATCTTCGCCACCTGGTAGAGCAGCCCCGGGGTGTAGTCGATGTCGAGCTTGATGCCACCCGAGAACAGGAACGAGATGTCCTCGGGCTCGCCGATCACGATCAAACCGCCGCTGCGCGAATGGACGATGTTGTCTATGCCCTCGCGGAGCGCACTGCCGGGCGCGACCATGTCGAGGGCCCGCAGTAGCCGGGGATCCTGCCTGTCAGAAAGCTCTTGAAGCTCATCCCCGGGCAAAGACGCCATGGAGGCCATGGTGGCAAAGAGCCTGCATCGGTGCGGTGCGCCCAATTCCGTGTGGAAAGCTCGGAATGGGCCTTGTCAAGCCGGTCGGCGCACCTACCCAGTTTTGAACCGGGCCGCCTCCTCGGATCCGCCGGTGGCGTCGCCGACGCTGTAGGAGTGGGCCCCGGTGCCGGCCAGCTTGCCCCCCTCGACGATCAGGTACTCGTCGCGGATCGGGCGCTCGTCGTAGAAGCACTCGAGGATCTCGCGTGTGCCCGCCGCGTAGCGGGCCTGGGCCGAGAGGCTCGTTCCCGACACGTGCGGGGTCATGCCGTGGTTGGGCATCGTGCGCCAGGGATGGTCCCGGGGGGCGGGCTGGGGAAACCAGACATCGCCGGCATAGCCGGCGAGCTGGCCCGACTCCAGCGCCCGCACGATCGCGTCGCGGTCGCAGATCTTGCCGCGGGCGGTGTTGACAAGGTAGGCGCCGCGCTTCATGCGGCCGATCATCTCCTCGTCGAAGAGGTGCTCTGTCTCGGGGTGAAGCGGCGCGTTGATGGTCACCACGTCGCAGACCTCGACCATCGACTGGGGCGAGTCGTGGAAGGTGACCCCCAGCTCCTCCTCGACCTCGGCGGGGAGGCGATGGCGGTCGGTGTAGTGCAGCCCGACGTCGAACGGCTTCAGCCGCCGCAGCACCGCCGAGCCGATCCGGCCTGCCGCCACCGTGCCGACCTGCATCCCCTCCACGTCGTAGGACCGCGACACGCAGTCGGCGATGTTCCAGCCGCCGTCGACCACCGTCTGGTAGCTGGGGATGTAGTTGCGCACCAGCGCCAGGATCATCATCACCACGTGCTCGGAGACGCTGATGCTGTTGCAGTAGGTCACCTCGGCGACGGTGATGCCGCCCTCGATCGCCGCCTGCAGGTCGACATGGTCGGAGCCGATGCCGGCGGTGATCGCCAGCTTCAACTCCGGAGCCTTGGCGATCCGCTCCGCGGTCAGGTAGGCGGGCCAAAAGGGCTGGGAGATCACCACCTCGGCCTCGGGCAGCTCGCGCTCGAACTCGGAGTCGCGCCCGTCCTTGTCGGCGGTGACCACCAGGCGGTGGCCGCGGTCCTCCAGGAAGCTGCGCAGGCCAAGCTCGCCGGAGACGCTGCCCAGCAGCTCGCCCGGCTCGAAGTCGATGCCCTGCGGGGTCGGCGTCGTCTGCCCGTCGGGATAGCGCTCGATCTCGGGGATCCCGTCGCGCGGGTATGTGGGGGGATACCCGTCGGCGGGGTCGTCGTAGAGCACGCAGAGGATGGTCGCCATGTGGGGCCTCCGTGACGGTTGCTTGGCGACCCTGATCCTAAGCGGCTTCTCTGAGGGGGTCGGCCGCGCTCGCCTCGCGCGGCGGCAGCGCCGCCCCCAGCGCTGACCGCAGGGTGGAGTGCGCCGCAAGCCCCTCGATGCTCTCCCCCCCGGCCGGCCCCAGCACCGGGCCGAGACCGAACTTGCGGGCCTCGGCGACGCGGCGGTCGGGGTGGCCGACGTAGCGCAGCTCGCCGGTCAGCCCCAGCTCCCCGAAGCAGGCGAGCGGAGCCCCGGACCCAGCCGCCCCCGGACGAATCCGAGCAGAGCTCGGATCACCGGTCGCTGTCGCTCCCTGGGAGGAGGCGGGCGGCGGTGTTGTGAGTGGTTCGCGGCGGTGCGCCGACGCGACAGCCATCGCCACCGCCAGGTCGGCGCCGGGCTCGTCGACCCGCACCCCGCCCGCCACGTTGACGAACACGTCCGCCCCGGACAGCCCCAGCCGCGCGTGGCGCGAGAGCACCGCCAGCACCAGGCTGAGGCGGTTGCGGTCGATCCCGTTGGCGACCCGCCGCGGCGCCTCCAGCTCGGAAGCGGCGACCAGCGCCTGCACCTCGACCAGCACCGGGCGGCTGCCCTCCATCGCCGGCAGCACCACCGAGCCCGCCTCGCGGGTCGCCTCCTCGACGAAGCGCGCGGAGGGGTCGGCGACCTCGGTCAGCCCGCCGGAGCGCATCTCGAACACGCCGACCTCGCTGGTCGCCCCGAAGCGGTTCTTCAGCGCCCGCAGGGTGCGGTAGGTGCGCTCGCGCTCGCCCTCGAACTGCAGCACGCAGTCGACCAGGTGCTCGAGGACCCGCGGCCCGGCGAGGCTGCCGTCCTTGGTGACGTGGCCGACCAGGATCAGCGCGATGTCGCGTCGCTTCGCGACCTCGGCCAGCGCCGTGGCCGCCTCGCGCACCTGGCCGACCGAGCCCGGCGCGCCGGTCATGTCTCCGCAATGGAGTGTCTGGATCGAGTCGATCACGCAGGCCTGGGGGCGCTCGGCCTCCAGCGCCGCCAGCACCGGCTCCAGCGAGGTCTCGGCCAGGGCCGGAACCGACAGCGCCGCCTCTCCCAACCGCTCGGCGCGCAGCTTCACCTGTGCCGCCGACTCCTCGCCCGACACATAGAGGACGCTGCTGCCGGCCGCGACGAGGTTGGCCAGCGCCATCCCGGTCAGAGTGCTCTTGCCGATCCCCGGCGAGCCGCCGAGCAGGACCAGCGAGCCGGGGACAAGGCCTCCGCCCAGCACCCGGTCGAGCTCGCCGATGCCGGTCGCCAGCCGCGCCTGGGCGGGCGCCTCCACGTCACGCAGCGGCGTCGGCTGCGGGGCCGCGCCCCCCGGCCGGCGCTTCGAGCCGCCCGAGCTCTGGCGCGCCTCGACCAGAGAGTTCCACTCTCCGCAGCCAGGGCACTTCCCGGTCCAGGTCAGAGAGACCTGGCCGCACTGCTGGCAGATGAAGCGGGCTTCCGAGCGGGCCACCCGCTGAATGTAAGGAGCGGCCCCGACGCCACTCGTCCCCCACCGCACCGAATCGCCGCCGGCCGTGCCGTGTTTCGTAGGATCACGGTGATGACCTCGGTCGCCAGGAGGGCTGCCGCGCCCGTGTCCACGCTCGCAGTCGCGGCAGTCGCTCTGCTTCTCCCCGGTCCCGCGCGCGCGGACTCCGTGTCCAGCGTGCTCGGCATTCCCTGCACCACGCAGGCCGACGGGGTGCAGGCCTGCATCGGCGATACCGGGCACCGGGTCAAGACCTGGGACGGCGTGCCGCTCGACGTCAACATCTGGCTGCCGCCCGCCAACCAGCAGGGGCCGTTCCCGCTGGTCGTCTACCACCACGGCTACGGCTTCAGCAAGGACTTCGCCTCCCCCAACCTCTCGCTCGCTCAGCGGGGATACGCCGTGATGGCCTACACCGCGCGCGGCTTCGGCAACTCCTGCGGCGCGATCGCGTCCAGGCTCGCCGACCCGCAGGGGTGCGCGCAGGGATGGATCCACCTCGACGACGTCCGCTTCGAGGCGCGTGACACCCAGCACCTCGCCGGCCTGCTCGCCGACCTGGGACTGGTGCGGCCGCGCAGGATCGGAGTCACCGGCACGTCCTACGGCGGCGGCGTCTCGTTCCTGCTCGCGGCGCTGCGCCAACGCATGGTGCTGCCCGGCGGCCGCATCGTCCGCTGGCGCAGCCCGCAGGGCCGCAAGATGCGGATCGCCGCCGCGGCGCCGCTGTGGGGCTGGTCCGACCTCTCCTATGCGCTGATGCCCAACGGCCACACGCTCGACTACCTGGTCAAGAACCCCTACGGGCCCAGGATCGGCGTCGCCAAGGAGTCCTACATGGGCCTGCTCTACACGCTCGGGGTGACAACCGGGTTCTACGCGCCGCCCGGCGCCGACCAGAACGCCGACATCACCAACTGGTTTGCGCGCCTCCAGCAGGGCGAGCCCTACGAGGACGCCAACGCCCACAACATCCTCTTTCAGATCCAGCGCTTCCACTCCGCCTACTACCTGCAGGACGGGATCCGCAAGAAGCGGCGCCGCCGGCCCGCCCCGATCCTCGCCTACAACTCCTGGATCGACGACCTCTTCCCGGGCGACGAGCTGCTGCGCTACCGCAACTACGTGCTCGCCGCCTGGCCCGACGCCGAGTTCTCGCTGCTGCTCGCCGCCGGCGCGGGACATCCCCGCGCCACCATCTTCGGCGAGACGCCGGGCCTCGAGGTGCAGCTGCAGAAGTTCTTCGACCGCCACCTGCGGGGCGCCAGGGGCAAGCCGCTCGGCGTCCAGACCTACACGCAGCCGTGCGGGGGCCAGCCGCTTCGCGGCCCCTACACCACGCGCACCTGGGCCAAGCAGCATCCCGGCGAGGTGAGGCTGGTCTCGCCGGCGCCGCATTCGTTCTCCGGCGGCGGCGGCGACCCCGCGATCGCCGGCGCGCTTGACCCGCTCAGCGCCGCCAGCCAGAACGGCTGCGTGACCACCGGCGGCGCCGAGGAGGCCAACAGCGCCACCTACGGGGTGGCGCCGGCGGGGGGCGGCGTCTACACGGAGGGCAGCGGCTACACGCTGATCGGCTCCCCGACCGTGATCGCCCGCGTCTTCACCACCGATCTCCAGGCGCAGGTCGTGGCGCGCCTCTGGGACCTCGGTCCCGACGGAAACCAGGTCTTCGTCACCCGCGGGGTTCTGCGACCAGACCTGGGCCGCGATGGCCGCCAGCCCTTCCAGCTCAATCCCAACGGCTGGTTCTTCGCCCCGGGACACGTCGCCAAGCTTGAGCTGCTGGGCCGCGACAGCCCCTACGCTCGCGCCTCCAACGGGAGCTTCGGCGTCAGCGTCTCCGACCTCGAGCTGCGGCTGCCGGTGCGAGAGAGGCCCAACGGCGGCCAGATCCTCGACCCGGCGGCGCCGGTGCGCCGCGACGGCCTCGCCTTCGGCCCCTGCACCAACCCGCGCACCGGCACCGACGCCGGCGAGCGCATCGTCGGAACCAACGCCGGCGACCTTCAGTTCGGGTTGGGCGGCGAGGACACGCTGCTGGGGCGCCGCGGCATCGACTGCCAGCAGGGCGGCCCCGGCGGCGACCTGCTGCGCGGCGGGCCCAAGCTCGACGTGCTGCTGGGTGGCGGCGACAACGACACGATCGGCGGCGGCCAGGGGCCCGACGCGATGGCCGGCCTCGGCGGTCGCGACACGATTCGTGGCGGCGCCGGAGCCGACCGCATCTTCTCCCGCGACGGCCGCCGCGACATCGTGCGCTGCGGAAAGGGCCGCGACGCGGTGGCGGTCGACGGGCTCGACGCCGTGTACGGGTGCGAGGCGGTGAGCTTCGTCCGCGCAACCGACCCGGCTCAGCGCTCGTCCGGTGGCGGCGAGCTCGGGCGCTTCTTCGGGCGCCGCTACGCGGCGCCGCTGGCCCAGATCGCGCTCTGGTCGCGCTAGCCGGCGAAACCGGCGCCGGGCAACCGCCCCTTCGCTACTGTCCCGGCGGGGTGTTGCGGAAAGCGATCTTCCTGGCCGGTGCGATCGCGGCGCTGCTGGCGTGGCCTGCGAGCGCTGCCGCCTGGGATCCCATCACCGAGGCGAAGAACTTCTCGAAGATCAACGAGCGCGAGATCTACGTCACCGGCCAGCCCGGATTCCAGCAGCTGCTGGTGCAACGCAATCTGGAGAACCAGGCCGAGTTCGTGCAGCTGCTGATCAACGACCCGGAGCGCAACCCGATCCCCAACATCTGCGCCAACCGCGGCAACGAGTGCGCGGGGGACGTCCGCTTCTACGACTTCGGCTCGGGCGGCTTCGGGATCAAGCAGCCGGTGCTTTTCACGGGACGCAGCGGCGCGACCCTGTCGGGCACCATATGGGCGACCAGCGCCGGCCCGCAGCAGCGTCCCGGGGTCGTGATCACGACCGGCTCGGTGCAGGCTCCCGAGACGCTCTACTGGGGCCTGGCGGCGACGCTTGCCAAGGCCGGCTACGTGGTGCTCACCTACGACGTGCAGGGGCAGGGCCGCTCCGACACCTTCGGCGCGGATCCCGACGAGCAGGAGAGCGTGCCGGCCCAGGACGGCCAGCCCTTCTGGGACAGCACCGAGGACGCGCTCGACTTCCTGCTCTCGAACCCGAACAGCGTCTACGCGCCGCGGCCGAGCTGCAGCAGCGGCACCAGCCACGCCGCCAAGCAGGAACGCCGCGTCAACGAGGGATTCAACACCCGCTTCAACCCGCTGCACGGCGTGGTCGACCCGAGCCGGGTCGGGGTCGCCGGCCACTCGTTCGGCGCGGCCGGGATCTCGTACGTCGGCCAGAAGGATCCCCGCGTCGACGCGCTGGTCGCCTGGGACAACCTGAACGGGACCGGGACGACAGCCGAGACCTGCCCGTCGGCGCCGGCGACGCGGACGCCGACGCCGCTGGCCAAGCCCGCCCTCGGCATGTCGGCCGACTACTTCCTCGTCCCGGAGCCCTACCCGGGGCCCACCGATCCTGCGCCGGACACCAAGAACACCGGCTTCAACGCATACGACACGGCCAACGTCGATTCGATGCAGGTCAACATCCGCGGCGGCACCCACTACGAGTTCTCGTTCCTGCCCGGCAACACCTTCCCCTATCCGTTCGGGACCGCGACCTTCCGCGGCATCGACATGGTCGGCTGGTACACGATGGCCTGGCTCGACAAGTACGTGAACGGGGCGGACCCCACAGCGGACGCCCGGCTACTGACCGACCGCTGGTGCGACGACGCTCTCGAGGCGGCAGTGGATCCCGACGGCGACGGCAACATGTACAGCTTCTATTTCGATTCGCCGACCGAGTTCGACGGCAACTCGATCGCCGACCTGCGCGCCGAGTGCACCGCGCCCGGCTCCCAGCTCGCTCCCGACGGCGGTCCTGCCAACTTCAACCTCGTCGACTTCGCCCACACCCCCGACAGCCCCGGGCCGGGCATGGTGGACCCCAACGCGTTCGGGCAGGCTTCGCGGACACCCTGCGCAGGTGCGAAGACCAAGAAGGGCACCCGCCGCGACGACCGCCTCAAGGGGGGCAACAGCTCGAACCGGCTGCGCGGCCGGCGCGGCAACGACCGCCTGCGCGGGCGCGGCGGCAACGACTGCCTGTACGGCGGGAAGGGCGGCGACCGTGGCAGGGGAGGCGTCGGCAACGACTACGTCAACGGCCAGCGCGGTCCTGACAACCTCCGTGGCGGCCGTGACCGCGACGTGGTGACGGGCATGGGCGGCCGCGACCGGATGCGGGGCGGCGCCGGCAACGACCTGATCTCCGGCGGCGCCGGCACCGACCACATCAACTCCCGCGACGGCGAACTCGACGTGGTCGACTGCGGAAGCGCCGAGGACCTCGCCGTGGTGGATGCCGCCGACCAGGTCAGCGGCTGCGAGACGGTAAGCGCTCGCTGAGGTCGCGCTCGGGGTCGATCCCCCAGCGCTCGGCCGCCTCGGCCAGCTCGTCGCTGAGCGGCCAGCGGTCCGGCCGCTCCTCGCCCGAGTGGGCGGCGCTGGCGCCCTTCAGCGCCATGCAGCCTGCGTTGTCGCCGATCGCGCGGATCTCCGCAACGTCCTCATCGCTGAGCCGCTGATCCTCCGGCAGCGCCTCCAGCTCGGCGCGCTTGTCCTCGATCGGCCGCGCCCCCTCCCCCGCCTCCTGGATCAGCGTCGGCACCAAGCACTCGACGGCCTCGTGGGCGAGGTTCCACTGGCAGGCCAGCTGGATCGGCGCCAGGCCCGCCCGAGCGGCGATCGGGCGCAGCCGCTCCAGCTTCTCCCGGCCGGCCTCGATCCAGCCCTCGGGACGGAAGGCGCGGTGATCGCCGGGGGCCAGCTCGGCGCCGGGCAGCAGGTCGTCCCAGAACAGCCCGCCGTAGTCGACCACGCGGGTGATCACCCGCACCCCGTTGCGCGCCGCCGCGTCGAGGCAGAGCTCGCCCGGCCAGGGCTCGAGCGGGTTGAGGATCACCATCGCCCAGTCGATGCGGTCGCCGAATCGCTCCAGGCAGCGGATCAGGTCCAGCGTGAAGCCGTTGGCCGGCCCGGGCGCGACGCCGATCGAGCCCGCCAGGCCCGCCTCGCGCAGCGCCGCCATCGCGTCCCACACGGCTTCCGACTCGTAGCCGGTGCGGTCGGGGTTGTGCAGTAGCAGCAGGTCGAACCGGTCGGTGCCGACCCGCTCGAGGCTGCGCTCGGTGGCCATCCGCAGGTAGTCCGCATAATCGTCGGGGCCGCGCAGGCCGGGGTCGGTGAAGCGCGGAAAGCCGCGCGGTCCCTCGCGCTCGCCCTTGTAGAAGTCGTGCCCGACCGAACCGACCAGGCAATAGGAATCGCGCGACTGCCCCTCCAGTGCCCGACCCAGCAGCCGGTCGGCCTCTCCCTCGCCGTAGACGTCGGCGCCGATCACCGTGTCGATCCCGTCCGGGCGAAGCAGCGCCGCCAGGCGCTCCTCTTCGATCGCCTCGCCGAAGCGCATGAAGCGGCCTCCGCTCCAGGTTCCGACCGCGGCTCTGCCGGGCTCGCTCATCGGAGGAAACGGTAGCGGCGGGGAACCCTAGGGCTCGACCACCCGCCAGCGGCGCTTCGCCGGGGTGGGGTCGGTGTTGCCGGCGGCGTCAGTGGCCTTGACCCTGAACCTGTGCCTGCCGAGGTCGAGGTTTTTGAGCTTCTTCGGCGAGGTGCAGGGCTTGAACGCCCGCTTGTCGCGCTTGCACTTAAAGGTCGAGCCGGGCTCGTTGGAGCTGAACTTGAACTTCGCCCTGCGTTTGGTTGTCTTCCTGTTCGGGCCCTGGACGATCTTGGTTCGCGGCGCCGCCGTGTCCCCGCCGCCGAGAGGAATCAGCGTGAAGGTGGCGCTGACGTTGCGGTTGGCGGACATGGTCAGGTTGCAGGCGCCGACCCCCCCGCAGTCGACGCCCCAGCCGTTGAATGCCGAGCCGCTTCCGGCAGCCGCCGAGAGGCTCACAAGGGTGCCGTGGGCATAGGACTCGGTGCAGTCCCCGGGGCAGTTGATCCCGGTGCCGGTCACGGTGCCCCCGCCGGTGCCCGCCGTCGACACCGTCAGCGTCTTGTTCGGTTCCGCGTTGAAGTTCGCCGTGACCGACTTGTCGGCGGTCATGTTCATCGTGCACTGGCTGCCGCTCGGGTTGTCGCAGGTCGTCCAGTTGGTGAAGCTGGAGCCGAGGCTGGGACTCGCGGTGAGAACCACGTTCGACCCGTCGGCGTACGTCTCCGTGCAGTCGCCCGGGCAGTTGATCCCCGTCCCGGTCACGGTCCCGCTGCCGGTGCCGGCCAGGTTTACGGTGAGCGTTCTCAGCGGGCCGGACGGCGGGGTGAGCATGAACAACTCCGCATCTCCACCGCCGGCGGCGCGGTTGTCGGTCCAGGCCGGGTAGTAGATCCCCTGGGCGACGTCGGAGCCCTCGTAATCCCCGTAGTCGAACCCGTCGCTGTTGGCGCCGCTGTAGTCCGACGCCGCTGTCGTGAACTGCTGCATGGACCCGTAGCTGACACCGCCGTTGGTCGAGATCACGTAGTACTGATGCGTCGTCTCGCGAGTGGCATCGGCTTTGGTGCTGTAGAAGCTGGCCTCGATCGTTCCCGCCGCGGCCGAGGGGTCGGCGGCCAGCGTGGGGAAGAAATGGTCGTTGAGGGCGGTGGCGGTGTCGTCGGTGAGCCTCACGCCGGTGTTGGCGGCGGGGAAGGTGTTCGCGGCGCCCGCCGCGATGTAGCTGTCGAAGGTCCGGTCGGTCGCGCTCTCGGAGCAGCGAGTGGTGTTGTTGTTGCGCAACTCGCTCCAGACCACGTAAACGCGCCCGTCCGGGCCCACGTCCACGTAGGTGCTGGCGCTCACCCTGCCCCCTGGTGCGGAGATGATCGAGCAGAAGAAGGGCAGAGCCGACGCGCTGCCCGGGTCGAGGTCGGTGTCGACGTTCGACTCCTCGTTCCAGTTCGCCTCCACCGTGCAGTTCTCCCCTGCCAGGCATCGGTTGATCTCGATGTGATCCTGGTTGTAGTCCACCCAGGCCACGTAGACGTCGCCGTTCGGCGCCGCGGCCACCGAGGCGTAGATGTAGCCCCCCGCGGGACCGGTGACGTCCACGGGCTCGCTCCAGTTGGTCGGGTTGTCGCAGTTCGACGCCGTGGTGCCGTCGCACTCCGAGATCACGATGTTCTGGCCGGGGTTCTCGGTCCACACGGCGTAGAGGCGGTAGCGCTTGGGGCTCGACGCCCAGGAGTCCACCCCGATCATGTTCTTGTCCTGCTGGCCGGTGGTGACGCGCCGGATCGCGGTGTTCTGGGCGTTGAAGGTCGTGGCGCTGGGGCCCGCTGCCCGGTTGATGATGATGTGACTGCTCGACCCCGTGGTGAGCACCGAGTACCAGAGATTTCCGCGGTCGTCGGCGGCGAGGGCCGGGTCGCAACAGAGGCTCAGGTTCTGCGTCCCACCCCCCTCG
This sequence comes from Candidatus Mayfieldus profundus, assembly GCA_038040325.1. Classification (GTDB taxonomy): domain Bacteria; phylum Actinomycetota; class Thermoleophilia; order Solirubrobacterales; family 70-9; genus Mayfieldus; species Mayfieldus profundus. The sequence continues at coordinate 50,995 of JBBPIM010000004.1, forward strand.
TCGGGCGGCATCAGCGTGGACGAGGGCAGCGCGTTGAGCACCTGGGTGCCGGGCTTCATCGAGTTGTTGGAGATCCAAGCCGGGGGGTTCCCGCTGGAGGGATTCGAGGCGGCGATCACGCGCTGCGAGTTGTCGAACTCGACGGCCGTGTAGACCTCTTGGTTGTCGCCGGAGTTGTTGCTGACGTTGTTGTTGGTCGATGGGCTGGGCAGCGCGCGTTCCCCGGTCGAGCCTGATGCCGCCGCTGACCCGGCACGCTCAGCGGCCGCCTGCGCTGCGTACTTATCGGGGGGCAGGCGGTTCTGGCCGTAGACGAGCAGCGAAGACCTCTCGATCACCCGACCCGTCCTGGGATCGACGAGGTCGAGCCGGTAGCGGCCTGGGGGCCGGTTGAGGTCGGAGAGAGTGAGCCTGCGGGACTCGGACCCGTCGAGTTCGAGCATGCGCGAGGCGAGTCCCACTCGCGTGATGTTGCGCCCGAACCGGGCGCTGTCCGGACGAGCAGGACGGTAGATCCGGACCCGGATCTTGCGGGTCAGCGCCCTGCTCGGGTCGACCGTGACCCTGACGTCCTGGTCGGGAGCACCGGCGACGATCGCGGTGGGGCTGACTCGCAGGGAACCGAACGGCAGGGAGTGGCGTGACCGCGGCGGGGGTGCGGTGACCACCGGCTGGATGGGACCGATGGCGCTCCCGGCCTCGGACGATGGCCGGACATCGCGGCCCCCGGGTTGGGCAGCCACGGCCGAGACGCCGAGCACCGATGCCCCCAGGCAGATCGCCAGGAACCCGCCCAGCCGGCGGCGAGAAATCCCGCTCACGGTCCCGAGGTTACCCCTGGTCGTCGGCCGCCGTCAAGACGGGCTGCATACCATGTGTGGCCATGGGGGCGAGGGCGAGACGGTTTGCCATTCTCGCGGCCGCGACAGGGATGCTGATCCTCACGCCCGCGGTTTCGCTCTCGGGCGCCGCGGCTGACGAGAACGCACGGGCGAACCGGGGGGCCGAGGTGGCGCCCGGCGTCTTCCTCGCCGGCGTCGAGGCTGCCTCGACACCCACCGGCGCGACCGCCCCGCCCCGGGCCCAAGGCACACGCACCCGCGAGCCGCGCATCGTGGGCGGGACCACGACGACGATCGAGGAGTGGCCGTGGCAGGTTGCCGTCGCGGACAACCCCGCGCTGTACAGCGGCAACGGCTTCCAGCGGCAGTTCTGCGGCGGCTCGCTCGTCGCCCCCACGATCGTCATCACTGCCGCTCATTGCGCGTTTGACGTCTTCGACGGCGGCAACGACTTCGACGATCCGGAGAACTTCTCGGTGATCACGGGTCGCACGACGCTCTCCAGCAGCCAGGGGCAGGAGATCGACGTCGACAGCATCTGGTTTCCGGCCAACGGGATGGGTCAGCGGCTTTACAACCCCAACACCGACGAATGGGACGCGATCGTGCTGGTGCTGGCTTCGCCTTCGAGCTCGGGCACGATCAAGATCGCGGGGGCCGACGAGACGGCGCTGTGGGCCGCGGACAGCGTGGCGTGGGCCACCGGCTGGGGCACGACATCCTCCGGCGGCTCTAGAAGCGACACCCTGCGCGAGGTCCAGTTCCACATGATCGCCGACTCGACCTGCGGCTCACCGACCGTCTACGGCTCGGAGTTCAAGGCGCAGACGATGGTCTGCGCCGGCGAGTTAACCGGCGGCAAGGACACCTGCCAGGGCGACAGCGGCGGGCCGCTCACGGTCCCGATGGCGGGTGGCGGGTTTCGCCTCGTCGGCGACACGAGCTGGGGCTTCGGATGCGCGCTTCCCAACAACCCCGGCGTCTACGGCCGCCTCGCCGCCGACCCGATGCGAACCGTCTTTCGCAACGCCATTCTCGGCCTGGCCGGCGTCGACGTGGTCGGCTCGGGGGGCACGCCGCCGGCTGTACCCTCATCAACGGACACCGACTCCCCCGAGACGACGATCACCAAGCACCCCAAGAAGCACGTCGAAAGCAGCCAGCAGAAGGTCTCGGTCAGGTTCAAGTTCAGCTCCGACGAGGCGGGCTCGAGCTTCCAGTGCAGGCTCGACCAGCGCCCGCTGCGGTCCTGTTCGGGGCCGAGGGACTACCGGGTCGGGACCCCGGACAACCCGCGCAAGCACCTGTTCAAGGTGTTTGCGACCGACCCGGCCGGGAACCGCGACCCGACCCCGGGGAAGTTCAGGTTCAGGGCCTCGAGTTGACGAAGTCGGTCAGCTCGAAGCGCGGCTCCTCGTCGAACACGTCCCGCAACCGCTTGCGGAAGGCGTTGTAGCGGCGCTCGGCGTCACCGTGGCGACCCTGCTCGAGCAACAGCCCGATCAGGGCGTGGTGCAGCCGCTGGTCGAGCGGCCACAGGTCGATGCAGCGCTCGAGGTAGCTGCGGGCGGTCGCGGCGTCGTCGTTGGCGCGGCAGTGTTCGACCAGCACGCTCACAGCCTGATAGGCGAGGTTTCGGAACCTCTCGCGCTCCGGGAAGGCCCACTCGGCGTACGGCTCTTCCTCGAACAGATCGCCCCTGTAGAGATCCAGTGCCTGCTTCAGGCTGGCCACCGCGTCCGGCCTCTTGTCGAGCGTCGTCGCGGGCACCTGCTCCGCGACCGCGGCCAATGTCTCGAAGTCGTCCAGGTCCACCGCCACGCGCGGGTCGAGCGCGTAGGTGCTGCTCGTGGATGTGATGAACGCCGACGGAGCCCTTGAGGCCCGCCCGGGCTCGAGCCGCTCGCGCAGGGCGTGGACGAAAAAGCGCACCGTGCTCCGCCCAGGTCGCTCCGCGCGGGGCCACAGGGCCTCGACGATCTCGTCCACGTGCGCCGGGCGGCCGCGGCGGGAGACCAGGTACTTGAGCAGCTGTCCGGGGCGCTGCAGCAGCCAATCCCCCTCGACCGCGATCCCCTCCACCTCGACCTCGGTCCTGCCGAGCGCCCGGATCTGAAGTTCCGGCTCCGAGTCCCAGTGGACCTTGGTGCGGCGGCGGCGGTCGTGCAGGGGCGCTGGGCGCAGGTGCATCACCACCGTCGAGCCGTCCTCGGCGAGCCGGGCCGCCGTAATCCACGCGGCGTGTGTGGGCCGCTCGGCGGGCAGGCCGATCCGGAGCTCCGTCAGCGGCTCTTCCGATTCTGCGGCAAGCCTGGCGATGCAGTGCTGGTGGAGGGGCTCGTGACGGTGGCAGCCGAACAGCGAGCAGCAGGTCGCCTCATCCGGCCAGCTGCCGTGTGCCGCCGCCACGGTTCGCCGGGCCGTTTCGTTGGCATCGATGACGACGCCCTCGCCGTCGGTGACGAGGACGCCGAAGCGCAGCTCGTCGAGGATCCTGCCCGCGGCGGCAGCCGCCGGCCGATCCGAGTCGTCGGGTTTTCCAACTGCCGTGGTCGTTTTCAACATCCGCTCAGGCGCCTCCCACTAATTGAACCAAGTCGCCGCGCCCGCCGCGATCCCCGTCCGCACTTCTCACTGCCATCCCGTACTCGATATTTGCACTAACAGGGAACTAACGCCACCCAAACCGGCCTCAAACGGTCCGTGCGTATAAGTGGCTACGGCACGGAAACGGCGCGTTGACGGCCCTTTGCCAACATCGCGACCTGGCGTTCTTGAAGTGGACCTGGATGTCCGAGGGGGGAGCACCCAACGTCTTCAGATTTAATGGAAGCTCAGTCCATTTCAAAAACCGACCAGTCTCTTGACCTCCCCGCTTCCGGGGAGGCGGTTCCCGCAAACCCGGCGACGTTCGAGTCGGGGCCTCTTGCCGCAGACCTGCCTGAGTCCCCGCAGCGTCAACGCCGGGGACTTGCCTTGCCCAGCGTCGCCGTCCCTCGCTGGGTGGGCATCGCGGTCGATTACTTCGCTGCCTCGGCCGGGCTGCTCGCGATCACGCTTCTGGGCGGAGGCTCTCTTTCGCCCACGGCGCTTCTCGCGCCCATGCTGCTGGTCTATTTCAACTGGGCGATCGGCCTCTACGGGCCCTCCCTGGCGGGACGCCAGACGACCGGGCGCCCCCGCACCCCCCTCGCACTGCTGCTCACCACAGGCATTTTCGCGTGGTGCGCGGGGGTCATCGAAAGCTCGTCCATCGGTGGAGGCAGTCTCGGCGCGGTCGACCAGCTGGTCCTCTGGGGCGGGGTGTTTGCCTCCGGACTCGCGAACCGAAGCACCGCGGCCGGCGCGGTCAAGCGCGCTGATCCTGAGCGCTGGCTCGTGGTGGGTGGGATCGGCGGCATCGAGCGGCTCGAGTACGCCCTTCGCGGGGATCGGGACCAAAATCTGGCACGGATCGTCGCTGCGCAGCCGATTCCGTCGAATGGGACCGTGCCGCTGGAGCGTCGTTCGGAGGCAATGGCCGCCGTCGAGAGCAGTGACGTGGATCGCGTGGTGCTCGCGCTCGGGGCCGTCGATTCCGGCACCGCACTCGAGCTCGTTCACACCTTCAAGGCGCTCGGTGTTCCGGTCAGCCTGCTCGAGCCGCCGCCGGATCTGACCGAAGGCCTGCCGCTCGCGGAGAGGCGGGTCGGACAGCTGCCGGTTGTCGACGTCGGACAGCTCACCCGTAACGGGCACGCCTCGCAGAACGGACACGCCGCCACCAACGGAAATGCCGCCATGAACGGACACGCCGCCACCAACGGACACACCGCCACCAACTGGCACGCCGCTCGAAACGGCTGGAGGCCGCGCGTGAGCGTGATCATCCCGGCGCTCAACGAGGAGGAGAACCTGCCCCATGTCCTCGAGCGGCTCCCGGCACGCCTGCACGAAGTGATCCTGGTCGACGGCAGCTCCAACGACCAGACGGTGGAGGTCGCGATCAGGGAGCGACCCGGGATCCGTGTCCTCGCCCAGTCCGGACGCGGCAAGGGCGACGCCCTGCAGACGGGCTTCGCCGCGGTGACCGGAGACGTCATCGTCACCCTCGACGCCGACGGGTCTGCCGACCCGGCGGAGATCCCGCGCTTCGTCGAAACCCTCATGGCCGGGTCGGACTTCGCCAAGGGGTCCCGTTTCGTGGGTGACGGGGGAAGCGACGACATCACAGCGATCCGCCAGCTGGGCAACTGGGCGCTGAACACGACCGCAAACGCGCTCTACGGAACCCGCCACAGCGACCTCTGCTACGGCTACAACGCCTTCTGGACCCGTTGCCTTCCCTACATCTCGCTCGACGTCACGGGATTCGAGGTCGAGACTCTGATGACCCTGCGATCCGCAAAGGCGGGACTGAAGGTCAGCGAGGTGCCGAGCTACGAGGCCAAGCGCCTGCACGGAAAGAGCAACCTGAAGATCTGGCGGGACGGCTTCCGGGTGCTGAGGACGATCATCAGGGAGCGCCAAGCGTAGCTTCGCCTCGCAGCTTTCGGATCACGCAGACGACCCAGCCAGCCCCTTCGTCTTTGTCGTTGGACTCCAACCTGCAGTGGGTCTCAGCCCGGCCGGCAAGCGTCTCGGTCAAGTCGGACTCGTATCCCGGTCGCCAGATCACGAACCGGCCGTCTCGCTCGTCGAAGTTCCACTGGTGGAGCTGGACGTAGGCCTGGTTGACCGCCTCGTTGCGCACATGCCGCAGGACCACATACCCCTCCGGACGCACGACGCCGAGCATGTTTTCGATGATCAGCACCGGATCAACGGCGTGATCGAGCGCATTTCGCGAGTAGGCGATGTCGAATCGGTCGGGCCCGAAGCGCTGCAACAGCCGCTCTCCCTCCGCCCGCTCTGTGCGGGCCGGGGGGTCGATGCCTCGTTTAGCCAGCAGGCGTCCGTACTGATCGGCCAGAGGATCCACCGGGGTCAGAGACAGCGTCTTGCCAGGGAACCGGTAGCCCACCCCTGACACCGGGCCCGCGCCGACGTCAAGGATCGAGACCTGCTTCTGCGCAAGGCTCGCCAGGACCTCGCAAAGGGCCGGGTCGGCAACCTCCGCGTTCGGGTCGAGGCGATAGCTGTAGTCGTTCGCCCACTTGCCACCCTGGTTCGACAGCCAATCCCGCCAGTAATCGACCTCTTCTCGTAGCGCACGCCTGCGGGCGCGGACTGGGTCGCTACGGGTCCGCCATCCCTGCTCACCCCGACGACCGAAGCCGCGAGCAAGGCGGCCGGCGATCGCACGAAAATCCCGCATTCGACCCACCCTAGCCTTAACATCGCCGGCGTGACCGCGCTGATCGCCAGGGAGGTGGCCAGGGATACGGTCGCCTTGGAGGCAGACCGGTCGGCGCCCGGCTCGCGGATCGGCCAGGTTCCGCTGATCGCGTTTCTCGCGGGGATCGGCCTGCTGGTCTGCTCGGTTGCCGACGCCTTGGCGCGCGCCACGCTGGCGCCGTCACCGCTGATCTATTGGGCCGGCATTCTCATCATCGGCCTGCCGATCTTCTATCGGCTCCTCTCCAGGGAGGCATCCCCCGGTGAACGGCTCGCGCTCGTCTGCGTTCTCGCTATGGCCCTTTATGGGGTCAAGCTGGCGCAGGAGCCATTCCTGTTCACGTTCCCGGACGAGTTCACCCACAGCTACAACGCCAACCAGATCGAGCTGCATCACCATCTCTTCCATCCCAATTCGCTGCTGGTGGTGAGCCCGTACTACCCAGGGCTCGAAGGAGCAACCTCGGCGTTGATGATGTTGACAGGGATGTCCAGCTACGTTGCGGGAATCATCGTCGTCGGGGCCGCTCGGCTGACCCTCGTGATCGCGCTGTTCCTGCTGTTTGGGCGTATCAGCGGCTCCGCCCGTATTGCGGGGATCGGCGTCGCGATATATGCCGGAAACCCCAATTTCATGTTCTTCGGCGCCCAGTACTCCTACGGTTCCCTTGCCCTTCCGCTGCTCGTGGTCCTCCTGATGGCCCTCGCCGAACGCGATGCCTTCCCTCGATCGTGGTCCTGGGCCTGGTCGGTGCCGATCGTGCTCGGAACGGCGGCCCTCGTGGTGACCCACCACCTGACCTCCTACGCACTAACAGGGATCTTGCTCACCCTGGCGCTCGCGCACGTGCTTGTCCACCGACGGGTGGAATGGCGAAATCCATTGCCGTTCGCAATCCTGGCCGGAGGGTTGAGCGCGATCTGGCTCCTCGTGGTTGCCAGCGCAACCCTGAGCTACCTCGAGGCGCCGTTGGCAAGGGCGATCAGGGAGACCTGGAACACGATCACAGGTGATACAGGCACACGCGATTTGTTCCAGTCCGGGGGCTCCAGCTCCGGTACGAGGGTCCCGGTTTCCACCCCCGTGGTGGCCCAAATCTTCGCGTTTGCCTCCGTGGTCATCCTGCTCATCGGCCTTCCCCTCGGCCTCTGGCAGGTGTGGCGACGTCATCGAACCAAGGCTTTTGCCCTGATGTTCTCGCTGGCGGCCATCGGGTTCTTCGGCGTGCTCGGACTCCGGTTCGCCCCGGCTGCGTGGGAGGCCGGCAACCGCGCGGCCGAATACCTGTTCCTCGGGCTCGCGTTCGTAGTCGCGCTGGCGATCGTATCCGTGTATTCACTCCTGGAGGGCCGGAGGGTCCGGCTCGGCCGCGGGCTGCTCACGGCGTGCCTAGGGGTCTTGCTGACGGGGGGAGCGATCAGCGGCTGGCCCTGGGATCAGCATCTCGCTCAGCCGATCACCGCCACCTCAGATGGGCGCCGCTTCGAGTCCGAGCCGCTCGGAATGGCTCGTTGGGCGCGAGGCCACTTCCCCGGTCAGAAGTTCGCGGCTACCGAGATCGACGCTCGTCTTCTCATCGATCCCGGGGGAGCCAGGGTGTATTCCGGGTATACCCTCGAAGTCCAGGACATCCTGGACGCGACCAAGCTCGAGCCGTGGCACACGGCGGACCTACGGCGCAACAAGACCCGCTACGTGGTCGCCGATCGCCGGCGGACAAGCAGGGATCTCATCAGGGGTTACTTCCTCTCGCTGCTGCCGCCGGCAGGAAAGCGGTACCGCCCGCTGCCGAGGGGAACGACGGCCAAGTTCGAGCAGATCCCCACTGCGGCCCGCATGTTCGACAGCGGCAACATCGTCGTCTTCGACATCGAGGCCGGCCGATGAGGGGTCACCAGGATCTCGCTGTGGCGGCGGCGGCGGCCGTCACCTGCGCGCTGTTTGCGCTCTTGGTCCCGTTCGAGTTGGTCCGGTTGGCCGTCGCAGTGCCTCTGGCCCTTCTCTTGCCTGGGTATGCCATCTCCGCTGCCGCGTTCGGGCCACGGCCACCCGGGCCGGTGCGGCTGCTGGCGCTGAGCCTCGGTTTGAGCCTGATAACGCTTGTGCTCGGCACCCTGGTGTTGAACTACGCGCCCGGGGGTTTGCGCGCCGGAAGCTGGGCAGCGCTGCTCGTCCTGGTCGTGCTCGTCGGCTGCGTGGTGGCGGCGGTGCGGCGGGGAGAGGCCCCGAGTGGTCGATTCCGTTGGCCGCGGCCCCGGCTAACTCGCTCGGAGGGGGGGCTGCTGCTGGGAGCAGCACTCGCCTTCGCCGCGGCCGGGGTGATCTCCTCGACGGCGCTGCCAGCAAAGAATGCGGAGGGGTACACACGACTCTGGATGTTGCCGGCCAGCGGTGCCGAGGCGTCAGGCGTACGCGTCGGTGTCATCAACCAGGAGCACGACACCGTGGCTTATAGGCTCGAGGTGCAGCTGGGCCACCGCCGCAATCCCGTTGTGAGGCGTTTTTTCCTACAGCCCGGCCAGAAGCGAAGGGTGCAGATACCGGTCGGGGGCCTACCCACGCCGGCCAAGCCCGTCCCCGTCACGGCGTTGCTCTTCCGGCGCGCCGATCCCGATACGGCATACCGGCGGGTGACGGGCTGGACTCGGGGAGCCCGCGCGACCCCATGAGCCCGCGGCGCGGTTCCGACCTTGCGGTTGACATCGTGATCAGCAACTACAACTACGGGTCCTTTTTGATCGATGCCGTCGAGAGCGCCTGCCGGCAGACCTACCCCAACGTCAACGTGGTCGTCGTCGACGACGGCTCGACCGACGATTCGCGCGAAAGGTTGCGCGACTACGAGGACCGGGTTGAGATCGTGTCGAAGGAGAACGGAGGGCAAGCCTCCGCGCTCAACGCCGGGCTAGCGCGATGTCACGGCGATCTGGTGATGTTCCTCGATGCCGACGACGTGCTGCGTCCGTGGGCCGCGGGACGTGTCGCCGAAGAGTTCTCGACCGACCCCAACCTGGCGAGGGTTCAGTTCCGAATGGCCTTCGTCGACGCGACGGGGCATCCAACGGGGCAGACCGAACCGAGCGAGCATCAACGCGCGCCGACCGGCGATCTGCGCCATGCCGAGTTGGCCTTTCCCTTCGACCTCCCCTGGATCGCGGGGGGAGGCACCGCGTTTCGCACCGAGCCTCTGCGAACGATCTTCCCAATCCCCGAGCGAGACTATCCCCGCTGCGGAGCCGATTGGTACGTTGTTCACTTGATGGCACTGCTCGGCGAGGCGGGATATGTCGACGAGGTGTGCGCCGATTACCGCCTTCACGGGCGCAACGGGTACGCGCGGCAGGACCAACAGCTCGACCTCCAGCAGGTCCGCCACAGCATCGCCTACTCAGCCCCTACGAAGGCAGCGCTGGCACGGCTTGCGGATCAGGTCGGTCTCGAGCGTCCCGAGCGAATACTCTCGATGTCGGACCTCGCAAATCGCCTAATTTCGCTCAGGCTCGAGCCTCAAACCCATCCGATCCGCGACGACAACGTCTTCGGCCTGCTCGCCGATTCGGTGCGCGCTGCCCGGCGCCGTTTCGACGTCTCCTGGCCAATGAAGGTGGTGTTCGTGGGCTGGTTCGTGGCAGTGGCGGTCTCCCCGCGCCCGCTCGTCCGCCGGCTCGGCGAGCTGCTCTGGTTCCCCACCGCGCGGCGCGGATGGATCAACCGGCTGCTGGGGCGGCTTCGCCGCGAGAGCGTCGGCAGAGCCCCGGCAAGGAGTGCTTGACCTTGCGCCTACTGCTTGCCACCGATCACTATCCCCCCTTCATCGGCGGCGGACACAGGCAGTCGCTGCTGGTCGCGAGGGGCATGGCGAGCCGCGGTCATGAAGTGGCTGTGGTCGCGCCTTGGAGCCGCGGCCTTCCGATGGTGGAGGTCGAAGACCGGGTCACAGTGCACCGCGTGCGCCAGATTCGGACCCTTCCAGGGCTCGCCCGCGATCGCCGCCAGCACTACCCGCCACCATTCCCCGACCCTGTCACGATCAGGAGCCTGCGCCGCGTGATCGCAAAGGTGCAGCCCGACATAATCGACAGCCACGGCTGGATCGGCTACTCGGTGGCGGCAGCGCTTGTCGGCAAGCGAATTCCGCTCGTGCTCACCGCGCGGGACTACGGCTACTTCTGCGCGACGCGGTCGCTGCTGCATAAGGGAAGCCTCTGCAGCGGTCCGGCACCAGTCAAGTGTCTTAATTGCGCCGGCGGCTGGTACGGCCGGCCGAAGGGCTGGCTCGCGGCGCTGGGGGTATGGCTCGGCCGGCCTCTGCTGGCCCGCAAGATGGCCGGACTTCATGGCGTCAGCTCCTTCGTGACCGACGTCAACGGCCGCCACCTGAAGAGCGCGACCCCCCGGGGGCACGACTTCATCGAGCTCGCGCGTCCGGACATCCTCGCCGAAAGCGCCTCCGAGTCCCAGAACAACCTTGCCCCTTCGGGCATCAGCGACGGCGACTCGGACGTTTCCTCCTATCTGGAGCGCTTGCCCGAAGAGCCATTCGTCATGTTTGTCGGCGCCTTCCGCAAGGTCAAGGGGGTGGAAACCCTGTTCGACGCGTACCGCCTCCTCCCCTCACCCCCGCCGCTCGTGATGATGGGGACGGTTGAGAGCGATACGCCAAGTGAGTTTCCGCCGCGGACGACGGTGTTGACCGACGTTCCCAATGCTGCTGTCATTGCCGCTTGGGGTCGTGCGATGTTCGGCGTCATGCCCTCGCTCTGGCCGGAGCCGCGCGGAGGCACCGTGGCGGAGGCGATGCTCTGCGGGAAGCCGGTCATCGCAACGCTAAGCGGCGGATCTGTCGACATGGTGGACGAGTCCACGGGCATTCTCGTGCCGCCGGGGGACGCCGCTGCGCTCGCAAAGGCGATGTTGGAGCTGATCGGAGACCCCGCGCGACGGGAAGCGTGCGGCCGAGCTGCCGCGGAGCGTGCCAGGGAATGGACATCTCGCTCCCTGCTGCCCACCTACGAGCAGGCGTACCGGGATGTGATCTCAGCCGCGGAGGGCGAATCGGCTGGTTGAGAGCAAGCGACCCCGGCTGGGTCAGCGGGGGACGAGCACAAACTGCCAGGCTCATGGCAGGCCGCCCATCGCGGCGTCGCGACGGAGGTGCCGCGGGGTGACCCTGAAGAAATCATGCTCCCAGTCGACCGGGGCAATTTCCAGTACGCCTTCTGAGCGCGTAGGGGCAGCCACCCCATAAAGGGGAAGCCGGCTGGGACCACAGGAAGCCCGAGCCGCGTGGCTCGCTCATCGCAGGACCGCAGCTTGGGTGGTGTGTTCCGAGATGTCATCGCGGACGACGATACCTCTAGTCGACCACCATGCCAGGCAGAATTGGTCCGCATGAGGATCCTGCTCGTTGCGCCGATGGTGCCGCAGGAAGATGGTGCCGGGGCGATACCGGTCCTGCTCTACGCCGAGCTGGTCGGTCTGCGCGAACGGCACGACGTGTCCCTCGTGACCGCGGTCGGCGACGAGCCGGGGGAAGAACAGGCGGTCGCCCGGCTCGCGCGCGAGGGCGTGGATGTCCACCTAGCCGATCGGCGGCAACCGCCGCCAGGGCTTCGCCGCTGGCGGCGCCGCTGGCAGCTGGCGGCGGCCTGGATGCGCCGAGGATGGCCGTGGCGCACCGTCTGGTTCGCAGCACCGGCAGTCCAGGCGGTCCTGGACCGGCTCGCGGCCACACGGACGTTCGACGTGGTGGCGGTCGAGGATGACGCGATGTCCGTGTTCCGCCTACCCGCCGGGGTGCCCGCCGTCCTCACAGAGCACGAGGTGCTGCGGCCCCGGGCGATCGACTGGCGGCCGGGTACCCCGCCCGGGTGGCCTCGCTGGGCGCTGCGCGAGCTTGACTGGCGGCGCTGGGAAAACTTCCAGCGAGCGGCGTGGAGCCGTTTTGACCGCGTGCAGGTGTTCAGCCAGCGCGACGCCGAGGCGATCGCGGAGTTGGCGCCGGATGTCGGGTCGCGTGTGCGCGTGAACCCGTTCGGCCTCGTGCTCCCTCCCGCCGCCGATCCCGACCGAGAGGTGCCGGGCAGCCTGCTTTTCGTGGGCAACTTCACCCACCCTCCCAACTGCGACGCGGCCGTGTGGCTGGCGCGCGAGATCATGCCCGGCGTGAAGGCCCGGCATGCAGCGGCACGCCTGCGCATAGTCGGAACAGCCCCGCCGCGCGAGGTGCGGGAGCTCGCCGGCTCGGACGTCGAGGTGATCGCGGATGTCCCGAGCGTCCGGCCCCACCTCGAAGCTGCATGCGTCGTCCTCGCGCCCGTGCGCAGCGGCGGCGGGATGCGGATGAAGGTTCTGCACGCAATCGCGAGCGGCAAGGCGGTGGTCACGACGACGCGGGGCGCGGAGGGATACGGGGACGACCCGCCCTTCGCCGTCGCCGACGACACCGAGGGCATCGCCGAGCGTGCGGCACGGCTGCTGGGGGACGAGCGCGCGCGCCGCGAGCTCGGAGAGCGGGCGCGAGCCTTCGCTGAGAAGCACCACAGCCCGGCGGCCTGGGCCGCGCGGCTCGAGGCCATCTACGAGGAGGCTCACAGTGAGCAGTCGGAGGTGGCGCATGGCTGACGCCCCCCGGATGAGCGTGATCATCCCCACCTACCAGCGCCGCGCTGCGCTGCGCCGGGCGCTGCTGTCGCTCTCCCGGCAGACCGTGGCCGCCGATTCCTACGAGGTGATCGTGTCGGTCGACGGCTCGACGGACGGCACGTCGGAGATGCTGGCCGACTTCGACGCGCCCTACGCCCTGCGCACGATCGCCGGAGCAAAACGCGGTCGGGCGGCCGCCTGCAACGCGGCAATCGCGCTCGCCCACGGGGAGGTCCTGATCGTGCTCGACGACGACATGCAGGTGGTGCCCGATTTCGTCGAGCGCCATCGCCGCCACCATCCGCGCGGATCGCGGTTGTGCGTGCTCGGCGCTGTCCCCGTTGAGCTGAACGGCTCGAGCCCGCGCGCGGCGCGCTACGTGCAGGCGAAGTTCGACACCCACCTGGCGAGGCTCGCGCAGCCGGATCATCTGAACCTGCCGCGCTCCTTCTACACCGGCAATGCGTCGCTGGGCGCCGACCTGCTGCGCGAGATCGGCGGGTTCGATGAGTCGTTCACCTCCTACGGCAACGAGGACGTGGAGCTGGCGCTGCGGCTGCGCGCCGCGGGGGTAACGCTGCGGTACGACCCCGAGGCGCTTGCTCGCCAGGAGTACGGCAAGGACCTGCGTGGGCTCGCGCGCGACACACTCGCAAAAGGAGGTACCACCGTGCTGCTGGCGCGGGCGCATCCCGAGGTCTTCGGAGCCCTGCGGCTCGCTGCACCACGCGACAATTCACGCCCGTGGCTTGCGGCGCGCGCGATACTCCTCTGGCTCACCCGCCGCTGGGGTGGCGTGGCCGCTGCAGTCTTTGCGCTGGCGGCGCTGGCCGAGGGCCTCGGGCTCTGGCGCCAGCCGCTCTTCTACCGGGCTGTACTCGACTACGCCTTCTGGGCGGGCGTGGACAACGAAATCCGCGACTCCACCGACGAGGGCGAGCTCGCCCGGCTCGCCGCAGAGCTGCACCGTGGCCCAATCGATCTTCTTCTACACGGATAGCCGGGGGCTCGGCGGCGCGGAGCATGCGCTGCTGATGCTGATCGAGGCGCTCGACCCGGCGGCCTGGCGGCCGACCCTGCTGCTCGACGGGGCGACGGGCACCGAGCCGATCGCCGAGCGGGCGGGCGCGCTCGACGTTCCCGTGCGATTGGTTCCCCCGATGCCGCTCGGCCTCACCGGAGCCCGCCGGGTGCCGGGCCTCGTGCGACTGCTGCGGGCGGAGCGGCCCGCCGTCTTCCACGCACACCTGAGCTGGCCCCTCGCGGCGAAGTACGGGCTGGCTGCGGCAGTCGTCGCGCGCGTGCCGGCGGTCGTGGCGACCGTGCAGCTGATCCCGAAGTTCGAGCTCGATCGCTCCAGCCTCTTGCAGCTTCGGGCGCTGTCGGCCGGGGTTGGGCGCTATATCGCCGTCTCGCGCGACATCGCGATGGAGCTCGTCGAGCGCTTTCGCTGGCCCGCCGACAAAATCGAAGTGGTCTACAACGCGGTGCAAGTCGAGCGCTTCGACACCCCCGAGTCGCCTGCACTGCGCACGGAGCTGACCGGCGGGCGGGACCGCCCGGTCGTGCTCACCTGCGCCCGGCTCGACGAGCAGAAGGGACACTCCGTATTGCTCCGCGCGGCGACCGAGGAACCGGACGCGGTGTTCGCACTCGCCGGAGAGGGCCCGGAGCGGGCGCCGTTGGAAGCGCAGGCCGCCGAGCTCGGGGTCGCCGACCGCGTTCTCTTCCTCGGCCAGCGCACCGACATCCCCGAGCTGCTGGCCGCCAGCGACGTGTTCGCCCTGCCGTCCCTCTACGAGGGCTCCTCGCTGGCCGTGCTGGAGGCGATGGCGGCACGGCGCGCGGTGGTGAGCTCGGCGATTGGCGGCACCGACGAGCTGATCGACGACGGCGAGAGCGGCCTGCTCGTCCCGCCCGGCGACGCCGGAGCGCTGGCCGCCGCATTGCGACGCCTGCTCTCCGACAGTGCCCTGCGCGCTTCGCTGGCCCGCCGCGCCCACGAGCGGGTCGAGCGCGACTTCACGCGCGACGCGATGGCGCGCCGCGTTGAGCGCATCTACGAGGAGCTCCTGGCCGATGGCCCGCATGGCCGCGCCTGAGCCACTGCCCGAGGCGCAGCGCAACGCGCTGCTGCGGTGGGTCGACTGGCGCTTCCTACTGCGCCAACAGGACGTTCCGCGCACACTGGACCTGACCTCGGGCCGCACCTCGCGGGCCGTGCAGCTGGTGACGGATACCGCGCCGGTGGCGCCCGGCACCGCCGACCTCGTCGTGCTCGGGCGTCCGACGCGCGCAGCGCTGGACACTGCGCGGAAGGCCCTGCGTCCAGGTGGCGAGGTGGTCTGCCTCTCGCGGGTGCCCATGCCCGCTGGTGTACGGCGGGTGCGCGGCCGGCTCGAGCGAGCCGGCTTCACCGACGTGCGCCTGCATTGGCCCGGCCCGCTGCCGCACCGGCCACCGCAGTTCTGGCTTACGCTCGACTCGCGGGCCCCCGTGGAGCGCGTCCTAGCGATGCGGCCGGCGCAGTCGCGAGCGATGGCGGCCCTACGGCCGCTGTGGCGCGCCGCCGCCCGCGCAGGCCTGCTCGCACCCCTCTGCGCGGTGGCACGTGCTCCCGGCGCACCTGGGGACGCCACGGATTCGCGGGACGAGATCGACGCGCTGCTGCCGGGGTCCCAGTCCTGGGTGCTGCTCACGGGCGGAAAGCGCAGCATCAACAAGGTCGTCGGACTGCCCTTCGCCGAGGGGGAGTCCGAGCCACCCGTGGTGGTCAAGTTCGCCCGGGTGCCCGAGGTCGAGGCCGCGCTCGACCGCGAGGCGGAGGTGCTGCGGCTGCTGGAGGATGAGCGTCCCGAGGTACCCGGCATCCCGCGCCTGCGCGCGCGGGGCCGACGCGCAGGCCGGCTCGCGCTGGTCGAGAGCGCCATCGACGGGCGACCGCTGCTCTCCGCGCTCACGCCGGCGACGTTCGGCGACCTCGCGCTGCGCGTGACGCGGTGGCTCGTCGAACTCGCCGGCAGCGGCACGCCGCAGCCGGTCGCGGGATGGTGGTCACGCCTCGTCGAGGGACCATTGGGCGAGTTCGAGCGCAGCTTCGGGAGCGTCCTTGACCCGGGCACCGCCGAGCGTGCCCGCCGGCTGATCGAGGGCTTGGGCGACCTGCCGCAAACCCCCGAGCACCGCGACTGCTCGCCATGGAACGTGTTGCTGACCGGCACCGGTGCGCCCGCGCTTCTCGACTGGGAGTCCGCCGAGCCGTGCGGGCTGCCGGCGCTCGACCTCACCTACTTCCTCGCCAATGCCGCGTTCGTATTGGACGGGGCGCTCGAGGCGGGCCGCACCCGAGAGACCTACGCGCGCCTGCTCGACCCCACGACTCCGTACGGCCGCGTGGCCGCGGCCTGTCTCGACGAGTACTCGGGTCGGCTCGGCCTCGATCAGGACGCCCTGCCCAGGCTGCGGCTCCTCTGCTGGATCGTCCACTGCCGGTCGGAGTACCGCCATGCCGAAATGGAGATTGCCGCCACGCCCGACACCCAGGCACTGCGGGGAGGCGTGTTCCTCGGTCTCGTGGAGGAGGAGCTGCGCCGGTGAGTTCCACAGGCCAAACAGGCCTTGGCGCCAAGCTGGCGGCGCTGATCGAGGAGCGGCTCGCGCTGATGGCGCCGGCGCGGCGCCTGCGCCTGGCCCTTGCGGACGACATCGTGACGCGCTACGCCGGCGAGCGCCCGATCCGCGTGCTGGATGCAGGAGCCGGCGACGGCTTGCTCTCCCTGGCGATCGCCAAACGGCACCCGCGCTGGAGCGTGCTCGGCGTCGACCTCCGCGCGGACCTGCTCGACGGCGCACGCGCCCGGGCGCGATCGCGATCACTGCACAACGCCAGTTTCGAGCCGGCGGACCTCACCGAGCCGCTACCGGCGTCCGGGTTCGATGTGGTACTCGCCCTCGAATGCCTATCGGAGATCCCCGATGACGAGCAGGCGCTGCAGATGATGGCGGCGGCACTCGCACCGGGTGGACTGTTGGTGGTCCAGGTCCCCGACCGGGAGTGGAGGCCCCTCCTGTCGGGTAGCGCGGCGACATGGCGCGAGCAAGTGCGCCAGGGCTACAGCGCCGAACAGATCGCTGCGGCGCTACGGCGTTCGGGGCTCGAACGCGTGGATGTCCAACCGACTTTCCGCACGACCGCCGCGTTGGCGCAGGAGATCCGCGATCGGATCAAGGACTCGAACCTCGCGATCCGCGCAGCCGCGTTCCCTGTGCTGGCGGCGGCGGTGCGCCTCGAGCGCTGGGGAATCACCGGCGGGCGGCCGAACGCCCTGCTCGCCGTCGCGCGGCGGCCGGACGGGACCTGAGCCGGCGCTCACCTGACGTACCGCCGTAGCGCCTCCTCCCACGCGCGCTCGGAGTCGTCAGCGGCGACGGCGCCGTCGAGCGTCGGTTCCGCCGTTGCGCGGAATCGGGTCGCATAGAAGTTGTGGTAGACGAGGTCGCCGAAAACCGTGCCGACGTCGCCCGGACCGCGCTGGCTGGTGACTTCGAAGAAGTGGAGGTGCGGAGCCTCGCGTGCGGACATCACCTCGCCGACGTCCCCCGACGCGTCACGCCCGGGCTCGCGCGGCCGGTAATAGGAGCGGAACGAGTGGGCCTGCTCGACGAAACGCGCGGTTCGCATCGCCCAGCAACACGGGTGCACGTACTCACGGTTCAGCCGCGCCCCGGAGATCCGCGCGCCGCGGTTCAAAGGCGCGAGCAGCTCGTCGAGCCAGCGGTCGTGCAAGGGGAAGGCATCGACGTCGAGCGCGACGCCGTACTCGGTGTCGCACAGCAAGATCCCGAGGTCGAGCGCGAGCTCGTGCCCCACGTTGACTGGAAGCAGCACCGCGGACGCCTGCGGATGCGCACTGAGACGATCGCGCGACTCGTCCCCAGACCCGTTGTCCACCACGAGAATCTCGGTCTCGGGAGGACTTCGGCGCCTGACCACGTCGATGAGAACCGCGAGGTGGTCCCACGAGTTCCAGTTCACGGTGACGACTGTGACGCCGCCGGGCCGCAGCGCGCCCATGCGTCGGCGGGCGCGGGCGCGCAGCAACGGAAGCGCGACGCGCCATCCGACGATCTGCGCCAGCCGTTGCAGACGGGAACGCGTCGTCACGGGGATGTGGCGCACGGCAAACGGGATCACGTCACTGGTTTCCGTCCCGGATAGGACTCTATGGTCTGCGATCTATGGAGTTGAGCGTCGTCATCGCAAGCCACAATCGCCGCGAGCCCCTGCGCAGATGCATCGAAGCGCTCCGCCAGCAGACGCAGGATCCCAGGAGCTTCGAGGTCATTGTTGCCGACGACGGCTCAACGGACGGGACGGCGGAGATGCTCGAGCGGCTCGATACACCCTTCCGCCTGCGGGCTCTGCGGCTGGAAGAGGTCGGCCCGTCCGCCGCGCGGAACGCCGCCATTCAAGCCTCCCGCGGGACCCTGTGCCTCCTTCTCGGCGATGACGTCGTCGCCGAGCCGGAGCTCCTCGCCGCGCACCTCGCGGCCCACACGGACACTGAGCGGCTCCTCGCTATCGGCAGACTCACGCAGGAGCCTCCGACGGGCCGCTATTGGTACGCGCACGCCTTCGCCCAGGCGTGGAACCGACACTACGAGGGATTGGCAGACAAGCGTCCCCGCTGGACCGACTGTTACGGCGGCAACCTCTCGGTCGCGCGGGCGGCGCTAATCGAGGTCGGCGGATTCTCGGCGGAGCTCCCGGCCGCGAGCGCAACGCTGGACATCGAGCTCGCCTTCCGCCTGCACCGAAAGGGCTACCTGCCGAAGTATCTGCCGCTCGCGCATGGCGTGCGCAGCGATCAGAAGCGGCGCGGTCGGCTGCTCGAGGATTCCCGGCGCCAGGGCGCTGGTCACGTGGAGCTCGCCCAGCGCCACCCGACCACGATGCCGCAGCTGCTCGGCTGGTTTGGCGCAACCACTCCTCGGGAGATCGTCCTGCGCCGGGTGCTGCTCGCGCTGCGCATGCCTGCGGCTGCGCTTGCCGTCATGGGTCGGCTCGTCCCGGGCCGGAATCGGCAGGAAGTCTGGTTCGAGTTCGTTTCGCGGTATGCGTACTGGCGCGGGGTCCGGCGAAGCATGAGTCGCGGCCGATGGCTGCAGGTAACCCGCGGCGTCCCGGTCCTCATGTATCACGCGTTCAGTGAGGCCGACGAGTCAGATCGATTCGTCGTCACCAGGCGAGCCTTCGCACGCCAGATGAGGGTGCTCCGGGGGTTGCGCTATCGCGTCATCGCCTTCGACGACCTGGTCCGCACACTGCGAGAAGGCCAACTCCCGCCGCGCCGGGCAGCGGTGATCACGATTGACGACGGTTACGTGGACAACTTCGAGATCGCGCATCCGATCCTGCGGCGGCACGGCTTTCCGTGGACGATCTTCCTTGTCAGCGAGCGGCTCGGCGGCAGGAATGACTGGACCGATGACGGGACGCTCAGCGGTCGTCCGCTGCTCTCGCTGGATCAGATCTCGCGATTGCGCACCAACGATGTCCGACTGGGTGCCCACACGCGCACCCACTGCTATCTGCCCGAGGTTGCAGACGACGTGGTGTCACAGGAGATAGAGGGTTCGCGTGAGGATCTCGAGCTTCGTCTCGGGATTCCTGTTCCGACGTTTGCCTATCCGTTCGGTGGCTACGACGACCGCGCGGTCTCGGCGGTCAGCCAGACCGGTTTCACCGGCGCCTGCACGACTGAGCCGCGCCTGGTCCGTCTCGACGACGATCCTCTGGTGATTCCGCGGATCGAGGTCAAGAACTCCGATTCGCTGCTGCGATTCCTTCTCAAGCTCTCTTTCGGCGGCTATTGAGACGGGAACCGGCCTATGGCCGTGTCCCGAGCATCCGGAGCAGCCTCCGCCGCCAGCGATCCGACCAGCGCGCCGTGGCGAGCTTGACGCGCAGGGCGCGCAGCGTGTCGCTGGCGAGGATCTCGATGCGCGGCAGCGCATAGCGATCGGCGCCGAGCTCCACTATGCCCGGGCGCACCGTGAACGCCGCCGCGTAGCCGGCGCTGCGCGCGCCCGCCGCCACCTCGGCCGACCACTCGCCGTAGGGGTAGGCGAGCACCCGCGGGCGGGGAAGCCCCAGCGCCTCCAGCGCGCCAGCCGAGCCGCGCAGCTCGCCGTCGAGCTCCTCGGGGGGCACGCTCGGCAGCGAGCGGTGCGTCATCGCGTGGGAGCCGACCTCGACACCGTGCGTCGCGACGGCGCGAAGCCTTTCGGCGTCCAGCAGCGCCAGCTCGCCGGCGCCGGGGTGGCGGCGCCACTCGTTCGTTCCCCCCACGTGACCGGCGACGGCGAACACCACCGCCGGGATCCCGCGCTCGGCCAACACTGGGCATCCCTCGTCGAGCAGGTTGGCGTAGGCGTCGTCGAAGGTGACGAGCATCGCGCGCGGCGGCAGGGGCCTCTCGCCCGCAAGCGCAGCCAGCAACGAGTCAAGGTCGATGAAAGTCCAGCCCTGGCGGGCGAGCGCGTCCAGCTGCCCGGCGAGGCGCTCGGCGGGGACGCCGTACTCGCGCAAGGCGTCGTCGTGGCGCAGGTCGGCAATCGCGTGGTATGCGAGCACGACGGCCTGCCCGGTCGACCGCGCCCGCCGGAAATGCCGTGCGCCGCGCTGGTACTCGAGCGTGCGCAGCGCGAAGAGCAGCTTGCGCAGGCGCTCTCCGCGGTGGCCGCTGCGCACCAGCGCCACGACGAGCGCCCGCAGCGGCCAGCTCATCGCTCGGGGTGCCGCGACGAGCGGGCCCAAGGTCCAGCGGCTGCGCCGCGTGTGGAAATCCGGGCCGTGCCCGAGCCGCTCCGCCTGCTCGGGGTGCTTGAGAATCAGCGCCTGGTCCGAGCGCCCCGCGTCGCAGGAGCGGCGCAGGAAGTCGGCCGGGTCCACGTCGTAGTACTGGTAGCTGATCGCGGCGGGGTTGAACGCGACCCGGAGGCCCATCTTCATGACGCGGTAGCCGAAGTCGATGTCCGCTCCAGGGGACAGGCCGTCGCGGGTGAAGCTTGCGTCGAAGCCGCCCGTGCGCTCGTAGGCCGCGCGGGAGATGGACATCTGGCCGGTCAGCAGGTCCTCGAGCCCAATTTCTGCCCCATCGGCGCTCAGCCGCTCCCGCCGCGCATTGGCCCAGAAGCCCACGCCCCAGCTGAGCAAGTTGGGGGGGGAGTCGGGGTGCAGCGGCAGGTCGCCGAGCACGAGGTCCGCGCCATCCCGCTGGGAGCTGTCGTGCTCTGCCAGCAGTGCGGGATCGGCCTCCATGTCGTCGTCGAGGAACAGCAGGACCTCGCCGCCGGCCGCTGCCGCGCCGGCGTTGCGGGCCGCCACGTTGCCCCGGTTGGGCTGCTCGAGGACCTGCAGGGGGAAGGCTACGTCGAGGGCGCGGAGCGCCGCCGCCGTGCCGTCGGTCGAGCCGTCAACGACCACGACCACCTCGAAGTCGCGGTACTGCTGGCGGTCCAGTGCAGCGACGATCCGCGCGACCAGGTCACGCCGTTGAAAGGTGGGGATGACGATGCTGAACCGCACTGCCTGCTCAGGCTAATCCTTCGGGACAAGCCGCCTCGCCAGAGGCGGTGCGGCCAGCGCCAGAGCGGCAATCATTCGTGCTCGCGCCTCGATGCCCCTGGAGGTGGCGAATCCGAGCAGCCGGTTTCGAGGGCCGGAGTCGAACAGCGCAGCCTGCGTCTCCGCAAGCACTGCCCTGGTGCGGTGCATGCGAAGCGAACGCATCAGAACCGGGCGCTCTGCGGGCTCGAGCGCCGGATTGAGCTTCACCTTCTCGAGCAGGCGAACGCGGTACCACAAGCTCGACACTCTGCTGGCTGTGAGGCTGCCCGAGTGCAGTCGATAGTCGTAGTAGGGCTCGTCGACGAGCCCCACCTGAGCGCCTCCGAGGATGAAGCGCGCCCAACAGTCCCAGTCGTATGCAATCGGAAAGCTCTCGTCGAAGCCACCGATCGTCCGCAGGCGGGCCAGCCGCATCGCGGGCCAGCCGCCGACGAAGCAGCTCTGGAGTATCGCCGTCCGTTGGTCCTCGAGCGGAAACGGGTTGGAGGCAACGAAACTGCCCACTCCCTTGCCTTTCACCACAAACCGGGCATCAGTCGTGACCAGGTCCAGGTCAGGGCGGGAGACAGCCAGATTCGCTAGAGCTTCGAGGCGCCGCGGGTGATAGGCGTCGTCGGCGTCGAGAATCACCATGAACTCCCCTGACGCTGCGGTTGCTCCCGCATTCAGAGCGGACGCTCCGCCTCCATTCTCCTTCCTGATCAGCGTGACGCGATCGTCAAACGGGGCGAGCGCGCGTTCGAGGTCGTCTGTCGACCCGTCATCGACGACGATGATCTCGCGCGGCTGATGCACCTGGCCAAGCGCCGAACGGATCCCGTCACCGATTGTCGCTGCCGCCTGATAGGCGGGAATGACGATCGAGAAGGTGGGCGGTGCAGCGAGCGGTTCAACCGGTTCTCGTGGCGGAGGAGCGAGCACACGGCTCATGGAACTGATCCTAGTCTCGGAAGGCGCTGGCATCGTGCGCGCGGAGGCGCGGCTCAGGGCATCTTGACCGCTCGCAATACTTGGCTCGTGGTGAGTCTGGTCATGCCTGTATGGCAGCCGAATCATGCATGGCTGCGGCAAGCGGTGCACAGCGCGCTCGAGCAGCGAGATTGCTCGATCGAGCTGATCGTCGTCGACGACGGGAATCCCGAACCCGTCGCCGGACCGTTGAGGGAGTTCGACGATCCCCGCCTCGTGGTCGTTCGCGTTCCGCATGGTGGTGTCAGCCGGGCGCGAAACGCAGGGATCGCTCGGGCCAGCGGAGACGCGATCCGGTTCATCGACGCCGACGACGTCTTGGAGCCCGACAGCACCGCACGCCTCCTGCGCCTCAGCGGCTCGGATGGGGCGATCGCCTATGGGAGCACGCTCGTCTGCGATCCCCAGCTACGGCCAGAAAAGGTGATCGAGTCGACGGAACAGGGAGATTCCCTGGTCGGATGCCTGATGGGCCGGTTCACGGTCAGCATCGTCTCGATGCTCTTTCCGCGCCAGGTCGTGTCGGCGGTCGGCGAGTTCGACCCGGAGCTCGAGGTGAAAGAGGACTACGACTACGTGCTGCGCGCGCTCGAGCACGCGCCGGTTCGCGGTGAGCGTGCGATCGCCACGCGGTATCGGCGGCATGAGGCGTCGACAACCGCCGCCACCCAGCCGGAGGATCAGAGCGGCATGTACGCGTTCGAGAAGCTGTTCGACCGACGTCCGGACCTGCGCGGCACCGAGCTCGAGCGAGCGGCCCGCGCCCACATGCACGTAGTCGCGGCAGAGCGACTCATGCTCGGCGGGCGCTACGGTGGATTCGCGCGCGAGCTGGCGTCAGCGATGCGCCAGAACCCGAGAGGAGCGGCACCCGAGGTGGGCAGGGTGGTCGCCAGATTCCCGCGCGCAGCGACGAGGAGGGCTCTCAGCTCAGTTGCGGCACGAGTCGGGCGCCGTTGAGAAGTCCCGCTCACCCCGGCAGCCGCCAGTTATGCGGCAGGACGACGTCGCCGTCCGAGCCGCTGGCCGGCATCGGGCGGTCGGCCATTACCCCGGGCTCGACATCGAAGAACGCGGCCGCCTGCAGGCCGTCTTGGACCCTCCTGTTGGCCTTCAGCAGGACATCGATGCGGTATCGGCCGGGCAGGAGCGGCAGGGATGCGATGTCGCATTCGATGCAGGGCCCGAGCTCGCCGTCGCGGATGTCGGTCGGAGCCGACACCTCGCTGTCGAGCGTCATGATCGGCTGCCCCAGGTTGTTACAGATGGTGAGCCGGCACTCCATCATCGGCACGACCTCGGTGACGTGCACGACGATCGTCACCGGGCGGCCCCCGACGACCACATCGGGGGTGCCCCCGCTTGCGTCGCGGATCTCCAGCCGCCGCACGAGGCTCTCCTCATAGCCGCGGCTGTCGCGATCCGTTCGCTCGAGCAGGTCGTTGGAGGCGGCACGCTCGAGGGTTCGCAGGTAGCGGTCGATCGTCTCCATCACAGGCGCGTCGGCCACCGCCTCGCCGCGCTCGAGCAACACGCCGCGGTGGCAGAGCGCCTGGATGATGGCGAGGTTGTGCGAGACGAAAATGACGGTCCTTCCCTCCTTTGCCACCTCACCCATCTTGCCGAGCGACTTACGCTGGAAGGCGGCGTCGCCCACAGCCAGGACCTCGTCGACGAGCAGGATCTCCGGCTCGAGGTGAGCCGCCACAGCGAACGCAAGCCGCACCGCCTCGCCGCTGGAGTACCGCTTGACCGGCGTGTCGAGGAAGCGCTCCATTTCGGCGAACGCGACGATCTCGTCGAATCGGCGCCGGATCTCGGCGCGCCTCATGCCCAGAATGGCGCCGTTGAGGAAGATGTTCTCGCGTCCGGTGAGCTCGGGATGAAAGCCGGTCCCGACCTCGAGCAGCGAGCCGACCCGCCCGGTCACGTCGGCGTATCCGGAGGTCGGCTCGGTGATCCGCGAGAGGATCTTCAGCAGCGTGGTCTTGCCGGCGCCGTTGTGACCGATCAGGCCGACGACCTCGCCGGTGCGAACCGTGAGCGAGAGGTCGTGGAGTGCCCAGAGAGTGTTCCTCGATGGCCGTGAGGGGCGCCGCCCGACCCTCCGCAGCGCCCCGCGGGCGGCCTGCACCATCGCCTCGCGCAGGGTGTCGTAGCCGTGGCCGTGTAGGCCGAGGGTGTAGCGCTTGCCCAGCTCGTGTGTCGTTATCACGACGTCGCTCATGGGGTTCAGACGAGGTCCGCGAAGCCTCGCTCGACACGGTCGAAGTACGCGAGCCCGGCCAACAGAAGGATCACCGCCGATGCCGCCGAGATGGCGATCAGGGCCAAAGGCGCTGTCGCCGTGTCGAGCGTCGCCCACCGGAAGCCCTCCACGACGCCCACCATCGGGTTGATGGCGGAAAGCGTCCGCCACGGCTCGTCGAGAAGAGTGCTCGAATATGCCACTGGGGTCGCGAACAGCCACATCTGGATCGCGAACGGCACGACGTAGCGCACGTCCCGGTAGCGGACGTTGATCGCCGACAGCGCGGCGCTGACGCCGAGAGCGGCCGCCACGGCGATCGCTATCAGCAGCGGCAGCGTCAGCACGGCCGCGGAAGGCACCACTCCCCAGGCGAGCACGATGACGAACAGGATGACGAGCGAGACGCCGATGTCGACGAGGCCCGCGGCGACCACGCCGGCGGGCAGGAAGATGCGCGGAAAGTAGATCTTGGAGACCAGCGCGGCGTTGGCCACGAGGCTGTCCGATCCGAGCAGCAGCGCGTTGGCGAAGAACGTCCACGGGACGAGAGCCGCGAGGCTGAACAGCGGATACGGCAGGCCCTCGGATGACAGTCCCGCCAGGTTGCCGAAGATGACCGAGAAGACGACCATGAACCCCACCGGCTGCAGCACGACCCAGAGTGCCCCGAGCGCGGTCTGGCGGTAGCGCACGGTGACATCGCGCGCGGCGATCTGCAGCGCGAGGTCGCGGTAGCGCCACAGCTCCCGCGGGGACAGCACACGGCTGAAGCCGCGCGTCGGCTGCAGCCGGATCGTCTCAGGGGTCGCCGGTGCCTCTGCTGCGGCCGCGCCGGCGGCCTCAGGGCCGGATTGGGTCAGCTGCTCCACGATCTGGAGGATAGGTCGTGCGTCAGAACCTGCCGGCGCGCCACAGCACCTGGTCTCGCCCGCGCGCGCTCCACAGCTCCACGGTGCCCGTCTCGGGGTGTTCGCGCGGCCAGGAGCGCCCACTCAGGAAGTACCGGGACGGCGGGGGTTCGTGCGCACCCCGGAACAAGCGCACCGACGTTTGCGGCAGGAACCACTGATAGGCATAAAGGCCGATCGCGTCGTAGTGGTCAGTGTCATAGCCCAGCGAACGTATGCCGTGGGCCTCGGCCACGGGCTCGGGGCTCGTCCACCCGCTGGGATAGACGTCCCGTTCGGAGCGCAGGACCGGATTCCAGGCGCCGTACACGACGACCGGGAGGAACAGGGCGAGCGCGACCGCCCCGAGGTATCGAGGCGCGCGGACCGACGCGACGCTGATCAGCCACACGCCTGCGCCGGCCACGAGCGCGGCGCCGATCAGGATCGCGGAACCCAGCTGGGCCGTGACGAAGGGCAGGCCGGATATGTTGAATCGGTTGGGATCGCCCGAGTCGGAAGCAGTGACGCCGATGAGCACGATTGCGGCGCTGAACAGGGCGAGCGCGAGCAGCGGCCGAAAGATTCTCAGGGGAAACTTTCGCCCCGCCAGCATCGCCAATCCGAGGGCTACAAGCACGGGGGTCACCACCTCGACGTAGCGGCCGTAGATGAGCATGTCCGGCCGGGTGCGGACCGGGAACGACCCGGCCGAGACGAGTAGCAGCAGCACGGTGAGCACGACGAGGATCGGGGTCACCGGGGGCAGCTGCTCCCGATCTTCCTCCGCGCCGAGACCGCCCGCACGCGCGACCACCCTGGCGAACACCACCGCGGCCAATCCGAAAGTCGAGACGACGAGGTACCAGGCCTGTCCGAGGAGGTTCGCCGCGGCAGTCAGCGGGCCGTGGCCGCCCCAGAACGAGCTCAGCCGATCATTGGCTTCGTTCGGGGCTGAGCCGCCGTAGTTGTGATCGATCAGGTACGTGTTGAGCAGATGCGTGCCCAATATGCCCGCGGCGAGCACGACCAGCACCGCGGCGACCGCCGCGGGCGGCAGGCGGCGGCGCACCCCGAGCCACGCGACCAGCACAGCGGTGAGGACGACCGCCGTCACCATCCGGCCGTGCACTGTCCAGAGCGCGGCGGTGGACGCCCCGAGTCCCATCCCCCAAAGCAGGCTGCCCCGTGGATCGCGGGCGGCGAGCAGCCCGCCGAATGCGATCAGCCAGACACAGGCGAGCGGGAACAGCGCGTTCTCGGACATCGCCACCTGCGACAGAACGGTCACCGCGGGATACGCGGCGCCGGCCAGCGCCGCCCATAACGCAGTACGGGCCTCGACGCCGGCATAGCGAGTCAGCAGCACGTACAGCAGCGGGAACACCGAAGCAGCGAGGGCCGCGTTGAGAACCAGCACGAGGTGGTAGACCAGGCTCGGGTCCGAGCTCAGGTCGAGGAAGGGCGAGAACAGCAGCGAGTAGCCGCCCCTGTAGAACGGCGCGTTCTGGAGCTGGCCCTCGAGCCCGCCGGTCAGCACGCGAGCGTTGGTCAGGTATCCGATCTCGTCCGCGACGAGAAGCGGACCGGATCGAGCCACGGAGAGAATCAGCCGCGCAGCGAACAGGGCGAGCGTTCCCGCGATCAGTCGATTGCGCACCCATCCCTGAGCCAAGGCGCTCCCCTACCGCGCAGAGCGCCGTCGCGTGCGCGCCTCGATTGCGATCCGGTAGGCCTCCTCGAACTGGGGGACCACGGTCTCGGAACCGAACGACCCCGCGCGCCGCGCGGCAGCTTCTCCCATCCGCCCCCGCAGATCTGCGTCCGCGATCAATCGCTGCAGCGCCGCCTGGAGCTCGGCTCGATCACCGGGCGGCACCAGCAACCCGGTCTCGCCGTCGGCGACGATGTCCTTCAGGCCTCCGATGTCCGAGGCCACGACGGGCTTGCCGGCCGCGGCAGCCTCCAGGGCCGCCAGGCCGAACGGCTCCGGCAAGAGCGACGGCACGACCGTGAACAGGCAGCGGCGCACCGCCTCGATCACCAGCTCGTGAGGCAAGAGTCCAAGCGCGGTAACCCCCGCGTGATCGGGGGGCTCGTCGAGCATCCAGCGCCCGATCAGCACCAGAGGCGGCGGGCTTTCCAGCGTCCTGTAGACCTCGACCAGGTGCCGGCCCCCCTTGTCTTCGGTCACATCGCCGAAGTAGAGGATGAACGGTTCGTCAGGGAGCTGAGCGAGGCGGGAGTCGTCGGGGTGTTGCACTTGAGGCAGCTCGCGGATGAAGTTCGGAACGACGCGGTAGGTGTCATGCGCGGTGAGCCGGCAGCGGTCCTTCACCGCCGAGCTGACTGGCAGGAAGACGTCGACGTGGCGGCGCACAAGGGACTCGCGCGTCCGGGTGCCGAGCGCGATGAGGGGGCCCTTCACGCGGCCGTAGTGGATCCCTGCGCATCGCATGCATTTCACCGGACCGGGACCAATGCACGGTGCACCTCGGTATAGGAGCCGTTTCGTCGCGCAGAACAGCCCGTAATCGTGGAGGGAGAGAACCAGCGCCGCGTCGCTGCGCCGGTCCAGTGGGATGTAGGAGTGGACGAGCCTGTTGTGCGCATGGACGATCTCAGGATTCTCCTGGCGCACGACACGCCGGAGATCGATGACGGTCTCCGGGTCAGGCGCGGGAGGCGCGTGCCGCCGCTCGGTGTCACTAACGACCGCTTGCACGCGATACATCGAGCTCCGAAGCGTGTGGACGCGGATGCCGTCGCCAGCGTCCGGCGGCCCGCTGCCCGGTTGGCGGAGCGTGGCGACCGCCACGTCGTGGCCGCGGCGGACCAACTCCACGCTCAGGTCCTCCACGGTTCGCTCCACCCCCCCAACGATGGGGGCGTATGACTCCGTGAGCATCAGGATGCGCACCGGGCGACCGATCGTACCGATCGACCCGTGCCAGAATCAGCGCGTGCCGACCGGCGCCGACCATCAGCGCGATCTCGCCCCGCCCGCCGCCTCGGTGGTGATCTGCGCCTACACGCCTGAGCGGCTTGAGGCACTGAGCGAGGCGATCGACTCCCTCCGCGCGCAGACCCTGCACGCCCACGAGATCGTGCTGGTCATCGACCATTCGCCAGATCTGCTGGCGGAGAGCCGCGCGCGCTGGCCCGACATCAACGTGGTGCCCAATCAGAAGGCCCAGGGTGCAGCCGCGGCTCGCAACAGCAGCCTTGCCGAAACCACCGGAGACGTGGTCGCCTTCCTCGACGACGACGCAATCCCCGACCCCGACTGGCTGGAGCGATTGGCAGCAACCTACGCCGATCGCCGCGTCCTCGCGGTGGGCGGCACCGTCCGGCCGCGATGGCTCCAAGGTCGGCCCGCCTGGTTTCCCGCCGAGTTCGACTGGGTGGTGGGCTGCACGCACTCCGGCATGCCCCGACAGCGCTCCGCGGTACGCAATCTGGTTGGCGCCAACATGTCGTTCAGGCGTGACGTCCTGATCGAGCTCGGCGGCTTCCGCGAAGAGTTGGGCCGGGTAAAAAAGGTCCCCGTAGGTTGTGAGGAGACGGACCTTTGCATCCGGGTCACTGAACGCTGGCCGGACTCAATAGTCGTCTATGACCCGGCGATTTCGGTGGACCACGTGGTGCCGCCAGCTCGAGGCCGACTACGGTACTTCGTGGCGCGCTGCGCCGACGAGGGGCGCTCGAAGGCGTTGCTCGCGCGCTTGGTCGGGAGCAAGTCCGGCCTCTCCGACGAACGCTCGTACGTGCGTCGGACTTTGCCGCTCGGGCTTGTGCGTGGGATCCGAGAAGCAATGCACGGGGACCTGACGGGCGCGGCACGCGCGGCAATGCTCGGTGTCGGGCTGCTGACCACAACGGCGGGATACGCCGCCGGCCGCGGCCTGGGCAGGCGTCCCCGCGAATCTCGCTCCAGCGACGAGCGACGAGTGACGGGTGACGAGGATGCGCGGATGCGCATCCTCATGGTGACCCCTCGCAGCCCGCTACGCCAGGGTGGCGTTGAGCGCCACGTGATGGAGGTGAGCCGCCGGGCGGTTGCGGCCGGAGCCAGGGTCGAGGTCCTCTGCACCGAGCCGGGAGGTCCGGCCCTCGCCGCGGAACGGCGTGACGGCGTGCTCATCCGCTCGGTGCGGTCCTGGCCGGCAAAGCGTGACTACTACCTGGCGCCGCGCATCTGGCGCGAGATGGCGCGCAAGCCCTGGGACCTCGTTCACGTGCAGTCCTACCACACGCTGGTTGCACCCCTCGCGATGTTGCGGGCGCTCACGCTCGGCCTCCCGTATGTGGTCACCTTCCACGGGGGCGGGCATTCCTCCGGGCTGCGACACCGGCTGCGGCGTGCGCAGCGCCGGGCAATGCGCCCCCTGCTGGCGCGCGCCGAGCGCCTCGTCGCGGTGGCGCGCTTCGAGATCGACCTCTACGGCGGGGAGCTGGGACTTCCCCCCGAGAAGTTCGTGCTGATCCCTAACGGCACGGACCTCGCGCTCACGGACGCCGCCGGCCGCGACCGCCCGGGAGAGCCGGGATTGCTGGCGTCGATTGGCCGGCTCGAGCGCTACAAGGGTCATCACCGGGTCATCGCGGCGCTCCCGCACGTACTGGAGCGGCAACCGGAGGCGAAACTGCTCGTCGTCGGGACCGGGGAATACGAGTCGAATCTGCGCCGGCAGGCCGCCGAGCTCGGTGTCGAGGAGCAGGTCGAGTTCACCAGCGTTCCCGCCGACGACCCCGGCGCCATGGCGCAGCTCCTGCAGCGGGTCTCGCTGGTGGTCCTGCTCAGCGACTTCGAGACACATCCGCTCGTCGCGCTGGAGGCAGCTGCCGCCGGCCGTCGCCTGCTCGTTGCCGATCGCGGCGGGCTGGCCGAGCTGGCGGAGGACGGCCTGGCGCGTGCCATATCGCCCGACGAGACCCCGCAGGTTGTCGCAGGCGCGATCCTCGAGGAACTCGTGCGCCCCCCCCAGACGCGTGCGCCAGAGCTGACCTCGTGGGATGCGTGCGCCGCCGCCTTGCTGGAGCTGTACGGCTCGCTCGCCTGACTAGGTCAAACGTCCACTACCCCTCTGTCCGTTTGAGCAAGGTGCAGGGCCGCCGATGACGGCGGCATGGCCAGGCGTACACGTCTTTCCCTATCACCCGCTCAATTTCTGATCGCCGCCGCGATCGCCCTCGCGCTTTTTGCCTGGTGCGCGGCGGCGAGCCACGCGCGCGGAGGCGCCGCACACCGTCATGCAGGCGCACACGCCAGTGCGTTGCCGAAGACGAAAGCGCCCAACAACGGCCAGACGGTCTCGGGCCGGATTATGTGGCGGGTGAAAATCCGCGGTACCCGGCCGAAGCGCGTCCACTTCGCGGTTGACGGCCGCGTCAAGACCCGCAAGGCTCGCCCGCGGCGCAGGGTGACGGCGACCATCGACACCACGAAGCTCTCCAACGGCCGGCACACGCTGACCGCAATTGCCTACCGGTCCGGACGCCGCCGTCCGGAGAAGACCAAGGTCAAGGTGCGCGTCGCGAACCCTGCCAATGGCCCGGGTTCGGTGTACTGGGGCGCGCACATCGGCTCTCATCTGACCGGCACCGAGGCGCCCTGGGACATGAATGCGGCCGCCCAGTTCGAGGAGATGGCGGGCAGGCAGCTCTCGATCCTGCACTTCTACTCGCCGTTCTCGAACTGTTCCTCCCTGCCGTGCTCGTATTACGACTTCCCGAGCTCGCTGATGGAGACAGTCCGCCAGCACGGGTCTATCCCGATGCTCTCCTGGGCATCGAACTCGTTGCCGGGCGGCCTTAACCAGCCGGACCTCCAACTCTCCGACGTGATCGCCGGCAACTATGACTCCTACATCCGTAGCTTCGCTGAGCGCGCGAAGAGCTGGGGCCACCCATTCTTCCTGCGCTTCAACTTCGAGATGAACGGCGACTGGTTTGCCTGGTCGGAAAGCGTGAACGGAAACGGGCCCGGCCAGTCCGTCGCCGCTTGGCGCCACGTCCACGACATCTTCACATCGGTCGGCGCGACCAATGCCACCTGGGTCTGGTGCCCCAACGCCGATCCCAACAACACGCTGCAGGATCTCGGCTCGCTCTACCCCGGCGACGGCTACGTGGACTGGACCTGCATGGATGGCTACAACTGGGGCATGAACCCGAGCCGACCCGGGGGCTGGGAGACCTTCGCCCAGGTCTTCAACGCCAGCTATCACCGGATCGCCGACACGATCGCCCCCAGCAAGCCGATGATGATCGCCGAGACGGGATCAACCGAGTACGGCGGGTCCAAGGCTGATTGGACCCGGGACGCCCTGACCATGGCCCCCAGCTACCCGAAGATTCGCGCCCTGGTCTGGTACGAGAACTACGCGGACGGCATGGACTGGCCGATCGAGACATCGCAGGGCTCCACCGGCGCCTTCGCAAGCGGGATCCAGAACTCGGCCTACACCACCAACAGCTTCGGCGACCTTGGCGACGGTCCGATCCCGCCGCCGGGGGCATAGCGCCCGCGAGTGGTGCACTGACCGACGCGGCCGGCCGGCATTTACGCCGACCCGTCGCAATACGCTTCGGCGGTGGCCGAGACCTCCCCTGTTGTTCGACTCGAACATCCAGACGGGTCGGTGTTGGTGACAGAGCCACGCCCGGGCCGGCGGCGGGTCAGCGTCAACGCCGCCAGGAAATCGACGTTCATGCCAGTCTCGGAGTGCGAGACGTCATACCCCCTCGCGTTGATCGAGTTGATCTTGCGCCTCAAAGGTGTGAGCGCCCTATGTGACGAGCTCGAGCGGGAGGAGCAACCGGGCTACCTGCAGCACGTCCTCTGGTGGACGATCCGCGCCCACGTGGACGTGGAGGAGGTTGGAAACGGTCGTGTCCTCGACTTCGGTTGCGGCAGTGGCGGCTCCACGATGATCCTGTCACGCATGTTTCCGGGCGCTGAGATCGTCGGCGTGGACATGGACGCAGAGGCATTGGAGATAGCGGAGGCGCGGCGCCGGCACTACCGCGTTGAGCAGATCAGCTTCAAGCTCTCGCCCAGGCCGACCGAACTGCCGCCGGATCTGGGTGAGTTCGACTTCATCGTCTTCAGTGCGGTGCTCGAGCACCTTCTGCCCGAGGAGCGGGGAGTCGTCATCCCACTGGTCTGGGACCGGCTGCGTGAGGGTGGCCTCGTGTTCGTGGGCGAGACGCCGCACCGGTTCACGCCGGTCGAAGTCCATACCACCGGCGGCCTTCCGCTTGTGAATTACCTTCCCGCGCCACTTGCGCTTCGCGCGGCCCGTCGCCTGTCAAAGCAAGTCGATCCGGAAGTGGACTGGCCGGATCTGCTCCGCATGGGGATGCGCGGGGGCACAGAGCGGCAGTTTCTTCGGATTCTCCACGAAGCCGGCCACACCGACGCGGTGATTCGCAGGCCAACCAAACAGGGACTTCGCGACGAATTCGACCTCTGGTACAGAATCTCGTCTGCCTATGAGCTGCCCGGCTTCAAAGCCCGCTTGCAGTCCGTCTTTCGTGCGCTGCATCGCCTGACGAGCATCTCCTTCACACCCTATCTTGCCTTCGCGGTGGAGAAGCGGTCCGGCGCTGCGCGCCCCGCGCAAAGGAACCGGATGATCCCCGGGCGCTGAGTTCACCGCGGAGTGCTTGCCAAATGTCACGCCCGTTCTTCACCGTCCTCGTCACAACCTACGACCGCGCCCAGATCGTGCGGCGCTGTGTTGACAGCTGCCTCGGCCAGACCTTCTCCGACTACGAGGTCGTCGTAGTCGATGACGGTTCGACCGACGACACCTTCTCGATCCTGGAGCGCATCGATGATCCTCGCCTGCGTGTCGTCGCCCATGAGTCAAACCGCGGAATCGACCCCTCGCGGCACACCGGTGTCGCCAACTCGCGCGGGGAGTGGATAGTCCACATCGACAGCGACGACGAGTTGTTCCCCTACACGCTCGAGCGCCTGCGCGAGTTCATCGATGCTCTCCCGGATGGTGTGCGGGTCCTGCGTACCCGGCTGCTCTGGGACGACGGTCGCATCACCCCTGCTTTCGTCCCAACGGGACCGATCGATTACGAAGGTCGACTCCGAGCCTGGGAGGCGGACCGGTCGGATGCCGGGAACTGCTGGCATCGTTCCGTATTCGACCTCAATCCGTATTTCAGGGATCGCCGCGGCGCGATGGAAGCGCTGCGGGAGTTGAACATGTCGAGAGTCGAGACCACCATGTACGTCCCGGACGTTCTCGCCAAGGTGCACACCGACGCTCCAAACAGCTGGGCGCGCGGCGCCGACGCGTCCGAGGTCATCCCGCGGCTGTTGCGCGAGGCGCCCGACATGCTGTGGATGATGGAGACGACGATCGACGAGCACGGTGCCGCGCTGGCTCAACATGCCCCCCGGACATATCGGCTCTTCCTGCGTGGGGCGTCAACGCAGGCGTTTCTGCTCGGCGACCGCAGGAAGGGATTCCGCTACGGACTTGCGGCCTTGCGGCTCGGCAGGCTCGATGCATTGGCCTGGGGAACCCTTGCGCTGGGGTTGCTTGGCCCGTGGGCGGTGGTTCGGGGCACGGTGGCGCACCGCCGGCTGAATCGCTTGAGGCCCTAGCCGAGGCTAGGTTCCCGGCGGCCGGCGTTGCCAGCCCAGCGCTGCGGAAGCAGCAGCGGGCGCAGGATGGTGCCAAGAAGAGCCAGGGCAATGACGGTCTGGCTCACGGTCCAGGCGACGCCAACACCGGTGATGCCCATTGGCGGCAGCAGGATCGCGCTCAAGCCGATCACGAGCACAGCGAGACTGCCCTCTACAACGGCCATGGCGCGGCCACGGTGCTGGATCCGAGCAACGCTGACACCCAACGCGACGATCACGTTCGGAATCATGCCCGCCGCGAGGAGCCGCAGGAGCGACGCCCCGGCGTCGGCGTAGGCTTGGCCGAAGGCAATCAGCATCCAGGGCGCCGCGATTGCTGTCAGCGCCGCGAGCGGGACGACAAGCCGCATTGAGGTAGCGAGTGCGCGACGTGTGAGCTGCCGCAGCTGCGCCATGTCGACCGCCGCTTCGACGGTGAGCGAGATCATGATGTTCACCGCAACGAGTTGCAGCGCCAGACAGATCGTCCAGGGAATGAAGAAATATGCCGTTTCAACTGCGCTGCTGAGGTTCGCGACGAGGATCGGGAGATAGAGGGTCGCTGCGAGACCGAACAACCATCCCGCGAGATTGCCCGTCGCCATCCCGATCAGCTTGCGGCGATCGAGCGAGTGATGGGATGGGTGCGCTGGGATCAGGCGCCGGAAGACGAGCAGGTTGATCAGGAGAATCGCGGCGGGCAATGGCGCATTCCACGCTATGAACAGACCCGACCCCGGGACCCCCACGAGGGCAAGCAGGACCGCCAGCTTGGCGAGGGAATACAGCGAGTTCTCGAGTGGAATCCACCTCGCGGACCGCAGGCCGGTGAGGACACCGTCCTGCAGAGTAAAGACGGTTGTCGCCGCCGTGGCCAGCGTGAAGCCGATCAACCAGCCATCGCTGTCCAGGAAGCCGAGCTTTGAAGACCAAGCGGAGCTCGTGAGGGCGGCTGCGGCGCCCAAGACGAGAGACAGAACCACAGTGACCAGATAGCTGCGCACAACGAACGTGCGGGTCGACGCGCCGGCCACAGGCAGGTAGCGGACCAGGACGGTGCTGAGGCCGAGTGTGCACACACCCGAGACGAGGGTCAGAGCCGAAATCGCGGCCGAGTTGAGACCCACCACGCGCGCAGGATACGTCTGCGCTGCGAGTACCCAGAAGGCGATCCCGAGCAAGCCCGTGACGCCGGTTCCCAGGATCAGGAAATAGCCGGTCTGATACAGCGGGTCGCTGAGATGCTCGCGTAACCGATCTCGGCCGGATTGGGCTGGTGGGGGCGCCGTGGCCATTCCGCTATCGCCCGCGCTGTGGAAGATCAGGCCCCACCGGCTCGACTTCGACCCGCGCCAAGGGTTTCCTCTGCCACTCAGCCCGGGGCTGTTTTCCTCCACAGACGCCTGCGTCGCATGTACACCAGCCGGCCCCAGAGTTCCCTGCGACCGGCCTTGGAATAGAGCTCGTCCAGGGGCGCCTTGCCAACAAGAGGATGCAGGTGCTCGACAATCGAATCAGATGCGTGAGCGAAAGCGTTGCGGGAGATCGCTGTCTGCACGAACTCGTCATCGACGAACTCGTGCATATAGCGCTCGTGTAGCAGCCGCGTTGGATCGTCGATGGTGCCCAGCTCGGCATAGTCCCTCGTAACCAGCGAGTGGGTGGAATGCTGGCCGGCCATCACACGATCTGAACACAGATCGTTGGTACCGACCACGCCGATTCCCTCGGTCAGCTGTGCCTTCGCTGCCTCAAGCCAGCCCGGATGAAAGCGAAGGTCATCAGCCGCCAAGAACAACAGGGGCTCGCTCGTCTCCTGAACCGCGTGGTTGATCTTCTTCGCGTAGTTGCCCCGTACGATCAGCATCTCCGCGCCCTCGGCCTCGATCGCGCGTTGCTCAGCCTCATCGCCAGGGTCGCAGACGAACAGGACGCGGGCCCCTGGGGTGGTTCGCCGGATCGACGTGAGCAGGGGCCGCACGTTGTGTGGGCGGCCCAACACGGGCACGATGATCACCAGCTCAGCCACCGACTAAAGCCTCCAAACTGACCTGTCGCGAGCCAGTCAGCCCCCGACGACTCGGCGCCGACAAGAAGCTGACCGCCCAAGAACCACGGAAAGGCATCGTAGCCTGTCGGAGCGTTCTCGAGCCGAATTGAGAGCCCCGCGAGATGTCACAGCCTTTCTTCAGCGTTGTCGTCACGACCTATGACCGCGCCCGGATCGTGCGGCGCTGCGTCGACAGCTGCCTGGCGCAGTCGTTCTCCGATTTCGAGGTGGTCGTAGTCGACGACGCCTCGACCGACGACACCGTCCAGGTTCTGAACGGCATCGATGATCCGCGCCTTGGCGTGGTCGTTCACGAATCCAACCGCGGCATCAATCCCTCGCGCCACACCGGCGTCAACAACTCGCGGGGGGAGTGGATAGTCGTCGTCGACAGCGACTGGGAGCTGTTCCCCTATACGCTCGAGCGCCTGCGTACGATCATCCAAGACCTCCCGGAGGGCGTGCGGATCGTGCGAGGCCGACTGCTCTGGGACGACGGTCGAGTCTCGCCGGCGTCCGTACCCACGGGACCGATCGGCTACGAAGGCCACATCCGGCGCATGGAGCAGGACTGGTCGGACGACGTCTCGTGCATGCATCGCTCGGTGTTCGAGCGCACCCCATACTTCAGCGATCGCCGTGGCGTGATCGAGGCGCTGTACGAGCTGAACCTGGCAAGGGTGGAGACGGGCATCTTCGTCGATGACGTTCTGGGCAAGGAGCACACCGACGCTCCGAACAGCTGGTGGCGCAGCGTCGACGCGTCCGAGGTCATACCGCGGCTCCTTCGCGAGGCGCCGGACATGCTTTGGATGGTGGAGACCACCCTTGACGAGCATGGAGCTGCGCTCGTGCAGCATGCCCCCAACTCGTACCGGGAGTTCCTGCGCATGGCGTCGACGCAGGCGTTCCTGGTCGGCGACAGGCGGAAGGGAAGACGCTACGCCTTGGCGGCGTTGCGGCGCAAGAAGCTCGATCCCCTGGCCTGGGTGACCCTGGCGCTCGGGTTGCTGGGTCCGCATGCAGTGGCGCGCGGATCACTGGCACAGCGCCGGTTGAATCGCTGGCGTAGCCGCGTCGCTTAGCGCAGTCTCGGCTCACCGAGTCCGACTTCACCAGCCCAGCGCCGGGGGAGCAGCAGCGGCCGCAGGATGCCTGCGAACAGAACAAGGGCGATCGCAGTCTGGGTAGCAAGCCATGCAACCCCGACGGCCTCGATACCCATACCGGGGATCAGTATCGCGCTCAAGCCGATTACCAGCACTGCCTGCACGGCCTGCACAGCCAGCACCACCCCGCCGCGGTGCTCGATGCGGGCCACGCTAATCCCCAGCACGACGATCACGCTCGGGATCTGGCCGGCCGCGAGTATCCGCAGCAGCGGCGCACCGGCGTCCGAGTAGGACTCGCCGAATGCGAGCAGCAGCCAGGGCGCCGCGATTGCGGTGACGGCCGCGACAGGGCATACGAGCAGCATCGTCTGCCTGAAAGCACGTCGGGCAAGCTGCCGAAGCCGCGGCATGTCGATCGCCGCCTCCACAGTAAGCGAAGACATCATGCTCAGCGCGACCAGCTCCAGCGCCACGGAAAGCGTCCACGGCACGAAAAAATAGGCCGCTTCCTCTGCGCTGACTAGATTTGCGACGAGGATCGGCACGTAGAAAGTCGCCGCGAGGTCGAAGAGCAGCCCAGCGTAGTTCCCCCTCGCCATCCCCAAGAACTGGCGGCGATCGAGAGATCCCTCGGTATGACGGGCCGGTATCAACCGCCGGAAGACCAACAGGCTGACCAACACGATGGCGGCGGGTAGAGGAGCGCTCCAGGCGACGAACAGGCCGGATTGCGGGATCGCCCCGGCGAGCGCCAGCAGAAGCACGAGCTTGGCGACCGAGTAGAGCGAGTTCTCGAGTGGGATCCACTTCGCCGCCTGCAACCCGGTGAGGACGCTGTCCTGAAGGGTGAAGATGGTCATCGTCGCGGTGGCGAGCGTGAAGCCGATCAGCCAGCCCGGCTCGGTGAGGAAATCGAGCTTCGGCGACCACAGCTGGCTGGTCAGCGCGGCCGCCGCGCCCAACGCGAGCGAGAGCGCCACGGTCGCCGCGTAGCTGCCGACCACCAGCCTGCGGGTCGAACGGCCGGCCACGGGCAGGTACCGCACCAGGACGGCGTTGAGTCCGAGCGTGCAGGCGCCAGAGACGAGCGCCATCGCCGAGATCACCGCCGCGTTGAGACCCACCTCCCGCGCCGGGTACGCCTGAGCCGCGACCCCCCAGAAGACCACACCGAGCAGGCCGGTGATACCGGTTCCGAGAATCAGGTAGTAGCCCGTCTGGTACAGCGGGTCGCTGAGATGCGCCGCCAGCCGGCTTCGGGTGGATGGGGTCGATTTCTGGGAAGAGGCGGATGGCGGGGATTTGGCCATCGACTGCCGCCATGTTGATCCGGCTTGCGGCGGACACCGTACTCTTATTCGTCCTCCGCGCCAGGCAGAATCTTGAGAATCGAGTAACGAATGCCGAACGAGACCGGTAGGAAGCTCGAATCGATGTGTTCATCGTCTAGCGGCAAGAAGGGGGGCCCACGCATGACATCCCGGATCCGACATTCGACTGCGGCGCGAGCGGCCGTCCTGGCTGTATTCGCGCTCGCATCGGCCTGCCTTGCCATGCCCTCGACGGCCCTCGCGGCAAAGCCCCGCAAGCTGTACTGGGGTGCGCACATCGGCGATCAGCTGACGGGCACGGCGGCGCCATATGACATGGGGGCGGTCTCGAAGTTCGCGGCGATCGCGGGCAAAGGGCTCTCCATGGTGGGGGTTAGTGCCGCCTTCGCGGATTGCTCATCGTCGCCGTGCACCTTCTACGGCTTCCCGACGACATTGATGGAGGACGTGCGCCAGTACGGGGCGATTCCGTTCTTCACATGGGCCTCGCAGGCGACCCCCCCGGGCGGCCTAAGCCAGCCGAATTTCCAGCTCTCCGACGTGATCAGCGGCAAACACGACGCCTATATCCGCAGCTTTGCTGCGGGCGCGAAGAGCTGGGGGCACCCGTTCTTTCTGCGCTTCAACCCGGAGATGAACGGGAACTGGTTCTCCTGGTCGGAAAGACGGAACGGCAACCGGCGCGGCGAGTCGGTCGCCGCCTGGCGTCACGTGCACGACATCTTCACCTCCGTCGGCGCGACCAACGCCACCTGGGTCTGGTGCCCCAACGTCAACATCAGCGACGACAGCGCGCTCCAGCACAACCTCCGCGCGCTCTACCCCGGCCGCAAGTACGTCGACTGGACATGCCTGGATGGCTTCAACTGGGGCCTCCGGGCCGGCTCCCCCGGTTGGCTGAGCTTCAAGCAGATCTTCCGCAGGACCTACCGTCGGGTCATCAAGATCGCTCCGACCAAGCCGATGGTCCTCGGCGAGGTCGCCTCCAGCGATAGCGGCGGCTCCAAGGCCGCCTGGATCCGCAACATGCTCCGCACGATTCCCAACAAGTACCGCAAGATCCGCGGCATAATTTGGAACGACGTGCACGACCGCGACACGAACTGGCCGATCGAGACCTCGCGCTCCGCCACCAGGGCCTTCCGCCGCGGCATCGGCCGGCGCGTTTACCAACCCAGCAGGTTCGCCAATCTCGCCGCCTCCCCGATCCGACCGCCGCATTGATCCCGGCCTGGCCATAGAATGCGAGCTCGAGCTACCGGCAACGGCTCTGAGGGGGTATCGGTGGAGAACACAGGCGAAGGGCTAAACGCATGACATCCTCACTCCGACGGTCGACCGCGGCCAGGGCAGCGGCCATCCTGGGCGTTCTGGCGCTGGCAATGACGTGCCTCGCGCTCGTCTCGGATGACTCCGCGGCCAAGAAGCGCAAGCCGCCGCCGCTGTACTGGGGCGCCTGGATCGGCTGGCAGCTGACCGGCACCGAAGCGCCCTACGACATGAACGCCGTCTCCAAGTTCCAGTCACTGGTGGGCAAGGGACTCTCCCTGGTCGAGTGGTCCCAGGCATTTTCGGACTGCCGATCCTCGCCCTGCCAATTCTTCGATTTCCCGGCCGCCGACCTGCAGAACGTGCGCCAGTACGGGGCGATCCCGGTCCTCAGCTGGGCCTCGTCGTCAATCCCGAACTACGTCAACCAGCCGGACTTCCAGCTTTCCGACGTGATCGCCGGCCGGTATGACGGCCACATCCGCAGCTGGGCAAGCGCGGCCAGGGCGTGGGGGCACCCCTTTTTCCTGCGCTTCAACTGGGAGATGAACGGTGACTGGTTCCCCTGGGGAGAGGCCACGAACGGCAACCAGCCCGGCCAGTCCGTCGCCGCCTGGCGCCACGTGCACGACATCTTCACCTCCGTTGGCGCGACCAACGCGACCTGGGTGTGGTGCCCGCTTGCCGAGATAAAGAAGAACACGGTCCGGGGCCTACGCGCGGTCTACCCCGGCGACGGCTATGTGGACTGGACCTGCCTGGACGGCTACAACTGGGGTACCACGCCGGAAAACCCGCATCCCTGGAGGAGCTTCAACAAGATCTTCAGAAAGGACTATCTCTCGATCACCACGAAGATCGCCCGCAAGAAGCCGATGATGCTCGGCGAGATCGGCTCCCACAGCGGCGGCGGCAACAAGACCGCCTGGATCCGGGCCATGTTCCGCAAAGTCCGCACCGACTACAGAAAGGTCCGCGCGCTGATCTGGTTCAACGCGTTCGATCGCACCATCAACTGGCCGGTCGAGACTTCCCCTTCGACCCTGGCAGCCTTCCGCAGGGGCGTCGGAAAGCCCAACTACAAGCCCAATATCTACGGCAATATCAGCGCCAGACCGATTCCCCGGCCTCGACGCTGACAGCGGCGACCGAACGTCACTCGCCGGCGGCAAGCGGCGCCGGCTCGCCTGAGGCCGAGGCCGGCGGCGCGGCCCGAGTGGCGGCGCGCATAAAGACGACCGCCGCCGCGAGCAACAGCGCGACCGCGAAGGCCGCGTAGGGCAGCTTCACCGGCGCGTCGGTGAGCGGCCACAGCGGCGCGATGCCGGGGCCGGTGGCCAGGTCGCGGGCCAGATGGGCGCAGACGCCGAAGACGGCGCCGAACGCGACCTGGCGCGCCCGGCCTCCCGCGACCGCCCCCACCAGCAGCAGCGCCAGCGGCGTGACGAAGCCGTGGGTGTAGGGGCGGGGCACTCCCCCCTCGAGCCCGTGCCAGCCGAGGTAGCCGGGGATGTGGTCGAGGTCGATGACGACGCTTGCGACCAGCGCACCGACGGCGAAGGGCAGCGACGGTGGGGCCGCACCACCGCCACGAATGCGAGCAGGAACAGCAGCGCCGTGGCGAGGTGGGCGGGCTCGTCGACCAGCCCGAACTCCGAGCTCACCGTCGATGACGAGACCAGGGCCCAGAGCAGGTCGACGCCGAGCACGAACCCGAGCAGCACGACCGAGACCTTGCGGGCTTCCTCGCTCATAGCCGGGGAACGGTAGCGGCGCAGGCGCCGAACCGCCTCGGCTCAACCTCCCGCGCCTATCCTTGTGCGCCCATGCGGCGGCCTTCCCTCGCCCTGATCCTCACCGGAGCCGCGCTGCTTTGCCTCGTCGCGCCTGCGTCGGGCGCGAAGCTCAAGGCCGGCGCCGGCCGCGCCGACATCCAGCCGCCGACCGGCTATTACATGATGGGCTGGGTCCGCTCGGACTCGAAGACGATCGGCCAGCACACCCGTCTGTTCGCCCGCGCGCTGGTGCTGAAGCGCGGCAAGCGCAAGGTGGCGCTGGTCGCAGAGGACCTCAACGCGATTCCCGGCGGGATGGTCCAGGACGCGACGGAGCTGCTGCATGACCGCGGCTTCTCGCCGCGCAACGTGATCGTTTCGGCCTCGCACACCCACGCCGGGCCGACCGGCTACTTCAACTACGGCACCTACAACACCGTCTTCCCCACCCTCTTCACGCCGGCCGACTTCAACATCGCCAATACGGCAGCCGACCCGCAGCTCTATGGCTTCATGGTCCGCCAGCTCGCGGCTGCGATCCG
Organism: Candidatus Mayfieldus profundus; assembly: GCA_038040325.1. Taxonomy (GTDB): domain Bacteria; phylum Actinomycetota; class Thermoleophilia; order Solirubrobacterales; family 70-9; genus Mayfieldus; species Mayfieldus profundus. The sequence goes on from JBBPIM010000004.1 coordinate 93,270, forward strand.
CCGCGCCGACGACGACCTGGCGCCGGCAACCGCAGGCTGGGGCGCGGCGCGGATCGCCGGGCTGACCCGCAACCGCAGCCTCGAGGCGCACCTCGCAAACCACGGGATACTGCTGCCGCGCGGCCAGGGCCAGATCTCCGACGACCCGGGGGGCTACGTCCACACGATCGACCCCCAGGTCAACGTGCTGCGCGTCGACAAGCTGCTGCGCCGGGGCGGGCGCGCCGTTCGCCGGCCGATCGGGATCTGGGCCACCTTCGCCGACCACGGCACCGTCAACCCGCCCAACTTCCTCTACTACAACGCCGACCACCACGGGGCCGCGACGCGGGTGGTCGAAGGGCGCCTGCGGCGCGCCGGCCGGGTGCCGCGACGCCAGGAGGTCGTCAACGTCTACGGCAACACCGACGAGGGCGACCAGTCGGCGGGGCTGGACCGCACCGGACCCGCTGAAGCCGATCACGTCGGCCGGGTCGAGGCGAAGGCGATGCTGCGCGCCTGGCGGCGGGCGTCTCGCCGGATGGGACGGCGGCCGAAGCTCGCCTGGCGCTGGACGCGTATCTGCTTCTGCGGCCAGCAGACCGAGGGTGGCGCGGTGGACAACGGCCCCGTGGTCGGCCTGCCGCTGTTCACCGGCTCCGAGGAGGGCCGCGGCCCGCTTTTCGACATCACCGGCGTTCCCCTCGAAGACATGCGCAGCCCCACCCATCAGGGACCGCAGGGTCACAAGATCCAGATCTCCCGCGACTCGGGCGGCGGAACGCCCACAGCGGTGCCGCTCACTGCGATGCGCCTCGGCAGCCGACTGATCGTCACCGTCCCGGGCGAGATGACCGCGGAGATGGGCCGGCGCGTGCGCGCGGCCGTGCTCGCCGCCGCCCGCCCGCCTGGCGCCCGCGCCTCGACGCGCCGGAGAGGAATCCGCCGCGCGGTGATCTCGGGGATCGCCAACGAGTACGTGCAGTACTTCACGACGCCGGAGGAGTACGAGCGCCAGCACTATGAGGGCGGCTCGACCCTGTTCGGGGAGTTCAGCTCCAACCTGATCCGCGAGTCGCTGGTCACCCTCACCGAGCGACTTGTCCGCGGCCGCGCCGCCCCCGACCCCTACCCGTTCGACGCGACCAACGGAGTGATCGCGAGCCAGATGCCATTCGACTCGGGGGCCGAAACAGGCTCTGTCGAGGTCCAGCCCGCCGATACGCCGCGCTCCGGTCAGGCGCGCTTCTCCTGGCGCGGCGCCGAGCGCGGCTTCGACCGGCCGCTGGAGCGCGCCTTCGTGACGATCCAGCGCGGCACCGGAGGCCGCTGGAAGCGGGTCACCGACGACCTCGGCCTGCAGATTCTCTGGAGCGTCGACCCCGACGGCGTCTACCAGGCTTCCTGGGAGGTCCCTCTGGGCGCCAGGACGGGCAGCTACCGGTTCCTGATCACCGCCAACCGCTACACGTTGGCCTCGGCGCGGTTCGGCGTGTCGGCCGCTCGCACGGGGGCGGCGCTACTGGACCACCGCTCGATGCTGCTGTGGCAGACGCTCGCCAACCACCATCGCGGGGCGGCGGTGCCCTAGTGGCTCGAACCCCGCGTCACTCCCCGGCGCAGTCGGCGCAGAGGCCGATCACCGGAAAGCGGTTGAAGCGGACCTCGTAGCCGAAGCGCTCGACGATCTCCGCCCTAATCCCGTCCAGTTCGCGCGGGTCGGCCTCGACGAGGCTGCCGCAGCGCTCGCAGGCGATGTATTCGCGCTCCTTGCCGGCGGCGAACAGGTAGCGACCCGGACCGGCGCCCACGTGGAAGTGGGAGACGTAGCCGAGCTGCTCCAGCGTCTCCAGGTTGCGGTAGACCGAGGCGAGATCGAGGTGCGCGGGGCCCTCATCCAGTCCGGCAGCGATCTCCCCCGCCGACAGCGGCCGCTCGGCCGCGAACAGCGTGTGCACCACCAGCCGGCGAGCCGTGGAGACCCGCAATCCCTTGCCGCGCAGCGCGTTCAGCACCGACTCGGGGCTCTGGAACTGGGGCAGGTCGGCGGTTGTAGCAGCCATCCGTCCCCCCTTCCTTCGCCGCGGGCCCGCTCCCGGATCACCCGGGCCGCCAAATCCGCACTTCTCGGTATCAGCGCAGCTGTGCGAGCGCCTCGCGCGCCTGCGGCGCGTAAAGCGGGTTGAAGCGCGGGCTCTGGGACTCCAGGGTCGAGAGCAGACGCTCCGCCCGGTCCCCGTCCCCCGCAGCGAGCGAGATCATCCCCGCCCGGTAGAGGTAGTGCGGGTCGCGGGAACCCAGCCGCATCGCCTGCTGCGACCAGCGCAGCGCCGCCGGCTGGTTTCCGGCCTTGTGCAGTGACCAGGCCAGCGAGTCGGCGGTGGTGACGCTCGGCCGCACCGGCAGCGTGGCCCGCGCCAGCGCAACGGCCCGGTCCGGGTCGCCGTGCTCGGCCCGGAACAGGGCCAGCTCGGCGCGCACGTCGACCCCGTTGGGGATCTCGCGCCGGATCAGCACTTCGGTGCGTGCGTAGGAGCGCCCGGCCGCGGCCTGACGCCCCTGGAGCTCGCGGATCTCGCCGATCGCGAGCGGGTAGTCGGCCACCGGCAAGGCCTGCTCGGCGGCACGGTAGTGGCCCAGCGCCGCGGCGTAGTTGCCGCGTGCCGCCTCGACCGCGCCGAGTCCGGCAAGTGCGCCCGGGTATCCGCCCGCGGTGGCGCCCTGCGCGCTGCGGTAGGCGCGCTCCGCGGCCGCGTAGCGGCCGCTGTCGAAGTGCAGCTTGCCGACCAGCGTCTGCACGTAGCTGAAGTCCTTGGAGCTGGAGCCGGCCGAGGCCGCCAGCTTCATCGCCGCCAGCGCCCCGGGCAGGTCGCCGTGCAGCTCGCGGAAGTAGGAGACGCGCGCGTACGGCGCCAGGCCGGGCTTGAGGTTCACCCAGGTCTGCAGCGTGCGCTCCGCCTGGGCGTAGCGGCCCAGCTCCACGTTGGCGTCGGTGAGGACGCCGTAGTTGCTGGCGATGCTGGGGTTGATCTGCCGGGCGCGCTCGCCGTAGCGCAGGCCGCCGCGGAAGTCGTGGCGCGCCAGCGCCAGCTTGCCCATCTCGGTGGTGGCGTCGAAGTTGTCGGGGTCGACCCGCAGCGCCTGGCGGAAGGCGTCCTCGGCGTCCTGGTAGTAGCCGCTGTCGGCGGTCTCGCCGACCTTGGTCAGATAGGCACCGCCAAGGCTCACGTAGCCCTCGGGGTCGGAGGGGGTCTGATCGATCTGCGCACGCAACGCGGCGATCCGCTCGTCGGTGGTGGCGTCGGGCGCGATCGCGGTGGGCGCGGCCGCGGCCAGCGGCAGGCCGGTGCCGGAGTCGTCCAGTGCCCGCAGCGAGAAGAAGACGGCCGCGAAGGCGAGAAGCGCCGCGGCGAGCTTGAAGGGCAGTCGATCCCGGGTGAGTGTCACGAGTCGTCCTTTCTGAAGAGGTCGTGTGGTCCGGGCCCGGAGGGAGGCCGCCGCAGCGGCCTCCCTCCCTGGCACCGGTCGATCTGTCCTAGCTGGTCGCTCCCCCGCTTCCGCGACCGGCCCGGTAGGCGACGCCGACCGCGACAAGCGCGCCGACCGCGATCAGGATCCAGACGATGGCGCTGGTGCCGCCGTCGTCCTCCTCGCTGGAGCCGGAGTCGCCCGAGCTCGAGGCCGAGAAGGCCGGGAGCTGGTCGGACCCGGCGCTGGCGAGGGCCTTGATCTGCGAGCCGTAGGCCGCATCGGGGTTGGCGCCCTGCTTCGGCGCGGCGACGTAGGGGAACGCGTCGAGGAACTCGACGTCGTTCTGATCCACGCCGTCACCGAGCGGGACCTTGTTGTTAACGAGCGCACCCGCGACGACCTGGAGGTCGATGTCGACCACGTCGTCGGTGAGACGACGGCCGTTCGGGTAGCCCGCGTTGTCCTTGGCCAGGACACCGAGGCGATCAGGGTTGGACGACGGTGGGACGCCCAGGTTGATCTTCAGGGTGTCTGTGGCGTTCTTGCCGGCCTTGCCGGGGAACGCGTTCAGGCCCGGGATGCCCTGCAGGACCGCCTGGACGATGTCCGTGCGATTCTTCTCGGGCGCCCCGACGTCGAACAGGATGTTCAGCACCGCGGCCAGCTCCGGCTGCAGGACGTACTTGCCGTAGTTGGTCACGTCCTGGTCGGGAGTGGTGCGGTTGAACTTGTCCTTCTGGCCGAGCGGGATGATCACCTCGTTGACCAGCGGGTTGCCCAGGCGCGAGATCTGCGAGTACGCGCCGGAGCCGTTCCCGTTGACGTCGATGGTCTGGCGCTCGGTCGAGGACCAGACGCCGACCACGGCGTTCTTGGACTTGTCCGAACCGACGGAGTTGCCGTCGACGGTGACCTCGGACTCCGGCAGCTGCAGCACGGTCGAGTGGACCGCGTAGCCGGCGAGGTCGTCGACGCCGCCGCCCTTGTTGCCGAGGCCGGCGCCCGTCAGGTTGATCGTGTCGAAGATCCGCCCCAGGCTGGCGTAGAACGGGTCATCGCGCTGTCCGGCGAACACCTTGGCGCCGCCGGGCAGGCTCTTGACCGCCTGCGCCTGGACCTTGTCGTAGTCGGGGATGGTCTTCGGACCGACGTTGCTCGGCGGCGTCGGCACGTTGCGTGCCAGCACCTTCGAGCCCGTCACGTTCCCGTTGGACAGCTCCTCACGCGTCAGCGTGTAGGTCTGCACCTGGTTGAGGTTCGGCGAGTTGATCGAGTCGATCGGCTTGCCGAGCCCGTACAGGAACGAGTTGGGGTTGCGCACCTTCGAGTCGAAATCGAAGAGGTACTTGATGTCGGCAACCCCGTCACCGGTGTTGTCGATGTTCAAGTAGTAGTACGCGTTGTCGTCGAACTTGTAGAAGTTCGGGCCCCCGGCCGGGTCCTCGAAAGGAACCCAGTTGGAGACGATCGTCAGCGCGCCCGGAGCGTCCTCCGCCGTGAAGGCATAGAGGTCGGTGTCGTCGCCCGTTGGGTCGATCGACGAGAGCGGCGCCTCGCGGTGCGAGGAACCGATGCTCAGAGGCACTGCGATCGCAACTGCCACGAGGGCCGCGACGAGTGCGAGCTTCTTCATTGATGCGTCCTCCTTGACGGCGGTTGACTGGCAAGAACCTGCGAGCCGGCCGCCGAATCCGGCCCTCGGTTGCCAGTCCTAACGGAGGCTCAGGAGGCGCAGATCAGTAAAAGGTGCTGCAAATAGTGATGTTCTGGGACCGAACCGCAATTGCGAATCCCTCTCAGTGCGACTCGCCTCGCTCATGCTCTTCGTCCGAAACGGAAGTGAGTGACTACTCCGCTTCGACGGCTTCGAGAGCATCCTCGCGCCGCGGAAAGGTCTCGCAGCGAACCGGCTTGCCCTCGCGCATGGTCCAGAGGTGTGCGATCCGGTTCTCGATAATCGCGTCGGTTCCCGTGGGTCGTGCCTGGAAGCGCACGAACACCAAGATCCGATGACCACGCTCAAAGAACTCTTCGGGCTCAAAGACGGCTTCCTCGAACGGCGCCGTCATGTCCTCAAAAAATCGCCTGACCTCCTCGTGACCGCGATGGGTCCCGGCGCGAGTCGTCTTCCATTCAAGGTCCGGATCCATTGCGTCGAGGACGGCCTCCCAGTCTCCGCGGCTGCTGGCCTCGTAGGCAAGACGTAGCGTCTCGATATCCGCATGCGACATCGCCCGCAAGTATCTCGCGGCGAAGGCTCTATCGCTTCCATGCAGAGCGGAAGCGCCGGCGAACTCTGAGTTCAGCACCTGCAGGTGGGCGGAGGAGGCAGTTCTTCGCGCTGCGCGCTACTTGCCCGGCTCGTCGCCGGCCGAGGGCTCGTCGCCGCCCTCGTCTGAGCTCTCGTCGCCGCCGTCCTTGCTGGCGGCGACGCCGACGGGCTCGGGCTTCTCCTCCGCCTTCTTGGCGGGGGCCTTCTTGGGCTTGATGATCGTCAGCTTCAGTGGGTGCTCTATCTCGTCGTCGTCCGACGCCGTCTCGTCGAGCTCGACCAGCACGGTCGATCCGCCGACCCTCTCGCCCCGCTTGAGCACCTCGTCGGCGAGCGGGTCCTCGACGTAGCGCTGGATCGCGCGGCGCAGCGGGCGGGCGCCCATCGAGGGGTCCCAGCCCTTCTCGATCAGCAGCTCCTTGGCCTCGTCGGTCAGCTCGAGCTGCATCTCGTGCTCGGCGATCTGCACCCGCACGCGGGCGATCATCAGGTCGATGATCTCCTTGATCTCTTCCTTGGTCAGCTTGTGGAAGACGATCACCTCGTCGATCCGGTTCAGGAACTCGGGCCTGAACACCTTCTTCAGGTCGCTCATGATCCGGCTCTTCATGTCCTCGTAGGACATCCCGGTCTCGTCCGACACGGTGAAGCCGATGCCGGTGTTCTTGGCGATCTCCGAGGCCCCGATGTTCGAGGTCATGATCACGATCGCGTTGCGGAAGTCAACGGTCCGCCCCTGGGCGTCGGTGAGCCTCCCGTCCTCGAGGATCTGAAGCAGGATGTTGAAGACGTCGGGGTGGGCCTTCTCGATCTCGTCGAGCAGCAGCACCGAGTAGGGCTTGCGCCGCACGGCCTCGGTGAGCTGGCCGCCCTCGTCGTAGCCGATGTAGCCCGGGGGCGAGCCGACCAGGCGCGACACCGCGTGCTTCTCCATGTACTCGGACATGTCGATGCGCACCATCGCCTCCTCGTCGCCGAACAGGAACTCGGCCAGGGTGCGGCCAAGCTCGGTCTTGCCGACGCCGGAGGGCCCGAGGAAGATGAACGAGCCGGCCGGGCGCTTGGGGTCCTTGATCCCGGCGCGGCTGCGGCGGATCGCCTTCGAGACGGCGGTGATCGCGACGTCCTGGCCGATCACCCGCTTGTGCAGCTCGTCCTCCATGCGGACGAGCTTCTTGGTCTCGGCCTCGGTGAGCTTGAAGACGGGGATGCCGGTCCACATCGAGACGATGTCGGCGATCTCCTCCTCGCCGACCTCGGGGCGCT
>JBBPIM010000005.1:0-92437 GCA_038040325.1 Candidatus Mayfieldus profundus
AGAGCCGTCGTTGCCGCCGCCAGCGCCGCCACGCAAAGCAGCGGGGGCAATCTGTGCCTAGAGCCGGTCCGCATCGGGGGCCAAGGCTATGCGGGCGGCCAGATACCTTCAAGGCGATGGCCCAGATGCCGGACTCCCGCTTCAGCCTGCGCGGCCTCGACGCCGAAGGGCACGAGGCATGGCTGATCCGCGGGATCGCCGCGAAGCTGTACCGCTGCCCGGGCTGCCACGGCGAGGTCGAGATCGGCGCCGAGCACGTGATCGTTCACTACGTGCGCCGGGCCGGAGGGTCGGACCATCATCACTGGCACACCCGATGCGTCGAGGAGCTGTTGCTGCCGGAGTTGCGCAACGTGCAGCGGGTGCGGGCCTCGGAGACCAGCATGGGACGGCTGCAGGCGCGGGGCCGGCGCAGGCCGGGACGCAGGCGCTAGCGGACAGTCCTAAGCGTGCTTGTGCTCGCGGGCCTCGGCGGGCGAGACGGTCTCGCCGGGCTCGTCCCAGGTGAGGACCCAGACGAGCAGGATGATGCCGAGAATGATGAAGCCGATCATGGAATGCGCTCCTTCCGTACTTCTATATCGGCTGATCGGCACCTTGCGGCGATACCGAATCTTTGGTACGCCCTGCCCAGGTCGCACGTGGCGGGTGGGCGTCAGGCGGGAACGCGCTTGCGGCGGTGGCGCTCCACCTCGCCCCAGAAGTCGCGCTCGAACCGGTCCCAGTCGAACGGGGGCCGGTCGTCGTCCCAGTCCGGGGGCGGGTCGAGGGCCACGTCGCCCCCGTGCAGCCAGTCGTCGCCGGGGCGGCGGCGGATCAGCATCGCGAACGAGCTGGTCGCGACCACGACCAGCGCGTAAGCCGAGCCCTTGGCCAGCTCCGCCTGCGTCTGGTCGGCGATGAGCACTGCCGCGATAGCGCCGAGGCCCGTGATCAGCGCAGTTCCGAGCGCCAGGCGGCGCTCCTCCGGACGAGTGCCCCGCCACCATCCGCCGACGATCATCAGCGCCGGTACCACAAAGAGAATCGGCGAATCAGACACCGGTGCTCAGATTAGCGCGATGGGGCGCGCATGGCTCGAACCTGCAAGCTGGGGATTACTGCCGCTCGAACCACACATTCTGTATGGCGCCGTCAGGCGCATCCGGCCTTGACACCCTTGCCAGGAAGTCGATGCTCGCCTCTTCACCCGAGTTCCACGGAACCCCCAGCGACGTGAGGCACTGGGTGAGGTTCACTGTGAAGGTCAAGGTATTCGTGGAGCTCGCGGGCCGATCGGTGGCGCGATCCGTGAGCCCGGGATCGGGAACCAGGGGCGGGGGCGGGCCCAGCTGTGGATCCGTGCTGGAGTAGGCGCTCTGGGGACAGGGCTTCTGCACCGTGATCCCGCCCGGCAGGGGGCCGACGTGCTGGAAGATCGTCTCGTATGTGAGGCCGCCGATGTCGATCCAGTCGCCTGTCTCCGGCGGTATGGGCCTGCGCTGGGGTCGCCAGAACGTCAGCGTCACGACCACGTCGCCGCCCGGACCGGCGACCGGGAACCCGTTGCCCTGCGTTCCCGGCCCGCCCGGTGTCGGCGGGGGACCCGGTGTCACCGGGTAGGGGACTGTCGCGGAATGCCCCGCAGTGTCGCTGTAGGAGACGAGCGCGGGCACGGTGGAAAAGACGAACTGAAGCGCGGCGGGGAATTGGCTCTCCACGCCGCCGGTGGTCACCCGCTGGATCAGAACGTCACCGGTGCCTATCTGGGCGGTCGTGGCCCCGTGGCGAAGGAACATGGCTGGTCCGGGGCCGCCGGACACCGGTTGGAGGGTGCCGAAGCCGTCATTGTCGGGGTCACAACAGTCGGGGAAATACGGTGCATCGGTGGGAGGCACGCCGGGCTGGAAGACCCTGCCCGTGCCGCCCCTGGAGCAGTAGACGAGGCCCCCAAGAAGTGGCGGGGGTGGAGACGGATTGGGGCTTCCTCCGCAATCGAGCTCCGAGGAGTCCCCGGGGATGATCTCCATGAGGAGGCTCCCGGAGCTCGGGAGAGCCGACTCGATCTGCTGGTCGGTCGAGCCCGGTGCGTTGGCATTCGCGGTGTATTCCAGCGAGAGAGGCAGCCCGGTGAAGAGGTCGAAGATCTCGTTCGCGCCCTGAGACGCGCGCGCCGCGTTCGAGCTATCGAGGATGTCGAGAATCAGGTCGCCGTCGTCGTCGATGTCGAGCGGGTCGGCGATTCCGTCGAGGTCGCGGTCGCCGGGCGCGCCGCCCTTGGTGTTCTTCGAGCGCACCCGCCCGAACTTGCCGGCGCCGATCGGGACGCCCTTCTTGGCCCGCGCCTTGCGCGTAGCGTCGACGAACTCCTTGGCGAGCTTTTGCTTCACCTTCGCGTAGCCCTTGCGGGCCTTGACCTTCACCTTGCCGAGCTTCGCTCCCGCCTTGACGCCGAGGAGCGCCCGCTTTCCCTTCTTCTTCTTGCCGACCACGATCGGCCCGGCGTACGTGCCGTCCTTTGCGCGCAGGTGCAGCGTCACGGCTTTGGCGGGAGGCCGGACCTTGAACTTGCGAGGCTTTGTGCGCACCGCCTTCGCCTTGCCGTTTTCAGCGAGCGCGATCACCGTGTAGCCGCGCTTGCTGAGCTTGCCGGTGATCGGCTTCTTCGCCGCAGCGGCGGGTGCGGTCGCAACCAGCAACGCGAGGAAGACCCCGACGCAGACCGCACAACGCGCTCGAACCCTCTTTGCCATCTCTTCTCCCCTCGGCCGGCTCAGTGCCAACCGCCTGAATCGATCCTACGCCTCCCCAGTGTGCCGATCAATCATCATTTGTCGGTAGCGGCGAGGGTCTCGCGACGCGAAGATTGAGTAGGCGCAGGGCCAGACAGCGTGTCGCCGCGAGCGGGCGCGATCGTTGCGCCCTCGCACTCAGAGGCCCGCCGCCTGCCAGCGCGTCCAGCGAGAGCACCTGCTTTGCCACCATCGCGGCGTTCATGCGCAGGGGGCCGAGAAGGACGGTGGTGGCGAGGCGGATCCGCTTCGTGACTGCTGCGGCCGCGGAAAGCGCGGTGATCGGCTCGTAGTTGGGATAGACGATCCGATCGATCGTCCCGAGGCTCGAAAAGCCGGCCTCGTCGGCGGCACGGGGCCAATCCGTGAGCTGCTGCCCGGTCGTCCCTGGCACGGCGTTCGGCAGTCCGATCCCGATCTCCATCCTGCTCCTTCCGGTTGGTCCTATCCTGATCCCGGTGGGGGTCTCCAATCTTGCCGAGCTACCAGCTTGGGCGGCTGAGCTCCTGGAAAGCGCCAGAGTCGCCCACCTGGGTCTGCTCGACGAGGAAGGCAATCCCCGGGTGCTTCCCGTCACCTTCGCCCTCGCCGCGGGTCGGATTTGGAGCGCCGTCGACGAGAAGCCGAAGCGGGCTGCGGCGGACGAGCTGGCCCGGGTGCGATTCCTGCGCCGCGACCCGCATGTTGCGCTGACGGTGGATCGCTACTCCGATGACTGGGAAGAGCTGGCCTGGGTGCAGGTGCTGGGCGACGTGCGGGTCGTCGAAACGAGCGACGCGACCGCCGGGCTCGAGAGCCTCGTCGCGAAATACGCGCCGTACCGCAGGTCGCCGCCGCCCGGGCCGCTGCTCGAGCTGACTCCGGAGCGGTGCTTGTTCTGGCGCGCGAGCGGTTAGCGAGGCTCCCGCGCGTAGGCGCCCTGCTGGATCCCCTTGTATCAACTGTGGCGATCGGACTAGACTGAGCGTCGACCGTTCAGAGGGGAGAGAATTATCAAGAGGATTCCGCCCACAGGATTGGCGCCGGGCATCGCGCTGTTTCTCGCGCTTGGAGCGATCGGTTGCGGCGGGGGCGACGGGGACGGAGGTGAGGGAACCGCTCCCGCCGAGGCGACGGGCGGAGACCTGAGCATCGATCCCGAGTCGGGGCCACCCGGTACAGCCATCTCTTGGAACATCTCGACTTGCGAGGCCGGCGACGACAAGGGCGTCGCCATCTACGCTTCCCCGCTCGAGGAGTACCGGTCGGGAGCCCAGGCAAAGCAGGTCATTGAGGGACCGGAGGGCAAGCAGCCGAGCGGCACGATTACCGTGCCCAAGGGAGTTTCCCCGGGCGAGTACACGATCTCCGGGTCCTGTCTTTCGCGCGAGGAGCTCGGCCAAGGCCAGGTTCAGCTCGGCGTGAAGGAAGAGACGGCCGCTTTCACGGTCACCGAGTAGGCCTGGTCACGGTTCGGGTTTTCCGGGATGGGCCGGGCAGGATTCGAACCTGCGACCGACGGATTATGAGTTAGGCGGGGAAGCGTACAAGGAGTTCGATTGCGTCTGAGGAGGCAGATCCAGTTCGATTGCGTCCAAGGAGTTCGCTGGAGTCGGGGACAAATTTCGGGACAAAGGCCTCGGCTGGCGCGCACCCGCTGCAGACCCCAGGGGGCGCTTCGAGAGTCGGGGCGACTGGATTCACTTCGCGCAAACCTGCGGGTTTCCCCTGCGCGTGTCACTCGGCATGTCACCCTCCTTCTGGACCCTCCGCAGCGGCGAACGTTGCGCCAGCGACCTTTCGGCGTCGGCGCCGGAGTTGTGCGGGCTCGTCGAGCTAGTTCGGTGGAATGTTCTGATTGAGGCGAAAGAAGTTTTCGGGGTCGTAGCGGCCCTTCAATGCCTTGAGCCGGTCGTACTTCTTCGCGCCGTAGGCCTGGCGGATCCGCTCCTCGCCCTCGTCCATGAGGAAGTTGACGTAGACGCTCGAGTGATAGGGCGCGAGGGCTGACCAGAAGCTCCGGACCCACTCCCGTTCTTCGTCGTAGCCGGCGGCGGAATCTGTGGCCGAGGTGATGTTGAACGTATGGCCGGCGGAGCGGCCGTTGAAGGCCGTGTCGTCCTCGCCCACGCGCGACATCGCTCCGCCGAGATGCCATATCGGAAAGCTCGTCAGCGGGGAGCCGATCCGCATCGAATGGTTGACAGTGATGTCGATCACGTCGTCCGTCAGCTCGGCGACGTCACAGGAACGCATGTAGTACCACCACCCATGAGGAAAGGAGGGATCAAACATCGCTTGATGCTCAAGGAACGGCTTCGGCATACAGAGGTCAAGAATCGGCGACCCGAATGACTTCAGCGGCCTTACGACCTTTTCTCCCTCGTCCAAGCGGCCCGAGTAGCAGCAGACCACCATGACCACCAGCTTGCCGTGAAGCTCCGGGGGGACGAAGGGAAGCGCCGGCGCCTTCCGGTGAACGACGATTGTCATTAGCTCGTCAGGCGCGTCCGCGACCCAGTCGCGGTAGAAGCGCAGGACGCTTGGGGACTTCTCGATCGGCCAGAAGATCGGCCCGGCAAGCACGATCGGGCCCACCGGGTTAAGACGGAACTCGAACTCGGTGACGATGCCGAAGTTGCCACCCCCGCCACGCACGCCCCAGAAGAGATCTGGGTTCTCCGTTTCGGTCGCCCTGGTGAACTCGCCGTCGGCCGTGACCAGATCCACGGCGAGGAGCTGGTCGATCGTCAGCCCGTGCTTGCGCATCAGCCAGCCGATTCCGCCGCCGAGCGTCAGGCCCGAGAGCCCGGTGTGGGTGACGATCCCGGCGGGGACGGCGAGCCCGAACGACTGCGTCTCCCGGTCGAGGTCGCCAAGGAGTGCGCCCGCTTGAGCCCTTGCCGTGCGCGCCTCGGGGTCGACGCTGATCCCATTCATCAACCCCAAATCGATGACGATGCCGCCATCGCAGACTGACTGGCCGGGAAAGCTGTGCCCTCCGCCTCGAACGGCGACTTCGAGACCGGTTTCCTTCGCAAACTTGACGGCCGCGATGACATCGGCCACATGGGCGCAGCGGGCAATCAGCGCCGGAGACCGGTCAATCGACCCGTTCCAGATTTTGCGCCCCTCGTCGTATGCCGGATCGCCCGGCCGAACGAGCTGTCCCTGGAGGGACCGCTCCAGTTCGTTTAGGGATATTTCATCGAGCTTGATTCCGCCCGCGATGGTTTCCGTCATGTCCTCCTGCGACATCGCCGTCCAGTATCGCTGAGCGTTCCGAGCGACGGGTTTAGCTAGCGGAGATTGTCGTCGAGTCGACTGGATTCGAACCTGCCGGCGACGGCCTTGGCGTCCTCGGCTGCAACGGCTGGACACCATCTGGAAAGGTGCTGATTTCCAGGGGGTTTTATGGGCCGGGCAGGATTCGAACCTGCGACCGACGGATTATGAGATCGGCCGGGGAGCGTCCAAGGAGTTCGATCGTGCCCGAGGAGGTCTATCCAGTTCGATCCTGTCCAAGGAGTTCGTTGGAGTCGGGGACAAATTTCGAGACAAAGTGGGGCGCTTCGTCGGTAGTGGCCTGAGGGCGCGCACCGGGCGATGCGTCCCACGGGAATCGACGCGCGCCCGGATCGGTCGCCTCCTACTGCAGCTCGAACGAAACGAGCTGCGAGGCGGAGCCGGGCGTGGTCGGAGCCTCGGGTTGCGGTGGCGCTGATGCCCGGAAAATGACACCCGCAGTATCACCCGAGTTCCAGGAAACCCCCTCAAGGCACTGGGTGAGGTTCAGCGTGAAGGTGAGCTTGTTGTCGGGGTTCGCGAGCCGATCAGCGAGCGTGTCCGTCAGCCCCCCAGGACTGGGACCCGGGGACAGGGACAGGGGTTGATCGGGGGTGGCGGAATAGGCGCTCTGAGGACACTGCTTGTTTACGAAATTCGCTGCGCCCGACGGAGGGTTGAGAGACTCCACGCGCGCCGAGTAGGTGAGGCCGCCGACGTCTGTCCACGAGGTCGGAGGGTCGCTAAAGCCCGACTCGCCGTTTATGGGCCTGCGCTGGGGTTGCCAGAACGTTAGCCCCACAACCACGTCGCCGCCCGGACCGGCCGCGACCGGGAAGCCGTTCCGCCCCGTCCCCGGCCCGCCTGGCGGGCCAGGAGGAGGTTCCCCCGCGGCGACCGGGTATCCCACCGTCCCGGAGTTTCCGGCTGTGTCGCTGTAGGAGACGAGCGCGGGGACGGTGGCGAAGACATACTGCAGTGTGTGGGAGAACGCGCCGATCTCGACACCGTTGGCGTCGTTGACCCGAGTGATCAGCACGTCACCGCTCTTTATCTCGGTGGTCGTCGCCCTATGGACGAGGCCCATGGCCCCGGCGCCGGAGGCTGGGGGAACTACCGAGGGAGGGACGAGCGTGCCAAAGCCGTCATTGTCGGGGTCACAGCACTCGGGAAAACGCGCTCCCGGAAAAGGATCCACGAGGCTCCCGGTGCCGTTCGGACGGCAGTAGGAGAGGCCTTCGAGTTCGGAGGTTCCGGGATCGTCTCTTCCGCAGTCGAGTTCCGCGGAGCCGCCTGACGGGATCCCGATCATCAGCAGCTGCCCGCGGGAGAGAGCCGCCTCGATCTGCTGGTCGGTCGAGCCCGCGTTGGCGTTCGTGCTCTCTGGCAGGGAACGGTTCAGGGCGGAGTGTAAGAGCGCGTTGTCCAGCACCTGCTGAGACGCGCGCGCCGCGGTCGAGCGATCAAGGTTGTCGAGGATCAGGTCGCCGTCGTCGTCGATGTCAAGAGGGGCGGGAACCCCGTCGAGGTCGCGATCGCCGGGCGCACCGCCGCCCGTCTTCTTCGAGCGCACTCGGCCGAACTTGCCGGCGCCGATCGGGACTCCCTTCTTGGCCCGTGCCCTGCGCTTGGCGTCGATGAACTCCTTCGCGAGCTTGCGCTTCACCTTGGCGTAGCCCTTGCGGGCCTTGACCTTGACCTTGCCTAGTTTGGCGCCCGCCTTGACGCCGAGGATCGCGCGCTTCCCTTTCTTCTTCTTGGCAATCACGATCGGGCCGGCGTAGGTGCCGTCCTTGGCGCGCAGGTGCAGGGTGACGCTTTTGGCCTTGGGCTTGACCTTGAACTTCGGTTTTGCCCGAACCGCCGCGCCCTTGCCGTTCGCCCCGAGCGCGATCACCGTGTAGCCGGGCTTGCTGAGCTTGCCGGTGATCGGCTTCTTTGCGGCACCGGCCGGTGCAATGGCAAAGAACAGCAGTAAGACGGCTCCCCCAAACACACCAACACGGGCCCGAAGCCTCGTTGTCATCGCATCTCTCTTTGTCATCGCATCTCCCTGGCCGGCGGGACGACCCCGGCCGGTCGTCCCGATCCTATGCCCGGCGAAGGCGAGGATCAACATCACTAGTGGGTAATGCCCCTACCGGCGAACTACTCAGGGCGGTAGGGTGCGCTAATGGGCTGCTTCCTCGCTCTGCTCGCCCTTCTTTCCCCGCGATTGGCGCTGTTCGGCGTTTGGATCTTCAGCGACCTGCTCAGCCGGGCCTTCGACAGCTGGCTCGTGCCCTTCCTCGGCTTCTTCCTGCTGCCCTGGACGACGCTCGCCTACGCCGTGATGTGGGCTTCGGCGGACAAGGTCTCCGGTTTGGAGTGGTTCCTAGTCATCTTCGCCTTCCTCCTCGACCTGGGCTCATACGCGCAAAGCCAGCAAGCCCGCGAAGCCTGAGCCCGGATTACTGACATCCCCGGGGCCTCTCAGGGGAATTGCCCTGGCTACTGCCGCTGGAAGAAGACGGTCAGTTGCGCGAAGTCGGTCGCGCCGGCCGTTCCGCTGAATCTGAGCGGCTGCTCCTCTCCGGGTTCGTCGAAAGAAGAGGAATTCCCGTTTTCCGCCAGGCACTGGCTGAGCTTGAGCGTGTAGGTGAAGGTATTGCCCGGACTTGACTCCTGATCGAGCGCTGGGTCAAAGAGTCCCCCCGTGCCGAGGAGTGGGAGCGTCGGGGTGGTCAAGTCCGTGCTGGACAGGGTGTCCTGGGAGCAGCCGTTGGGGGCGGCGGTCGCGTACGTGAGGTGACCGATATCCACCCATGCGCAAGGTGGCGTATTGAACAGGCATGCCTCCCCCTCAATAGGCTGGCGCTGGGGTCGCCAGAAGGTCAGCGTCACCACCACGTTCCCGTCCGAACCGGCGGAGACCGGTAACCCGTTGTTCACCGTCCCCGGACCATCCCCGGCAACCGGGTAGGAAAACTCGGTCGCGCAGTTTCCCGGCGTGCCGGACGCCTTCGCGCAGTTCCCGGCCGTGTCGCTGTAGAAGACCAGCGCCGGGGAGGTGACGAAGACGAAATTCAGCATGGCGGGGGACTTGGTCTCCGTGCCGTCACTGGTGACTACCTGGTTCATCCAGTCACCCGTCTTGATCTCGGCGGTGGTGGCCCTGGGGGCGATGAAGGATGGCGTCGGCATCGTGCCGAAGCCGTCGCCATCAGTGTCAAACGTCGCGTTGGGCGGGGGCGGGCCGGGGAAAGACAACCCCGGGCCACCGGCGGAGGCAAGCCCCGTGCCCCCTCTGGTGCAGTAGCTCAGGCCGCCGCTCCACCCGTCCGGGTTATTCGGGTCCGGCTCGCCTCCACAGTCGAGCTCCTCAGGTTCTGTCAGTGGCGAAAACCTGAGGGCCCCGGAGCTTCGAAGAGCTGTGTCGGCCTGCTGCTGGATCTCCCCCGGGGTCAGGCCGGCCAGCGCGAGTGCGCTGACGTTCACGGTCTGGTCAAGGCCACAGCACAGGTTCAAAGACGAAGCGATGGGCTGGCAGTAGAAGTTGTTCGGGCCGCAACCCTGAGAGGCCCGAGCACCGCCCCCGGTCGAGACATCGAGGTTGTCGAGGATCAGGTCGCCGTCGTCGTCGACGTCCAGCGGGTCGGGGACCCCGTCGAGGTCGCGGTCGCCTGGCGCGCCGCCGCCCGTTTTCTTCGAGCGCACCCGCCCGAACTTGCCGGCGCCGATTGGGATGCCCTTCTTTGCCCGCGCCTTGCGCTTGGCGTCCTGGAACTTCCCGGGGAGCGTCCTTTTCACCTTCGCGTAGCCCTTGCCAGCCTTGACCTTGACCTTCCCGAGCTTCGCCCCCGCCTTGATGCCGAGGATCGCCCGCTTGCGCTTCTTCTTTGTGCCGACCACGATCGGGCCGGCGTAAGTGCCGTCCTTGGCCCGAAGCTGCAGGGTGACGCGCTTGGCTGGGGGGCGGAGCTTGAACTTGCGTCCCTTCGGCTGAATTGACTTCGCCTGGCCGCTCTTGGCAAGCGCAAACACCGTGTAGCCGGGCTTGCTGAGCTTGCCGGTGATCGGCTTCTTGGCCGGCGCCGCGGCTGGGAAGCCCGCGGCGAGAATCCCAACGGAACCAACAGCGCACAACGCTGCGGCTCGGATCTGACCCTTCCTGGTCATCGACCTAGGGCTGTCGCTCGAACAAGACGCCGCCCTGCTGAGTGATGTCGGTCGAATTCGCAGCCGTTGCTTGGAAGGTCAGCCCCAGCGACTCACCCGGCTCCCAGTTGATCGCCGCGAGACACTGGCTGAGATTCAGGCTGTAGGTGATGGTGTCTGCCGGATTCGCGGCCTGATCGGAGGCCATGTCCCGGAAGTGGCTCTGGTTGAAGCCCTCAAACGGCTCCAGGTCGGGATCCGTCTCTGTGAACGCGCTCGTCGGGCAGCCGGGGAGAAGGCCGGACTCCCCCTCGACGTACTGGATCAACGCCCCATACGTGAGGCCACCCATATCGACCCACCGGCAGGGTGGCACGTCGTCCAGACACGCCTCCCTGTTTTGGCCTTCGCCGATCGGCTGGCGCTGGGGTCGCCAGAAGGTAAACGTCACCATCACGTCTTGACCGCCAGGGGCTGAGACCGGGAACGCGTTGCCGGGGGTCCCCAGGCCCCCGGGGGCGACCGGGTAGGAAAACTCCGTCGCGCAGCTGCCCGGCGTGCCGGACGCCTTGGCACAGTTCCCTGCCGTATCGCTGTAAGAGACCAGCGCAGGGACGGTTCCGAACACGTACTGAAGCGTGGCGGTGTATGAAGCGCAGAATGGGCTCGTGGTGTCGGGCGGGGGCGGGCATTCACTTTCGGGGGCGCCGGTCGTGACGTGTTCGATCAGGACGTCGCCAGTGCCGATCTGGTCGATTCGGGCGCCATGGGCGAAGTAAGCGGGGCCGGGAGGCACTGTGCCGAAGCCGTCACCGTCGCCGTCAAAAGATGAGGGGAAAGGCACCCCGTCCGAGTGAAAGACGCTCGGTGGGCTGACGAACCTACCGATGCTGCCATTCCTGCGGCAGTAGATAAGTCCCGTGTCGGCGTCACCGCAGTCGAGCTCGGTTGAGTCGCCGGGCAGGGGTCCGATGCCGAGCCGCCCCACGCTTGGGAGAGCCGGCAGGATCTGCTGATCGATCTGCTCGGGAGTGAATCCAGCGGCCGCGAACGCATTGGCGTTCACGGACGCCTCGAAAAAGAGCGGGAAATCAGAGCCGGTGTTGAACGTGTTTGCGGCCTGTGACACACGAGCGGCGCCGGAGAGCTCGAAGTTGTCGAGTGTTAAGTCGCCGTCGTCGTCGATGTCGAGTGGGTCGGCGACACCGTCGAGGTCACGGTCGCCGGGGGCGCCCCCCTTGGTGTTCGCCGAGGGCACCCGCCCGAAGTTGCCGGCGCCGATCGGGGCTCCCTTCTTGGCCCGCGCCTTGCGCTTGGCGTCGATCAGCTTCCTCGGCGGCTTGCGCTTCACTTTCGCGTAGCCCTTGCCGGCCTTGACCTTCACCCTGCCGAGCTTGGCCCCCGCCTTGACGCCGAGGATTGCGCGCTTTCCCCTCTTCTTGCGCGTAACCACGATCGGGCCGGCGTAGGTGCCGTCCTTTGCCCGCAGGTGCAGGGTCACTCGCTTGGCGGGGGGGCGAAGCTTGAATCTGCGCGGATTCGCTCGTGCCGCAGTCGTTTTTCCGTTTGCCGCAAGCGCCAACACGGTGTAGCCGGACTTGCTCAGCTTGCCGGTGATCGGCTTCTTCGCCGCAACGGCAGGAGCGCTCGCGACCAGCAGCGCAAGGGAGGCCGCGAGGCACGACACACCGACGGCGGTTCCGATCCTCATTGCCGTCAGCCCCCTCGGGTAGCGCAGGAACGCCATCTGATCTGCAGCGATCGTACGCCCTGTTACAAGGCGCGTCAATCGCCATTTGCCGGTAAGGGCCTAACCGCCTGATGGGCCGGGCAGGATTCGAACCTGCGACCGACGGATTATAAGTGGGCCTCAGGAGTTGCGGCTGGTTGCGACTGGTGCCCTTTATCCGCACGCGCCGTGCGGATGCGTGCCTGAACCGTCACGGGGCGACTTGCGGCTCTTGATGGATGGCGCGTTGCCCATCCGTTGCCCACCCGAGCGCCCTTCGCGGCAGGTCAAGGGCGCGAAATCGCTACTCCGACAGCCCGGCGGCTTCGAGGGCCTCCTCACGGTCCGGGAACCACACCGCACGGATGATCTTCTCGTCCCGAATTGTCCAGACAGTCGCAATGCGATCCTCGACCTCGGCTCCACTCGCGCGTCCGCGTCCGCGTTGGGTCATCACCGAAATGACTTCTCGCTCGCCGGCCTTCATCGAGTTCATGCGCGCCTGGACGGAAGACTTCGAAGGCTGGTCGATCGAGATCGAGCGGTTGATCGACTTTCCCGGCCCTGAGAGCTACTTCGCGACGCCGCGAACCGGCATCGCTTCGAACTGATACGGGAGGTCGCCCTCCGGGTAACTGACGGTGTCCAGCATCGGGTAGTGGGTCCCGAAGTACTCGTTCATCACGAACCGAAGCGTGTTGACAACGTTCGGCGGCTTCGGGACCTTCGTCGTGCCGGCCCCGGGGAGCGATAGCGCGAGCAGGCCCTTGATGCGGATGTCCTGCATCGTCCTCTCACCGATCAGGTCGGGATTGCCCTCGAAGCCCTCGTCGGCCTGGATTACGATCACCGGCGGCGTCTCCGACTTCGACTGGATCGCGTCGACCGCGTCGAGGAGCATCTGGCTGATCCCTCGGAGCTGGCCGAGGTAGAGCTTCATGCCGAGGTCGGAGTTCTGGCCTTCCTCTGATTTGTCGGGATTGGTCACGTCCTGGCCGTTGGCGCCGAAGATGTAGGGCTCGTGGGGCAGCAGGGTGTGGAAGACGACGAACTTCGGCCCGGGCTGGTCGGGCACGGCTTCGAGCTTGGAGAAGACCGATTTGATCGCGCCCCGGAAGCGCTCGTCGGTCGAGTCGGGGTTGAAGCCGAGGCTCCCGCCGACCGACCCCAGCACGGTCTGCTCCATCCACAGGGTCCCGAAGCTGTCGGGGGTGGCAACGAAAGAGATGTCGGGGTTGCCTGCGGGCCAGGTGACCTCGTCGGTGTCCAGTTGGACATAGTCGTAACCGATCGACTCGAGCAGCTTCCTCGCGCGCGAGTCCGAGATCAGCCTCCGAACGCCCCGGACGTCCTCCGACGTCCTGCCGAGGATCCTCGGCATGCCGTCCATGTAGCCCATGTTGAGCGCCGACGCGATGTTGAGCTCGCTATCCGAATAGGGCGCACGGGAGTTGTTCGAGATCAGGAACCCGCGCTGTTTGAGCTGGTCGTAGAACCGGCTGTTGTCGTAGCCCCAGTACTTCTGCAGCAGGTCGCCGCGGGCGTAGTCGTCGGGGATGATCACGTAGATGTCGGGCAGCTGAGCGTTGCTCGGCTGGGCCGGGGGGCTGGGGAGCACGTCCCCGGTCCAAAGGCGGGAGTCCGAGGTCGAGATCGCGGGGTGGTTCGCCTGATAGGAGGCGACCTTGATCGCCGGGACCAGGACCTGCACCACCGCGTACACGGTCAGGATCAGGGTGAGGTTCCAAAGCTGCCGACGCGTCCTGGCGACGAGGAAGATGGCAACGCCGAAGAGCGCCAGCCAGATCGCCATGAAGAGCCCCTCGCTCCAGCTGACCTTGTCGAGGTAGATGCCGTAGTAGAAGAAGGCCACGCTGACCAGCGATGCGATCGCGCCGGCCTTCGGCCCACGCTTGAAGATCAGCAGGAAGACGCCGTAGAGCGCGGCGCCCACCAGGATCGAGATGACGAGCGGCTTCCAGAGGACCCCCACCTCGATCTCCGTCTCATTGTGCTCGAACAGCGAGAGCAGCGGGTAGACCGAGAAAAGGATCGGGGCGATGGCCGGCAGAAGCCTCCCCCTCAGGGTCGATGATTGAGTGTCCTCGATAGTGGAGGAACCGTAAGGAAGGCTTTATGAAAACAAGGTGAGAAGCGGGGGCGGGATTCGAACCCGCGACCTCCGGGTTATGAGTCGGGCGCGGGGCTTGCAGTCCGTTACGGATGCCCCCTCGCTCCGGCTTGACTAGGCGAGCCCCCGAGCGTTCCCGCTTTCCGCTTTTGCGGCCGTCGCCGGATGGCTTGCTAGAGCGATGGGCCGGGGAGGATTCGAACCTCCGACCGACGGATTATGAGTTAGCCGGGGCGCCGTCCAAGGAGTTCGATCCTGCTCAAGGAGTTCGATCCAGTTCGATTCTGTCCAAGGAGTTCGCTGGAGTGGGGGACAAAATTCGGGACAAAGTCGGCGCTTCGACATATGTCCTGGGGACGCACCAGGCCGAACGCCCCAAGGAACTCGACACATCCCGCGAGCGCCCGCCCTACTGCAGCTCGAACGAAACGTGCTGGGAAGCCAAGCCGCCCCCTTCGGCCCCGATGATAGGGGCATGAGCGAAGAATTCGAACATCCGAATCCCACCCGAGTTCCAAGCCGAGGCGGAACACTGCGTGAGGTTGAGCGTGTAAGTGAAGGTGTTGGTTGGACTCGCGGGCCGGTCTGGGGCAGTGTCCGAGAAGCCTTTCGGCGTCCTCGGAATGAGGCTCGGGTCGTCTTCGATGGCTGGAGTGGTCGGGTCGTCTTCGGAAAAGGCCTCGAGCGGGCAGGGTTCGACGACTGAGTAATCGAGCCCCCCGTTGTCGATCCAGTCGGTCGGCAAGCACAAGCGGTCAGGGTCGCTCGGTGACGGACATTGTTCTCCGCTGATCGGCCTGCGCTGGGGCCGCCAGAACGTCATAGTCACCACCACGTTCCCGTCCGGACCGGCGGCGACCGGGAGCTCGTTCGCGAACCCGGGCGGGTAAGGGTAGGTGAGCGTCATGGAATTCCCCGCCGTGTCGTGGTAGGAGACGAGCGCGGGGACGGTGGCGAAGATGTACTTCAGCATGCCGGTGAGCTCAACGATCTCGGCGCCGCCAGCGTCATAGCCCCGCTCGATCAGCCAGTCACCCGTCGTTATGTCAGCTGTGGTGGCCCCATGGCTCAGGCCGAAAGCCCCGCGGCCGCCCTGTTGGCCGGGAGGACTGACGAGCGCGCCCAGGCCGTTACCGTCGGGGTCAAACGGCCCGCCGGCCGGGCCGGGGTACGGGTTGCCATCGAGCCTCCCCGAACCTCCCCGCGTGCAGTAGCCCAGGCCGCCGCTCCACCCGCTTGGGTTGTTCGGGTCAGGAAACCCTCCGCAGTCGAGCTCGCCGGAGACGACGTCGGGAGGGATCGGGCCCGGAAGGATCGGTACCCCCACCCCGCCGAATTGCTGGAGAGCCGAGTCCACATCGCCGTCGCTCACGGCCGCTGCGTTTGCGTTCACGGTCTCGGACAGGTCGAGCCCCAAGCTGGAGCTGACCCCGATCTCGTTCGAGGTCTGGGACGCGCGCGCGCCGCTCGAGCGGTCGATGTCGTCGAGGATCAGATCGCCGTCGTCGTCGATGTCCAGAGAGTCGGGAATGCCGTCGAGGTCACGGTCGCCGGGCGCGCCACCGTGGGTGTGCCTGGAGCGCACACGCCCGAACCTGCCGGCGCCGATCGGGACTCCATTTTTGGCGCGCGCCTTGCGCTTGACGTCGACGAGCGTCTTGGACAGCTTTCGCTTGAGCTTGGCGTAGCCCTTGCGGGCCTTGATCTTGACCTTGCCGAGCCTGGCTCCCGCCTTGACGCCGAGGATCGCGCGCTTCCCCTTCTTTTTTATGCCGATCACGATGGGGCCGGCGTAGGTGCCGTTCTTCGCCCGCAGCTGGAGGGTCACTCGCTTGGCCGGTGGCTTGAGCCTGAACTTGCCGCGCTTCGCTCGCACCGTTTTCGCATCGCCGCTCGGCGCCAACGCGATCACGTCGTAGCCGGGCTTGCTGAGCTTTCCGGTGATCGGCTTGGTGCGAGCGGCGGCGGACGGACAGACGACCAGAAAGGCAAGGGCAGCGGCGACGCACCAAGTGATTCGTCCCGCTGGCCGGTGTCGAAGAGGCGAGCTCACTCTGAAACCGTGATCTTCACCGTGTAGACCTTGCCGGGGGTCAGGGGGCTGCCAGGTGCCGGGGACTGGTCGATCACCGTGCCCGGTTTCTCGCCGGACTTCTCGTACGAGAATTTGAGGTTGTAGGAATTAAGCACAGGGTCGAGCGTGCTCTCCGCCTGACCGATTGTCTTGCCGATGACGCTCGGCATCCCGCCCTCGGCGGGTGCTTGAGTGGAGGTGGCCTGGGATCCGCTCCCTTGGCTCGGAGCGTCTGTCGTCCCGTTCGAATCGCCGCCCCCGCACGCGGCAAGGCCGAGGGTCACAAGGCAGACGATCAGCAGCATCACGGCCGGCGCAGACGACCGTTGCATCGCCGGACCCCCGCACGACCCTGCCGATGTGTCGTCGGTCGCGCTCATCGGACGCTCCCTTCTCTGGGTCGAACTTCCGGGGCCGGCACGATCGGTGCCAGCCACTGCCGCGATCCTACGCCTCCCCCAGTCCGCGGGGCATCCCCATTAGTGGGGGCTTTCATGGGCCGGGGAGGATTCGAACCTCCGACCGACGGATTATGAGTCCGCTGCTCTGACCAGCTGAGCTACCGGCCCCGCAGCGAATGTAGCGCGGTGCGCGGCTATTCCTCGTCCTCGGAGAGGAAGCCGGGCTCGGCTATCGCGAACACGCCGGCGACGATGAAGGCGAGCAGGGCCGTCACGCCGAGCACGCGCGTGATCGTTGCCTCGAAGGGGATCATCAACGCGACGCCAAGCAGCAGGGCCACAGGTACCAGCAGGCGGATCCGCGAGCGGCGGCTCACTCTTCACTCCTTGCCTGACCGGCTTCCTGCGGACGGAAGCGCTGGTCGAGAGGCTCGAACCGCTGGTCTAGGCGGCCCTTCAGGGTCAGCGAGTAGAGCAGGTAAAGCGACGGCACCAGCACCAGCAGCCCGATCGCGCCGCTGACCAGCACGGCCACCAGTGTCGCGTCGGAAGCGGCGGCCTCCTCCAGGGTCAGCGATTCCGGCAGTAGGTAGGGCGACTGGGCGAAAGCCCAGCCGATCGTCACGCAGGAGACCGCTGCGGCGGCGGTGAAACGGGCGCGGTCGAAACGCCCGACCCATACAAGCGCCAGCGTCGCCGCTCCCGCGATGGCGGAGGCGATCACGAAGGCGAGGCCGCCCCCTGACGTGAGCCCGTCGAACAGGTAGCGAGCGTCCTCGCGCAGCACGATCAGGCCGCCGATCGCGACCGCCCCGGCCACGATCCCCGCCCCCAGGGCCCGGACGCGGAAGGCGCGCTGAAGGTCGGGCAGGCCGGCGCGAGCCGAGTCGGCGGCCATGTAGACCGCCGCCAGGTAGGCGCCGGTGATTACGGCCAGCGCGCCGACCAGGATCCCGGTGGGGTTGAGCCACGATGTGACCGGATCTCCGGCGGCATTGCCGACCGGCACCTGCCCGGCGGCGATCGCTCCCAGGCAGGCGCCGAGGCAGAATGGGACCAGCACCGAGGAGGAGGCGAACAGCGCCCCGAGCACACGCGCCTCGCCGATCGTCGCCGCCTGCCCGCGCAGCGCGAACGCGGTGCCTCGGAAGATGATTCCGACCGCGGCGATGAACAGCGGTACGTAGAGGGTCGACATGATCGAGCCGAAGCCGACCGGGAAGCAGGTCCACAGCAGCACCAGGACGAAGATCAGCCAGACGTGGTTCGCCTCCCAGACCGGGCTCATCGACCGTTGCACCATGCCCCGCACCCGTCCCCCCCGCTCCGCGCCGCCGGCGGTGAGGTCCCAAAAGCCTGCGCCGAAGTCGGCGCCCGCCAGCACCGCGTAGGCGGTCAGGCCCGCGATGATCAGCGCCAGGCTGAGCTCGGGGAGCATCAGCGGGCCCCCTCCGTCGGCGCGGCGGCCTCGCCTTCCGGCGAAGTCCGGGCGAGTCGGCGCAGCAGCCATATCACCGCCGCCAGCAGCGACAGATAGACGGCGGCGAGCAAGGCGAAGGCGACCCAGAGGCCTCCCGCGTCGGTCACCGCCTGCTCGGTGCGCATCAGCTCGTAGACGATCCAGGGCTGGCGCCCGACCTCGGCGGTGATCCAGCCGCAGATAAGCGCCACCAGCGCCAGCGGGCCGGCCAGGACCACCGCCCGGAAGAACCAGGGCGAGCGCGGCAGCCGCAGCCGGCGCCACCAGACCAGCAGGTAGAAGGCGGCCAGCCCGGCCAGGCCGGTGCCGATGAAGACCATCGCCTGGAACGAGAGGCGCACGGTGTTGATCGCGGACGGCCGGTCGTCGGGCTGCACGCTGTTGAGGCCCTCCACCTTTCCGTCGGTATCGTGATCGGCGAGGATCGAGAGAAGGTCGGGGATCTCGATCCCGCCCTTTACCTCCCCGTCCTCGTAGATGCCGCCGATGTGGAACGGCGCCCCGCGCTCGGTCTTCGGCAGCCCCTCGAAGGACGCCAGCTTCACCGGCTGGTCCTTGGCGACGCTACGCGCGGTCCAGTCGCCGACGATCAGCTGCGCCGGGGTGGCCAGCGCCGCGAAGGTGAGGGGGATGATCAGCGCCGCGCGGTTGTAGGGGCTGCGGTCGCCGCGCAGCCAGGAGCGGGCGTAGACCCCGGCGACCAGAAAGCCGGCCACCATGTAGCCGGCCAGGTACATGTGGGTCAGTTCGAACGCGAGGTCGGAGTTGAACAGCGCCGCCCAGGGATCGACGTTGGTGACTTCGCCGCCGACCAGGTCGAACCCGGTGGGGTCGTTCATCCAGGCGTTCACGGAGATCACGAACAGGGAGCCGGCAAGGCCGGTGATCACGATCGGGATCCCGACCATGAAGTGGTGGCGCGGCGAGAGCCGGTCCCAGCCGTAGACATAGATGGCGATGAAGATCGCCTCGAGGAAGAAGGAGAAGCCCTCCAGCGCGAAGGCGACGCCGAAGACGTCGCCGAATGTGGCCATGAAGTTGGGCCAGAGCAGGCCCAGCTCGAAGGAGAGGATGGTGCCGGTGACGACCCCGACCGCGAACAGGATCAGCATCACCTTCGACCAGCGCTGGGCGAGCGCCTTGTAGACCGGATCGCCGGTGCGCAGCCAGAGCCCCTCGGTGAACAGGACCATCGCCGGGAAGGCGATGCCGAAGCAGACCAGCGGGATGTGGAAGACGAACGACATCGCCTGCGTCTGGCGCGCGGCGAGAAGGTCGCTCTGCGACGGCTCACCGAGAGCGCCGGCGACTCGCTCCGCCGCGACCATCAGCAGGTCCATGACGTCAGGCTACGGTCTGGCTACGCTGGGACGGCATGACCCCGCCCTCGCAGCACGACACCCCTCAGCGCAGCGCGGGTTTGCGTCCGCTCCGCGCCGTCGTCGAAATCGGAAAGGGGCTGGTTGCGGGCCTGGTGGCGGTGGTGATGGCGCTGTTCTCGGGACTGGCGGCGCTGGCCGGGATCCTGGTGGCGCTGCTGCCGATCGTGCTCGTGATCGGCGTTATCGCTGTCGCCGTGGTCCTGGTCGTGAAGGCGCTGGGTGGCTAGGCGCTGAACAGCTGGGCCAGGGAGCGGCCCACGTCCGGCGGCTCCTCCTCGCCCGCCGCGGCGGCCTCGGCGCCTTCGGCGAGGGCCTTGGCGGCTTCGGCGATCTGGCGCCCGCGGCTCTCGCGCAGCTCGCCGGACTTGGCAGCCTCGGCGAGGTCGGACTCCATCAGGCCGGCCAGCTCGGCAAGCCGCTGCAGGCCGACCACGGCGGCGGTCCCCTTCAGCGCATGCCCCTCGACGCGCAGCGCCTCGAAGTCGGTGGTGCCGGTCTCCAGCCCGGCGACGATCACGTCGCAGCGGCGCCGTGCCTCTTCGGCGAACGACTCGATCAGCTTGGTGTCGGAATCCGTCTCGTTCATTGCCCGGTTACCGCCTTCACCGCATTCTCCAATTCCTGGACGCTGAATGCTCCGCCGATGTCGGTACGGATAACGCCGTTGCGGTCGATCACGAACAGCCAGGGCTCGCTCGGCAGGTTGAATGCCCGCACCTGGGCATTGGTTCCCTTGGCGGGGTCGTTGTCCTTGTAGATCTCCATGTGGATGAAATCGGCCTTGTCGCCGTAGTCTCGCTTGACTTGCTCGGCCACGTCAACCACCGGGCCGCAGGTCCGACTCTCGCAGAACTGTGGGGTGGCGAACAGCAGCACCACGGGCTTGCGTCCCAGCACGTTGTAGAAGTCCACCTCGTTCTGCGTGTCGGGAGGGACCCGCGTGGTGATCTTGGAGAGGTCGCCGGCAGCATCCTCCCGAGTAGGAGTGTGGATGCGGGGGGGCTTCTCCCCCACCTGTGGGATCTTCGTGTACTGGCCGACGATCACGCTCGGCAGGAGAGTCGCGGTGAGCTGGTCGCCGTCCTTGACCAGCGCGCCGATCCGCCACTCGCCGTTGGATCGGAAGTCGATGTCGGTGACATAGACCGCCGTGCCGGCGTCGGGATCGTTGGCGGTCGTCTGTGAGCCGAATGCCGGCTCGGTCTCCAGAGTCTCGATGCGCGCCGGAAAGGGACCGTAGGCCGGCCCGTCCAGAGCTCCCACCTTGCCTGTGGGGCCGGTGCCCGCCCCGCCCTGGGACTTCTGCTCGGGCGCCTTGGCGACGTAGAGGGCGATCTGTGCGTCCGGGACCTGGGTCTTGTCGCGCTCGAAGACGCCGAACCCGAAGCGGTTCTCGCCCGTGTAGAAGACCGGCGCAGATGGCGAAAGGACCAGCTCGCTGGGCGCGTTGGCCTGGTTGAGGACCTCGCCGAGAGTGAGCCCCTTCCCCGAGGGGAAGTCCGAGGCGGGTGGCGCGGGGCGGCTCTCGACGTTTTGCTCCGGGTCGGATCCGCCGCATCCGAGCAGCGAAATAGCCGCAAGGGCAAGCGGCACCGCGAGGGCGACAGAGCGTGGGAAGCGCACCGGCCAATGTTATTGAGGCGCCGCCGCCGGCTCCCTCAGGGCACCGACCGGGCGGGCGCGGTGCCGGTAGGGTGCCGCCGGACCGACAGGCGATGAGAGGAGCGAAGGTTGGCTGAGCGCGCGGCGCTGGTGACAGGCGGCTCGAGTGGGATCGGGTTGGCGATCGCTCGGGCGCTCGGTGAGGACGGCTACGCACTGACCCTGTCCGCGCGACGGCCGGAGAAGCTCGAGGCGGCCGCCGATGGACTGCGTGGCGAAGGCATTGAGGTGCAGGCCGTGCCGGCGCAGATGACCGAGGAGGATGAGCTGGTGGGGGTTGTCGATGCACATCGCGACAAGTACGGGCGGATGGACGTGCTGGTCAACAACGCCGGGGTGGGGATTGGCCAGGCGATGGACTCGATCCAGACCAAGCACCTCGACATCCAGCTCGGCGTCAACCTGCGTGCGGTGGTGATCGGGACACGCGAGTCGCTGCCGATGCTGCGCGAGGCGGGTGCCGAGCACGGCAAGGCGCTGATCGTCAACACGGCATCGATCGCGGGCAAGAACGGGCAGGGTTGGCTGTCGGTCTATGCAGCGACCAAGGCGGCGGTGATCAACTTCAGCCAAGGCACGCAGAAGGAGCTCGGCGATGCGGGGATCCAGGTGACCGCGCTCGCGCCGGCGTTCGTCGATACGCCGATGACCGAATTCGCCAAGGAGCAGGTGAGTGGCGAGGAGATGATCCGGCCCGAGGACATCGCCGAGGCGGTGCGATTCCTGCTGCGTACCTCACGCAACTGCATCGTTCCGGAGATCGTGTTCGCCCGGCCCGGTGAGGGCGGGACGCCCTAGGAACGAGTCTGGGGCTCGTCGCGGCGCTGCTCGGAGATCTCTGCCTCGGCCGCCAGCATCGCCTCGTAGAGGTCTGTGCGCGGCGACGGTCGCAGCCACGTCCAGCGCGCACGGCGGCGCATGTCGTGGACCCGGACCGTCTCGTCGGCCGAAACCGGCTCGCTGATCGGTTCGGCGGTGGCGGGCTCGGGGGGCGCTGGGGCCTCGACGGAATCGCGCTCGACGGGATCGGCCTCGACAACGGCGCCTTCGTCGGTGTCGCGCTCGGCAAATTCGCGGTGCTCGGCACGAATCTGGTCGGCGATCGCGCTCAGCGAGGAGCCTCCCGACGCGCGGGTGTCGTCCTCGAGCAGGCTCATCTCGAGATAGGTGCGCAGGGAGCGGGTCTCGCGGCGGCTGGCGCGGCGGGGCCGGCGGCCGGCGCCGGTGAAGGCGTCCCAGGCGCGGGCGAAGCTGGCGAAGCTGGTGCGTCCACCGTTTCGGTGCGCGGCGAGCATCGGGCAGATGCCGCCGTCGCGGTCGGTGTAGCCGCCGACGATGATGTTGTTGGTGTCGATGCCGCGCAGCATCGCCTCCCGCGTGTGGCGCGGGAGAAGGTCGACGGAGATGCGCAGCCGCTCGGCGGTGTTGCGGTGCCTCTTCACGCGGTTAGGGATAGCGGGTCGGGGATGGGGATGGCGCTCGATGGGAGCGGTCGCATGGGATGTTTCATGCCCCGGCCGCCCGGGAGGGGCGGGGCCGGCGCGAGGGGCGAATCGGCGTGAGCGGTGGTCGTGACCGGCGGCTGCGGCTGATGGTCGCGGCGTTCGGGGATGCGGGGCATGCGTTCCCGGCGATCGCACTGGCGCGCGCGCTGAAGGGGCGCGGGCACGAGGTGGTGGTCGAGACCTGGCAGCGCTGGCGGGAGCCGGTCGAGGAGCTGGGACTGCGGTTCGCGGCGGCGGAGGAGTACACGATGTTCCCGCCGCCGGCGTTCGGCTCGGGCGATGCGAGCGCAGCCGAGGCGGCGAAGGCGCTGGCGCCCCTGCTGGAGGAGTGGCGGCCGGACGCGGTGGTGAGCGACATCCTCACGATCGCTCCGTCGCTGGCAGCGGAGGTGGCGGGAGTGCGGCGGGCGACGCTGGTGCCGCACCTCTATCCGGTGCATGAGGAGGGAATGCCGTTTTTTGCCACCGGGGCGATGCCGCCGCGCACGGGGTTGGGGCGGCTTGGTTGGCGGGCGGCGCTGCCGCTGTTGGAGTCGGGGCTGCGGAGGGGGCGGCGGGAGCTGAACGAGCAGCGTGAGTCGGTGGGGCTTGCGCCGGTGGAGCGGTTTCACGGGGGCATCAGCGAGGAGCTGGTGCTGGTGGGGACCTTTCCGCAGCTCGAGTATCGGCGCGAGTGGCCGAAGAGCGTGGAGGTTGTGGGGCCGATGGAGTTCGAGCTGCCGTACCAGGACATCGAGCTGCCGGCCGGTGAGGAGCCGTTGGTGCTGGTGGCACCGAGCACGGCGAAGGATCCGGATTGCCGGCTGGTGCGGGTGGCGCTGGAGGGGCTGGCGGATGAGCCGGTGCGGGTGGTTGCGACCACGAACCGGGGCGAGCCGGGTACGCCGATCGAGGTTCCGGGAAATGCGGCGCTGGTGGATTGGCTGAGCTACAGCCAGGTGATGCCGCGGGCGGAACTGGTGGTCTGCCACGGCGGGCACGGGACTGTGGCGCGGGCGCTGGGAGCCGGCGCGCCGGTGCTGTGCTGCCCGGCGGCGGGGGATATGGGTGAGAACGCGATCCGGGTCGCGTGGGCGGGCGTCGGGCGGTCGCTGCCGTGGCGGCTGTGCCGGCCGGGGCCGCTGCGCTGGGCGGTGCGGCGGGTGCTTGGTGATCCGGCGTTCAGGGAGCGGGTGGCAGAGCTAGCCGCTTGGCGGAGGGAGAACGACGGGGCGGAGCGGGGCGCCGCGCTGGTTGAGAGTTTCGCTCGCGCCGAAGCGTGAAAGGTTGGATGAACTCCCGGGGTCGGACTCGAACCGACATTGATCGCCTTAACAGGGCGTTGCCTTACCTCTCGGCCACCCGGGATCACGCCGTGATAATCGGGTTCCGCTAACTCCGAGTACCTGTCGGCACCTCCAACTCTAACGGGAGCTTTGCGATTCCGGCCTCGACTTCCGCATGACAGATTGCGCAGAGAAGCACGCACTTTCTTGCTTCCGCACGCAGCTTGTCGATTGAGCGAGTGATCCCGCGGATCGACAGATTGAAGGACTTGGTCGCCGGATCCAAATGATGGAATTCGAGGGCCACCGGGCTGCGGTCATAACCGCAGATGGCGCACTGCCCTCCCGCCTCGGCGACGAGGATCCGCTTGACTTTGCGACGCCGACGAGCCACGGCCTCCGCGCGACACTTGACGCAGCGAACGCGATCCGGCTCGAGAACATGAGGCACGAGACCATGCTTTGAACACTCCCGGTCGATGCGCTTTAGGCCGACACGCCGAGCCTCTCGTGCCTCCGCGCGAAGCGCAGCCGGTTGCGTGCTGAGCCCATAACGCTTCAACCAGTAGCGAACGGTCGCGTCGCTGCGCTCCACTCGATGCGCGATGCTCTCGATGGTCAAGCCCTCGGCGATTAGGTCTTCCAGCCCATGCTTTGTCAGCCCCCCACGTGAGGTGTGCTTATCAGCGCCCAGCGGTTTGAGGCCGTGCTTCCTCAACCAATAGCTCACCGTCGAGGCGCTCTTCCCAGTCCGAGCGGCCATATTGTCGAGCGAAAGGCCTGCGGCCAAGAACCGCTCTAGCAAGCCTTTTTCCATGGGCTGATTGTCCCTGAGCCGTCGGATGGAAAAACGAACATATGTTCGTACAAAGGACGCGCGGTTCGTGACGAAATCCGAACGCCCGCGAAGCTTCTAGCCCCCCACCCGCTCCGCACCCCGTATCCGCTTCTCGACCCCGGCCCGCTCGCGGCTCAGCTCGGCACGGGCCGCGTCGTCGCCCTTCTCCCCGGCCTCGGCGATCTGATCCTCGATCCGCCGCTGCTCGAGCTGAAGGAAGTTCAGTTCCATCGCCCGCTTCGAGGCCGGCTCGCGCTCCGCCGCGATCACCAGCTCGGTCATCAGCGACACCAGCTCGTCGTCCTCCCGCGGCAGGCCGGCAAGGGGCTCGTCGAGGTTCCCCTCCAGCCACTCCAGCGCCCGCGCCGCGACTGGCGAGCTCAGATGCTCCGGCGTCAGCCGCACCAGCAATTCCCGTCCCGCCTTCGGCTCGGCGATGCACATCGCCATCAGCGCCCGCTCGCGCATCTCGCGCGGCGTCAGGACCGCTGAAGCAGCCGGCGACGCCCGCGCGGAAGCAGGGTTCGGGTCGCTCGTCTTCTCATCACCCCGTAGCGGTGCGCTCGCAACCCGTCCCATCACCATTGCCGGCTCCATGTCCAACCGCTCGGCAACCCGCCGCACCTGCTCGTCCCGGCTCGCCGTCTCCCCCATTCCCTTCAGCACCGGAGCGATGTCATTCATTGCCCGGTCGCGCTCGGACGGCGAGGAGCGGTCGGTGACTTCCAGTACCAGCCCTATCTGGAACACCGGCAGGTCCACCGCTTCATCCACCAGTGCGCGGAACCGCTGCGCTCCGCCGTCCTCGCCCATCATCTGTGCCGGGTCCTCCCCCGCAGGCATCGCCGCCACCCGCAGCCGCATCTTCCGATCGCCGGCGACCCGCTGCGCGCGCAGCATCGCCTCCTGTCCGGACTGGTCCGCGTCCAGAGCCAGCACGACCTCCTCGACCTGCCCCGAGAGCATCGCGACCTGCTCAACCGTGATCGCCGTGCCCATCACCCCCACGCTCTCCTCGATCTCCGCCTGGTGCAGCGCCAGCACATCCGTGTAGCCCTCGACCACCACCGCCCGCCCGCCCCGCGCAATAGCCCCGCGGGCCCGATCTATCCCGTACAGCGTCTCGCTCTTTCTGTACAGCTCCCCCTCCGCCGAGTTGACGTACTTCGCGCCCTGCTCGGAGCGCATCGCCCGCGCCCCGAACCCCAACACCCGCCCGCGCGCGTCGCGCACCGGGAAGATGATCCGCTCCCTGAACCGGTCGTACACACCGCCGCCCCGCCCGCGCTGCACCAGCCCGACCGCGCGCAGCTCATCGACCGTGAACCCCGCCCGCTGCCCACGCGTCAGCACCTGGTCCCAGGCGCTCGGCGCATAGCCGACGGCGAACCCGCGCAACACCTCCTCCCCCAGGCCGCGCTCGGCCAGATACGCCCGCGCCTTCGCAGCCTCGTCCGACTCCCACAGGTAGGTGGCGTAGAACGCCGCCGTCCGCTGCAGCAGCTCCCTCAGCCTCTCGCGCCGCTTGCGGGCCGCCTCCGCCTTCGGGTCCTCGCGCTCGCGCCGCACCTCCACCCCGTAGCGCTCGGCCAGCAGCTCGATCGCCTCGGGGAAGTCCACCCCGTCCTTCTCCTGCACGAAGCGGATCACGTCGCCCCCCGCCTGGCAACCGAAGCAGTGGTACAGCTTCGCCGCCGGATCGACGGAGAACGATGGCGTGCGCTCCTCGTGGAACGGGCACAGCCCCACCATCCGCGCACCCTGACGCCGCAGGTCGGTGTGCGCGCTCACGATCTCCACGATGTCCGCTGCCTGGCGGACGCGCTCGATCGTCTCGTGGGAGAACTGCGCCATCGCTATTGACCGAGGCTAGCCGCTGCGCCCCCCGGCGTGGCCGCGACTCCCGCAGTACCGGCCGGACACCCGCTCAAAACCGCGTCTCCTCCGGAATCGCCAGCTCCCTAAACTTGGCGATGCAGAAGCGGTCGGTCATCCCGGCGATGTAGTCGGTCACCCGTTGGCACGGATCCGCGCCCGGGCCCAGCACCGGAACCTCCCCGGGCTGCTCCATGTAGTGGTCGAACAGGCCCCGCAGCGTGCGCTTCACCCGCTCGTTCTCCCTGCGCGCGGCCGGCCCCAGATACACCCGGTCGAACATGAACTTGCGCAGGCGCAGCATCGCCCCACCCACCTCCTCGCTCTGGACGATGTCCCCGGCCTCGGCCGAGCGCTCGACGATGTCGCTCACCAGCCTGTCGATCCGCTTCGCGCCGGTCGGCCCCAGCAGCTCGATCTCGGCCGCCGGCAGGTCCCGCGGCGCCAGGATTTCGGCCCGCAGGGCGTCGTCGATGTCGTGGTTGATGTAGGCCACCCGGTCGACCAGCTTCACGATCCGCCCCTCCAGCGTCGCCGGCTTGTTCGAACCGGTGTGATTGATGATCCCGTCGCGCACCTGCTCGGTCAGGTTCAGCCCGCGCCCCTCGCGCTCCAGCACATCGACCACTCGCAGCGAGTGCTCGTTGTGCTTGAAGCCGGTGCCGCACCGCTCGCGCAGCGCCTCGTCCAGCGCCTCCTCTCCGATGTGCCCGAACGGCGGGTGCCCCAAGTCGTGGCCGAGCCCGATCGCCTCGGTCAGGTCCTCGTTCAGCCCCAGCGCCCGCGCCACCGTGCGCGAGATCCCCGAAGCCTCGAGCGTGTGCGTGAGTCGGGTCCGGTAGTGGTCGCCCTCCGGCGCGATGAACACCTGGGTCTTGTGCTTGAGCCGCCGGAACGCCTTCGAATGAACGATGCGATCACGGTCGCGCTGAAACGGCGTGCGGACCGGGCTGTCCGGCTCCTCTTCCCGGCGACGCGCAGGATAGGACGGCGTGCCGAGCTCGGAATTGAACTCCGCCTCCCAGGCGCGAACGCGCTCCTCAACGGATCTCACGGGGTTGCCGCCTGCACGGGCCGATTCTAAATAGGCTCAGGGCCGTGCCCCAGACTGCCCTGGTCACAGGCGCCTCGTCCGGAATCGGCGAGCAGTTCGCACGCGCCCTGGCGCGGCGCGGGAACGAGCTGGTGCTGGTCGCGCGGCGGCGCGAGCGACTCGAGGAGCTGGCCGCAGACCTGCCGGTGCAGGCGCACGTGGTCACCTGCGACCTCGCCACCGAGGCTGATCAGCTCTCCGCCAGGGTCGCCGAGCTGGGCGTCGAGGTCGACCTGCTCGTCAACAACGCCGGCTTCGGCCTCTGGGGCCGCTTCCTCGACCTCGACCCCGAGCGCGACGCGGCCCAGGTGCGGGTCAACTGCGAGGCCGTCGTCACGCTCACCCACGCCTTCCTGCCGGCGATGGTCGAGCGGCGCCGCGGGGGCGTCATCGTCGTCGCCTCTACCGCCGGCATGCAGCCGATCCCCTATCAGACCGTCTACGCGGCGACCAAGGCGTTCGCGCTCAGCTTTACCGAGGCACTGCACACCGAGCTGCGCGGCACCGGCGTGCGCGTGCTCGCCGTCAACCCCGGACCCGTGCTGACCGAATGGCAGCAGGTGGCCGGCTACGACGAGTCGGAGGGGTCAGGGTTCGTCCCCGGCGAGATCTCCCCGGAGCAGGTCGTCGAGGAGTCGCTCGCCTCCTACGACCGCGGCCGCCGCTCTGTCGTGCCTGGGCGCCTGATGCGGATGATGATTCGCGGCTCCAAGCTCGGCCCGCGAGCAGCACAGCTCCGCATCACCGAGCGGATCTACCGCCCAAAGCGCTAGCCGGGCTACTCACGCCACCGCGCGCAGCCGCACGTGCGCATGGTGCTCGAGGGTCTCCCCCACCGCACGCTCGGCCTGACGCAGCGCCCGCTCGCCCGCGGCCGGCGCCTCGGCCAGCGGCCGGCTCAGCGCCTCGACCATGAACTCGTGCGCCTCAGCCGACAGCTCGAACGAGCCGCCCTCGCAGCTCTGACACACCACCCCCCCCGCGGCGCCCGAGAAGCCGCTGAGATGCTCGGCCTCGCCACAGCGCGCACAGGAGGCCAGCTCCGGCGCGAAGCCGGCGGCGAGCGCCAGCTTGAGCCGGAAGGCGAGAGCAGTGGCGGGCTCGGCGGCTCCCTCCCCTGTGTCGAGCACCGCCAGGTAACGGCACAGCAGGTTGTAGGCGGCGGGGTTGGCCTCGGCCGCATCGAGCAGCCGCAGCACCGCGTCACAGGCCCGCGCCGCGGCGCTGAGCGAGGAAAAGCCCTGGCGCAGGCGCGGATATCCCTCCACGGTGGCCGCCGAGGTCACCGTCGCCAGCTCCCCGCGGCCCTCGTGCAAGATTAGGTCGAGCCTGAAGAACGGCTCCAGCCTGCCGCCGAAGCGTGAGCGCGGCCGCCGCGACCCTTTTGCGATCGCGCCGATCCGGCCCCGCTGGGCGCTGTAGATGTGCAGGATGCGGTCCGCCTCGCCGAAGCGGATGCTGCGCAGGACCACGCCCTCGGTCTTGAAGCTGCCGGCCATCGAACGCCTGAGCATCGCGCCGCCGGCGGACGGCAACGAGCAACGAGTCCGGCGAGGTTCAATTGAGAGCGACCGAAGGGTTTTGGCCCCTATAGGGGCCAAAAGCCTTCAGCCGTTGGCCGCTGACTCCGCCGAACCTCCCTAGGCCGCCGAGCGCACCGCGTCGCGGATCGCGGCCGCCGTCACCGTCGCCGCGATCGTCCCCACCGCGATCGCCGCGAAGCGGTCGCCCTCGCCCTGCCCGGACGCGAGGCAGAAGGCGACGTCGCCATCTACATCGGAGAAGACCGGGTCCACCGCCCGCGCCACGCCTCCGCTCGCCATCCGCGCGACCCGGGCGCAGGTCGCCCGGCCCAGCGCCGCGTCGGTCATCACGCAGACCAGCGTCGTGTTGCGCTCCTCGACCCGCGTCCAGTCGGGCGCTCCCTTCATCTCCGCGATCGCCTCGGCGGTGGAGCACATCTGGCCGTCATCGTCGCGCGGCCCGGCCAGGACGCCGCCGTCCTCTCCGAGGATGTCGCCGAAGCCGTTGGCGACGGCAAGCGCCGCGACGGTTTCGCCCCGGCCGCTGCGCGCCGCCGCGTAGCCGATGCCGGCGGAGGTGGCACGGTCCCGGCCGAACAGCTTGCCGACCGCCGTGCCGGTTCCGGCACCGACGCGGCCACGCTCGGGAACGCCCCCGGCCGCCGCCTCGCACGCGGCGTAGCCCTGGTCGGGCCCGGGTCGCACCGACGGATCCCCCGCCGTCAGGTCGTAGACCACCGCGGCGGGCACGATCGGGACGGGCCCGCCCGGGGTCGGATGCCCGCGGCCCTGCTGCTCCAGCCAGCGGGCGGCTCCGTCGGCGGCGGCCAGGCCGAAGGCGCTGCCGCCGGCGAGCACTACAGCGCTCACCTCGTGCGCGCCCGAGAGGGGGCCGACGACGTCGGTCTCGCGCGTGCCGGGCCCCCCGCCGCGGACGTCCACGCCGCCGCGCGTGCCGGGCGGCGGGAGCACCACCGTGCAGCCGGTCGCCGCCTCGGCGTCTGTCCAGTGGCCGACGGCGAAATCCGCCGGCAGCTCGATCATCGGCGCGGCCGGCGCCGCCGCGGACGCCGCCTCAGCCTTACCTGGCATTGCGGGCAGTAGTAGGTGGAGCGGCCGCCGATCAGGATCCGGGCGATCGGCTCGCCACATCGCGGGCATGGCTCGCCCTCCCGAGTGTGGACGAGAAACTCCTCCTGCATCGACCCTCGCTCACCGCGGGAGTCGCGGTAATCGTCGATCGAGGCACCGCCGCCGTCGATCCCGGCTGCAAGCGCCTCCACCACACCGCTGCGCAGCGCCTCGAGGTGCTCCGGCTTCATCGATCCCGCCGGGGACAGCGGGTGCAGCCGGGCGCGAAACAGGGCCTCGTCGGCGTAGATGTTCCCCACACCGGCGATCCCCGACTGGTCCAGCAGGAAGGACTTGAGCGGCACCGTCCGCCCGGCCGCGATCCGCTCCAGCGCCTCGACGGTGAAATCGCCGGACAGCGGCTCGATCCCGACCCGCCCTGCGAAGCGGGCATCGAGCTGGTCGTCGCGCAGCAGCAAGGCCTCGCCGAAGCGGCGCGCGTCGCTGAACCGCAGCTCGCGTCCGTCGTCGAGCCGAAAGCGCGCTCGCAGGTAACGATCCTCCGACGCCGGCTGGTACACGCGCGGGTCCACGGCCGCGACCAGCCCCTCCCGGTCGACGAGCAGCAGGTTCCCGGTCATGCGCAGGTGCATGACCAGCGTGTCGCCCCCGTCGAGCGCCATCAGCAGGTACTTGCCGCGGCGTCTCAGCCCGGCGATCGTCCGACCGCTGACCTCGCGCTCCAGCCGCCTGGGAGCGACCGGCCGCGACCAGCGATCGTCGAGCACCTCGAGGCGTTCGACGCGGCGCCCCAGCAGCTCCGGCTCGAGCTGGCGGCGGATCGTCTCCACCTCGGGCAGCTCGGGCATCAGCTGCTTCCCGGTGGACCCTCGAGCAGTCCGGCCAGCCTGATCGTCGCCAGCAGCGGCTCGAACGCGATCGTGTTCGCCCGCTCGAACGCCTCCGGCGTCGCATAGGCGTCGACCACGTACTCCGCCGCGCCCTTGTAGACGTGGACGCTGCGCGTCATCACCCTTTGGCCTCCGACCCTGCCGCGGCCGACGATCTCCACCGCCGGAGCGTCATCCACCTCAGTGATCCTGCTGCTATCGACCTCAAATCCCGGCGCCCGTTCACGTAGCGAGCGCAGCAGGCGCTGGCGCGACGCCTCTACGCCGGCCTCATCGCCCGGGAGGTCGGTGCGGGGATACGAGTAGACCGCGGCCACCGCCTTGCCGGAGGAGATCTGGGCGACCTCGGGAAAGCCCCCGCTGCTGACCGTCCAGGTGCTGGGACGGCCGAAGCTGACATCGCCCGACGCGCTCGAGTAGCTGATGAAGTTGGTCGGCGGTCCAATCCTCTCGAGCCCGCTGGGGCGGGCGCGCTCGTTGCCGCAGGCGGCCAGCAGCGGCGCCAGCACCA
The DNA here is from genome assembly GCA_038040325.1 of Candidatus Mayfieldus profundus. Taxonomy (GTDB): domain Bacteria; phylum Actinomycetota; class Thermoleophilia; order Solirubrobacterales; family 70-9; genus Mayfieldus; species Mayfieldus profundus. The sequence goes on from JBBPIM010000005.1 coordinate 31,624, forward strand.
GCAGCGCCGCGCAGGCTAGAAGGCGTGGTCTCACCGACCCGTTCTATCAAGGCCACGTGCTCGCCCCGCGGGCACGGTGGGGCCCGGGGGGGCGCTCAGTGCGCGACCGCTCTCGGGTGCGCCCGGAAGTAGACCTCCTTGAGCTGCTCCCCGGAGAGGTGCGTGTACATCTGGGTGGTGGAGATGTCCGCGTGCCCGAGCATCTCCTGCACGGCACGCAGGTCGCAGCCACCGGCCAGCAGGTGGGTCGCGAAGCTGTGCCGCAGGGTGTGCGGGCTCATCCGCCCGTCCAGGCCGGCGGTGCGCGCGTTGCGCTGCACGATCTTGTAGAGGCCCTGCCGAGTCAGTGGCCCGCCGCGGAAGTTGACGAACAGCTTTGGCTCGCTGCGTTCGCCGACCAGCTCGGGGCGCCCCGACCGCAGGTAGGCCTTGACTGCGGCCACCGCCTTGCTACCCAGCGGGACGAGCCGCTCCTTGGAGCCCTTGCCGTGCGCCCGCAGGAAGCCGTGCCCGAGGTCGATGTCGGACAGCTCCAGGCCGATCGTCTCCGATGCGCGCAGACCGCACGCATACATCACCTCGAGCATGGCGCGGTCGCGAAGCGCCGTCGGCTCGGCCCCCCGTGGGGCGGCCAGCAGGCGCTTGACCTCGGAGTAGTTGAGGACCTGGGGAAGCTTGCGCGCTCGGCGCGGCGCGCTGAGCCCCGCGGTCGGGTCGTCGGCCACCAGCTCCTCACGCCGCAGGTGCTTGTAGAAGGAGCGAAGGCATGCGGCCTTGCGGTGAATCGTGGACGCCGAGCAGGGCGGCCTGCCGTTGCCGGTGGCCAGGTCGGCGAGAAACTCGGAGACGTCGGTGGGACCGGCCGAGAGTGCGTCCGCGCCGTGCTCCTCGAGGAACTGCCCGTACTGGAGCAGGTCGGTGCGGTAGGCGTTCAGCGTGTTGCGCGACAGGCCGCGCTCCAGCTCCAGATATGCGAGGAAGTCGAGCACGAGGCCTTCGAAGCGGGCGCTGACAGGGCTCCTCTCGGCGCTCTGCTTCTCTTCTACGGCAGTCGGGTTCATGCCGCCCCGTTCGGCGAGGCGCCACCTTCCCCTTGCCGCGCAAGGCGGGTACCAGCTGCGCCCCGCGGCTCAGCCGCGCCGCAGCTCGCGGAAAAGCAGCAGCCCGACCAGCGACTTCGCGTCGCTGCACTGCTCGATGGTCTCGTCGAGCTCGTCGAGGGGTATCTCGATCACCTCGATCCTCTCGCCCTCGTCGGGCTCGGGATCAACCCGGCGCAGGCCGCCGGCGATGAAGACGTGGACCCGCTCGTCGCTGAAGCCCGGGCTGGTGTAGATCCGCTTCAACTCGCGCCACTCGGAAGCCTCGACCCCCGTCTCTTCGAGCAGCTCGCGCTTGGCGCATTCGAGCGGCGACTCGCCCTCGACGTCCAACTTTCCGGCCGGAAGCTCTAGCAGCGCTTCCTCGCCGACCGCCTCGCGCGGCTGGCGGACCATGACCAGGTGCCGGTCGTCGTGGGCAACGACGGCGACCGCGCCCGGATGGGCGACCACCTCGCGCTCGGAGGTCGAGCCGTCCTCGTAGCGGATCTCGTCGATCCGCACCGAGACCATCTTGCCTTCGTGGGTGATGCGTGAGTTGATCCGCTCCAAGGGTCGTCTCCTACCCGCGTGCCCGCGCGGCAAGCCCCCGCCCCGCCGCGAGGGGTGCCGCGAAGAACAGGCGATCCTCCTCGAGGTCGCGCCCCATCGTCCGTGCGGGGAGACCGCTTGCCGCGTAGCCGTCGAGGTCGGCCACCTGGGCGCGCAGGCTGTGCCGCCCGCCCAGCAACCGGTCGAGAGCGGCCGCCACCTCCCCCTCGTCCTCGGGAACCGGCACCTCGACGCCGCCCAGCAGCAGCTCCAACACCGTTTGCGTGTGATGGCTGACCGTGCGGTGGCGCGGCCGGGGGTCCGCGCCGGAAAGGCGTGGGCAGAGCAGCGTCGGCATCCCCAGCGCCAGGGCAGCATGAGCGGCGTCCAGGACCGCCATGCCACCGTGGCCGTAGCGTGTCGCCGAGCCGAGGATCCCCGGGCCGGCGCCGACGATCGCCGCCTGCCAGCCGAGCCGGTGCGCGGCGGCGTCCAGCGCTCCGGCGATGCTGACAGCCTCGTGCTCGCCTCCGTAGGCAGGACCCGCTGTGACGTGGCCGTACAGCAGTCCCCGCTCGCGCAGCTCGGCCGCGTCGCGCGACAGCGACCCCGGCAGGGCCCCTCCCCCGGTCTGCACGTAGCCGACCCGAAGCCCCGCCGAGAGCTGCTGGGCCGCCCACGCCGCCGGCGCGAGATGGCCGTGCAGCGGGACCACCAACACCGGTACCGAGGCCGCCTCCTCCTCTTCTCCGACCTCCTCGTCGGATCGCTCGACCGGCTCGACCGGGTGCTGGAGCGAGGTGTAGTTGAGCTTCATCACGTGCTGGCCCGACGCCCCGGGCCCGTCCAGGCCGCGGGTGAGGTTGACGTGGACGACGTCGAAACCACCCGAGCCCAGCCCGAGGTCGACCGCCTCGGTGTTGACGACGACCTCGTCGCCATCTCGGACCTCCCCGACGAGGGAAACGTCCGCCCAGGCGCGACGCCGTTCGCCGGAGACCTCGACCTCGAGCGGGTCCTCCGACACGACGACCCCGCGCCTCAGCTTCAACATCAGGCGGCCGTCGTCTCCCTGAGGATCGCCTCGCAGACATCGAGCATCTCGTCGAGCCTCGAAGCGGCGACGCTCTCCTCGGGAGTGTGGTTGGCCTCGGTGCCGTTGGCCAGCAGCACGCAGTCGAACCCGGCTGCGATCAGCGCGTTGGCGTCGCTGCCGCCCCCGGTGGCGACCGTGCTCACCTGGTGGCCACAGCTCTCCAGGGCAGCCGAGGCGACCCGCACCGGCGTCGCGCCGGCAGGGGTGCGGTAGCCGCGGAACAGCTCGGTGACCTCGACGTCGGCGTCGCAGCCATGCTCGCTCGCCGCCCAGGAGCACGCGTCCACCATGCTGCCGACCGTGGCGGCGGCGCGGTCGGGATCGACGCTGCGTGCCTCCCCCTCGATCCGGCAGCGCCCCGCGACGACGTTCGACGCCGAGCCTCCCTCGATGATCCCGACGTTCGCGGTGGTCTCCTCGTCGAGCCGCCCGAGCTCCATCGCCACAACGGCGACAGCTGCGGCGGCGATCGCGTTGTTGCCGTCCTCGGGCCGGATGCCGGCGTGGGCCTCGGCGCCCTCGAACTTCGCGCTGAGGCGCTGGTAGGTCGGAGCCGCGACGATCACCTCGCCGATCGGAGTGGCATGGTCGAGCACGAACCCGTACCCCGACCGCAGCGTCGATACGTCGAAGGCCTTGGCACCGCGCAGGCCGTCCTCCTCGGCGACAGTAAGCAGCAGCTCGATGCCAACCGGCGGCGGCACGTCGCGATGGCGGGCGGCCAGCTCCAGCATCACGGCCACGGCGGCCTTGTTGTCGGCGCCGAGGATTGTCTCGCCACGGCTGCGGTAGATGCCGTCGTCGAGTGCGACCTCCACCGGTCCTTCGTGGGGCACCGTGTCGAGATGGCCCGCGAACATCACCCAGCCACCGCCGGTGCCCGGCAGGCGCGCAACCAGGTTGCCGGCGCCGGCCCGGGCCGGCCCCGCCGCATCGTCCTCGCTGACCTCGACGCCGAGCTCGCGCAGCTCCGCCGCCACCGCGTCGGCAATCTCGCGCTCATCGCCGGTCGGGCTGGCTATTTCGCAGAGGCGGACGAAGCGGTCGTGGAGTCGCTTGTCGCTACTCACGGCCGCAACGCTATGAGCTAGTCGGTCCCGGCCGCATCGAGCGCGCGCTGGTGATCTGGGAAGTTCCGCATCTCCGAGACGCGCTCGCCGGAGAACCGCAGCAGCCAGCCGATCGGCTGGTCGAACTCGACACCGCTCGCGCGGCCGCGAAAGTTCACCTGCCCCAAGAGAAGGAGGGAGCCGTCGGACAGCTCGCGGGACTCCTCCACAGACAGCTCCCAACGCTCGAACTGCTCGTCGATCTCGTCCATCCAGCGGCGTATCTCGTCGTAGCCCTGATAGGTGGAGTTGGTCATCGCCGAGTGCAGCACCGCCTGCGGATCAATTGCCTCGCGGTCGATTTCCCTCACGCCGGCGTTCCATCGCTCGAACAGGTCGTGGATCAGCTCCTCGCGCTTGGAGGTCACGCCGCCAGTATCCCGCTGCCGGCGCCCGAGGGGGCGCCGAGGCTCAACAGCGCACTGGGAGGATTCCGGAACGCGCGGAGGCGGAAATCACCCTTGACTCGACCGAGGGGCGGCAGTAGGTTTTCGCAAGGTGCGGATTCGGGAGGACCCGGCCGCGCTTTAACCCGGCAACCAGCGGCAATGCCGCATAAAGGAGACCTGATGGCCTGGCGAATGTCCGGAACCTACATTGCGACCTGCAACTGCAACTTGATCTGCCCCTGCCCCACCGACGGACCCCCTACCAGCGAGGACGGCCAGTGCCGGGGCGTCGGCGTCTTCCACATCGCGGACGGCAACTTCGACGACGTCGACCTCTCCGGCGTGGATGTGGTTCTCGTCAACCTGTTCCCCTCGAATCTCACCTCCGGTAACTGGAAGCTGGGAATCGTGGTCGACGAGGACGCCTCGGATGAGCAGGCCGCCGCCGTCGAGCAAATCATCTCGGGCAAGGAGGGTGGCCCCTTCGGCGAATTCGCTGCGCTCACCGACGAGTGGCTCGGTATGGAGCGCGGCAGCGTCGGCTTCTCGAACGGGGACCGACCCACCGGCTCGGTGACGGGGGTCGACTTCACCTTCGAGCCGCTGCCGGGTCCCGAGGGCAGCGACTCCCAGACCACCGTCAAGAACGCCGCATTCGGTTTCGCCCCGGAGTTCCGCGTCGGCAAGTCGTCGGGACACTTCAATGTCCAGGGGATCGAGTTCGACGCAATCTACGGCGAAACCGCCGACTACGAGTTCGCAAGCGAGATGGAAGAAGGGGCGGCGCCCGGCCGCGGCTAGCGCCACGGCGAGCCAGATGGAGCTCGCAAGACTACCCCGCAGCACCGCCGACCGCTCCAGGGTCGCGCTGATCGCGGCACTGTTCGTGCTCGCGTTCATCGGTTGGACGGTCACCGACGAGCGCATGCACGGCATGGACGCCGGCCCCGGCACCGACCTCGGCGCGTTCGGCTTCTACATCACGGCCTGGGTGGTGATGATGGCCGCGATGATGTTCCCGTCGATCTGGCCGATGGTGGTCATCTACTCGCGGGTACAGCGGGGAAAGCAGGAGCGCGGACAGGATGTCCCGGTCGGCGCCACCGCGGTTTTCATCTCCGGCTATCTGATCACCTGGACCGCGGCGGGACTGGTCGGCTTTGCGGTATTCGAGGCCGCACGGTCCCTGTCGATCGACGCGCTCTCCTGGGACCGCGGCGGCCCCTACCTCGCCGGAGGCGTGATCGTGGCGGCAGCCGTCTACCAGCTCACACCGCTCAAGGACGTCTGCCTGAGCAAGTGCCGCAGCCCGCTGATGTTCGTGCTGACCTCCTGGCAGCCCGGTCGCCTGGGCGCACTGCGGATGGGGGTCGAGCACGGCGCCTGGTGCGTGGGGTGCTGCTGGGCGCTGATGGCGGCGCTGTTCGCGCTCGGCGTTATGAGCGTGGGCTGGATGGTGTTCATCGCGGCACTGATCGCGCTCGAGAAGCTGCTGCCGTGGAAGGCGGTTGCCAACCGCTCGATCGCGGTCCTGCTGCTGGTGCTCGGCCTCACCGTGGCATTCGCGCCAGAGGAAGTCCCCGGCCTGACGCTCCCCGACTCCCCGGAGGCGACGCGCGCGATGCAGTCGATGGAGGGCGCCGCCATGGACGACGACGCGATGAAGAGGTAGCGCGGGCGGGTCTAGAAGCCGTCGGCGCTCAGAACTGGTCCTCGCTGGACCACTGGAACGGGATGTCCTTGCTGGAGCGCCCGGCCCAGTCCCACGGTCAAACGAAGGCGGGTCGACCGAGGTGGCGCGGCTAGCCGGAGCGGCGAACGCCGATGTCCGAGCCCTCGGGCTCGGAGACCGCGTCGGCGTCTGCTTCGGGCTCTGCGGGGCGCTCGCGGGCGTGGCGCGCCGCCGCCCCGATGAAGTCGCGGAACAGCGGCTCGGGCCGGTTCGGGCGTGAGTTGAACTCGGGGTGGAACTGGGAGGCGACGAAGAACGGGTGGTCGGGCAGCTCGATCATCTCGACCAGGCGCTCGTCGGGCGAGGTCCCACCGCAGACCAGGCCCTCGTCCTCGAGCCGGCGCCGCAGCATGTTGTTGACCTCGTAGCGGTGGCGGTGGCGCTTGTAGATCACCGCTTCGCCGAAGATCTCACGCGCCCGCGTTCCATCGTGCAGCTTCACCGGGTCGGCGCCGAGCCGCATCGTGCCGCCCATCTCGGAGACCTCCTTCTGCTCGGGGAGCAGGTCGATCACCGGATAGGGGGTCTCCGGGTCGAACTCGGCCGAGTTGGCTCCGTCCAGCCCGGCAATGTTCCGTGCGAACTCGACCACGGCGATCTGCATCCCGAGGCAGATGCCGAGGTACGGGATCGAGCGTTCGCGGGCGATGCGCGCCGCCTGCACCTTGCCTTCGATGCCGCGCTCGCCAAAGCCGCCCGGGATCAGGATGCCGTCGACGCCCTCGAGGCGCTCCGGCTCGAAGTCCTCGGAGTCGACCAGCTCGACCTCGACGTCGACACCGTGGTGAAAGCCGCCGTGCTCGAGCGCCTCGATCACCGACTTGTATGCGTCGGCGAGCCCGACGTACTTGCCTACCAGGGCGATCCGCACAGTGCCCTCGGCGGCATCTGCACGGCGCACCATCTCCTCCCACTCGGCGAGGTCGGGAGGCTCCGCCTCCATGCCGAAGTGGTCGAGCACGAGGTCGTCGACGCCCTCGGCGCGGAACACCAGCGGCACCTTGTAGATGTTGTCCACGTCGCGCGCCGAGATCACCGCCTCCTCGGGCAGGCTCGCGAACAGGGCGATCTTGCGCCGGATGTCGCGCCCCAGCCCGCCTTCCGAGCGGCAGACCAGCGCGTGCGGCTGGACGCCGATGCGGCGCAGCTCGTTGACCGAGTGCTGGGTTGGCTTGGTCTTCAGCTCGCCCGCATGGCCCACGTAGGGGACGAGAGTGAGGTGCACGAACATGCAGCGCTTCGGCCCGAGGTCCGTGTAGAGCTGGCGGATCGACTCGAGGAAGGGCAGCGACTCGATGTCGCCGACGGTCCCGCCGATCTCGGTGATCACGAAGTCCACCGCCTGCGACTCGGCGACGATCAGGATGCGGTGCTTGATCTCGTCCGTGATATGGGGGATCACCTGGACCGTTGCGCCGAGGTAGTCGCCGCGGCGCTCGCGCCTGATCACCGAGTTGTAGACCGCCCCGGCAGTGACGTTGGAGGCGCGGGAGGTGTTCTCGTCGGTGAAGCGCTCGTAGTGGCCGAGGTCGAGGTCGGTCTCGGCGCCGTCCTCGGTGACGAAGACCTCACCGTGCTGGAAAGGGCTCATCGTCCCGGGGTCCACGTTGATGTAAGGGTCGAACTTCTGCAGCTGCACGCGGAAGCCGCGACTGACGAGCAGGCGGCCGACCGAGGCCGAGGCGATCCCCTTTCCGAGAGCCGACACCACCCCGCCCGTGACGAAGATGAAACGCGTGTCGCCCTGCTTGGCTCTAGTCATCGACCCTGCCCAGCGAGTCTAGAGATCGCAGGGGCGGAACGTTCTCGATCGTCTTGGAGATCGAGCGGAACTCGCCGTACAGCGTCAGCGCGGCGACGACGGCCAGCGCCACCAGGCGGCCGGTCTCGTCCAGCGTGGTGAGCAACCAGACGCCGGCGATCGCCCCGACCAGGTTGGACCCGGTGTCGCCGAGCATCGCCCGCTCCCGAAGGGTGAACCAGGCGCCGACCAGGACCGGCCCGACGAAGATCCCCAGCAGCTCCAGCGGCCCCGCCGTCCACGCGCCGAGACAGAGCCCGGCGCCGAGCAGCACCAGCGCCTTCTCGGCTCTCCCGGGGCGCAGGTCGAGCAGGTTGAAGAGGTTGGTGGCGAGGATCAGCAGCGCCACGTCGGCGATGTACTCGAAGGACTCCAGTCCGCGGCCGCTGACCACATACGCGGCCAGCGCCAGGGCTCCGATGGCCTTGATCGCCCCGGTCGAGAGTCGCCCCGCCCGCAGCGCCCGGGCGTGGCCGCGCCAGCCCCGCGGTGCGTCGCCGCGGGTCCCCTGGCCCAGCGAGTCATCGAGGAATCCGAGGAAGGCGACGCCGAGAACGTAGGTGATCCAGCGCCGCAGCTCCGGATCCAGCAGGTCGAGGTCGGCGCGGTCGTCGAGGAAGGCGAGGGGAGCCAGCGCGACCAGCGCCGTGGTGGCCAGCACCGCACCGAGCGGGAAGGCCAGCGTACGGCCCCGGTAGTTCTCCCGCACCAGACCTGCGTCGGCCAGGCCCCTGACCCCGGCGGGGACCATCAGCACCGCAAGGGCGAACGACAGCGGCAGGCCGATCCAGTCCATTCGGCGGGGTCAGCCGCCGGCGCCCGTGCCGGACGGTGACCGGGGCGAGGGCGTGAGCAGGTCGGGCAGCAGGCGATCGGCGGTGTCCTTGGTGCCGAAGTTGCCCTCGGCGCCGAGCAGGGCGAAGATCAGCGCGACCTGGCCGGACACGCGGTCGAGGTCGTCCACGGTGGAAAGATCATGCGCGGAGAAGAAGCCGATCGAGGACGGCTCGGTGTCGGTGTCCTCCACCCCCACACCGGTTGCCCCCGCCGCGACGGCACCGTCCAGCAGCCCCGCCTCGAGGTTGTTGGCCGCGACACGGTCCTCGGCGTCCAGCTCGGGCTGCTGGCGAACGACGATCAGGGAGTCGATGTCGCCGAAGCGACCGCTCGCCCGCGAAAGCAGGTCGCTGCGAACCCGGTCGACCAGGTTGCCGCCCAGCACGATCTGGCGGCCCACCGCCTTGCCCAGGGCCTCGGCCGTGTCGGGATTGACGTCGACGTCAGCGAACCGGGATCCCTTCAGGTCCGAGGCGAGGCCCCCGAGATCGGGTGGCTCTCGCACCACTGCGACCGAGGTAAGCCGCGCGCCGCTCGGCTGCAGGGAGGTCTCGATCTCGCCGGAAAGGTCGTCGGGGAGGCCGCCCAGCGCCAGCACCCCCACCCGCCGGCCGGTCAGCCTGCCTCCGGCCAGCACGGGATAGACACGCTCGCCGAACTCTTCCGATCGGGCCAGCTCGGCGGCCAGGTCGTCGGCCCGCTGTCGAGCCGCCTCGAGGTCGCCGGTGAGGCTCTCCTCCAGGTTCCTCGAAGTGTTGGAGACGACATCGTCGCCGAAGCCGACGCCGATCAGGATCCCGATCGCGAGGGCGAGAAAAATCGCGGCGAGCGATGCCGCGTGGTAGCGGGCGCTGTACCCCATGACGGGGGAAGGCTAGAGAACGCTAGAGGCCGAGAAGAATCTTCAGCTTCAGCCAGAGCAGGTCCACGAAGTCGCCCAGGTCACGGGAGGTGAGCACGATGATGATCAGCAGCACGGCGAAGGCGCTCATGAACAGGGCCATGTGGCCCAGCGCCATGCCCGGGTTGTAGAGCCTGCTCACCCCCTTGGCGTCCACCAGCGTCTCGCCGATACGCAGACGCGTCAAAAACGTGGAGGACATCCCGTCGCGGTTCTTGTCGAGGAACTCGATCAGGTTGAAATGGGCACCGACGCTGACGATCAGCGCAGCTCCCTTCTCGAACGCCATCAGCATTGCCACGTCCTGGCTGGTCCCGCCGACGGGGACGACCGTGTGGCCAAGGCCGAGGTCGAGCAGCCGCTGGCGCCCCGGGGCGCGCCCGTCCGGATAGGCGTGGACGATCAGCTCGGCGCCGCTTCGCAGCGCCGCGTCGCTTGCTGAATCCATGTCGCCGAGCACGACGTCCGGCTGCAGCCCCGCCTCGAGGATCGCGTCGGCGCCGCCGTCCACACCGACCAGCAGGGGCCTGACGTCGCGGATGTAGGCGCGCAGCGCCTGCAGGTCGCGCCGGTGGGTGGTGCCGCGCACGACGATCAGCGCGTGGCGGTCGCGGAAGGTGGTGCGGGTCACCGGGAACTCGATCGCACCGGCAAGCAGCTCGCCCTCGTGGCGAAGGTGGGCCATCGTGTTCTCCGCGAATGCGGCGAGCGCCTCGTCGATCTCCTCGCGCTGGCGGTCGAGACGCTGGGCGAGGTCGTCCGCCTCCAGCACCGTGCCGGTCACCACCTCCTCGCCCTCGCGGATCACCGTGCCCCCATCGATCGTCAGCGAGTCTCCGTCGCGCAGCAGGTCGAACAATGGCGCCCGCGGCGCGTCCACGAGGTGAATGCCCGCGCGTGTGAGCAGCAGCGGGCCCGCATTCGGGTAGCGGCCGTTGGTGGAGTCGGAGACGTTGATCACTGCGCGAACCCCGGTCGCGATCAGCTCCTCGGCGGCGATGCGGTCGATGTTCGTGTGGTCGATCACCGCAACGTCCTGCGGTCGCAGCCGCTTGACGAGGTCCTTGGTCTTGTGCCCGAGCCGCGCAGTTCCGTGGATGCGCGATTCCTGTGCGTCGCCGTTGCGGCGCGAGAGCAGGGTGCGTCCGAACCTGCGGCGACTGGCGGTGGCCACGGGCTCAGGTTAGGTGAACGAGCCGAACAGCGCTACTGCATGCGAAAACTGAACGCGAAGCTGACGTCACGCAGCCGCCAGCAGCTCCTGCGCGTGGCGGCTCGCCGCCTTGTCGGAGCGGTCGGCGCCCAGCATGCGGCAAATCTCGGCCACCAGCTCCTCGCCGTCCACCTGCTCGACCTCGGCGCGGGTCTCGCCCTTTCGCATCTCCTTGGTGATGCGGAAATGCGCGGATGCGAGCGAAGCCACCTGCGGCAGGTGGGTGATGCAGATCACCTGGCGCCCCTCCCCCAGCCGGCGCAGGCGCTCACCAACGGTGCGCGCGGTGTTGCCCCCGACGCCTGCATCGATCTCGTCGAAGCAGACCGTCGCGGCGCCCGCCGCCGACCCGAGGTCGGTGAGGGCCAGCATCACCCGCGAAAGCTCTCCGCCCGAGGCGGCATCCCGCAGCGGGGCGGGCTCGATCCCGGGGTTGGTGGCAACCCGGAAGGTCACCGACTCCGCCCCCGCGGGGCCGAATCCGCCGGGGCTCGGGTCAAGCACGATCTCCAGCTTCGCCCCCGGCATCGCCAGCTGCTCGAGCTCGACGGCTACGCGCTTTTCCAGCTTGCGCGCGGCCTTGCGACGGGTGGCCGACAGCGCGGCAGCCAGCTCGCCGCGATGGCGCTCGGTCTCGACGAGGCTCGCCTCCAGCTCGGCACCCCGCTCCTCGGCGTTCTCCAGCCGGTCGATCTCGCCCCGGCAGCGCTCGGCGTGGGCCAGGACCGACTCGATCGAGCCGCCGTGCTTGCGCTCGAGGCGGTCCAGCGCGTCGAGGCGCTCCTCGACGGCCGCCAGACGGCCCGGGTCGGCCTCGAGCCGCTCCAGGTAGGAGCGAAGCTCCGCCGCCGCATCGCTCAGTTCGACAGCCAGGCCACCGACGCGCTCGGCGATCGCGTCCAGGTCCCCGTCGGCCCCGGCTGGTCCCCGCAGGGCGCCCTCGGCCTCCGCCAACGCCGATGCGGCCCCTCCCCCGTCCTCCTCGGCACCGCTGATCCCGGCCAGCGCAGCGCCAGCCCCCGACCGCAGGCCCTCGGCATGCCCGAGCCGCGCCCGCTCGGCGGCCAGCTCAGCCTCCTCACCTGGATCTGGGGCCGCGGCCTCGATCTCCGACAGCTCGTAGCGGTACAGGTCGAGGTCGCGCTCCCGCGCGCCGTCGCGTTCCCGAAGCTCATCGAGCTCGTGCCGCAGCCGCCCGGCCTCACCGTGCATCTGCCGGTAGCGGTTCCGCATCTCGAGGTGCTCCTCGCCGGCGAACCCGTCGAGAATCTCCAGCTGGGCCGAGGAAAGCACCAGCCTGCGGTGCTCGTGCTGGCCGTAGAAGGCGAGCAGGCGCGCTCCGAGCAGCCTCAGGTCCCCCGCCGAGGCCGACCGGCCGCCGATGAAGGCTCCGGTGCGGCCCGCCGCCGAGACGCGCCGGCCGAGCACGATCTCCGTGGCGCCCTCCGGCAGGCGCTCGGCGACCTCAACCAGCTCCGGCTCGGCAGCCAGATCGCCCGGGAAGTCGAACACCCCCTCGACCCAGGCCTCCTCGGCACCGGGGCGCACGATCTGGGGCCGGGCGCGACCTCCCATCAGCAGGTCGAGGGAGTGGGCGAGCACGGTCTTGCCCGCGCCGGTCTCACCGGTGATCACGGTGAAGCCCTCGCCGAGGCGCAGCTCGGCGCGCTCGATCAACAGCAGGTTCTCGATCCGCAGCTCGCGCAGCATTGCCCGCCCTGTCTAGCAGTGGGCGATGACGGACTCGCCCCTCGATTGGCGCCGAAGGCTCCGCCTCAGTGGGCCAGGTGGCCGAACTTCTCGCTGATGCGCCGGTAGAAGCTCGAGCCCCGAACCTGGGCGAGGCTGCCCAGGTCGTGGCGGAACCCGACCTCGGCCTCGCCTCCGGGCGCCAGCTCCCCCAGCGGCTCGCCGTCCAGGGCGATCTCCACCGGCTCGCGGCCCGCGGCGTTGCCGACGTGCAGCACGTCGTCGGGCGCGACCACCAACGGGCGTGCGGTGAGTGTGTGCGGGGCGATGTAGCTCACCACGTATCCCTCCACGCCCCAGGCGAGGATCGGCCCCTGGTTGGCGAGGTTGTAGCCGGTGGATCCAGTCGGGGTGGCGGCGACGAGCCCGTCGCAGCGGACGTTGCCCACCTCCTCGCCGGTGATCCGGTAGCTGAGCTCGGCCACGCGTCCGTGCGGCCGGCGGCTGAAGGTGACGTCGTTAAGCGCCACTCCCTGCACGCCGCCGCCGGATAGTTCCAGCCCGGGCAGGCTCAGAACCTCGTAATCGCCGGAAAACGCCCGCCGCAGGCCCTCATCGAGCTGGTCGCGCTCGACCGCGGCGAGAAAGCCGATCGTCCCGAAGTTGATCCCGAACACCGGCACGTCGGTGCCGGCGTACTGACGCATCGCCCAGAGAATCGAGCCGTCGCCCCCCAGCACCAGGCAGAGGTCGGGCGCCTCCGGGAGCGACTCGCAGCGCTCGATGCCCTCCACGCCGGCCTGCTTGTCGGCCTCCTCGGGGCTGGCGACGAGCCGGCAGGACGCGCCGCCGGCCGCCTCTGCCGCCGCCGCGACGGCCTCGGCAAGCGCGGACGGGTAGGAGTGAGTGACCAGCGCCACCGTTCGAGTCGCGGCCGGAGCCTTGGCATCGCTGGCGCTCACGGCTCCACCTCACGCACCGCTGCCTCGATAGCGGCTACGCCGCTCTTCCCCTTCGCGCACCACAGGAATGACTCCTGGTTGCCCTTCGGTCCCGGTAGCCCCGATGACGCGAACCCGAGCACCCCAAGCCCGGCCCTCCGTGCGGCCTCGGCCGCGGCCAGCAGCGCTTCGCGGCGGTCGCCGGGCGAGCGCACCACGCCACCCTTTCCGACCCGGCCGCGACCCAGCTCGAACTGCGGCTTGACGAGAGCCAGCAACTCTCCACCCGCCGGCAGGGCCGCCGCAAGCGCGGGCAGCACCTTGGCCAGGGAGATGAAGGACACGTCCACGGTCACCAGCTGCGGGGCGAACGGCAGCTCCGCCGGGTCAAGCGAGCGGGCGTTAACCTTCTCCAGCACCGTCACCCGTGGGTCGTTTCGCAACTTCCAGTCGAGCTGGCCGTGAGCGACGTCGAGAGCGGCCACCTGGGCCGCCCCGCGCTGCAACAGGCAGTCGGTGAATCCGCCCGTGGAGGCACCGACATCGAGGCAGTCGGTACCCGCGACGTCGATCCCGAGAGTCTCCAGCGCATTCTCGAGCTTGATCCCTCCGCGAGACACGTAGGGACACGACTCCTTGACAAATAGCTCGGCCTCGGGCTCGATCATCTGGCTCGGCTTCAGGGCAACCGGCCCGTCGGCGCCGATTCGGACCGCTCCGGCCCGCACCGAGGCGGCCGCAGCGGAGCGGGACGGGAATTGCCCGCGCTCGGCGAGAAGTGCGTCGATTCGCTGCCGCGGCATGGCGCCAACCGTAGCGCCGATCCGCTGCCCCGGCCGGGCATCGGCGACCGCCCAGTGTGAGGGCAGTCACACACGAATCGCACATACGTTCGTACTCTGAATTGACGAGAGATGACCAGGAGCTACGAGATGAAGACTCCATACAGAGGAATTCCACTTTCAATTCACGGCGCGATCGAGATCGTCGCCGCACCGGCGCTGATCCTGGCGCCGTTCCTGCTCGGCTTCGGGCAGGGCGCGGGCGCAGTTTCGATTGCCCTCGGCGCGATGCTGATGGGCCTGGCGCTCGCCACGCACACGGACAGCCGCACGATCCCGCTCACCGCCCACGCCGGCTTCGACTACGTGATCGGCGTGCTCGCAGTGCTTGCCGGCCTGGTGGCCGGGATTGGCGGAGACGCCGTGGCAACAGCCTTTTTGGCCGGGTTCGGTGCCGCACATCTGGCGCTGACCGCCTCAACGCGGTTCAGCGTCCGCGGTATCTAAGGACCCGCCTACCTCCCACAGATCCACATATACAGAGATACATATCTCTCCTCCCTGTAGTACCCCAGAGCGCCCCGCCAAATGGCGGGGCGTTCTTTTGGCTTTCTAGAGCCAATTGAGCCGAAACGAAAACAGCCCCGAGACCCTCCGGGGGCCGCTGCGCGCCAAAATGCGCGCCAAGCGCAGCGCAGTCAGACGTTCGCGGGCTCGATTTCAGCGGCGCTGAGGTAGGCGTCCATGCGCTCGCGAACCTCATCGCGGCTGCCAGGCATCAGGTGCCCGTAGGTGTCGAAGGTCGTCTGAATCTTCGAGTGCCCCATGAAGGTCTAGATCGCCTTGGGGTTGGCGCCGGAGTCGATCAGCAGCGAAGCGAAGGTGTGGCGGCACTCGTGCATCGTGATCGGCGCCAGCCCCGCGTCCTCCCACGCCTTCTTTGCTCGCCGGTCCAAGCCACCCCGTATCACCCGCGGAACGTTCGAAGCTCGGAGGGTAAACTTCCGCGCCGTGGACGGCGCGACCCAGGGATCTGCGGGGCGATCCGCGTCGGGCCTTCGCCGCCGGCGCGGGGCGGTGGCTCGGGATGCGCTGGTGATCGGGAGCTACGCCCTTCTGGCCGTCGTCTTCACCTGGCCGGCGGTGACGAAGAGCTTCTCGAAGATCGCCAACCTGGATCCTCCCCACACCGCCTGGAGCCTGTGGTGGGTCAAGGAGCAACTTCTCTCCCTGAACAACCCCTGGCAGACCCATGAACTGCTAGCGCCGGTTGGCACCTATCTAGCCTTCGACACCATTTCGCCTCTGGCAGGGGTGGTGCTGGCGCCGGTCACGGCAGCGCTGGGCGCGGGGCCGACCACGAACCTGACAAGGTTTCTGGTCCCCGCCCTTTCCTCATACGTCATGTACAGGCTGGCGCTGCGTGTGGGGTTGCCGCGCTGGGTCTCGATCGTCACCGGGGCCCTGTACGGCTGTTCCTCTGCGCTGATCTGGCGCGCCGCATACCACTTCAACCTTGCGGCCGGCGCGATCTTCCCGCCCCTGGCGCTGCTGGCGGCGATGCGCTTCCGGGCCAGCGGGCGCCGGGGAGACGCGGTTCTACTCGGCGTCACCCTCGGGGCGGCGCTGCTGGTCGATCAGAACTTCTTTCTCTACTCGGTCGCGGTGGTGATGGCATACGCCGTGGCCGTGGCCTACGTCGATGGGAGAGAGGGTCGGCGGCACCAATTTCGCGGGTTGGTGGTGGCGGCCTGTGTAGCGCTCGCCATCGCCAGCCCGCAGCTGTGGATGATGTGGCGTCAGTGGGAGGCCGGGCAGTACGAGCAGAGCCGCGAGGTGCTGGCCACGGGTTGGGTCGCGCAGGGGTCCGGCCCGACGACGCTGCTGGCGCCGGCGGTCCCTTTCGAGCCTCGGACCGGGATCGACCTGGGGCCTTGGGCCCACGACTACGGGGAGGGTGCCTCGAGCTACGGCTGGGGTCTACTGCTACTTGCCACCGCCGGCGCCATCCTGGCGTTTCGCCGCCGCATGACACGCTGGCTCGTGGCCCTGTGGCTGGCCGCCGCCCTGCTCGCGCTGGGACCCGGCTTGGTGCTGGACGGGCACAGATACGTGCCTCTCCCGGTGACAGTGTCGGGGCAAGAGCTTTCCCTGCTACTCCCCTACACCTACATGGTGCAACTGCCGGTGCTGGCCGATCTACACGTTCCGGCGCGAATCGGGCTCGTGGGAATGCTTCCAGCCGCTCTGCTCGCCGGTCTCGGGCTTCAGGCACTCTCCGCCCGGCGCGGACTGTGGCCCAAGGCCATGCTGACGGCGGCCGGCGTCCTCACCCTGCTCGAGCTGGGCGGCCCGATGGTGTCGGACCGGACGATGAACTACGACCGCCTTCTGGCGCCGGTGAAGGCCGATCACTCGGACAGCATCGTCGTCGACGTTCCCCTTATCTGGGCGGCGGGACTCGGGCCGTATTACGCGGTGGGGCCTCGAAACCCTGACCTTGTAGTCAACAGCGACAGCATGCCAGTGCTGCGGGCCACCCAGCACGGGCATCCCATTGCGGCGGGCGGAGCGGCCCGGTTGGATCCGAAAGTGTTCTCGCAATTGGCGCAGAATCGCTTTTACACCGACCTGCTGGTTCTGCAGGGGCCCACCGCTTTCGGGACCCCTCCGGGGCCCACTCTTTTGAGGACCCCTCCCCCCCGCCCGCCCCGGCCGCGCGCCGGAAGCGCGAACGCCAGGGCACTGGGGGTGGGCTGGGTCACCGTATGGCCCGGCGTCTCTCGAAGGGTGCTCCCATACCTGAGAAAGGCGGGGTTCGAACCCGTGGCGGAGGAGCGCGGGGCGCTGCTCTTCAAGGCCGGCTGGGACTGAGCGGTAATACGATCCCCCAGGTCTTCATGCTTGCGGCGCTCCGGAGTACGACAGTACCGAGTTACAGCTTCTTCCTTTTTTTCAAGTGCTGTTCAGCGTTAAAGGGGGATCTGCCCGCTTCGAGCCTCACCAGCTCGACCCCGCCGCCCAAAGTCTTCGTTGCCGGAGCGAAGAGGACCGGGACGCGCACCACCCGACGATCCCAAAGGGACGGAAAGGGCGCCGCCCCGGAGGAAAGTTGCAAGACAACCCGAGCGACCCCGCCCTCACGCACCCTGTGGTCAGTTCATGGCGCCAGGTATGGAGCCAAGTTGCAGCGGGACGCGAACCGAAGGTGCCGTTTTGGAGGGAGTTTCGGATGGGCCGGGGAGGATTCGAACCTCCGACCGACGGATTATGAGTAGGCGACTGGCGCTCGGGCTGGTTGCCGCTGATCCTTTTTCTCGCGTGCTCTGAGCCGGTTTTGTGAGCTTTTGGCTGGAAAGAGTTTGCGGCTATTTTCGGGTGCTGGGTTGCCCACCCGTTGCCCATCAGGGCAGCTACGGTTGTCCTGGGGCCATTCGAGCGGGTGCCGATGAGTCTCCGTCAGCTGACGCTGCCGCCGAAGCATCTCCTTACGGGCCCCCATGTTGTTCTCGCCGATTCCGGCGATGCTGCTTAGTAATTTGGAATGGCTCGCCCGGCCAGTCAGGCTCAAGTTCGAAGAACTCGGCCGGCATCGATAGCGAATCTTCCCGTCGGAGCTCGTTGGCAACTAGATCGGCGGTGGTCTGAGGCCAGGGGAGCTCTGTCGTCTCGAGGGGATTCGCGGCCCACGGGTTGGGCCAGAGGCGCGGCCAATCGCGAGCGATCCCGAACAGGCTGAAAGTGGGGGCACCGATCACCGCGGAAACGCGTCTGCCGCTGATCGTGGTTCCGCGTTGCCAGAGACCCCGAGGAGCCCGGGCGGGCGTCGTCTCCACGGGCTCTGCGTCGGCGAGCAACACCTGGACGACTTCCGGCCCGTAGAGCGCCTCCTCGAAATCGTGATCAGCAGAAACCCAGTGTTTGCACGCAACGGCGATTATGTAGGGCTCATCCGGCGACCCGTATCTCGACGCCTTAGAGCGCAGAGTGCTGAGGACCAGCTCGCGCATTCGGGACACGCCGCCTTGAGCCGGATAGATCGCGATCATGCGGACCGTTGGATCGTCGCGCATGTGCTCAGCTTTTGGCCAAGCCGTTCCGGGCGGTACGCGATCCCGCATGGCAGAGCGAAATCCGCTCTAGCAAGCCGATTCCGACGGTTCTCTCCTCTCCTCCCTGTAGTACCCCAGAGCGCCCCGCCTTTGTGGCGGGGCGTCTCTTTTGCGTAACCCCTCTACCAGCTGACTGAGGCACACTCCGCAGTGCCATGACTCCTGGAATCCCGGGCTCTTCGGAGGCGTCCGCTTTTCGCGCAAGGCGGCACCAAGCGCGCCGCGTAGGCCGCGGTTGACCCTCTTCCGAGCCGCTGTCCGGACAGCCCGCGTTCGGAACCCCGCTGCGCCCAGGTCGATCTATAGAGCCCGCGAACCGAGTGACCTGCCAGGCTCGCGCCGACGGGCTACGACCAGAACTCGTCCCAAGCGTAGAGGTCGTGAAAGTGCTCCCGACCGTCAGTAATCCGGCCGTCCTTGAGCTGGAAGACGATGCAGTTGCCAACATCCAGGTGCTTGCCGTCTCGCTCCGCGGTGCTGCGCTGGATGCCGACCACGCGGTCGTCATCATCTGCAAGCAAGTGCTGCAGCTCGGCCCGGAAGGTGCCCCCCGTCTCCTGCGCAATCTGTCCGAAGTAGGCAAGAGTCGCATCGCGGCCCTGGTAGTCGTTGGCCATCGAGCTCCGCCCCGGCAAGTGCCACACAACGCTCTCGTCGAAGATTTCGATGAGCGTGTCCATGTCGCCCGTGTTGAAGGCCTCGTAAGCGCGCCGCATGATCGCTACGTTTTCATCTGCTCCCATCGTTTTCCTCCTGTTCGCTGGTCTCAGTCCGTGTGCGAACCTAACACCTTGGCTACGTCCCGGTTGGGACCGTAAGCGACGGCAGAGTCAAACCTGTCGGAATTGGGCGGTACTCCTGGAAGCCGTGGGGCTGGGGGCACGCGGGCGCGTGCGAGATACTGCGCGGGCGATGTCGCAGGAGCGCGACGACACTTCCCACAGAGGAGGAGAGAGAGAGATGATCCTGGCAACGACGACGGTCGAGGACTTCGACCGCTTCTTGAATATCTTCTCAACCAAGGGCGCTGAGAAGCGAAAGCAGCACGGGTCCAAGGGTTCGACCGTCTTTCGCGATCCCAATGAGGACGACCGGGTCTGGGTGCTCTTCGACTGGGATGAGGAGGGCTTTCAGAACTTCCTCTCCGACCCCGAGGTCCCGCCGATCATCCAGGAAGCCGGGCACAAAAGTAGGCCCCAGGCGGCGGAGCTCAGCGGCCAGTATGACTCCTAGCCCTAGACCCCGAATCGGACCCCTCGAAGCCGCCGGGCTGTCGGAGTAGGCGACCGCTCTCCCGCCTAGCGGCCGGGAATCTCCACCAACCACGGAGGCAGGGCCAACCCTATGGAAATGGGTCGGTACTCAAGGAAGCCGTGGCGCTGGCAGCCCGGGGTCAGAGCGAGATACTGCGCGGGCGATGTCGCAGGAGAACGTCGAGATCGTGCGCCGCGTTTTCGCCACGGCTGGCGAGAGAGGTTGGGACGCTGCCTTGCAGTCTTGTGACTTCCTCCCAATAAAGGCGGCTGGACCTATGTGGTCATGCCTGACTCGGTCGAGTTCTTCGGAACTCGAGTTCTCTTAAAGGTCCGAGGCACGATTGACGACCACCCATTCCGCAGTTCGTTTATGGCAATCGGTGATGGCACCCACAAGCTGCCGGTGAAGGCAGACGTACGCAAAGTGATCGGAAAAGAGGCGGGTGACGCCGTCATTGTCCGCTTGGAGGAGCGGATAGGAGACTGAACCGAAGCCGGGTGCCCGCGGCCACGCAGCGCTTGGGCCGATCGACCGATCTGGCAGATTGAGCCTATGGAGCGTCCGCAACTCCTGCTCGTCCCGCAGTTCACCGAGCTGGAGTGGGCAATCGCCCCCCGGCTGGCCGAATGGGCTGAGATCGCCAGCTTCGACATTCCCGGGGTGGGAGAGGAGCCGTTGCCGGACGGCGAGCTGAGCGACATGACCCGCGAAGTGGTCGCGGACCGGGGCCTGCGCGAGATCGACGCCCGCGGCTGGCAGAGCTTCTTCGTGATCGGCGACTCCCTAGGTGTCGCCGCCGCCGTGCGCCTCGCACGTCGCCGCCCCGCCGCGGTGCTCGGCCTCGCCTTGGGACATGCCTCGCTGTCCTACGAGACCGAGGGCGAACGGCCTCCGCTCAACGGGGCGGTCCATGACGCGATGGGCCAATTGCTACGCAGCGACTACGACTCCTTCGTTCGCTACGGAATGGTCCAGATGACACAGGGAACGTACGACGAAGACCTTGCAGAGAAGATGATCGCGCGTTTCCCGCCCATGGAGGTGACGGTGGAAGCCTGGGAGACGATGAGGGGCCTCAAGGAGCCGATCGGGGACATGCTGCGTGAACTGGACAAGCCGCTGTTGTTCGCCAAGCACGAGGGCTGCATCGCGCATACCCCTGAGGGTTTCGATGACGCTGTCGCGGTCTTCCCCGACGCACGCGCCCTTGCGACCGAGCGTGGCCCCTGCGCGGATCCGGCCTTCGCCGAGGCGATCCGAGAATTTTGTGCGGACGTCTCGGCCGGACGCCTGTAGCTCAGCCGGGAACGGTCTGCGGCGAGCGCAGAGCCTCGAGCACCCGTTCGGCGACCGCTTCGCCGGTGAAACCGACCTCCTCGCGCAGCAGCGCCGGCTTGCCGTGGGTGACGTAGCGGTCGGGCAGGCCGACCCGCATCACCCGGGCCCGTGAGCCGGGATCGGCTATCGCGTCCTCGAGGTGCTCGAGCACCGCCGAGCCGAAGCCGCCCGGCACCACGTTCTCCTCGATGGTCACCACCAGCTCGTGCTCGCGGGCGAGGCGGCGAACCAGCTCGGTATCCAGCGGCTTGGCGAAGCGGCCGTCGGCGACGGTGACGCTGAGGTCGTGCTCGCCTAGAAGTTTGGCGGCATCGAGTGCGACCTGGACCCCGTAGCCATAGCCGAGCAGCGCCACCCGCTCGCCCTCGGCGAGCAGCTCGCCGGTGCCGATCGGGATCTCCTGCGCCCGCTCGGGCAGCGGAACGCCCTCGGCGGCGCCGCGGGGGTAGCGGAAGGCAATCGGGCCATCGTCGTGGGCCAGCGCCGTGCGCAGCATGTGGACCAGCATCGCCTCGTCGCGGGGAGCCATCAGCACGACATTGGGCAGGGGTCGGAGGTAGGAGACGTCGAAGGCGCCGTGGTGGGTCGGGCCGTCGTCGCCGACCAGCCCGGCGCGGTCCATCGCGAAGACCACGTTCAGCTCCTGCAGGCAGACATCGTGGACGATCTGGTCGAAGGCGCGCTGCAGGAAGGTCGAGTAGATCCCGCAGACCGGCTTGGCGCCCTGAATCGCCAGACCGGCGGCGAACAGCACCGCGTCCTGCTCGGCGATGCCGACGTCGTAGTACTGCTCGGGGACCTCCTTGCAGAGCTTGTTGAGCCCGGTCCCCCCCGCCATCGCCGCGGTGATTCCGATCACGCGCTTGTCGCGCCTGGCCTCGGCGACCATCGCGTCGGCGAACACCGCCGTGTACTGGGGCGGCGCCTTGGGCTGCGGCGCCTCGAGCTTCTCGGGCGCAATCGACTCCGGGGCGTCGGACTCCCGGACCGGCACCGGCTTCGGCTTCGGCTTCGAGTCGGCCGGCTCACCGCCGACGATCGAGCCCGGCTTGGCCGCGTGCCACTTCTCCATCCCCTCCAGGCCGCCCTCCTCGGCGGGAGCGAAGCCCTTGCCCTTGACGGTGTGGATGTGGACGACCACGGGACGGTCCGCCTGCAGCGCCTCGCCGATCGCGGTGCGAAGTGCGCCGACATCGTGGCCGTCGATTACGCCGACGTAGGCGAGGTCGAGCTCCTCGAACAGCAATCCCGGCGCCCAGTAGGCCTTGATCGCCGACTTGATCTCCGGTCCGAGGCGCTCGATCCGCTTGCCGAGGCCGAGCGGCAGCTTGGTGAGCCGGTCCTCGACCCCCTCGCGGGCGTGGTAGAGGCGCGAATGCAGCCGGAAACGGTTGAAGTAGCTGGAGAGCGCGCCCACGTTCGGCGAGATCGACATCCCGTTGTCGTTGAGCACGATCACGATCGGCGTCTGCAGGCCGCCGGCGTTGTGCAGCGCCTCGTAGGCGACGCCGCCGGTCAGCGCCCCGTCGCCGATCACCGCCACCACCTTGCCGTCGGGGCCGATCCCCTTGCGCATCGCCTCCTTCAGGCCCACCGCGTATCCGATCGAAGTCGAGGCGTGCCCGGCGCCCATGATGTCGTGCTCGGACTCGAAGACCGAGCAGAACGGCGCCAGCCCCTCGTACTGGCGGATGGTGGGAAGCTGGTCGCGGCGGCCGGTAAGCACCTTGTGGGGGTAGGCCTGATGGCCGACGTCCCAGAGGATCTTGTCGCGCGGCGAGTCGAGCAGGCTGTGCAGCGCGACGGCCAGCTCGCAGGTTCCGAGGTTGGCTCCGAAGTGCCCGCCGATCTCGCCGATCGTGTCGATGATGTAGGTGCGGATCTCCTGCGCAACCTGCTCGAGCTGCTCGTCGTCGAGTTCCTTGAGGTCCTCGGGCGAGTCGATCTGTGGAAGCAGCGGCTCGGGGTCTTGCCTGTCGTGTTCGTCGCTCATTCGTGTCGGGTGTAGATGAAGTCGGTTATGCGCTCCAGGTCGTCGCTGCCGGGGCCCGCCTCGGACAGCGCCTCGCGGGCATTGACGTGTGACTCGGTCGCCAGCTCCCGGGCTCGCTCGAGGCCGAAGAGGCTGACGTAGGTGACTTTTCCGTGCCGCTCATCAGATCCGTGGGGCTTTCCGAGCTCCTCGTCCGAGCCTGTGACGTCGAGGATGTCGTCGACTATCTGGAAGAGAACGCCGAGCTCATCCGCGAAACGGCGCCAGCGAATTGTCTCAGGTTCGCCGAGGCCCTCGAGTATCAATACGACGCCCACGCTGGCGGCGATCAGCCGTCCGGTCTTCAGCCCGTGCAGGGCGCGCAGCTGGTCGGCGTCGAGCTTGCGCTGCGTGACGTCGACGTACTGGCCGCCCACCATCCCGTCCACACCCGTCGCCGAGGTCAGCTCGCGCAACGCGGTGAGAACCCGCTCGGGAGGGCGGGGCTGCTCGCAGAACAGGTGTACGGCCTCGGCGAACAGGCCGTCGCCGGCGAGGATCGCCACGTCCTCGCCGTACTTGACATGCGAGGTGGGACGGCCGCGGCGCAAGTCGTCGTCGTCCATCGCCGGCAGGTCGTCGTGGATCAGCGAGTAGGTGTGGATCAGCTCGATCGCGGCTGCCGCCAGAAGCACCGACTCGGGGTCGGCGCCGAGCCCGCGCGCGGTGGCGAGAGCGAGGACCGGCCGGATCCGCTTGCCCCCCGCCAGCAGCGAGTAGCGCATCGCCTCCTCCAAGCCCTCGGTCGAGCCCGCGGCGGAGAAGCGCAGGCCCTCGAGGTGGGAGTCGACGAACGCGCGCAGGTCCTCGGGATAACCGCCGGCACTCATTCGCCGCCGCCGAGGTCCTCGCCAGTGGCGTCGCCCTCGCGCAGGCTTCGACTCAACTCTTCGGCGGCCTCGGCGGCAAGGGTCGCCGCCTCGCGGGTCAGCTCGCCGGCCCGCTCGTCGTCGGTATCGGGGCTCTCCAGCTCCCGGGTGATCGCCTCGAGGCGCTCGGTGATCTCGCTGAGGCGGCTCACGCGGTTTCCCGCACGGCGGCGCCCAGCACCCCGTTGACAAAGCCCGGAGCGTCGGCGCCGCAGTACTCCTTCGCCAGCTCCACTGCCTCATCGATCGCGACCTCGGTCGGAACGTCTTCGCGATATTCGACCTCGTACAGCGCCATGCGCATGATGTTGCGGTCGAGCGGCGCGATCCGGTCAAGCGCCCAGCCCTTGGCGTGGCGCGCAATCGCCTCGTCGAGCTCGTCGCGGTGCTGCTCGACGCCCTCGGCCAGCTCCCGGGTGAAGGGCCGCGCGTCGGGCCCGATCAGCTCGTCGAGCGGGCGGCCTGTGACATCGCGCTGGTAGCAGGCGAAGACGGCGTCGCGGCGCTGGTCGGAACGGCGCATGGGGAAAGCTTAGGCGCGGGAGACGTACTCGCCGCTGCGGGTATCGACGCGCACCGTTTCGCCTTCCTCGATGAAGAGCGGGACCTGAACCTTTACGCCCGACTCCAGCGTGGCCGGCTTGGTGCCGCCCCCGGAGGCCGTGTCGCCCTTCACCCCTGGATCGGTGTCGGCGACCTTCAATTCCACAGCGCTCGGCACCTGCACGTCGACCGGCCGCTTGTCGACGAACAGCACGTCAGCGACGCTGTTGGGCAGCATCCATTTCATCGCGCTGTCGGCAACGGCGCGCGACACCTCGATCTGCTCGTAGTCGCGGTTGTCCATGAACACCGCCGCATCGCCGGAGTCGTAGAGGTACTGCATCTTGCGCGACTCGGTATGCACCGGCCGGAACTTCTCACCGGCGCGGAAGGTCTTGTCGTGGACGCTGCCGTCGTCGAGCTTGCGCACCCTGGTGCGCACGAAGGCGCCGCCCTTGCCGGGCTTCACATGCTGGAACTCGAGGATCCGGTAGACGGAGCCGTCGATCTCGATATGGGAGCCGTTCTTGAACTGGTTGGTGCTGATCACGGCGCAGAAGGGTAGCCGCCGCGCGACGTCGGTCGCCTTTCGTGCCGGCCGGAGTGAGTTGCAAGGATGCACGCCGTGGCAGCGGCGCCCGATACCAGGCAGCGGCGGCTGAGCGCGGTCCTGCGCGAGGGCGAGCGGGTGATGCCGCTGGAGTTGTTCTTCGACCTCGTCTTCGTCCTCGCCCTCACGCAGTGCACCGCGCTGATGGCCCGCAATCCAACCTGGGAAGGGCTCGCTCAGGGAATGCTCGTTCTGGCGCTGCTTTGGTGGTCCTGGACGGGATACACCTGGCTGACCAGCGTCGTCGACCCGGAGGAGGGCGCGGTTCGGATCGCCATCTTCGCCGCGATGGCTGCCTTCCTGATCGTCTCGATCTGCGTCCCAGCGGCTTTCGGCGATCTAGCGCTCGAGTTCGCGGTGGCCTACGGCGTGGTGCGCGCGGCGCACATCGCGCTGTTCGTGATCGCCAGTCAGGAGGACGCCGCGCTGCGGAAGTCGGTGGTCGGCCTCGGGATCGGCACCGCGGTTTGCGTCGGGTTGCTGGTCGGGGGTGCGTTCCTCGAGGGCGGCGCCCAGATCGCCCTCTGGGCCCTGGCGTTGCTCCTCGACATGGCCGGGCCGTTCTTCTTCGGCTCCTCGGGCTGGCGGCTGATCCCCGGCCACTTCGCCGAGCGCCACGGCCTGATCATCATCATCGCCCTCGGCGAGTCGATCGTCGCCCTCGGGGTCGGCGCCGACGCCAGCCTGACCGTGGGCATCGCCGCGGCGGCGGTGCTGGGCATCGTTCTGACCGCGGAGCTGTGGTGGATCTACTTCGACATCGTGGCGCTGGTCTCCGCCCGGCGCCTGTCGGAGGCCCAGGAGGGGCGCGTGCGCAACGAGCTGGCTCGCGATTCCTACTCCTACCTCCACTTCCTGATGGTGGCCGGCATCGTGCTGGTCGCGCTGGGGCTCAAGAAGACGCTGGGCAACGTGGACGACCCGCTCGAGACCGTGCCGGCGTTCGCGCTGCTGGGCGGGGTCGCCTTGTATCTGCTCGGGCACGTGGCCTTTCGTTTCCGCCACATCCACACCATCAACAGGCACCGCCTGCTGCTCGCCCTGCTGATGTTCGCGCTGCTCCCAGTGGCGGTGGAGCTGCCGTCAATCGCCACGCTGGTCGTGGTCACCGCGCTGCTCTGCGCGATGATCGTCTACGAAACGATCAGCTACGGCGAGGGGCGCGCCCGGGTGCGTCACCCAGGTGCGGCGCAGTAGCCCGCAGCAGGTGGCCTTCGGCCTGAATTGGGCCGCCTCAGTCGACGACCCGCAGCTCCTTGGCCAGCCCGCTGAGGTTGCGGTGGCCGTCGTCGGTGACGACGACGAGATCCTCGATCCGAACCCCGAACTTCCCCGCCATGTAGACGCCGGGCTCGATCGTGACCACCTCGTTGGCCAGCAGCGTGTCCTCGGAGCGGGGATTGAGGCTGGGGCCCTCGTGGACCTCGAGTCCGACGCCGTGGCCCAGCCCGTGGCCGAAGCGGTCCCCATGGCCGGCCGCATCGATCATCTCGCGCGCCACCGCGTCGACGTCGCGGTTCGACTTGCCGGCGGCGACGGCCTCCAGGGCGGCAGCCTGGGCGTCGTGAACCAGCGCATATACAGCCTCGGCGAGCTCACCGATCTCGGCACCGGTGGCGAAGGTGCGGGTGCAGTCGGAGCAGTAGCCGTCGAGCTGGGCGCCCATGTCGAAGATCACCAGCGCGTCGGCGCCGATCTCCCGCTCCCCCGGCTCGGCGTGCGGAAGCGCTCCGTTGGGCCCGGCGGCGACGATCGGCGGAAACGAGGGCTCGGCGCCAAGCTCGCGGATCCGCGCCTCGGCCTCGCGGGCCACCTCGCGCTCGCTGCGCCCGCACAGCCCCCGTTCCAGGCTCCACCCATAGACCTCGTCGGCGAGCTTTGCAGCCTCGGCGATCGCCGCCAGCTCGCCCTCGTCCTTGACGCGTCGCAGCCGCTCGACCAGGCCCCCGGCGGCGACCAGCTCGGCGCCCTCGGCGACCTCCTCCTGCAGCCGGCCGAAGGCCTTGACGCTGAGATGCTGGTCCTCGAAGCCGCACCGACCGCCGAGGCGCTCCGCCAGTCCCGGCAGCCACTCTCCCTTGACGGTGACGATCTCCCAGACCTCGGTCTCCGTCTCGGCGCGCTCCGTGTAGCGAAAATCGGTGACGAGGAGTCGGTATTCAGGGCCGCATAGGCAGGCGCCGTTGGTGCCGGTGAAGCCGGTCAGGTAGCGAACGTTGACCAGGTTGGTGACGAGCAGCCGCTCCAGGCCCTCGCCGGCGACCAGCTCGGCCAGGCGCTCCGCACGCGCGGCGCTCACGCAGGTTCCAGCTTGCGGGCGAGGATCTCGAGGGCCTCGCGGTAGCCCTCCGGTCCCTTGCCGGAGATCTTCGCGAGGACCATCCCCTCGAACACAGAGATTCGCCGGAAGTCCTCCCGCGATTCCACGTCGGAGAGGTGGACCTCAACCGCCGGCAGGCCCGTGAGCTCCAGAGCGTCGCCAATCGCCCAGCTGTAGTGGGTCCAGGCGCCGGCATTGATCAGCGCGGCGTCGGCGATCTCGGGCAGGCGGTGCAGGTGCTCGACGAACTCCCCCTCGCTGTTGGACTGAAAGAAGCGGGCGTCGAGGTCGAGGTCGCGGGCCCAGTGCTTGATCCGGTTCTCCAGCTCGGTCAGGGACAGGCCTCCGTAGATCTCCGGATCGCGGCGCTCCAGCACGTCGAAGTTGACCCCGTGCATCACCTCGACTCTGTTTCTCGCGCTCATCGCTGGATCTCTTCGACGGCCGCCCGGACCCTATCCGCCTCGACCAGCTCGCCCTCCCGCGGCTCGCCCGGGCTCGCGAGCAGGACGAAGCGCACCCCTTCGCTGTCGCGCTTCTTGTCGCGCTCGACGGCCCTAAGCACGGCGTCCACGTCAACGTCGGAGTCCAGCTCGGTGGGCACGCCGGCCTCCTCGAGCAGCGCTCGTACCTCATCGCGCAGTTCCTGCGCACCGGACAGCCGCAGCGCCGCCAGCAGGCCCAACCCCACCGCTTCGCCGTGCCGGAAGCGGCCGTACCCGGTCGCAGCTTCGATCGCGTGGCCGACGGTGTGCCCCAGGTTGAGAATCGCCCGGCGGCCGGCGTCGCGCTCGTCGGACGCAACGACCTCGGCCTTGAAGCGCGCGCAGGAAAAGGCAATGTCGGAGAGCTGTCGCGGGTCGGGCCTGGCGATCGCCCGCACGGCTTCCCATAGCGGCCCATCCGCCAGCAGCGCCGTCTTGATCACCTCGACCCAGCCCGCCCCGCGCTCCTCGCGCGGAAGCGTCGCCAGTGTCCCCGTGTCGGCGATCACCGCCGCGGGAAGGTGAAAGGCGCCGACGTAGTTCTTGCCCTCGGGGAGATCGACCCCGGTCTTGCCCCCGATCGCCGAGTCGACCTGGCCGACCAGCGTGGTCGGCACTTGCACGACGGGGACCCCGCGCTGGTAGGTGGCGGCGCAGAACCCCCCGAGGTCACCGACCACTCCCCCGCCGAGGGCGACCACGTGGTCGGACCGGGTCATGCCGGCATTGGCGAGCCGGCGCAGCACGTCCTCGGCCGAGGCCAGCGTCTTGGCCCCCTCGCCGGGCTCCACCTCGACCCCGCCGGCGAGCGGCTCGAGCCGCTCGGCGTAGAGCGCGCCCACGTTGGTGTCGGTGATGCAGAAGCGCCGCCCGTCGAGCGGCCAGAAGTCCGCACCGAGGATGCCGTCGCCGGAGAAGATCGGGTACTCGCCCGAGGCGCTGGCCGCCCACATCATCCGCGTGGACGGCGGCAGCGCCAGCAGGCCGAGCAGCGCCGGCATCGCACGCGCCGCCAGCCCGGCATCGCCCTGGGGCAGGATCGCGTCGGCCAGCTGCTCGTAGAGCGGCTCGCGCTTCGGCATCAGCGCTTCGAAGGCGTCGCGGTCGCGGGCCAGCGGGCGATCCGAGCCCTCGGACCGCCGCCAGGCCTCCTCGACGTCCACCTGCAGCCAGGCCACGACATGAGGTCCGAGCGCATCCCGCACGGCCTCCGACAGCACGCTGCCGCCCCCCAGCGCGATCGCACCACCCTCGGCGCGCTCCAGCAGCGGGACCACGACCTCGGCCTCGCGGCGGCGGAACTCGGCCTCGCCCTCGCGCTCGAAGAAGTCGGCAATCGGCATGCCGATCTCGCGCTCGATCAGCTCGTCGACCTCGGTCGTCTCCAGCCCGGCGTCGCGGGCGGCGGCCAGCGCAGTCGTCTTGCCGGCGCCCATGAACCCGATGAAGACGAGCGCGGGTCTTGTGTCTACCCGCGCCACTCGATGCGCTCCTTGTAGGCCGCAAGAGCGTCGAGGACGTCGTCGACGTGGTCGCCGCCGAACTTCTCGCGGTAGGCGGCGGCCAGCGTCAGGCAGACCATCGCCTCGCCGACCACGGCGGCGGCGGGCACGACGGTCGAGTCGGTGCGTTCGCGCAGCGCCTCGGCCGGCTGCTTGGTCTCGGTGTCGACCGAGCGAAGCGGCTTGGTGAGGGTCGAGATCGGCTTGATCGCGGCGCGCACGACCAGCGGCTGGCCGTTGGTCATGCCGCCCTCAAGACCGCCGGCGCGATTGGTCTCGCGGTGGTAGCCGCGCTCCTCGCTGTGGAAGATCTCATCGTGGGCCTCCGAACCCGGCCGTCCCGCGACATCCCAGGCCGGTCCGATCGTCACGCCCTTGATCGACTGGATCGAGACGATCGCCTGGGCGAGGCGCCCGTCGAGCTTCTCCGACCAGGAGACATGCGAGCCGAGACCCGGCACGAGGCCGAAGGAGCGCACCTCGAAGCTGCCACCGAGGCTCTCGTTGGCCTTGCGCAGGCGATCGATCTCCTCGACCATCGCCGCACTCGCGCCGGAGTCGAGGCAGCGGACCGGGTCGTCGTCGACGCCCTCGAAATCTCCCGGCGTGAGGTCCTCGCGTTCGGGCGCCTGCACCGAGCCGATCCGGATCACGTGGCTGTGCACGCTGGCGCCCACCGCCGCGAGGAAGGCACGAGCGATCGAGCCGGCGGCGACTCGGGCGGCGGTCTCGCGAGCGCTGGCGCGCTCCAGCACGTTGCGGACGTCGCTGTGGCCGAACTTCTGCAGCCCGACCAGGTCCGCGTGGCCGGGGCGAGGCAGGTGAACCTCCTCCACCTCGGCCTCCACGGGCCATGGGCTCATCCGCTCCTCCCAGTTCTCGTAGTCGCGGTTGGGAACGAGGATCGCGATCGGGCTGCCCAGGGTTCGCCCGTGACGAACGCCCGAGCGGATGTCGACGACGTCGCTCTCGATCTTCATTCGGCCGCCGCGGCCGTGGCCAAGCTGGCGCCGCGCCATGTCGCGGTCGAGCGCCTCGCGGTCCAGCTCGAGGCCCGCCGGCATGCCCTCGACGATCGCCGTCAGGCCCGGCCCGTGCGACTCGCCTGCTGTTGTGAAGCGGAATGCCATGGGCGACCTAGGCTATCGGCGTGGCTGCTCGCCGATTGGTCGTTGTCATGCTGGTCCTGCTGGGGATTTCGACGCTTGCGGCGGCGCTGGTTCCCGCGCCCGAGGACCGCGGCAAGACCGGCACGGAGACCATCAAGCGAAAGGCTCGGCCCCCGCAGCGCGACGCCCAGGCCGCGCGCGGCGAGCTGGTCGAGGGGCGCATCGACGCCCGCAGCGGCCGACCCAAGGAGCTGCGGATCGAGCGGGGCGACCAGCTCTCGCTCTCGGTCTCGGCCCCGTTCGGCGACGAAATCGAGATCCCGGCGCTTGGGCTGGTCGAGACCGTGGACCGATTTGCGCCGGCCCGCTTCGACCTGCTCGCAAGCCGAACGGGCACGTTCCCGGTGCGGGCCGTGGAGGCTGACCGCGTGCTGGGCCGGATCGTGGTCGGCAACCCGAGGTCGGGGCGTTGCGGGGTCTCTACGCCTCGAGCTCTTCGGGAACGAGAGCCAGATCGATCGTGTGGCCGTCGCGGTAAACGCGAGCCGGAAGCCGGCGGCCGATCCGTTCGGAGACCATGAGCCGCTGAAGGTCCCCGACGTCGGAGAGCGGCACGGAGTCCACCTCGACGATCAGGTCCTCCGGCCGCAGGCCGGCGCGGGCCGCCGGGCTGTCGTCCACGACTTCGACCACCTCGATCCCCTGGTCGCGGCCCAGCTGGTCCGCGAGGCGCGGAGGCAGCGGCCGCGACCCGCCGACGATGCCGATGTAGGCGCGGCGCACACGCCCCTCGCTCATCAGCGCACCGATGATGCGGCGGGTGAACTCGTTGACCGGGACCGCGAGGCCGAGGCCGACCCCGGCCACGGCGGTATTGATCCCGACCACACGGCCGAGGCCGTCGGCCAGCGCGCCGCCCGAGTTGCCCGGGTTAAGCGCCGCGTCGGTCTGGATCACGTTTTCGATCAGGCGGGTGGCGGAGCGCGAGCGGGTTGGAAGCGCGCGGCCCAATGCGGAGACGACGCCGGCGGTCACCGATCCGCTGAACCCGTTCGGGCTCCCGATCGCGACCACCAGCTGGCCCACACGCAGATTCTCGGCGTCGCCGAGATCGGCCGGCGCAAGGTCGTTCGCCTCGGCCCGCAGCACGGCGAGATCGGAGAGCGCGTCGGATCCGATCAGCTCGAAGGAGAACTCGCGGCCGTCGGGGAAGGCAGCGCGGCCACGCTCTTCGGTGCCCGCCATCACGTGGGCGGCGCTGAGCATGAACCCGTCGGGGGTGATCGCCACGCCGCTGCCGGCCCCGGCCATGCGGCGACCCCGGCGCGTGCGCCGGGAGACCGTCAGGTGCGCGACCGACGGTCCGAGCTTCTCGGCGACGCCGGCCACGGTGCGCGAGTAGGCGTCGAAGGCCTCGGCGTCGGGCAGCCGCTCCTCCGGGCGGGCTTCGCCGCGGCCGTCGGGCTGGGCGGGGGAAGTTGAGTCGAGCAGGCGCAGATGTGCCATCGGCTCGAAGTTAGCAAGCCGGGCAAGCCGGCCCCGCTCGTCAGGCGGTTCGCGCCGCCTCGCGCATCGCGTCCAGGGGCGGCTCCTTGCCGGTCCAGATGCGAAACGAGGCGGCGCCCTGGCGAACCAGCACCTCGAGACCGTCCACGACCTCGGCCCCGGCCTCGCGTGCAGCGCGCAGCAGCTCGGTTTCGGTGTCGCCGTAAACCAGATCGACGACCGTCTGCTTGCCATGCAGGGAGTCGCGCTGAAGCGGCAGCTGGGTGAACGGGTCCTCGCCATGCAGGCCGACCGCGGTCGAGTTGACGATCAGGTCGTATTCCGTTCCTCGTTCCTCGTTCCTCGTTCCTGGCAGTGGGTCGCCGCCGAGCTCTGCGCAGAGCTGCGCAGCCCGCTCCGGGGTGCGGTTCCAAACGCTCACTTTGGCGCCCTCGCGCAGCAGCGCCCAG
Organism: Candidatus Mayfieldus profundus; assembly: GCA_038040325.1. Taxonomy (GTDB): domain Bacteria; phylum Actinomycetota; class Thermoleophilia; order Solirubrobacterales; family 70-9; genus Mayfieldus; species Mayfieldus profundus. Next base: position 63,877 of record JBBPIM010000005.1, read on the forward strand.
ACCACGGCGCGTGCAGCGCCGCCGGCGCCCATCACGAGGGCGCGGCGGCCGGCGGCGGATGCGGGCAGCGCCGACATCAGGCCCTCGGCGTCGGTGTTGTCGGCCAGGATCGCGCCGTCGGCGAAGCTGAGCGTGTTGGCGGCGCCGACCTCGCGCGCGACCTCCGACTCGCGATCGGCGACCTCGAGGGCGGCGCGCTTGTGCGGCACGGTCACGTTCGCCCCAACGAACCCCTCCCCGGGCATCGCCTGGACCCGCGAGGCGAAGTCCTCCGGCGCGACCTCGATTGCCTCGTAGGACCACTCCTCCCCCATGCCGAGCGCGGCGAAGGCGGCATTGTGGATCGTCGGCGACCGCGAATGGGCGATCGGCTGCCCCAGCACCGCCAGGCGCCGCTTGGTCCCGGTGCCGCCCTCGCCCACGCTCAGCACTCGGTCGGCGAGCCGCCCTTTTCCTCCAGCGCACGCTGGTAGGCGGCCTGGTCGCGGAGGAACTTCGCCTCGTTGGCGGAGAACGAATGCTGGCCGCAGGTGCCCGGCTTGACCACGTAGAAGCGGTAGTTGACCTGGGCCGGATGCGCGGCGGCCTGGATCGCGGCGATCCCCGGGTTGCCGATCGGGCCGGGCGGCAGCCCCGCGTTGGTGCGGGTGTTGTACGGCGACGGGGTCGCTAATTGCGAGTTGGTCAGCGGCTGGGTGTAGTTGCCCACCGCGAAGCGGGTAGTCGCGTCGATCCCCAGCGGCTGCCCCTCGCGCAGGCGGTTGTAGATCACCGCCGCCACCAGCTTGCGCTCACGCGGGACCTGGACCTCGCGCTCGATCATCGAGGCGATGATCAGCACGTCGTAGGTGGTCAGGTTCTTCGATCGCGCGTACTTCATGTTCACCTCGCGGATCCGCTGCTGGAAGGCCTGGACCTGGAGCTGCACGAGGTCCGTGGCGGTGCCCCGCGCGGGCAGCTCGTAGGTCGCCGGGAACAGGAAGCCCTCGAGGTTCTTCGCTCCCCTGGCGCCGTAGCGAGCCGGGTTGATGAACTTGGAGCGCTCGCTTGCCTTCATGTAGCCGCCGTCGATTCCGGCGCCCTTGGCGATCGGCGCGATCTGGGAGCGGCTCAGGCCCTCCGGAATGACCACCGTGATCGTTCGCTTCTCGGGCGGAGTGGAGAGGGCGTCGATGGCGTCGCCGTAGCTCATCCCGTTGGCGAGGGTGAAATTCCCCGGGTACAGCTCGGAGCGCTTGCCGGCCAGCGTCACCCGCATCTGGAACAGGGTGCTGCTCGAGACCACCCCGCGGTCGTCGAGGATGTCCGCGACCTCGCCGACGCTGGCGCCCTTGGGAATCTGGACCAGCGCCTTGCCGGAGCCCTCGCCGTGGAAGGGCTGAAGCAGCACGATCAGGAACAGCAGGACCAGCGCGGTGGCGACCAGGGCCGCGATGGGGCGGCGATTGGCCGAGAGTGCGGCGACGAGCTCGCCGCCGCCCGGTGCCTTGGCGCCCCCCGACGCCCCCTTACCGCCGGGCCCGCCGGCTCCCGCTGCGCCCCCCGTCCCCGCCCGGCGCGAGGGCCGCGCCCGTCGTGCCGGCCGCGAGCCGGCCAGGCGCTTTCGCATTTCCGCGACCCGGTTCGCGAACGGGGCGCTGGCTGCCGGAGTGCTGCGCGGAGTCGGGGTCCCCTCCGCCCCGGCTCGTTCCTCGTTCCTCGTTCCTCGTTCCTCGTGTGGGCTGCTGTGTGCGCCGTGCTGGGCCTCTGTTGGCTGCTCCCGCTGGCGGCGCTGGCGGCGGCGCTCCTCGCGCTCGCGTCGGCGCTTGTCGCGCTCGATCGCCGCCGGATCGTCGGGGTCGACGAAGGGGTCGTCGGAGCTCCAGCCGCCGTCGTTCATTCCCGGCTCCTATCACGTTGCGCCGCGAGATAGCCCTCAAGAAGGTGCGCGGCGGCCAGCGAGTCCTCGGCGGCCTCCGCGCCGGCCAGCCTGCTGGCCTCCGCCATCCGCGTGGTCAGCCGCTCGTCGTAGGTCTCCACCGGCACGTCGAGGACCCGCTCCAGCTCCTCGCAGAAACCTCGCGTCGCAGCGGCCTGCTCGCCCTCCGTCCCGTCGAGCTTCACCGGCATCCCGACCACCACCCGCTCGACCTGGTGCTCGGCGACGAGCTCGGCAATCTCGCGGGGATCGGGGGGCTCGAGCACGGGCAGCGGGCGGGCCAGGGTCCCGCTCGGATCGGACAGCGCGCAGCCGATGCGGGCGCTGCCGTAGTCGAGGGCGAGGACGCGCATCGAAGCCGCGTATCTAAGCGGAGAGCTTTCGCTCGATGGCCCGCTTCGCCGTCTCCAGCGCCTCGGAGAGCTTCGCCGGGTACTTGCCGCCGGCCTGCGCGACCTCGTCGCGGCCGCCGCCACCGCCGCCCACCAGCGCGGCGGCCTCGCGCACCACTTCGGCCGCGGAGAGGCCGCGCTCGACCACTTCCGGCGCGAAACAGGCGACCAGGCCGACGCGGCCGTCGGAGGCGCCGCCCAGCACGACCGCGGCCTCCCCCAGCGATTGCCTGACCCTGTCGGCCATCTCCAGCAGTTGCTTCTGATCCGCGATCGGCGCCTCGGCGGTGACCAGCCACACCCCGCCCACCTCCTCGCTGGACTCGGCGAGGCGCCTGGCCTCCTCGGCGAGCTCACCCTTCTTCGCTGCCGCCGCGCCCTTGCTCAGCTCCTCCAGGCTCTCGGCAGCCCGGCGGGCGCCGGCGACGGGGTCCTGAGGTGACCCGAGCAGCGCACCCGCCTCGCGCAGCTGCCCCACCCTCTCCCGGTACCAGTCGATCGCCGCGGGTCCGGTCAGGGCCTCGATGCGGCGAACGTTGGCGGCGCTGGAGCCCTCGCCGACGATCGCGAAGATCCCCACCTCCGCGGTGTTGGCCACGTGGGTGCCACCGCACAGCTCGCGTGAGACGTCCTCGACCTCGACCACCCGAACCCAGTCGCCGTACTTCTCGCCGAACAGCGCCATCGCCCCGAGCCGCTCGGCCTCGCCGCGCTCCATGTTGATCCAGCGGACCGGCCGCGCCGCCTTCACCCACTCGTTCACGCGGTCCTCGATCGCGGCGACCTCCTCTGCGCTGAGCGCGTGGCCGTGGGTGAAGTCGAAGCGCAGCTTGTCCGGGCGCACGGCCGACCCGGCCTGGCGCACGTGGGTGCCCAGCAGCTCGCGCAGCGCCGCGTGCAAAAGATGGGTGGCGGTGTGGTTGCGCATCGTGGCGTGGCGAGTCTCGTGCTCGACCACCGCGTCGACGCGGGCCCCGGGCTCCGGAGCCGCGCCCTGCACCCCGATCGCCTGGTCCTCTCCGATCCGGTAGACGTCGGCCACCCCCGCCTCGCCCCCGTCCCAGCGCAGCGTCCCCGAGTCGGCAACCTGGCCGCCGCCCTCGGCGTAGAACGGGCTCTCCTCCAGCTTGACCAGGGCGCGGCCGTTGTCGGCCTGCGCCGCGCTGACCCCGGTGGTGGCGCGCAGGGTCTCGTAGCCGACGAAGCGGGTCGGCGGCGCCGAGGATGCGAACGAGATCACCTTGCCGTGGCGGTCCTCGGAACCGTGCGCGCTGGCGACGCCCATCCGCGCCCGCTCGCGCTGCTCCTCCATCAGCTCCTCGAAGCCCTGGTCGTCGACAGCCAGGCCCTCCTCGGCGAGCAGCTCCTTGGTGAGGTCATAGGGGAATCCGTAGGTGTCGTGCAGCTTGAATGCCTCGGCGGCCTCGACCCAGGAGGTCTCCGACTGCTTCGCCTGCTCGATCAGCTGCTCGACCAACTCAGTCCCTCGTTCGAGGGTCCTCGCGAAGCTCTCCTCCTCGTCCCTGACCCAGCGCAGAATCGTCTCGCGCTCGGAGACCAGCTCCGAATAGGTCGCCCCCATCATCTCGATCGTCCGCTCGGCGAACTTCTCCAGCCAGGGCGCTGCTATCTGCAGGGTGCGGCCCTGCTGGATCGCGCGGCGCATCACCCGGCGCAGGATGTAGCCACGGTCCTCGTTGGACGGAACCACGCCGTCGGCGAGCAGGAAGGTCATTCCCCGGCTGTGGTCGGCGATGATCCGCATCGCCCGAGTGGTTGCGCGGTCCTGGTTGTAGCTCCGCCCCGACAGCTCCTCCGTGAGATCGATCAGCGGCCGCAGCAGATCGGTCTCGAAGATCGACGGGACTTCCTGCAGGACCGCGGCCATCCGCTCCAAACCCATGCCCGTGTCGATGTTGTTCATCGGCAGCGGCGACAACGTCCCGTCCTCGGCCAGGTCGTAGGTCATGAAGACGTGGTTCCAGTACTCGATGAAGCGGTCGGTGTCGTCGCCCGGCCGGTCTGCGGGGTCGCCGAACTCCTCGCCGCGGTCCAGGTACATCTCCGAACAGGGCCCACAGGGACCGGTCGGGCCCGCCTGCCAGAAGTTCTCCTCGCGAGGCAGCCGGACGATCCGCTCATCCGGGGCCCCCTGTGCCTTCCAGATCCCTATCGCCTCCTCGTCCGGCCCGAGGCCCAACTCCTCATCGCCGCCGAACACGGTCACCCAGATCGACTCCGGGTCGAAGCCGAAACCCTGTGTGGAGAGCTCCCACCCCATCGCGATCGACTCCTCCTTGAAATAGTCACCGAAGCTCCAGTTGCCGAGCATCTCGAAGAAGGTGAGGTGCCTCGCGGTGTTCCCCACCTGCTCGATGTCGGTGGTGCGGAAGCACTTCTGCACATCGGCTATGCGGCGCGCGGGGGGCTCCTCCTGGCCCAGGAAATAGGGCTTGAACGGCTGCATTCCCGCCGTTGTCAGGAGAACCGATGGGTCATGCACCGATGGCACCAGCGAAGCCGAGGGAACGATCTTGTGTTCCCGCGCCTCGAAGTAGGACAGGTACGTCTCGCGGATCTCGTCGGCCTTCATCGCTGCGCAGCCTAAGTTAGTGCCTCGGCCCGCCGTAGAGCAGCGGCCAGGTCGCTCCGGCTAGCTCCAATTCAAGCCGCAGCGATCGTGCCGTGACCGACGATTGTCTCGCCGCACATCAGCGCCGCGACCTGGCCCGGGGCCACCCTGGCGACCGGCTCGGCCAGCTCCAGCCCGAGCAGCTCGTGGCGCCCTTCGGCAACGGGAGGAGGGGCGCAGGCGACCGGCTTGGAGCGGTAGCGGAGGCGCACCCGGTCCACCGTCCGGCCCGGCCGGTGCAGCACCGCGTCGCGCACGGTGACGGCCCCTGTCGCCAGCTCGGCACGGATCCCGACCGTGACCGTGTTAGCGGCGGCATCGGTTGCCAGCACGTAGAGGGGCTCGGGAGCGGCGACTCCGATCCCGCGCCGCTGCCCGACCGTGAAGTGGTGATGGCCCCGGTGGCGCCCGACCGGACGGCCGCCGTCGTCGACCAGGTCGCCCTCGCGGTCGCGCAGGCCGGCGTGGCGCCGCAGGAAGGCTCGCTTGCCCTGTCCGGCGAGGAAGCAGAGGTCCTGGCTGTCGCGCTTTCCCGCCACCGGCAGCCCGGCCCGCTCGGCGATCGCCCGCACCTGGGGCTTGCGCAGTCCGGCGAGCGGAAAGCGAAGGCGCGAGAGCAGCTCCGGGCGCAGTGCCGACAGCATGTAGCTCTGGTCCTTGGCCGGGTCGGCGGCCGCCGCCAGCAGCGGCCCGGCGCCGTCCTCGACGATGCGCGCGTAGTGGCCGGTGGCCAACCCCACCGCGCCGACTCGCCGCGCCAGCTCGATCATCGCCTCGATCCTCACCTCGCCGTTGCAGATCACGCACGGGTTCGGTGTCCGCCCGGCCGCGTACCCGGCGAGGAACTCGCCGACGACCTCACGGCGGAAGCTCTGCTCGAGATCGAGAGTGAGGTGGGGAAGATCCAGCGAGTGCGCGAGGTCGCGTGCCGAGACCACGGCCTCCGGCGAGCAGCAGCTGCGCTTGCCGTCGGTCTCGCGGTCCGCCCACAGCTTCAGCGTGACCGCGACGACCTCGGTCCCGTTCTCACGTTCGAGCAAAGCCGCGGTCGCGCTGTCGACGCCCCCGCTCATCGCCACCAGCACCCGGTCCGGAACCGGGTCGGCCAGCACCTGCCCCGACGATGCGGCGGCGGACAGAGCCCGGTGCAGGGCGTCGCTCGCGAGCCCCACCGCGTGGCGCATCGCCGGGCTCACCCCTCCCAGCGCCGCGTCGATCTCGCGCGAGCCGATGCGCGCCGCATCCAGCACCGTCTCTCCCTCGACGAGCTCGGCGGCGGCGGCGCAGGCGGCGCGTGTCGCCGCGCACCCATCGGCGTCGAAGCTGACCGCGGACACGCGACCCGCTTCGATGGCCAGCGAGATGCGGGCGAGGTCTCCGCAGGCGGCGCCTCCGGCGGCGCCGCTGAAGGCGCCGTCGGGCGCCGGGCCGCGCCGCGTCGAGTCGGCCAGGAACAACTGCAACATGTCGCCGCTCATGGATCTAGAGTAGACCGAGTGAGCGACGAGGCCCCGTGCCCCGGATGCGGCCTGGTACTCCCAGAGTACGTTGGCCCGACCCATCCCTACGTGGGCTCCTCGGCTGCCTGCTGGGCCCTCTACGGTGCGCTGCTCGCCCGCGAGTACGGGGAGCTCGGGTATCCCGAGTGCCACCGCCTCACGGTGGACGCCTACGCCGTCCAGCACCCTGGACGCCGCGAGCGGCGTTCGATCCAGTCGGTGGACACCCACCTGTGCGGTCTCTACCTGATGCTCGAGCGCGGGATCGACGGGCCGGGGGCGACCGCGCTGAAGAACCGGATCCTCGCAACCGGACCCCGCTTCCGCTGGCTCAATCCGCCGGCGACCAGCGAGGCGCTCACCGTGCTGGACGTCCTTCACAGAGACGACAACGAGCAGCACTGCGACGTGGTCGAGCGCTGGGCCGGCTCGGTGTGGGACGCGTGGGAACTCCACCACGAGACGGTTCGCGACTGGGTCGAGACGGCGCTCCAAAAGGTCAAATAGCAAGGCCCCAGCCCGCCGTTGCCGCCTCCGGCTTTGATCCCTTCGCTGGAAGGTGGGTGTCTGCTCCCGACCCCACGGGGCCGGAAGACAACGACTCCCAAGCCGCATGTGTTGGGTCAATTTACGAGGCGGCGGGCGTACGGGCTCGGGCCTCATCAAGAAACTAGCACCGCCGGCCGGCCGGGCCGCCCTTACTCCTGCTCCAACGCGTCGCTGGCCTCCGCCCAGCTCTCGGCCCGGACCCGCAAGGCGATGTCCCCGCGGTCGAAGCGGTCGAGCGGCCAGTCGGAGGTCAGCACCGCGTCGAAGCCGAGCTCGCGCAGGTGCTGGAGCCAGCTCCTGGCGCTGGCAAGGTCCTCGAAGTCCCTAATCACGGCCCAGTCGTCGTAGGCCGGGTCGCCGATCTGCACCGCCGCCGATCCCGGCCCCGGCACGCGGGAGCGAAACCGGTCCAGAAACCCCATCACCTAGGTGGAGCGCCGCGGAGCCCGCAGGGAAAGGCCCAGCTCGCGGAGCTGGCGATCGTCCACGGGAGCAGGCGCCCCCGTGAGCGGGTCGCCACCCGAGGCAGTCTTCGGAAAGGCGATCACGTCGCGGATCGAATCCGCGCCGTGGATCCGGGCGACGAAGCGGTCGAGCCCGTAGGCGATGCCGCCGTGGGGAGGCGCCCCATAGCGCAGCGCCTCGAGCAGGAAGCCGAATCGCTCCTCGGCCTCCTCCGGCGCGATGCCGAGCGCCCCGAAGACCCGCTGCTGCAGGTCCGGTCGGTTGATACGAATCGAGCCGCCGCCCAGCTCGACCCCGTTCCAGACAATGTCGTAGGCGAGCGCGCGGGCATCGCCAGGGTTATCCGGGTCGAATTCGCCCGCCGGGGAAGTGAAGGGATGATGCAGCGGGTCCCATCGCCCCTCATCCTCGTTGAACTCCATCAGCGGCCAGTTGACGATCCAGGCGAACTCGTTGCGATCCTCGGGAATCAGGTCCCAGCGGCGGGCGAGGCGGTCGCGCAGCCCGCTCAGCGCCGTGGCCACCACCTTTGGGGTGTCGGCGACGAGGAGCAGCAGGTCTCCCTCGCTCGCCCCCAGGCGCTCGTTGAGCGCCGCGAGCTCCTCGGCGGAGAGGAACTTCGCCACCGGCGAGCGCCAGCCGTCGCCCTCGCGGTACGCCCAGACCAGTCCCTGGGCCCCGAACTCCTTCGCCTCGTCGATCAGCCCGTCCAGCTCGGAGCGCGGCAGGTCGCGCTGCCCGGCGTTGATCCCGCGCACGGTGCCGCCGTCGTCGATAACGCCGCGGAACGCGTTGAAGCCGGTCTCGCGCAACGGGTCGGTAAGGTCGGCGATTTCCAGGCCGAAGCGCAGGTCGGGCCGGTCGCTGCCGTAGCGAGCCATCACGTCGTCATATGCAAGGCGGGCGAACGGCGGCCTGACCTCGATCCCCATCTCGCCAAGCACGTGGGCGATCAGCCTCTCGTTGAGGTCGATCACGTCGTCGAGGGTCACGAAGGACATCTCGATGTCGAGCTGGGTGAAGTCGAGCTGGCGGTCGGCGCGCTGGTCCTCGTCCCGGAAGCAGCGCGCGATCTGGTAGTAGCGCTCGAAGCCGGCAACCATCAGCAGCTGCTTGAACAGCTGCGGCGACTGTGGAAGCGCATAGAAGGAGCCCGGCTGAAGCCGGCTCGGCACCAGGAAGTCGCGGGCGCCCTCCGGAGTCGAGCGGGTCAGCACCGGGGTCTCGATCTCGTAGAAGCCCTCGCCGTTGAGGAACTGGCGCATCGAGTTGGCGACGCGATGGCGAAGGGCGATCGCGTTCGCCATCGGCTCGCGGCGCAGGTCGAGGTAGCGGTGGCGAAGCCGCGCCTCCTCCCCCACCTCGCCGCCGTAGGACTCGATCCCGAACGGCGGCGTCTCCGCGTCCGCGAGCACCTCGGCCTCGGCCACCCGGATCTCGAACTCGCCCGTGGGAAGCTCGGGATTGACGGTCTCCTCGGAGCGGCGCACGACCTTGCCGGCGACGCTGAGCACGTCCTCGGCGCGAAGGTCGTGGCCGAGCTGGTGCGCCTCGCCGGCCTCGTCGGGGTTGAAGACAAGCTGGACGAGGCCGGTGCGGTCGCGCAGGTCGATGAAGATGAGCCCGCCGTGATCGCGGCGCCGATGCACCCAGCCGGCCACACGGACCTCGCCGTCCGCGCGGTCGGCCAGCACCTGGCCGCACCAGGTGTCGCGGTACTCGTTGGATTGCAGCGCCGGGAAGCCGTCGGTCACGCGCGGCAGTCTTTCAGGCTGCGGCGCGTGGTCGAACGGGCGTCGGAACGATAAATGCGGACGCGGCCCCCACCAGCCGACGAATCAGCCCGCGTCCAGCTCCCCCAACACGCGCGATGGGTCGATGGAGCGCTGCTCGCCGCTCCCCATGTCGCGCAACTGCGCGGAGCCGTCGGCCTCGAGGATCAGCGTGTGGCGGGCGCCAACCCGGTCGGCCTGCTTGAGCTGGCCCTTGAGGCTGCGGTCGGCGAGATCGGCCTCGGCCCGCATCCCGGCATGGCGCAGCTCGTTGACGATCGCCAGCGCACGCGGGCGCTGCGCGTCGTCCGCCGCGGCGACGAACACATCGCGTTGCGGCGCCTCCTCCGCCTCGCCGAGCGCCAGCAGGATGCGCTCGATCCCCGCCGCCCAGCCCACGGCGGCGGTGGGCGGCCCGCCGAGCTGCTCGACCAGGCCGTCGTAGCGGCCCCCGCCTCCCAGCTCCGACTGCGCCCCCAGCCGGTCGCAGACGAAGGAGAAGATGGTGCGCGTGTAGTAGTCGAGGCCGCGGACCAGGGTCGGGTCGAGCGCGTACTCGATTCCTGCCGTGTCGAGCAGCGAGCGAACCTGATCGAAATGCTCGGCGTCCGCCGGCTCGAGGCGGTCGAGCAGCTTCGGCGCGGCGGCCATCACGGCGCGGGTCCCCTCGTGGTCGGAGTCGAACGCGCGCAGCGGATTGAGGTCGATCCGCTCGCGCACCTCCTTGGCGAGTTCACCCTCGTGCTCGCGCAGGTAGGCCTTCAGCTCGTCGAGGTAGTTCGCGCGCGACGCCTGCGAGCCAAGGCTGCCGAGCCGCAGCTCGACCTCCGGCACAGCCAGTTCGCGCAGCAGGTCGTCGAGCAGCATGATCAGCTCTGCGTCGGCGAGCGGGCTGTCGGTGCCGATCGCCTCGGCGCCGATCTGGTTGAACTGCCGGAAGCGGCCGGCCTGGGGGCGCTCGTGGCGGAAGAACGGCCCCAGGTACCAGAGCTTCAGGGGCTGGGGCAGCTTGTGCATGCCGTGCTCGACGTAGGCACGGCAGATCGGCGCCGTCCCCTCGGGCCGCAGCGTGATGCTGCGCCCGCCCTGGTCCTCGAAGGTGAACATCTCCTTGTTGACGATGTCGGTGGACTGCCCCACCCCGCGCTCGAACAGCTCGGTGTCCTCGAAGGCGGGGGTCTCGATCCGCCCGTAGCCGGCGCGGTCGAAGATCGAGCGGGCGGTGTCCTCCACCCGCGACCGCGCCTTCGCGTCGGCGGGCAGGACGTCGAAGGTCCCCCTGGGGGCCTGGAAGCGGCCGCTCACGGAATCGATGCTCGCACGCGCCTACGACGCCAGCTCGGCCAGAAAGGGGTTGCCGGCGCGCTCGGCGCCCAGCGTAGTGACGCCCATGTGCCCCGGATAGACCGTCGTCTCGGGTGGATGGCCGTCGACGAGAGTTCGGATCGAATCCAGCAGCGTCCCGGAGTCACCGCCGGGCAGATCGGTGCGCCCGACCGAGCCCTGGAAAAGCACGTCGCCGGAGAAAAGCGCCACCTCGTCGCGGACCGAGTAGGTGACGTGACCGGGGCTGTGCCCGGGGGTGTAGATGACGTCAATATCGAGGCCCGCCAGCTCCAGGGTCTCGCCCCCTGCCACCGTCTCGTCGGCGTCATAGCTCTCGAACGGGCCGAACCCCGCGAAGGGGACGAAGGACATGATGTCGGCCAGCACCGGCACCTCGATCTCGGGGCAGTAGACAGGGGCCCCGGTCGCCTTCGCAACCGGGGCGACGGCGCCGATGTGGTCGAAGTGGCAGTGCGTGACCAGAATCGCGTCCACCGTCAGGCCCAGCTCCTCGACCGGCTTGAGAATGCGCTCGGCCTCGTCGCCGGGGTCGACGATCAGCGCGCGGTCGGCGTCATCGCGCCGGAACAGAAAGCAGTTCTCGGCCACCGGGCCGACGGTGAACATGCGAACGTCCATCAGCGCATCTTCGATCGCTGGCGACGGCGCCAGATCATGCTGTCGATGAAGTAGCCCATCGGGATGTAGAAGGCGAGCATGAAGACGCCGAAGGCGAGGGCCTGGGCGACCGGCCGCCGAAAGGCGAGCAGCAGCAGCACCACGAACAGGCCCGCCGCGACGATTCCGCGGTTGGTGGCACTGCGCCAGGTCGGCGGGCGCTCGAAGCGCGCGCCAGGGCGGGCGCGGGCGCGGGCCTTGGCCTCCTGGCGGCTGCGCGGCCGGGCGGTGCGCTTGCGGTCGATGCTCCCGCCCTGGGTGCCGCGGTGTTTGCGCCGTCGGCGCTTCTTCGTCTGGGCCATGTCGTGAGCCTAACGCGAGGACGACCGGCGGCCGCCGCCGACGCGCCGCTCGATCACGTGCCGGTCGGGGTCGAAGGCGCGGATCGGCAACCCCGGCGGGAATCCGATCAGCGCCGCCTGCGGAATCAGGCCCACGATCTCCGCCTCGACCGGCCTTGCCCCCTCCGACGCGGCCAGCTCGGCGACCTTGGCGACCACCTCCCGCAACGGCACGGCAATCGGGTCACCGATGTTGGTCGAGACCTGCGAGCGGCCCTCCAGCGGGAGCCCGATCGCTCGTACGCCGGGCAGTCCACCGCCTGACTCGCGCACCCTCGCGGCGACCCGTTGCGCGATCGCGGCATCGGGCCTGTCCAGCTCGACGTTGAAGGCGGCGAGCGGAGGGCGCGCGGTGACGAGGGTGGCTCCACCGGTTGGGTGCGGCGCCGCCGGACCGAGGTCGGGCATCAACTCGCCCGCGCCCATGCGCCCGCGCAGGGCGTCGATGCCGCCCTCGCGAAAGAAGGCGCGCTCACGGCGCTCGTCCGACGAGGCGAGCTCGCCGTAGAGAAAGACCGGCACGCCGAGGGCGGCGATCCCCTCGGCCACTGCGCGGGCTTGAGCGGTTGCCTTTTCGCGGCCCTCCTCGCTCAGCCAGACGAGCGGGCACACGTCGAGCGCGCCGATGCAGGGGTGCAGGCCGCGGTGGCGGCTCATGTCGATCCGCCGCAGCGCCACCTCCGCGCTGGATGCGAGCAGATCGGCCAGGTCCCGCCCGTCGCCGGCCACGGTGAAGACCGTGCGATTGTGCTCGGTGTCGGAGTGGCGGTCGAGGACCCCCCGGTCCTTGTCCAGCTCCGAGCGCAGCTCGGCGATCACCCCCGGGTCGCGGCCCTCGGAGTAGTTGGGAACGGCGAGCAGGGTCACCCGCCACCGGCTTGGTCGAGGTCTGCGTCCATGCGCGTCAAGGCTAGTCCGGGCGCCGCCTGGAAGCGCATGACCCGCCGCTACGATTGACCATCCCCGCCGGAGTAGCTCAGCTGGTTAGAGCAGCGGAATCATAATCCGCGTGTCGGGGGTTCGAGTCCCTCCTCCGGCATCGCTCTACAGAGCCGAAAACAGCGCCCCGGGCCGACACCGCGGTTTCGTTTGAGGAACAGAGTGAGAACGGGGCCGCGGCTAGTAGGTCCGGTATCGGTCCCGAGAGACGAGGAAGCCGTGGCCGGTCTCGCGGTTCTCGCAGAGCAGCGCCAGCGAGGAGCTGTCGCACTCGAACGGGCCGAGCCGCAGCACGTACCCGTACCGCAGCACCTTCGATTGAAGGGACGCCGGGGGATTGCCGGAGCAGACGAACGCGCCCTCCCCGACCGTCCCGACGCCGAGAGTGTGGCCCCACCCGGGCAGGTCGCAGCTCGCGGGCTTCGGGGGCGGGGCATATGCGAACTCCAGGATCGCGCAACGCGCCTCCTCGGACGCGACGCGGCAGACGATGTTCCCGGTGGGAGACCGGATCTCGGCCACGTCCTGCGGAGGTATGGTGGTCGTCACCGTCTCGGTCTCGGTCTCGGTCCCCGTGCCTATCTCGATCTGCGTTCCCGTCTCGGTCGTGGTCGTCTCGGAATCGTCGCCGCCGGTGGTCAGGATCAGGGCGAGGCCGAGCCCGACCACGGCGGCCACGAGCGCACCTATTGCGAGACCGACTCGGAAACCTCCCTCTCCCACGGGACCGAGCATACGGCTGTCCGGGCTCGTCTGTCGGCGGTTCCGTCCGAACGTGTGGGGTAGAAACCTCCCGTTGGGTTGTGTGTGATTTCTCGCGCGCCGGTCGCTCGGCCCTAGTCACGTCGAGCGACCGGCGCGCAAAGTGCTGTCCGCGGGAGTTCTCAGAATGAGAGTGCCTTCGGTGGCGGGCTGACCCCCGTGGAACACGAGCCGGAGGCGACACACCCAAAACCACTATTCGAGGAGTACGGATGTTTCAAGTACGAGTCACCCTCCGCGGTACCGACCGCGACCACGTCCGCGTCAGCCCCCCCATGTCGGAGCAGGAGGCGGACCAGCATCTCGCCACCATTGCCGACTTGCGGGCAACCGCTGCCGTGATCACCCTTCCCTGGGCGAACTTCCAGGGAACTGACGTGATCGCCGCCGAAAAGATCACGGCCGCGCGCAGGCCGCGGGTCGCCTCCTTCTAAGCGAGGACGGCCAGCCCCAGCTCCTCGGCGGGTTCCGTGGCAAGCTCGGCCTCCAGGTCGAGCGGGTCGGCGTCCTCGCCGGGGAGCAGGTGCGCGTACACCCGGAGCGTGAAGTCGGGCGAGTGATGCCCGAGCAGCCGCGAGAGCTGGAGGATGTTCGTCCCGCGGGCGATGTGCAGCGAGGCTAGGGTGTGGCGGAAGGTGTGGAACGTCGCCCACGCCGCGCCCGCCTCCTCCACCGCCGGGCGCAGGACCCGGCGGAGCGTGTTCGGGTAGGCGAGCGGCGTTCCGGTCCGCGACGGGAAGGCCAGCCCGTCAGGGTCGCCGGGCGGCAGCGCCGCCAGGTGCGCTCGCATCACGCGGACCAGCTCCGGGGAGAGCCGAACGTCCCGGCTCCCGTGGCGCGACTTCGGGGTCTTGAATCGGCGCCCCTTTTCCGACCACGCGCGCCGCACCCGGACCACCGGCCGGGAGCCGTCCAGGGTGAAGTCCCCGCGGCGCAGCGCGACCGCCTCCCCCCACCGCAGGCCGGTCCCGGCCAGCAGCGTGAGCATCGGTCGGTGCCGCTTGTGGACCACGCGGAGGGTCGCGTCGAGCTGCTCCCGCGTGAACACCCGAGCGTGGGACTCCGGGTCCCCCTCGACGTCCTCGACCTCCTCGCGTCGGGGCAGCACGGCCCCGTCCGCGGGGTTGTGCCGGATCAGACCCTCGCGCCGCGCGGTGGCGAGGCAGGCCCGGACCGCGGAGGCGATCCGCCGCACGCTCGCGTCCGAGAGCGTCCCGCCGCGGCCGTTCGGCCGCTCGCAGAGCCAGGCGATCCATCGGTCCACGTCCCGCGGGGTTATCCGCCCGAGCGTCCGGTCCAGCCGATCCGCAAAGAACGGGTAAGCGTAGGTCTCCAGGTCGCGCCGGTAATCGGCCCGGGTCTCGTCCGTGAAGCCCCTCCGCCCGTTGCCGCGGTACCGCTCGACCCACTCCTCCGCGAAGGTGCGGAACGCCTCGCGGGACTCCGGCTGGAACTCGCCGCGGTCGCGCTCGGCCTCGCGGCCCCGCTTGATCCGCAACGCCTCCTCCAGCGTGCGGGCCGACTCGGCGCGGTTCTTACCGCCCGCCCGGTAGCGGACCACGTACCGGCCCCCTCGCTTGTAGATGCCGGGGTGCCGCGTCCTCTCCATCTTCGCCGCCATGCTTTACCTCCTCCGGTCGGGGCGCCGGAGGGGCGATGTTCGGGGCGAGGAGGAGGCGGGTAGCCTCCGGATCGCGCCGGAGCTAGACCCTCCGGTGCCACGGGGCCGGGCGTTCGCGCGCCGCGGCCCCACTTGTTTGGTCCCGACCATCCTACCGCCCACCGCGCCGCACAGCTCCGCGAACTGCGGCGGCGGCGCCGTCCGGGCGCCGGGGACGAGGTTGGCGAGCTGGCGCCCGCGCTTCGCGGGGTCGCGGCTCAGGGGCACGGCGCGCCCCGGCCGCTACAGCGTCAGCGCCTCCAGCATCGGCGCCGAGCATATCCGCGCTACCGACTTGCGGATTCCGCGTCCGCTCCCGGGCACGGTTGAGAACGCCCTGAGAACTCACCCGGACCCCTCCGGCTGCGTCAGCGCGGCGTCCAGGTCGGCGCGTCGGAACAGCAGCCGCCGCCCGTCCCGATGCGGGCGCAGCCTGCGGCGCTCGACCAGCTCGTAGACGCGCGAGCGCGGCGCGGCGAGGTACTCGGCCGCGGCGTCGGCGTCCAGGTAGGGATCCGCGGGCGGTTCCAGGCGCTCGGCCAGCAGCTCGGCCACGCGGACGGCGATCGCCTCGACCAGCTCGGGCGGGATGCTGAGAGTCAGGTCGTGCGGATCGCTCTCCACGCCTGAGATTACCGGCGTCTCTTCGCACTCCCCGGCGGCCGGGCGGACACCCTGGACGGCCGACCCCGGCCGCTTGAATGGCGGTCCTACGCGGGACGCCGCGACTCAGAGGGCGGAAGAGACCGGCCACACGTCCGCGAAGTGTCTTCTCGACCTTCGCACGGGATAGACAACGCACCCCCAGACCGCGCATCCCGTACCCCAGCCGGAAACCGCTCTAAATGGGGAGAGGTGTGAGGGTGTTGCTGTGCTGCGTGTGCTACGTGTGCTGGGTTCCTGCCCTATGTGTCACCTGTCCCATTCCCCCTCTTCGCTTTGAGGATCAGAGGTACGGAAGGGGGGTCAGACGTAGCACACGTAGCACGCTAGGCCGTCCAAATCCCCCAAACGGCGCTCTGAAGCCGTTTTTAGGTGTGCTGCGTCTGTGCCACGTTCACCGCCACCCAGCACACGTAGCACGGCTCACCCGTCCGGCGCCCGCGCGCTTCGGACGACGGTGTAGAGCGTGCGCGGCTTGTTGCTGATCGGGGAGCGGCTACGTCCCTTTTTCTCGACCTGGATCCCGACCGCGCGCAGCGGCGCGACCTGCCGGACGAGGTGCGTCTGAAGCGCCTTCGCCGATGACCACCAGCCTTTTCCGGAGAGGAGCCCGGTCTGGCCCTCCTTGAGCGCGTCGAGCAGCTCGCCGACCGACCCTTCCCAGCGTTCACCTCGTGCCGCGAGGAGTTCTTCAAGCCGCGGGGTTAGCGAGTCCAGCTCCGCCACCTCGCGCGCGGCCTCGCTGCGGTTGGCGTGGTAGATCCGCGTGAATCCCCCCGCCTCCAGGCCGAGGGCCGGGCCGATCGCCTCGCCGAGGCGTGCAAAGTCGGCCATCCTGACGTCCGGCCACTCCGGCGACACCTGGACGTCGTCGTAGCGGCGAAGCGCGATGACCAGGAGGTCGAGCAGCGCGCCGAGCAGCCTCGGCCGGGCCTCCGAGAACTCCCGCCAGAGCTTTGCCTCCTCTTTCCGCTTCTCGGGAGGAGACCCCTCGATCTTGATCGTGCGGTCGGCGAGGTCGGACCGGCCGACCACCTCGGGGATGCCGTTGAGCATCACGGGTCGCACCGCGGAGATGATCGCCTCATCGAAGTCCGAGAACAGTTCGCGACCGCCCAGATCGGCGCCGGTCGAGAGGCGGCAGATCGCGTCGGAGAGCCACTCGTCCAGGTAGGAGACGTTGTCGAATCCGATCACCCGCGCGCCGTACGCGGCCGCGGTGATGTCCCGCTCGTCGCGCGGCGGCTTGCGAAGGCTGGTCAGCGCGTGCTTGTCCGGCGCCGGTCGGGACGGGTCCACTAGCGACTTGACCATCTCCTGAGTCGTGGTCTTGGCGCTGCCCTGCTCCCCGAAGACGGCCACCACGGGGAACGGTCCACGCGGCCAGAACATCTGCACCATCGCGGCGACCAGCAGCATCCGCTCGGCCTTGCCCGCCACGTTCACGAAACGCCACAGCTCGCCGATGTCTCCGTCCCGCTCGGGTACGGGGAGGGCGGCCATCCTCGGCGGCCTGTACATGTAGGGGCCGTCCACTGGGTGCTTCTCGACCACCCAGCCGTCGGCGGTTACGTGGACGCAGGTCCAGTCGTCGTCGCCGAGGTCTAAATAAATCTCACCGTCCCGCCCCGCCACGCGAATCGACGGCGTCGGCTGGACGCCGCCGTCCTCCTCGGCCTTGGCCTCAATCGCCAGCTCGGCGGTCTTGAGGGACTCGCGGGAAGGCGGCTTCATGTCCTGCCTCCGGACCTCGTGCTGGACCCACCTCCGGAACGCCTTCGACCCGACAGGGAGGCAGCGGACGTGGTCGGGGGTCTGCACGATCGCGTAGGCGTGCTCGCCGTCCCAGATCAGCGCCGCCGAGCGCATGATCGCCAGGTCGCGGATCCGCTCCGGGATCGTCGGATTTCGCTTGGCGCCGGCCGTAGAATGTCGTGTAGCTGTTTCGTTCATGGTGCGTTCACCCGCACTTCGGGGCCGACCGAGAGGTCGGCCCTCTTCGCGCCTAGTCGGGTCGCCACCCCCTCGCGGCCAACTGGTCCAGGTCGGGATCGTCAGAGAAAACCTTCCTCACCCCGCACTGGTAACGGCCGTCGGCGGCGTCGGCACCCCAGCGGTCCCAGCGGATGTACGCGCCGGTTGTCCCGTCGCTGTACCGGTACGGCCACCGCTCGGGATGCGCGAAGAACTCCTCGGGCGTCGGGTCCCAGCGCCTCGGACGCGAACTCCAGCGACTCGGCGCGTCGAGGGCCGACCGTCCGGTCTTGCGCGTCGCCTTCATTCGGGATCCCCCGACCTCGTGAGCGGTCGAGCCCCGCCTCCACGCGACCAGTAGCCGCCCCGCGGGGAGAGGTCGTTCGGCATCCTGACGTACACACAGATTGCCTCGCGCAGGACGTCGACCTTCGACCATCCCTGCTCGGTGGCTACCCGCTCGACGGCCTCCTCGACCTCGGGAAGCACAGTCAACTTCAGTTGTTTGATTCCGAGGCTGCCCTGCATGGTCCTAGTTTGAGTCTACGTTTCGTTGCAAAGTTGGAGGTGCTTTTCGGGGTACATCTTTCGGCCTCCGCGGACCGCGGATCGGTCCCCGTAGCATCCCCTCGGAGTGACCCAAGGAGCAAGTGAAGTGTTGGCCGAGGTGGCCGCGTACCGGCGCGCCTCGGACGCTTTTGACGCGGCGATCGCGGGCTGGGCGGACCTGGTCACCTCCGGGCGGACCAGAGACGCCGAGACGGTCGCCGAGGAGACGTTTCGGGAGTTCGAGCGGCACCGCGACGCGGATCCGGACTGGGCCGCGGCGTACGTTGAAGGGTAGGGCGGGCTACTTGCCGAGGAGGCCGTCCAGACAGCCCTCGAAGTTCGCCTGCTGAAAGGCTGGCTGGTATGCGCTCGCGTACTCCTCGGCAATCGCGAACTCGTCCGCCGACTCAGGCAAGCCGAGGTCTCGGGCCGCTTGGGCCTTGGGGGGTTGGCCGCAGGCGACCTTGGCTATCTCGTAGTTCTCCGCGTGAACGCCGGTAAAGCCGCCGCCGCCTGCCGGTTTCGGCTTCTTCGGCTTCGGTTCGATCGGACGATTCAAATCCTGGTAGCCGCTCTTGACGATGCCGTGTGCCCGTTCGAACTCCGCATAGACCTCGCAACCCCTCGGCCATTTGCCGGGGAGCGTCTGCCCGAGCCAGCACTCTTCGCCCTCCTTGGCCGTCCCGCCCTTGGCCTCTGCGGCGAGCCGGGCCTCGTGCGCGAGCCGGGCGTTCCACCCCGGCGAGTCGGCAAGCAGCGATTCCGTGACGGCCCAACTTCCCCGCGGGGCATTTTCGGATCCTTCGTCCGAGCCACCACACCCGCCGATCACCAGCGCCACCGCGATTACTGCCGCAAGAACGATGCGTCCCATTAGGTCTCGCAGGCGCTCCCATCTCCATCGGCGTCCAGCCCATGCGGATCTGAGCCGTAGACCTGGACCGGCCCTCCCACATCAGCGCAATCGACATCAGGCGGGTACGTCGGGACGCATCCCGAGTAGCTGGGATCACAGCTAGAGGAGGGTGCGGGCGTAGGTTCGGCCTCGGGTGCAGGGGCGGGAGCAGGTGGCGCCGAGGACGCTTGCGCTTGGGCGCGCTCCGCCGCCTGTCGAGCCTGCTCCGCCTGACGGCGGGCCGCGGCTGCTTCCTGCTTCGCCTGGCGGAGTGCCCGTTTCGCTTGCCGCTGCTGCTCCGCAAGCTGCCGCTCTATCACCCGCTGCCGCGCCGCGGCTTCCTCGGCGCTTTTGTCACCGTCGTCATCGCCGCAGCCGACGGTGCCGACCGAGGCGAACAGGACCGCAGCAAGACTGGCGATGACGACGCGAGAACTCGTGGTCCGCATTGCTTCACCTCCGGGTCCGAATACCCTTGACCGACTCTAACCTGCCCGAGCTCTGATTGCTAGAAGGTCGTGGAACTAGGGCCGTGGCCTCCGGTGGAGCCGCCGGTAGACCACAAGCATGACCACCGGGGCCGCGGCCAAGCCGACAAACAGTGCGGTCTCGCCCGCTCCGAGGCCATACGCGATGATGCCCAGCAGAACCGTGACGAGTGCTGAGGCGACGGCTGATGTAGTTGCCTCCGTGCGGCCCACGGTCTTGGGCTTATGTCTTCACGCGTTTGAAGATCAGCAAGTGCCCATCCTCATCATTGCCTTTCAACTTCGCTTCGAGAGCGATCGTCACCAGCTCCCATCCTTCGGTGCCGTGCCGCTCCAATGAAGCATTAAGGGAGTCGAGGCCCACCCTGCTCCGGCTCACTCCCGAGGTCAAGACGTCCAGCGTGTACTCGAACTCCGGCATACGAGACTCCTTCCAGTCACCGCCGTTCTAGGTGCTCTATCCGCTCTCGGATTTCGCGTAGCTCGGTGAGGATCTGGTCCTCGACCGCCACGACCTCCTCCTCGGTAGCCTGGGTTTTCTGCTGCTGGTGGATGAACCGATCTGCGATGAAGGCGGTGAGCAGAGCGACGAAGCCGATACCGGCGAACATGATGGTCATGGCGATCGCTCGCCCCTCGTCCGTCGTCGGCGATATATCGCCGTAGCCGACAGTGGTGACTGTCGTGGCGGCCCACCAGATCCCGTCCCAGGTTGTCAAGTTCTGCTCCGTCTCGACCTCGGCGAAGACCGCTCCCCCGATCAGGACCGTCCCAGCGGCGACCAGAGCCGCGTATCGAATCCCCTCCAGAGACAGCAAACCCCGGACGCTGAATAGCCGCAGCAAGGGGATCAGGCGGAAGATTCGGAGAACTCGTCCAGCTTGCATTGCCGCCGGTGCGAATGGAGGAGTGAGGAAGACGACCGCAATGTCGATCGGGTGCTTGCGAAGCCATTCGCGCCGACGCGGGACTACGACCATCATCACGATGAACTCCGTCAGGAAGGCGAGCCAGATTGTCCAGTTCAGAGCTTCGGCGATCGCTGGCCAGGGGTCGGCGAGGTTGGATTCCTCGATGACCAGAGTCGGGAGGACAAGCAGGGCCGCGATCACCATCGGCCACTCGAAGCGCCGCTGAATCTCCTCGCTCCGTCGGTCCAAACGGGACGCCCTTAGATCGGCTCGTGAAAGTCGCCGCCGCAGAGGTCCCAGACGCCGCGGTCGGCGTTCCGGGCCGCCCTCGCGGCGTGGCGGAAGGATCGGACGCGCTGGAACGGGTTGCCCCCGTAGACGTACACTTTTGCCCAGCCGGAGGCGATCTGCGCCCGGCCGAGGTCGCGGCCGTCCCGGCGCCGGTTCACGTAGGCGAGTAGGCGGCCGTAACGGTCGAAGGTGTCCTGCGAGGGGTCGGTCGTCAGCTTCACGCGAGTGCCACCCGGAGCGAGGTTCTGCATCGAGGCCGATGCCTTCCTCGCCCCACACTCCAGGCCGCCGAACTTCTCGGGTGTGTCGATCCCGATCAGCCGCACGTCGTAGCGATCCCGCTTCGCGCCGAACGCGCGGACCTTCAGCGTGTCGCCGTCGGTCACGTCGGTGACCTTGGCCCTGATCCGCTGCGCTCGCGGTTTGTTCGGCTTGCCCCCACCACCTCCGCCGCCCTCGCCGCCGGTCATGCACGGGCAGGGCAGGTCCTCGCAAGCCACCCCGTCGCCGTCGGCGTCCAGCCGGTCGGGGTCGCTGCTCGGGCCGCCCTTGGAGATGAAGTAGGACTGGGCAGCAGCCTGGTTCGAGAAGTCCGAACAGTCGCGATCGGCTGCCCGAGCCGATTCGCTACCCGTCTCCGTGAGTGAGACGCCGATGACAAGTAGGGCAACGCCGAACAGGCCCAGCAGGAACCGCATCGAGGCCGACCCTACTACCGATGCTCGAACGCTCGTCGTCCGCACCTCCGCGGGGTGTCCGGAGCCTGGCGCGAGACGCGGTCCGACTCGGGACCCACTGAACCTCGAACTCGGCCCCGTGTGACAATCGCCCGACGGCCTTGCCCCAGTGGCGGGTTCGATTTAGGGTTGGACTGTGGAGGTGTCCCGTGCCCGCGTCTGGCAGTGCCTTGCCCTGGCAGCGGCCCTTTGGGTGGTGATCGCGATCGTCCACGCGCACCCGGCCCAGACCACTGACCGGACCGAGCGTGGGACAAACAAGTCGCCCTGTGTCCCCGTGTATCGCAACGGCGTAGAGAAATGCCTGGTCCGACCCCGGTGGCTTGCCATCGGTGCAAAGGGAGTTATCAACAAGATTCGCTGGCGCTCATGGGGCAATGGACCCGCCGTCGGAATCGGTCGGCTGTTCGTGGCTGGATTTATCGGAGACCCAGACTCCGGCATTGGCCCGACTAGAGGGAGAGTCCGTTTCCGGCGCGTGGACCAGTGTGGGGAACGCCTCTTGTACACCCGCGTGAAGATCACCTACGGCAAGCGGTTTCGCAAGACCTACGTGCCCGACGGCCGCTATGGAAGACCGTGCCCGTTCCGGGCTAGATCGCCAAGCGGGCTTGCCTTCGCAGCGGCCGCGAGACGCCCGTTAGAGGGTGTCTCGTAGGCGTGGAAGGCGGCCGTTCTCGCCGGATTCGACAGATCACCCGTCCGCGGGGGGCAGGGCGCGAGACGCCATGATCCGAGAACGGCCGTTTATGCCGAGGTCGCGGCGATCCCGAGGCGATCCCGGGCCTTCCGCACCGTCTGCGGTGCGGCGCCGAACTGGCAGGCGAGGTCGTGATCGCTGAGAGTCGGATCCGCGCGGAGGGCGGCCTCAACGCGGAGGGCCTGCCCCCGGCCCGACGCCGGAACTTTCGGGAGGCTGAGACGCAGCCGCACGCGGCGCGCGGTGTTCGCGGACGCGTCCGCCCTTGCGGCGACGGAGCCATTCGAGAGGGTTGGATCGGCCCGCAGGACCGCCGCTGCCCTCTCGGCCGCGGGGGCGCGACGCGGCTTCCGGATCGGTTTCGCCTTGACGGGCGCCTCCAGTTCCCCCCGGCGGATCATTCCGGCCCGCAACGGATGCGCCGACGCTATTGCAACCCCGGCGATCTTCGCGGCTTGACGCAGCGGGGTACCGCGCAAGAGTTCGAGGCGCAGGACGGCCGCGTTCCCGCCCCGCTGCGCCGCGTCCAGGCGGAGGCACGCGACGCAGCGCCCCTTTCGCCACCCTGCGGGGACGGGGATCGGCTCGCCGTCGAGGTTGCGGACCTCGACCTCGCATCCCTTACAGGTCCAGCGGCGGCGTCGCCGGGTCCGGGTCGCGGTCGCCGTCGTCACGCGCGGGCGTCGGCGCGGATACGGCCGGGGGGTTGGGGGGACTCGCCGTTCTCAAGGACGTCAAGGACGATCAGGACCGCGCCGCCACCCGGCAGCGGATCCCGGTGCGCCAGGACGCGGTGTTCGGGGGCGGGGCCGACGATCGCCACCCCGCAGCGAGGATCGGTCTCGTCTAGCGCCCTCTCGACGCGATCTCGCAAACTCGACGGGGCGGAAACCGTCGTCGTCATTCCTCAGCGGCAACGTAGATTTTCGTCTCGCGGACCGCGGGCGAGTAGCCGGACGTGGTGTCGCCGCCGCGGATCAGAAGTTCGGCCGCGCGTAGCCGCGTCGCCCAGTCGGGGGATCCGTCGCGGGAGGTCGAGTTCAGGGCGGACTCCAGGACGGCCCGCGCTGACGGGGACGATTCGAGTTTCGCCTCGCGCCTCTCCCTGACGAGGTCTTGGAACTCGGGCCTCTCCGCCCAGCGGCGCACGGTCCGCACGTCAACCCCGCACTCCTCGGCCGCTTCTTTCTGCGCCCGTCCCTGCGCGCCGATCAGTTCGGCGGCCCGCGTCTGTCGCGGGTCCAGCGTCACTCCGAAAACTCGCCCTCGATCGCGCGGCGCCCGGCGTGTCGCTCGCGCTGCTTCCGCAGGGTCTCGATCGGATCGTCGGCACGGTCGCGGCGGGTGCTTTCCCCGAGGCGGTCGATCGCGTCGCGGCGGGCCTTCGCGACCGGCGAGGGGTCGAGGGCCTCGCGGACTAGGGCCCGGCGGAGGTATTCGCTGAGACTCAGTCCCTCGGCCCGTGCCGCCTTGCGGATCGCCTCGGCGAAGTCGGGCGGACTCCAGGCGCCGAGTAGCTTCTCCCCCGGGCGCGGCGGCATGGCTACCCCCCGGCGACGGGGCGGGAGGTGAAGAGAGGATGCCCGCGGCCGTCGCGGGAGGTCCCCGCCGCCGTCGCAACGGCGAAGCTCATCCCGTCGCGAGTGCCTCGCGGACCCGCGCGGGGTCGTCGCTGGCGAGGGCGTCGCGCATCTCGCGCATGTCGGAGGCGTCGGCCTCGGCCTTGAGGGCGTCGCCATGTTCGGTGAGGAAGTCTCGCCGACGATTCACGATTTCGGTTTTGGCGCGCTCCGCGTCGGCGAGTTCCACTTGAACGCGGGGATCGCGGGCGAACAGAAGGCCGCGACCGTGGGAGCGCGCGACTTCCAGGAGCAGCCCCTCGGTCTCGACCCGTTCGAGGAGCTCCAGGGTGAGGCGTCGGGCCTCCTCGGGGTCGGGGGCGCGCCGCTTCACCGCGACGGCGTGCCCGTACTGGTCGAGCGGTCGCGCCACGTCGGCCGCCGTCTCGATCTCGTGCCGGGCCGCGAAGCGGGCGCGGGAGAGGCGAGTCTTTGTTTCGGCGAGCGCGCGGTCGATCTTGGCGAGCTGGGACGTCGCGACGCCCTCGGAGTCCCTTTCCTCAGTGGCGACGGTCACGGCTTGACCGGCTCGAACTCGGTTCCGGCCCCGGCGAAATAGTCCTCCAGGAGCTGCCGATAGGCCCGCCAGAACTCTGAATCCCGAGGCTCTGGCGGACGCTGCTCGTGGCTCTCGAACGCCGCGATTATCGCCCCGACCTGGAGTTGAAACTCGTGCACGTCGCGGGCCGGGCGGGGAACGCCGTCGGCGCCGATGGTCTGCAGGGGTGCGGCCGGTCCCTTCCGGACCGCGGACTCGCCGGGGATCGTCGGAGGGGGTCCTATGACGGTCCTGGCGGCCTTGTCGACCTGCGACCGTCTCGCGGCCTCTCGGAAAGCTGCGGCGCCTGCGCCCGGTTCTGTCCCGCTGAATCTCGGCATCGAGTTCTTAACTCGATGCTACGTCCGGCGTGCGGGTCGGGTGAATCGGCGGAAACGGCTCTAGCAACCCAAAAACGGACACCCGGGTTTCAGGATTCGGTGCGCGCCACCCGCACCACCAGCTCCTCCACGTACTCGTCCACGTCCTCGGGAATCTCGTCCGCCTGCACCTTCGCCCGTACCGGCACCCGCGCCTCGCCCTGTCCGGGGTCCGGGACGTTGACGTGGAACGTGAAGTAGAGCGCGTAGTGCGGCTTGATGCCCACCTCCGGGATCGTCCGAGAGAGGTATTTCGCCGGGTAGTCCCGTTCGCCGTCCTTCAGCACGTCCCACCCCGACGCTGGCGCCGTGGAGCCTGGGCCGTCCGGGTGGTCCTCTCCGTTGGGGCCGCACCAACGCACGGATTCCAGGTGGTCCGGCACCAGGACATTGACGAGGGTGGCCCCAGCGGCGCGGTCGCCCACGTTCTTGATCCCGACAACCACCCGGACGTTCATCACGTTCCCTTCGGTCAGGATCAGCCCTCCCCAGTTAGCCCTGCCAGGGTGCGGCGTCAGGGTGACGCGGAAGCGGGCGCGGGCGCGCCGCTCGCGCCGCTCGTCACGGTGCCGGGCGATGGTGATACCCAGCCCAATAGCAGCGATTACGAGACCTCCGGCTCCGAAAAAGAACGCGGGTTCGACCCCGGTAATGGTGATGGCGGAAACCCCGGTCACGGGTCGCATCGTAGGGCTGAGAACGGAGTGAGAACGGACCCATGCCGAACCGGACGGACCCGGGCCGAACCGCCGCCCCCCTACTCCGCGTGCCAGAGCCGAAAGTCGGACTCCGGCGGATTCAGCCGGACTCGGGGCGCGCGATCATAATCCGCGTGTCGGGGGTTCAAGTCCCTCCTCCGGCATCGTCGTCTAACCCTCATGGGAGTCTGCGGAACTCGACCGGCGCGCGTCGCAAAAGAAGCCGTGCCCGGTGCAGGACCGGGCACGGCTGGGCAGGGGAGGCTCGATGGCCTCATGCGAAGTCCGCGGTCCAACCTGCGCGAACTTCGGTGTGTCCCATCCTCAGCTTCCCCGGAATAGCATGACCTAAACCCGATCCGCCCGCCGTGCGTTTTGCAGCGGATTCCGAAGCTCTACCGAGCCGCCGAGCGGCTCGAGCACCCAATTTCATACGGCGTCGTGCCAAGCGGCCGCTGATCGGCCCCCGAAGGGCCGCTACCCGCCGCGCTCTTCGGAGAGCTTGGCGATCTGCTCGTAGACGTGCGGGAGCTTCTTCTTCATCCGCTGCAGCTCCCAGTTCTCGATCTTGATCAGCTTGACCCGCGAGGTGGCGGTGACGGTCGCGGTGCGCTTCTCCTTCTCGATCAGCCCGACCTCCCCGAAGATGTCCCCGGTTCCGAGCTCGCCGACCTTTTCACCGTTGCGCGTCACCTCAGCGGTTCCCTCCTCGATCGCCATGAAGGTGTTGGCGAAATCGCCCTCCTTGACGATCACCTTCCCCTCCGGCACCTCCTCGCTGGTGGCGAAGGTGGTCACCACCGTCAGGTCCTCCTCGGGGACGTCGGCGAATATCGCAATCCTCTTCAGCTGGCTGGCGTCCATCGCTCCTCTCCTCTGCCTCTTCGGGACAAGCGCTGGGCTCAACCTATCCGATCCGGCGGCGCCGAGGTGTCCGTAACCTTCCGTGCCCGATGAGAGCGCGAAACCTCATCTACCTGGCTGGGGCCCTGCTCGTCGGCGGTGCGGTCGCAAGCGCGGTGCTGATGAAGGGCGCGGAGCGCCACGTCGTCGAGACCGAGGTCCCCGGCGAGCCGTACATCGACGTGATCTCGCCGCGCGACGGCTCCAAACCGGAGGACAACTCGGTCGTGGTCAAGGTTCGCGTGCACAACTTCAAGCTGGCCCCGGCCAAGTTCGGCGAGGCGCCGGAGCTGGGCGAGGGGCACATCCGCTTTTCGCTGAACAAGACGCCCGAGGACGTCGACGAGTCCGAGCTAGAGGAGGCCGCGACCAACCCGATCGGCAGCGGGAAGGTGGTGGGCCGCTCATTCGACCTTCCCCAGTACTCCGGCCCGAACGGCACCCTGGCCGAGCGGATCGGCTCGGCCGAGAAGTACTCGCCCGCCACCCTGCCCGAGATCTACTACCACAGCCTCCCGGTGGGGCTCTACCGGCTGGTGATCACGCTGGCGCGCAACGACGGCACCTCGACCGGATTTCACGGGGTCACGCACTTTCGAGTCGAATAGGTCTCCTGGGCGTCTATCGCCGCAGCATGCGGCGCGGCACGTCGAGGAACTCGATCGCGTCCGAGAACGCGAAGCCGGGGTCGGGACCGCCCTCGATCGCGTAGACGCGGCGGCCCAGCGAAGCGCCGCCGAGCCCGTGGCGCGGCGTGCGCATCCCCGGCAGGCGGCGCCAACGGTCCTCCGTGGGGTCGAAGAGCTCGACCGGCCTGATCGTGGTGCCTGCGGGGGTCAGCTCCTCGCCCCCGAAGACGACGAGCTTGCCCCGCACACGGGCGGCGGCGATGCCGCTGCGCTTGGTCGTCAGCGGCGACAGTCGCGTCCACCTGCGGTCGGCCGGGTCGTAGCCCTCGACCGTGCGCAGGTTCTTTCCCCCGTCACGACCGCCGAACACGTAGAGCTCGCCGCCCGCGGCGCCCGCGGCAATGTGCTCGCGGGGCACGTCCATCGAGGGGGCCGCCTTCCAGTCGCCGGATGCGACGTCGTAGACCTCGAGAGTGGTGCGCGCGCCCCCGCCGGCGGCTCCCCCGACTGCGTACAGCTTGCCGCGGATCGCCGCCAGGCCGGCCGCCGCGCGGGGCGTCGGAGATTCGGGCAGCAGCGACCAGTCGCCCGTCTTCGGGTCGTAGCGCTGGAGAGCGCCGGTGACCGGGCCGAAGTTGCTGTCGGTGTAGCCGCCATACACGTAGAGCTTGCCGCGCAGCGCCGCAGCAGCGGCATGATTCACCGCGATCGGCATCGGCGCGAGCTGGGTCCAGCGGTCGCGGTCGATCTCGTAGCGCTCGACCGCGTCGGTCGTCTCGGTGGAGGGAAGAAAGCCGCCCACGGCGTAGATCGAGCCCCCCACCCGGGCAGCGCTCACCTCGGTGCGGGAGAGGTTGGCGTCGGAAAGCGCGCGCCAGCGCTTGCTGCTCGACGTGGCGGCGGTGCCGCCCTCGCTGTCTCCGGCGCAGGCGGCGCCGCCGGCGGCCAGAAGCACGGCGGTGAGCACGGCGGCGGGCGCAAGTCGCCTAGCGGTCATCCTCGCGCTCGTAGCCGCGGCATTCCCTGACCGGCAGCCGTGGGTAGCGGGGATAGGCAGGGTCGGTGCGGGAGCGCTCGCACAGCGAGAACGTCGATCCGCGCGTGTTGGGGACGAGTCGCTGGTGCCTGCAGGTGTCGCAGAGCCCGGCCGCTGGCCTTCCCATGCGGGAAGTATGGCCCCATGGCCGCGTCTCACCATTGGGGCACGGCCGGATGGCGGGCGGGGGGCGGTCTTACTTCACTTTGTAAAGTTAGGGATGATGCAGACGTTCCGTCGCCTGCTGGGGTTCCTGCGACCGTACCGCCGCGAGCTGTGGGGGTCGCTGGTCTTCGCCTGGCTGGCGATGGGGATGACGGTGCTGATCCCGTGGCTGGTCGGGCAGGCGGTGAATGCGATCGAGGATCAGCAGCGACCCGACCTGCTCCCGCTGGCGCTGGTGATCCTGGGAGCCGGTGTGCTGCGGCTCGGCCTCACCCTCGTACGCCGCCTCGTCGCGGGCAGGGTGTCGCTCGCGGTCGAGTTCGATCTGCGCGAGCGGTTCTACCGGCACCTGCAGATGCTCGAGCTGGAGTTCTTCGATCACCAGCAGACGGGGCAACTGATGTCGCGGGCGACGGTGGACCTGCAGTCGATCCGCTTCTTCCTCGGCTACG